>NZ_VISV01000005.1:0-330312 GCF_007827615.1 Streptomyces sp. CNZ287 | reverse complement strand
TTGTCGTGGTGCTTGCACTTGTCGTGGTGCTTGCACTTGTCGTGGTGCTTGCACTTGTCGTGGTGCTTGCACTTGTCGTGGTGCTTGCACTTGTCGTGGTGCTTGCACTTGTCATGGTGCTTGCACTTGTCGCCGTGCCCCCCGCCGGTGGTGGCTCCCGTCGTGGCTCCGGTGGTGCCGCCGGTCGTGGTCGCCCCTGTGCTGCCGCCGGTGGTGGTGGCTCCGGTGGAGCCGCCGGTCGTGGTGGCCCCTGTGGTGCCGCCTGTGTTGGTGGCGCCTGTGGTGCCGCCCGTCGTGGTGACATTGGTGGTGCCACCTGCGGTGTTGGCCCCTGTGGTGCCGGCGGTAGTGGAGTTGCCGGCGATGGCACCTCCCAGCAGCCCGCCGGTGGTCACCCCGGTAAGACCGCCGAGCAGCCCACCCCCGCCGGTAGTGCCCCCGGTGGTGGTGGTCGCGCCGTTGGTGGTCGCACCGTTGGTGGTCGCACCGTTGGTTCCGCCGTTGCACTCGGGACGAGTGATCACGTTGGTGTCCAGAGACGTCGTGCCGTTACGCGCGAGCGCACGACCCTCGATGGTCGCGCCGGTGTTCGCGGTAATCGAGGTGAGGGCCAGGATGTTGCCCACGAAGGTGGTGTCGGTCCCCAGTGTCGCCGAGCTCCCGATCTGCCAGAAGACGTTGCATGGCGATGCGCCGTTGATGAGCTCGACGCTGCTGGCCGATGCAGTAGTCAGGGTGGATCCGACCTGGAAGACCCATACGGCGTCGGGGTCGCCGCCGGCGTCCAGGGTCAGTGTGCCGGTCAGCCCGATCGAGGAGGAGGCGTTGTAGACACCCGGAGCGAGGGTTTGACCGCCGAGGTCGCCCGCGATACTCGCATCCGGAGCCTGGCCGGCGGCGTCGTTGTAGGCCGTGACCAGATCACTCTTTGCTTGAAGAGCGACCGCGTCCGCGGAGTGGATCGACCCGTTCACCAGACCCGGCGGAAAACCGCTGATCGCTGTCCCGGGGCTGACGCCGAGATCACCGGTGACCACAGTCGGGCCGGTATTGGTCACCGACTCACCGGCGAGAACAGCGAAGCTCTCCGTGGTGCCGAGCGGGACCTGTGTCGCGACTGCATAGGTCTGCGTCGTCGTGATGGCGACCGCAGTGACTACCATCGCCACCACCGCCGCCAGCCACGAAATGACTGTGCGCCATCTCGGGGCTCTGGACTCATTCAAGGACATCTTGACGCTCACTCCTTTGTGTAACAGCGGAGGGTGTTTCACGCAAGAAACGTGAACACGAATCTCTCCGGCGCCACAGCCTCACCGGGGGCGCAGCATGACGGTTCGTCAGAACGGAGAGGGACTCAGGGTAGTAGAAGAATGCATTTAGTGCCGCAGGCAGATGAGTGAAATTGCCTTCGACCAACAGTTAAAACGCAAATATGTCCATGCGGGACAGTTATTCTGGATTCTCGACGTGCGAGTCCTGGAGAACCAGGCGATCTCGCCGACCGCTCAACTTCGGGGATCCACTGACCGGTTCGAGAACCCTTCCCCCGGCTCCTTCCCGGTCATCCGGCCGGATCGAGGGCCCTGAAACGGCGCCGGAGAGCCGCCGCGGATTGTCCGGATGCCGGCACCGCACCCGCCTGATTGTCAGCGGCGTGGCCGAGGTTCCGTCCAGCAGTCCATGAGCCCCACCGAGGAGACCGGTGCTCTCGACGCCCTCTGCGGGAAGACCTCCTCGTCGAGCACGGCTTCATCCTGGAGTCGGTCACGGCGATCAACGACCCGCAGCCGGACCGCGCGGTCTCGTATCGGATGTACGCCGCCCCGCCGCCCAGTCCGGACGACCACCTGAAACGGATCGAAGGGCTCCGGTATCTGCCGGCGGCTGCATGAGACGGTCCGGGGGCCCGTAAGGGCCTCCGGCCGCTTGATTGTCTGCTCCGTGGCTGCCGTGGGCAGCGCCGAGGAACGGATCCCGGGGGACACACGGGGGACGGCCACCCGTAGAAGCCCGGTTTCAGCCTGCTCCAGCCGGACGGACACCATGATCATCTCATGGCGGACGGGTGTCGGTCGGCGGGTGGGGGGCAAGTCTCTGAAGTGGGGGAAGGCCCTCCCTGGGGGAGGAGGGCAGCCCTGCGCCCCCGGCAGGACTCGAACCTGCGACCAAGCGCTTAGAAGGCGCCTGCTCTATCCGCTGAGCTACGGGGGCCGGTGTGGCGTGGAACGGTGGCCGGGCTCGGCGGATCCGTGACCTTGCCAGGGGTCAAGGATAGGGCTCCGTTGAGCCACACCCGGTAGCTTCACTCCGGCACCACCTTGTGGAGGTTCAGTGAAGCGTCCCGATAATCGCAGGCGAGTGCGATTCGCGCACCGCTTTTTTCCGGGTGGTGCCGGTGGTGTTGTGCAGTCGTTATGCCCGCGTGGCGGGAGCTTCCGGGTTGAAGAAGGCGCGCTGCGGGGCTAAACGCTTTCAAATTCGGAAGGAAGCGGGCATTCTTCGCATGTGGCGACCTCGGACGTACGGCCTGACCTGCTGAACGCACTCTCCACGCTCCGCGAGTGCGTCGCCGCCGCGCGCTTTCCGCTCCCCCTTCCGGGGGCGGACGGAGCGCGGCGCAGCAGAGCGGAACTGCTGGCCCAGCTCGACGACTACCTGGTGCCCAGGCTGCACCGGCCGGACGCGCCGCTGCTCGCGGTGGTCGGGGGATCGACGGGGGCAGGAAAGTCGACGCTCGTCAATTCGCTTGTCGGCAGATGCGTCAGCGAGTCCGGCGTGTTGCGGCCCACGACGCGGATGCCGGTCCTGGTCTGCCACCCCGACGACCAGTCGTGGTTCGCCGGGCAGCGGGTGCTGCCGCATCTGACGCGGGTGTGGATGCCGCGGCAGGACGGGGCGCACGGGCGCGTCGAAGCCTATGAGTCGTACGGGGCATACGAGGCCCAGGAGGTCGACGAGCCGTACGGTGACGGTGGGGATGCGGGGGACGGCGGCGGGGCGCGTCAGTCGTTCGGGGGTGGTGGTTCCCGTGCGGCGTACGGGGGGAGTCCGCGTGAGGCGTACGGGGCGAACAGGGGTGCCTCCGGTGCGTACGACGTGCGTGACCCGTACCCCCCGCGGCACGGCCCGGCGCGCGACGTTCTGACGCCGGACGGTCTGACGCGGCGCGGTCTTGCCCGCGGGGCGGCGACCTTCGGCGAGGGCGGCGGCGGGCCCGACGGGACGCTGCTGCGGATCGAGGTCGACGAGAACGTCCCCAGCGGGCTCGCCCTCCTCGACGCCCCCGACATCGACTCCCTCGCCGGGCACGCGCGTGAGCTGGCCGCCGAGCTGGTGTGCGCCGCGGACGTGTGGGTGCTGGTGACGACCGCCTCGCGGTACGCGGACGCGGTGCCCTGGCACCTGCTGCGTACGGCGAAGGAGTACGACGTCAGCCTGGTCACGGTGCTCGACCGGGTGCCGCACCAGGTCGCCGGCGAGATCTCCCTGCAGTACGCGACGCTGCTGCGCAAGGCCGGACTCGGCGACGTGCCGCGCTTCACCGTCCCCGAACTCCCCGAGTCCGCCGGCGGCGGCAGCGGGCTGCTGCCCGCCACGGCGGTGCGGGAGCTGCGCGAGTGGCTCGCGCACCGTGCCCAGGATCCCGCGGCCCGGGCGGAGGCGGCCGTACGGACCGCGAACGGCGTGCTGGCGTCGCTGCGTTCGCGGGTCACGTCGCTGGCCGGTGCGTGCGCCGCGCAGCACGCGGCGTCGTCGCGGATGGCGCACCGCGTGGAGCGGTCGTACGAGGAGGCCGCGGAGCAGGCGCACGCCGACCTCGTCGGCGGGGCCGCGTTCGCCGGCGACGCCCTGGCGCACTACCGCAACCGCGCCCTCACCGGTGCTTCCGGCGCCCTCCTCGACGCCCTGACCGGCAGCGTCGCCGCCGTCCTGTACTGCGCGGTGGCCGCCGCCGACGAGCGGTTCACCGCCGAGCTGCGCCGCGAGCCGGGCGCGGCGGCGGTGCCGTTCGGCGAGGCGGGCGAGGGCGCGCAGGAGCGGGTGGGCGTGCTCGTGCGGCGCTGGCAGCGGTGCCTGGAGGAGCTGGCCGACGAGGCGCTGCGGGCGGCGGAGCGGCCCGGCGACGCGGACCCGGAGGAGGTCGCGGCGCTGCTGGCGGTGGCGCTGCTCGGCGGTGCGAACGGGCAGGGGGCGGCGGACGAACTGGCGGCGCTGCTGGGAGCGAAGGACGGGCTGCGGCTGCGGAGCCGGGGCGGCGGGCTGCTCGGCATGTACTTCGAGCGGGTGCTGGACGGCGAGCGGGATCGCCGGCTGGCGGTGATCGACGCCCTGGAGGCGCAGTCGGGGCAGCAGGCGCAGTTGATCGCGGCCATGTCGGTGCTGCAGCGGGAGAAGTGACGGGAGAGTGCGCGACGTGACGGGTGAGGTGCGCGGGGTGACGGGTGAGGTGGGCGAGGTGTCCGGCGAGGTGGGCGAGATGCATGCGGAGGAGACGCCGGGGCGCGGCCAGTCGGCGGAGGTTCCGGTTCCAATTGGGGAGGCTGCGGAGCCGGTCGCGGGGGCCGGTGGGGTCGATGGGGCGGGTGAGGTGGCTGAGTTGTATGGGGTCGCGGGTGCGGATGACTCCGGTGGGGATGCGGGTGGGGACGCGGGTGGGGCGGGGGATGTGCGGGGCTCGGGGGATGCGCGGGGTGGGGTCGGCGCGGTGCCCCCGGCCGCGGCCGGGGGCATGTGGGACGACGGGTTGATCGCGCGGCGCGCGGCGCGCTGGGGCGTGCGGCGGGAGCGCCGGGAGGCGGTACGGGCGGAGGGCGGCGCGGTGGGCGACTCGGTGCCGGTGCCGGTCCCGGTGTCCGCGCCGGGGGGCGAGGGGCAGGCGGGCGACGCGGCCGGTTCCCGCGGCGGGGCGGTGGCGACTGCCGCGGGGGACGGAGCGGTGAGGGCTGTCGTCGGGGCGGTGGGGGCTGTCGGGGCTGTTCGGGGCGACGGGCGTGTTCGGGGCGACGGGGGTGTACGGGCTGACGGGGTGGCTGAATCGGGGGGTGCGGCGGGGTCCGGGGACCGGGCCGCGGCCGACGTGGATACGGGGGGCGGTTCCGGCGCCGGGTTCGGTGCGGAGCACGGGGGTCCGGCGGATGGCGGTGGGCGAGAGGGCGGTGTCGCGGAGATGGGTGCGGACGGCGGGTCGGACGTAAGGGCGGAGGGGGTGCCGGAGCCGGCGGGCGGTGCGGCGGCGGGGCCGGCGGCGGGGGGCGGCGGCGGTGCGGGTGCCGGTGCGGAGGACGGTGGGCGGCCGGGCACCGGCGCCGGTTTCGGTACGGGTGCCGATGCGGATCCGGGTTCCGGCGCCGACTCCGGTACGGGGCCGGGCGACGACGGCTTCGGGGTGGGCCGGGAGGACGGGGACTCCGCGGACGGCCCGGGGCGCGGCGGTGCGTACGACGGTGACGGTGCCGTGCCGCGTGCCGCGGTCCTGGGGCGCGGCGGGGCGCGTGCGGGATACGGGGCGGACGCGGGTGCGACCGGAGGATTCGTACCACGTGCTGAAGGCCCCCTGCGCGGGCGCCTCGACGCTCTGCGCGAACTCGTCGGCCTCTCCCGTACACGACTCGACGGGCGCACGCTCGCCGAGGCCGGGCGCGTCCTCGACGAGGCCGCCGACCGGCAGCGGCTCTCCCTCGACCACGCCGTCGTCGCCATCGCGGGCGCCACCGGCAGCGGCAAGTCCAGCCTCTTCAACGCGCTCGCCGGCGCCCCCCTCTCCGAAGTCGGCGTGCGCAGGCCCACCACCTCCGTGCCCGCCGCGTGCGCCTGGCGCGGCGCCGGCGACCACGCGCCGACCCTGCTCCTCGAACGCCTCGGGCTCCCGGCGCGCGCCGCCCGCCCGCTCCGCGACGACCTGGGGCTGCGCGGGCTCGTCCTGGTCGACCTCCCCGACCACGACTCGGCGGTGGACGAGCACCGCCGCCGCGTGGAAGACCTGCTGCGCCGCGTGGACGCGGTGATCTGGGTGGTCGACCCGGAGAAGTACGCGGACGCCGCGCTCCACGAGCGCTACCTGCAACCGCTGGCCGGCTACGCCGAGGTGATGTTCGTCGTCCTCAACCAGGTCGACCGGCTGCCCGCGAACGCCGTCGGGCAGGTGCTCGACGACCTGCGCCGCCTCCTCGACGAGGACGGCCTCGCGCTCGGCGAGCACGGCGAGCCGGGCGCGTGCGTGCTGTCGCTGTCCGCGCTCACCGGCGAGGGCGTGGCCGACCTGCGCGCGGAGCTGGTGTCGTTCATCGCGGAGCGCCGGGCGGCGGAACGCCGCCTGACCGCGGACGTGGACGAGGCGACGGCGCGGCTGCGCGAGGTGTACGTCGGCGGAGGCGGCGGGGGCGGTCTCGACGAGCAGGTCAGGGCGGAGTTCGAGGACCGGCTCGCGGAGGCGGTCGGGGCGGCGGCGACGGGGCAGGCGGCGGAGCAGTTGTGGCTCCGCGAGGCGGAACAGGCGTGCGGGGCGCGGTCGGCGGAGCTGTGGCGGCGCCGGCGGGCGGGTACGGCGCCGGGCGGGGCCAGGGGACGGGCTCGCTCGGGCGACGCGGGGGATCGCCAGAGCCCGCCCGGATCGGACGGGCGGCCGGCGGACGTCGGCGCGCTGATGCCGGAACCCCGGGACGGGCAGCAGGGGCTGGTCCCCGCGCGGGCGGTGGTCGAGCAGGCCGTACGGACCGTGGCGGACGAGGCGGGCGCCGGGCTGCCGGCGCCGTGGGCGAAGGCGGTGCGCGAGGCGGGTGTGCGGGGCGCGGAGGGGCTCGCGGACGGGCTGGCGCGGCAGGCGGCGGACCCGGAGGCGGGCGCGGAGCCGCCGATGCCCGATGGGCCCGGGGCCGTGCCGCGGCCGCGATGGTGGTCGGTGGTGGGTGCGGTGCAGCGCGGGCTGCTCGGCGCGCAGGCGCTGGCGGTGCTGTGGCTGGTCGCGGCGCTGTCCGGCGTGGCCGGAGTGCCGTGGCCGCTGCCCCTGGCCCTCGTGGCGGTCACCGCGGCCGCCGGCCCGGGGCTGGCGCTGGCCTGCCGGTTCGCGGCGCGCGGCGCGGCGCGGCGGTACGGCGAGGAGGCGGAGCGCCGCCTGCGCGAGTCGGCGGCCGCGAGCGGGCGGGCACGGGTGCTGGAGCCGATGGCGGCGGAGCTGCTGCGCTACCGCGAGGTGCGGGAGCAGTACACCGTCGCGTCAGGCGGCGGCACACGGCCCTGACCTGCTGCTACGCGGCCGGGTCCGGAGTTATCCACAGGGGTCGCGGGGGCGGGGCGGAGCGGGCAGCATGTGGGTCAGCGGGCAGGTGAAGTGCCCGGACGGGGGAGGTGCGTGGGAGATGAACGAAACGATGGTGACCGTCGTGGGGAATGCGGCCACGAGCGCGGATTACCGCACGACGCAGTCAGGAGTGCCCGCGGTGCGTTTCCGCCTGGCGGCGACGGTGCGGCGGTTCGACCAGGCGACCGGTAGCTGGAGCGATTCATATACAAATTTCTTTACGGTCTGGGCGTGGCGCCAGTTGGCGGACAATGTGGCGGCTTCCGTGGCCATCGGTGAGCCGCTGCTGGTGCGGGGCCGATTGCGGGTCAGGGAGTACGAGAAGGAAGGCGTGCGCTGCACGGACCCGACGATCGACGCGACGGCGGTGGGCCACGACCTCGGCTGGGGCACGGCGGCGTTCCGCCGGGTCTCGCGGCTCAGGCCGTCCTTCGCGGATCCGGCGAGGACGGACCTGGACGTCGCGGTACGGGACGCCCTGACCCCGGCGCTGGAGCCCGGGACACCGGACGCGGCGGACCGGGAGCCCCGACAGCCGGTGCTCACACCGGACTTGGGCTGACGCGAACCTCCGGGCCAGGGGCCCGTACCGGGCCCGGCAACGGCGGTCCCCGATGCAGGGGCGGAGCCGACTCCCGGGCCCGGCACCGGAGTTGCGTGGCCGTCGGCCGGCCTCGCGGGGGCCGGACGGTGACGGTTCCGAGACGATCAGTTCGACTGAGGCGCGAGAACTTCTGCCGGTCCGCTGGGATCTGCCCGAAATAGTCGTTGCCCCATGTAACGATTGCGTTCTAAAAACCTGTTCCCTTGGGGTATTTGAGGTTCGCGGGACGAGGGGAGTCCATAGGATTCCGAGCGGCTCGACGAGCCCGGAGCGAAGGCGTTCTTACGGCGGGGGCAATCCGAGCCTTGACCAACCCGCCCGGAGGGGATTTTCGACCATGACTTCTGTTCGGAGGCCGTCGCATCGGCGGTCTGCTCGGCTCACCGCGGCTGTGCTCGCCGCGGGCCTGGCCACTGCCGGTGCGATAGCCGGCGCCGCTCCCGCGGCGGCGCAGGACGCGCCGCCCGCCAACGGGGCCACCGCCACCCTGGGCGGGCTCACGATCAAGGACACCGCGATCGTCGACGGCGGCAAGGAGATCGGTGCCGGTCTCTTCGAGATGGCCGTCGACGAGGGCGGCACCATCCAGACCTACTGCATCGACTTCGGCAACCCGACCCAGCCGGAGGCCAAGTACCAGGAGGTGCCCTGGAGCGCCTCCTCGCTGCAGAACAACCCCGACGCGGGGAAGATCAACTGGATTCTGCAGAACTCCTACCCGCAGGTGGACGACCTCTCCGCGCTCGCGGCGGCGGCCGGTGCGGGTGAGCTGACGGAGAACACCGCCGCGGCCGGCACCCAGATCGCCATCTGGCGCTTCTCCGACAAGGTGAACGTCGAGGCCAAGGACCCGGAGGCGGAGAAGCTCGCCGACTACCTGGAGGCCGGTGCCGAGGCCATCGAGGAGCCCGCGCCCTCGCTGAACCTCGGTCCGACCGCGGTCTCCGGCAAGTCCGGTGAGAAGCTCGGTCCGGTCACGGTGAACACCGACGCCGCCGAGGCCAGCCTCTCGCTGTCGCCCGAGGCCGAGTCCGCGGGCGTCAAGGTCGTCGACGCCGACGGCAAGGCGCTGACCAGCGCCTCCGACGGTGCCGAGGTCTTCCTCGACGTGCCCGCCGGTACCCCGGACGGGTCGGCGACGCTGACCGCCCAGGCCACCACCCAGGTGCCCGTCGGCCGCGCCTTCGCCGGCGTCGGTGAGCACGCGAAGAGCCAGACCCAGATCCTGGCCGGCTCCAGCGACACCACCGTCACCGCGCAGGCCACCGCGAACTGGGCGAGCGAGGGTCCGATCCCGGCCCTGTCCGCCGACAAGAACTGCGCCAAGGGCGGCGTGGACGTGACCGCCGAGAACAAGGGCGACCAGCCCTTCTCCTTCGAGCTGGCGGGCGAGTCCCACACCGTGGCGCCGGGCGAGTCCAAGACCGTGCTGGTCGAGGTCGCCGAGGACCAGGCGTACGAGATCACCATCAACGGTGACGACGGCTTCAGCGAGAAGTTCACCGGCGTGCTCGACTGCGAGACCGCGGGCAACGACACTCCGGCACCCAGCGAGCCGAGCCCGGCCTCCGCGGGCGGTTCCGCCGGCGGCGACGACGCCGGTGACGACGAGGGCGGCGACCTGGCGAACACCGGTGGCAGCAGTGCCACCCCGGTGATCGCGGGCGTGGCGATCGGCCTGGTCGTGGTCGGCGGTGCGACCGTCTTCCTGCTCCGCAGGCGCGGCAGCGGCGCCGACGCCGCCTGACGACGGCCCTCCGGCCGGCGCCGGGAAGCGCCTAGCAGCGCCGAACGGTGCCGGCCGGCGGACGCCGGCTGACGGCTGACGCCCCGCACGGCACAGGGGCCGGATCCTCCGGGATCCGGCCCTTTCGCATGCCCGCCCGGCGGCCCCGGCGGCGCCCCGTGCCCGCCCCGCGCCCGTCCCGGCCGCCGCCGGCGACGGCCGGGACCGGGGGCGTTTTCGTGCGGGGGCGCCCGTGCGGCAAGATGGGTGCATCTGCCCACCTCGGATCTGCCGGACGGTTTCTCTTGGCTGAGTTCATCTACACCATGCGCAAGGCACGCAAGGCGCACGGCGACAAGGTCATCCTTGACAACGTCACCTTGAACTTCCTGCCCGGCGCCAAGATCGGTGTCGTGGGCCCCAACGGCGCCGGGAAGTCCACCGTGCTCAAGATCATGGCGGGCCTGGAGCAGCCGTCGAACGGCGACGCCTTCCTCTCGCCCGGCTACAGCGTCGGCATCCTCCTCCAGGAGCCCCCGCTCAACGAGGAGAAGACCGTCCTCGAAAACGTCCAGGAAGGTGTCGCCGACACCAAGGGCAAGCTCGACCGGTTCAACGAGATCGCCGAGCAGATGGCGACCGACTACACCGACGAGCTGATGGAGGAGATGGGCAAGCTCCAGGAGGAGCTGGACCACGAGAACGCCTGGGACCTCGACGCCCAGCTCGAACAGGCCATGGACGCCCTCGGCTGCCCGCCCGGCGACTGGCCCGTCACCAACCTCTCCGGCGGCGAGCGCCGCCGCGTCGCGCTCTGCAAGCTGCTGCTGGAGGCCCCCGACCTCCTCCTCCTCGACGAGCCCACCAACCACCTCGACGCCGAGTCCGTGGCCTGGCTGGAGCAGCACCTCGCGCAGTACGCGGGCACCGTCGTCGCCATCACCCACGACCGGTACTTCCTCGACAACGTCGCCGGCTGGATCCTGGAGCTCGACCGCGGCCGCGCCTTCCCCTACGAGGGCAACTACTCCACGTACCTGGAGACCAAGGCCGCGCGCCTGAAGGTCGAGGGCCAGAAGGACGCCAAGCGGCAGAAGCGGCTGAAGGAAGAGCTGGAGTGGGTCCGCTCCAACGCCAAGGGCCGGCAGGCGAAGTCCAAGGCGCGCCTCGCCCGGTACGAGGAGATGGCGGCCGAGGCCGAGAAGATGCGCAAGCTCGACTTCGAGGAGATCCAGATCCCGCCGGGTCCGCGGCTGGGCAACGTCGTGGTCGAGGTCGAGAAGCTCAGCAAGGGCTTCGGCGACAAGCTGCTCATCGACGACCTGTCCTTCACGCTCCCGCGCAACGGCATCGTCGGCGTCATCGGCCCCAACGGCGCGGGCAAGACGACCCTGTTCAAGATGATCCTCGGCCAGGAGAAGCCGGACTCCGGCAGCATCCGCGTCGGCGACACCGTGAACGTCAGCTACGTCGACCAGACCCGCGGCAACATCGACGCCAAGAAGACGCTGTGGGAGGTCGTCTCCGACGGCCTCGACTACATCAACGTCGGCCAGGTCGAGATGCCCTCGCGGGCGTACGTGTCTGCCTTCGGCTTCAAGGGCCCGGACCAGCAGAAGCCGGCCGGCGTCCTCTCCGGCGGCGAGCGCAACCGGCTCAACCTCGCGCTCACCCTCAAGCAGGGCGGCAATCTGCTGCTGCTCGACGAGCCGACCAACGACCTCGACGTCGAAACCCTCTCCTCGCTGGAGAACGCGCTGCTGGAGTTCCCGGGCTGCGCCGTGGTCATCACCCACGACCGCTGGTTCCTGGACCGCATCGCGACGCACATCCTGGCGTACGAGGGCGACAGCAAGTGGTTCTGGTTCGAGGGCAACTTCGAGTCGTACGAGAAGAACAAGATCGAGCGGCTCGGCCCGGACGCGGCGCGCCCGCACCGGGCGACGTACAAGAAGCTCACCCGTGGCTGACGTGGCCCGGCACGTCTACCGCTGCCCGCTGCGGTGGGCGGACATGGACGCGTACGGCCACGTCAACAACGTCGAGTTCCTCCGCTATCTGGAGGAGGCCAGGATCGACTTCATGTTCCGGCTGGCGCCCGGCGAGGGCGCCGGCGGGGGCGGTACGTCCTTCGCGGGCGGGTCGGTCGTGGCCCGGCACGAGATCGACTACCGGCGCCAGCTCGTGCACCGGTACGAGCCGGTGACGATCGAGGTGTGGGTGACGGAGATCCGCGCGGCGGCGGCGACGCTGGCGTACGAGGTGAAGGACGCGCCCGAGGACGGTGGCGCGGTGTACGCGCAGGCGTCGACGGTGATCGTCCCGTTCGACTTCGCGGCCGGCCGGCCGCGGCGGATCACGGCGGAGGAGCGGGCGTTCCTGGAGAAGTACCTGGGGCCGCCCCCGCCCGCGGGATCGGGGAAGCCCGGAAGGCCGGGGGAGGCAGCGGCGGCATGACGCGGCGGCTGGTGTTCGCCGAGGGACGGCAGGCGGAGAGCCTGGCGGTGTTCCTGGGGCGGCTGTTGCGGTACGACAGGGGCGCGGCGGTACGGCTGCGGGTGGCCGCCGGCGCCGGGGGCGGGACCGGGGGAGCGGCGCTGGCCGTCTTCGGGCACGCGCCGGCGCTGGAGGTGATCGTGGTCCGTACGGCGCTGCTGACCACGGCGGCGGCGGAGCTGGACGAGACGGTGTCGGCGGGGGAGCTGGCGGAGGCGATCGACGCGGCGAACGCCGGGGCGGGGAGCGCCGCCGGGGCGGAGTCTGCGGAGAGCGCGGCCGCGGCCCCTGGTGCCGGATCCCCGGCCCCGGGGCGGGAGTCGGCCGTGGACCTGCCGCAGCCGGTGAGCGGGCCCGGGTGGGCCGGGCTGCTGCCGCCGCGGAGCGGCTGGGAGCCGGTGGCGGGGCTGCCGCGGCCGGAGGAGTTGCGCGTCGCGGTGGTGGCGGGCGTCGCGGAGTTCAAGTCCCGGGTGGAGGCGCTGCCCGAGGAGAAGCGGACGCGCTCGGAGGTGGACCGCATAGGCGGCGAGATCTGGAGCCGCCCGCTGGGCGGGACCCCGCTGCCGCTGCGCGCCGCGCACGCCGCCCGCGTCTTCGGCCTCCTGCCGCACCCGGAGGACCCGGCCGAGCCGGCGTTGCTCGCCGCCGGCAACTGGCTCCGCCTGCGCACCCCGTACGGCTCGGTGGCCCTCCGCCGCACGGGCGGCCTGGGCCGCCTGGGCGTCACCCCGGTCTGACCCGGCCCCCGCCTGCGGCCGGCGCGTCCGGGAGGGGCAGAGGTGACCGGCAGCGCTCTCGCGGGGTACGCAACCCGCGGACGTCCCGCGCCCGTCGGCGCGTTGGACCCGGGCGGGGGCCGGGCTCGTCGGTACGCCGCGAGCCTTCGGCCGCCGCGCGTCCGGTCCGCAGGACCCGGCTTCCGCGGGCCGCCGCCCGCCGGCGCCGCAGGCGCCAGGCGGGTGCGGTCTTCGCGGGTGCGGTCTTCCCCGCCTACGTGCCCAGCACGCTGCCCTCCCCGCTTCTGCGCCCCGGGTTACTCCCCGTCCTCCCGGTCCGGGCTCACCCTGATGTGGTCCTCCTCCAGGTCCAGGACCACCCGGTCGCGGATGTCCAGCGCCTCCGTGTACTGCTGGGGGAGCTGGAGGCGGCCTGTGCGGTCCACCGCGGCGTACTCGCGGGCCACCACCCGCTCCGCACCGCTCGCGTCGACCTCCGTGCGGCGGACGACCTCCGACGCCATCCGGCCGTCACGGATCGCCACCGTGCGGCGGACCTGCGTGGCCACCGCCTGGTCGTGGGTGACGATGACGATCGTCGTGCCCAGTTCCTCGTTCGCCGTGCGGAAGGCGGCGAAGATCTGCTCCGCCGTCGCCGAGTCCAGCTCGCCCGTCGGCTCGTCCGCCAGGATCACCGCCGGGGAGTTGGCCAGCGCGACCGCGATCGCCGCACGCTGCTGTTCGCCGCCCGACATCTGCTGCGGGCGGCGGTCGCGGCAGTGGGCGAGGCCCAGGAGGCCGAGGAGGTCCTCGGCGAACGCCACCCGGCGGCGGCGCGCGTGGCGGCCCCCGCCGCCCTCGCTGAGCTGCATCGGGAGCACGACGTTCTGCACGGCCGTCAGGTACGGCAGCAGGTTGCGCGCGGTCTGCTGCCAGACGAAGCCCACGACCTCCCGGCGGTAGCGCAGCCGCGCCCGCGCGTCCATCGCCAGCAGGTCGAAGCCCGCGACGGTGGCGGTGCCGGCGGTGGGGACGTCGAGGCCCGCGAGGATGCCGAGCAGGGTCGACTTGCCGCTGCCGGAGGCGCCGACCAGGGCCAGCAACTCGCCCTCGGCGACCAGCAGGTCGAGGCCCTGGAGCGCCTGCACCTCCACGCCGTCGGTGCGGAAGATGCGGACGAGCTGGTCGCAGGAGATCAGCGCGTCGTGCCCGTACGCCGGCCTGGCGCGCTGCTCCGCCGCCCGCCGCTCCAGGTCCTCCAGCGTCGTCCCGCTCCTCATACCGCCCGTGCTCTCTTGCGTCTGGGCCATCTCACTCCCTCTCCCCGGCCCGCAGTTCCTGTACGGCCCGCCGTCTGCCGCCCCACCACGCCTGCACCAGCACCGCCGCCAGCGCCAGCGCCGGCACCGCCACGGACGGCAGCGCCAGCGCCAGCGGGTCCGCCCGCAGCTCCGCGCCGCCGGGGCCGAGCAGGTCGGGGCTCTCCTCGCCGAGCGCGAGCGCGCTCAGGTCGATGCCGGGCCCCAGCAGCCGTACGGTGACCAGCCCCGCCAGCGCCCCGACCAGACCGGCCGCCACCAACTGCGGCAGCGCCTCCAGCACCAGCAGCCGCCGCCCGTGCCGCCGGCTGAAGCCCATCGTGCGCAGCCGCGCCAGCAGCGCGACGCGCTCGGGGGCGGCGCGCAGGAGCGACAGCAGGACGGCGAGCAGCGCGTAGCCGGTGGCGGCGGCCACGGCGGCGGCGTACAGCCGCTCCGCGCCGCGCTGGAGCTCCGAGGCGGCCAGGTCGTCCGTCACGTCGTCGCGCAGCAGCAGGCCGGCGGCGGGCGCGGAGTCGCGGACCAGCTCCCGCAGCGCCGCGCCGTCCAGGCCGCCGGCGGCGGAGAGCAGCAGCGTGTCGGGGCGGGCCTCGGTGACCGACTCCGTGCCGGGCAGGTGCCGCGCCACGCTCTCGGCGTCCACCACGGCGAACTGGCCGCCCGTCAGCGCCGGCGTCGTGGTCCGTACCGCGGCGACCTCCGCCGTGATCCGGCCCCGGGACGACTGGAGCCCCAGCGTGCCGTCGCCGATGAGGTCGGCGACGCCGGGGGAGACGAGCGCGGGCAGCGCCCTGCCGCCGTTCCCGTCCCGCAGCCGGCCGGCGTCGAAGGGGCCGAGGCCCAGGTCGGCGCTGAGGCGCGCGTACGCGGCCGCGTCGACGGTCAGCAGCGTGAGATCGCCGCTCAGCCCGATGACCTGCAGTCCGCTCTCGGTGCTGACGGCCGCCAGGTGCCGTACGCCGCCCACCTTCTCCGCCTGTGCGGCGAGACCGTCGGGCAGCGGCGCGGCCGAGGTGAGGCGGGCGTCGCCGCCGACGCTGTGGAGCGACGCCGTCGCGCGCGCGTCGGCGACGCCCGCGAGCACCGAGCCGCCGAACGAGGCCGTCGTCAGCGCCACGAGGAGCGCCAGCAGCGGCAGCGCCGACGCCGCGGGGGCGCGCCCGGCGCGGGCCAGCGACAGGAAGCCGAGCGCACCGCGCGCCCACGCCGCCGGCCGGGCGGCCAGCCGCAGCGGCAGCGGATAGAGGCGTACGAAGACCGTCGCCGCGACCGACCCGACGAGCACCGGCGCCGCGCTGACCAGCGCGTCGGCGCCGCCGTCCGCGTCGCCCCTGCGGCGCAGCACCACGATGGCGCCCACCGCGAGCACCACCGCCGTCACCTCCGCCACCAGCCGCTGCCGCGAGGGCCGCGCCCTGACCAGGTCGGTACGGACCGGGGGCCGGGGCCGGCGGACGGCGGCCACCGCGAGCAGCGGCAGCGCGCACAGCGCCAGCACCGCCGTCGCGCCCGCCGCGAGCAGCGCGGGCGCGTGCCGGGCGCCGGGCAGCAGCAGGACGGCGAGGCCGTAGCCGGCCGCGGCGGCGGGCAGCACGGCGGCGGCGTTCTCGGCGAGGAGGCGGGTGGCGATGGACCGCAGCGAACCGCCGCGGGAGCGGAGCAGCGCCAGCTCGGCGCGGCGCCGGGAGGCGGCGAGGCCGCCGCTCATGCCCAGCACCACCGCCGCGACCGCGCCGACGCCGAAGGCGGCGACGGCCACGACGGGCGTGACGGCCTCGCGCACCCCCGTGTAGCCGGCGAGCAGCCCGGTGGCGCCGGTGGAGACGTCGAGCGTGCCGCCGGTGCGCTGGGCGAGCCGCTCGAAGCCGGGGCCCTCCTGGAGGGCGGACAGGGCGTCGAGCACGGCGGCCACGTTCCGGCCGCGGAGCCCGCCGCCGGCCACGGGCACGTTCCAGTACGGGGAGGCGCCCGCGTCCTCGAAGGACGGGCCGAACGACTGCGTGCCGGCGAAGAGCGCGGGGCCGCTGTCGGGGTGGAGGAGGAAGGCGGCGGCCCAGTAGCGCTGCGGTTCGAGCGACTCCGGCCGCTGGCGCAGCTCGGGGGTGCGCAGGAGCGGGTCGACGGACCAGTAGTCGCTGCCCGGTGCCTTCGGCTCCAGGATGCCGGTGACCTCGACGGCGACCGTGCCCTCGGACCGCGGGATGTGGACGCGGGAGCCGACGCGCAGGTGCAGCCTGTCCGCGGTGGCGGCGGTGACGGCGGCTTCGAGGGCGACGTCACCGCCGCCCTCGGCCTCGTACGCCGTCGGCTCCGGCAGCCGGCCCTCGACCACCCGGGCGCGCTCCCCGACCCCGGCGCGCGCGTCGAGCTGCACCTCGGGCCGCTGCCCGTCGGTCTTCGGCAGCCACGGGTCGTCGGTGACGAGCACGGGCTTGGTCCGTACCCCGTACGAGACCTGTCCGCGCTCCGCCCGCAGCGGTTCGCGGAACTCCCCCAGCACCGGCCGCACGAACCGCTCGACGACCCGCCCGCCCATCGACTCCGCCCGGTCCTCGAACCTCACCTCGGGGTCCGGCTGCGCGGTCAGCGCCACGTTCCGCTCGGCGGCCGTGGCGCCCTCGATCAGCCTTCGGGCCTCGCGGTCCTCGTACGTGTCGACGCCGCGCGGGAACGCGGCGGCGAGGAACGCGGTGACGAGCACGAGCAGCGCCAGCGCGACCGCGCCGCCGGGCGCGGCCCGCAGCCGGGTCCGCACCCAGGGGGCGGCGCCGGGCGGGCGGGAGCCGCGCGACGGGTCCGCGGGGGCGTCCGGGGCGCCGGCGGCCTCCGGCACCCCCGGGGATTCGGGCGCCTCCGACCGGTCCTGTACGGGCATGTCACCGGCCTCCCGGTGCCGACGGGGCGGGCGAGGCAGCGGCGCGGACGGGCGGCATGTCACTCGCCTCCCAGGCGCAGTGCCGTCGCCGGGTCGCCGCGGCGCAGCGCGACGAGCACGGTGACGAGGACGGGAACGGCCGCGACCGCCGCGAGCAGCCCCGCCACGGACCCCGCGGGCAGCTCCACCACCACCGGCGGCACGGGCTGCGCCGCCCGTCCTGTGAGGGTGATGAGGGGGATGACGGAGCGGGCCAGCGCCCAGCCGAGCAGCATCCCGGCGGCCAGCGCGAGCGTGATGAGCACGCCCTGCTCGGCGGCGAACGTGCGCGCCAACTGCCGCTGCGGGGCGCCGAGCGCGCGCAGCACCGCGAACTCGCGGGTGCGTTCCCGTACGGACGCCGCCGCGCTGACGGCGAAGCCGAGCGCCGCCAGCACCGCCGCGGCGGCGGCGGTGGCGGCGAGAGCGGCCTGCGGGCCCGCGCCGAGCGGGTCGCCGCCGAGTTCGCCGGCGAGTTCGTCGCGTACGAGGACGTTGCCCGGATCGGTGTCGGCGCGGTCGCGCAGGGCGGCGACGGCGGTGTCCGTCTCGCCCGGCCGCGTCGTCAGCCACCACTCCGAGGGCAGCAGCGTGGCCAGGCCGCGCTGGGTCAGCGCGCCGTTGGCGGTGGGCAGGTCGATCAGCAGGGCGCCGCCGAACCGGGCGCGCGAGGGCTCCGCCGCGGCCGCGGGCGAGCCCGGTCCCGTGGTCGGCAGCTCCTGCACCGAGCCGGTGATCTTCGCGGAGAGGCTGCCACCGGGGACGGGGACGCTGATCGTGTCGCCGACCTTCGCGCCGGTGGACTTCAGCATCTCGTCGGTGGCCAGCGCGGTGAGCGGCCAGGTGGCGCCGCGCGCGGCGGTGACGGTGAGGGTGACCAGGGGCGGTCCCGTCCAGGTGTCGTAGAACTGGTCGCCGGTGCCGTAGCTCAGGGAGAGCGCGGAGTCGCCGGTGGCACGGGGGCGGTCGGCGACCGCCGCGGGGGTCTCGTCGTGCAGCGCCTCGGGTTCGGAGACCGCGCGGGCGTGCCACCTGAAACCGTCGGGGAGGGGCACCTCCCGGGCGCCGGCGGCCGGGTCCTCCTCGCCGAAGGGCTTGGCGACCTCGATGCGCGCGACGTCCAGCCGGCGCTCCCCGCCGTCCCTCGGCTGCGGGTGTACGAGCCGGAGCCCCGTGAGCCGCAGCGGCCCCGCGGGGCGGCCGTCGGGGGCGGCCGCGGCGGCGGCGACGTCGGCGGTGAGGGTGTGCGTACGGCCGTCGGCGGGGAGGTCGCCGGCGGGCAGCTCGTACGCGGCCCCGTACCGGTCCTCGACGAGCACGGTCACCGCGGCCCGCCCGCGGGCGGTCGCGTCCGCGTCGAGCCGCGCCACCACCCGTACCTCCCCGGGCAGCCCGGGCAGCTCCAGCCCGCCGGCGCGGGTCCGCTCCGCGGGGGCTTGGGAGGCAGCGGGGGCAACGGCGCCCGCGCCTCCGGCGCGGGCCGCGGCCGGGACCGCCCGGTCCGGCGAAGCCGGTCGGTCGGGCGGGTCCGGGTCGCCGACGGCGCGCTCCGCGCGTGCGGCGGGGTGGGCCGCGGTGTCTGCGGGCGCGGTTGCCGCGCGCCGCGCGTCCGGGGGCGGGCCGCCCGCAGGGCGCTCCGCGCCCGCGGCGGGGTGCCGCGTGCGGCCTGTGGCGCCCGTGCTGTCTGCGGCGCTCGTGCCGCCCGTGGCGTACGCGCCGGAGCCCGCGTCTTCCGCGCCCGCGGCCGTCTCCCGCTTCTCCTCCGGTCCCGGTGGAGCCGACTCCTGCTTCCCCACCGGGCCCCCCGGGGCCAGCTTGCGCAGCAGTTCCGCGCCCTCCGCGCCGTCCGCCAGGTCGGGGCGGAGCCGCAGGCCCTCCGCCGCCCGGGCCGTGTCCAGGGCCAGGACCTCCGCGGAGCCGCCACCCGACAGGCTCATGCCCCACCGGGCCGCCGGGGCCGCGGCGGTCACCCCCGGGACGCGCTCCATCATGCCGCCCTGGCCCAGCTCGGGCAGCCGGCTGGTCAGGACCCGTACGTCGGTGCCTGCGTGGAAGTCCGCCTGGTCGCGCTGCGAGCGGTCCCAGGAGGCGCCCTGGGCCAGCGCCAGCATGCCGATCGCCACCGCCAGCACCAGCAGCAGCACGGGACCCGCGCCGCGCAGCGGGCGGCGGCTCAACTGCCAGCCCGCGAGCGCCGAGGGCAGCCCGCGCCCCGCCGCCGCGCGGCGCTCCGCGAGCCGGGCGACGGGCGGCAGGAGGCGCAGCGTCAGCACCGTCCCGGCCAGCAGCGCCAGCGCGGGCGCGGCGACCAGCACCGGGTCGATGCCCAGGGTGCCGGAGCGGTCGCCGCTCAGCGCGCCGCTGCCGGAGGTCTGCCGGTCCAACTGCCAGTAGGCCACGCCCGCCACCACCAGCAGCGCCCCGTCCGCGCCCGCGCGCAGCGGTGCGGGCAGCGGCTTGGCCCGTACCGTACGGCCCGCGGACAGCACCCCGTCGGCGCCGCCGCCGCGCAGCAGCGTCGGCGCGACGACCGCCGCTGCGCAGCCCAGCGCACAGGCCGCGGCGACCAGCCAGGTGCCGCGGCCCGCCGCGGAGTCCGGGGTGAGCCCGGCCCGCTCCAGAGGGCCCCGCGCGGAGAGCAGCCGGATCAGCGGCCCGGCCAGCAGCGGCGCGGCGATCGCGGCGGGCAGCGCGAGGAGCAGCGACTCGGCGGCGGTGAGCACGCCGATGCGCTGCCGGGAGCCGCCGCGGGCGCGCAGCAGGTCCGTCTCGCCGCGGCGCTCCGCGCCCAGCAGCCGGGCGACGAGCATCAGCGCGTACCCGGCCAGCAGCACGAGCTGGAGGGCGACGATCAGCAGCGTCGACCGGCTGACGAGCAGGGCCCGTTCGGTGCCGTCGAGGAGCTGCGGGAGCCGGGTGGTGGCCACGGCGCGGCCGTCGAAGACCGGCTCGTCCGCGAGCGCGCCGGAAGCCTTCTTCACCGACGCGCGCAGGGCGTCCGCGCGGCCCGCGGTCATCTCGCCGAAGTCGCCGCGCAGCACCCACGCCCCGGCGGCCTGCGCCACCCGGCCGGAGGCGAAGGACCCGGGGTCGGTGAGGAGGGGGCCGTAGGTGGTGTAGCCGCCCTGCTGGACGCCCTTGCCGCGGAGTTCGTCGGCGAGCCAGTACGGGGCCTCGCGGTCGCGGGGGCGGTAGACGCCGGTGATCTCCACGGGCAGCGGCGGGTCGTCGTCGCTCCGTCCGGCGAGGGCGAGGGTGTCGCCGGGGGCGAGGCCGAGCCGGTCGGCGGCGATCTGCGGCACGGCGACCTCCACGGCGCCGCCGTCCCGCGCGTCCGAAGCGCCCGCCGCGGCCGGTGGCGTGGCCGCCGCCCCCGGCCAGCGGCCCGCCGTCAGCGCGACCTCCGATCGCTCCAGCGCCCCCAGATGCGTCAGGTCCGGGTCCTCCCCTGCCCGCGCCGCCGGCGGCTGGAGCCGGCGCGGCAGCTCGTAGGGTCCGGAGCGGTCCAGGCTCTGGACCCGTACCGGCAGGCCCGCGAAGGCCGCGGGCGCATTGTCCTCGACCGCCTTGCCCGCCGCCTCCCGGTCCGCACCGGTCAGATACGGGACCTCCAGGGTCAGCGCCGCGTCGGCCGCCGCGTCACCGGCCAGCGTGCGGCGCAGCGCGGCGTCGCCGACCGTGCCGGAGAAGGCGGCGAGCGTGGCCAGCACGGCGGTGGTGAGCAGCACGGCGAGGAGGGCCGCGGCGAGGAGCAGCCGGTGGGCGCGTGCCCGCAGCAGAACGAACCCCGTCACGCATCCCCCAGACACCACCGTCGAATTGTGTGGATGCTGTCAGAGCGCGTTCGCACGCGGTAGCGAGTGATGGGGGAATTTGACCGGATCGTGACCGGCCCGATCCGCGGGTACGGAGCGGAACCCGCCGGTCAGCCGGGGGTGTTGACCATCGACGCCGCGGCGTACACGAGGTAGTCCCAGAGCTGCTTCTCCTGCGCCGGGGGCAGCTCCAGCTCGTCCACCGCCGCGCGCATGTGGCGCAGCCAGGCGTCGTGCGCGGCGCGGTCGACGGCGAACGGCGCGTGCCGCATGCGCAGCCGCGGATGGCCGCGCGCCTCGCTGTACGTGCGCGGGCCGCCCCAGTACTGGATGAGGAAGAGCGTCAGCCGCTCCTCCGCGGGCCCGAGATCCTCCTCGGGGTACATCGGGCGCAGCAGCGGATCCTCCGCCACGCCCTCGTAGAACCGGTGCACGAGGCGGCGGAACGTCTCTTCGCCGCCCACCTGCTCGTAGAACGTCCCGGGCGGCGGCGGCCCCACTGGAATCTCTGTCATCGCTCCCATCGTCTCATCCCGCCCGGCCGAGGACCGAAGTCGTAGGACCCGGGCCCGGCCGGCTGCGTCCTCACCCGCCCCGACTCTCCGGGAAAAGCAGTTGCACCGGCTGTCCTCCCGCAGCCAGGGTGCGGTGGTGACCGGAACGCAGATCGAACTCCCCGTCGCGGACGGGGCCCTCTCCGGTGTGGACTTCGGCGGACACGGTGAGGGCGTGCCGCTCCTCAGCCCGCGACGTCTGCGAGGAAATTGCCGTGCACCCTTCTGCTGCCCCGGCCGTCAGGGAGATCCCCGTGGCGGACCGGGATGCCGGTCCCTACGGCATCGCGACCGGACCCGACGGTGCGCTGTGGCTGACCTTCGCGCACAGTGGCCGCATCGCGCGCCTCACCCTCGACGGCGAACTCGACGAATACGCCCTGGACTCGTCCGAGTGCCGCCCTGCGGTCATCACTCCCGGGCCCGACGAAGCACTGTGGTTCACCCGGTCCCGGGACCACCGGATCGGCCGCATCACGGTCGACGGCGAGACGGAATCCTTCCCCGTACCGACGCCCGACAGCGGACCCTTCGGCATCGCCGCCGGCCCGGACGGGGCGATGTGGTTCACCGAGATGAACACCGACCGTATCGGCCGCATCACCTGCGAGGGAGAGATCACCGAGTTCGCCCTTCCCCGAACGGGCGCCTACCCCTCGGCGATCTCCGCGGGCCCTGACGGGGCCCTGTGGTTCACCCTCAACCAGGCGAACGCCATCGGCCGCATCACCGTCGACGGGGACTTCGCCACTCACCCGCTCCCCACCCCCGGCGCCGCACCCGTGGGCATCGCCAGCGACGGCGCCGCCTTGTGGTTCGTCGAGATCGCAGCGGGCCAGATCGGCAGGATTCCGGTGGACGGCGAGATCGAGGAGTTCCCGCTCCCCGACCGCACGGCCAAACCTCATGCCATCGTCGCGGCGGCCACCGGGGACTGCTGGTTCACCGAATGGGGAGCCAACCGCATCGGCCGCATCACCGACGGCGGCGAGATCGCCGAGTACGCTCTGCCGTCACCGTCGTCCGAGCCGCACGGCATCACCGTAGGTTCCGACGGCGCCCTGTGGGTGGCCCTTGAGACGGGAGGGGTCGCGCGGCTGGAACCGTAGCCCGGGACGGAGCATCGCCCGGGTCGGCCACGTATCGGCGTCGCGGATGGCGCGCCGCCCCCGCCCCTGGCCCACTCCTGTCTCTATCGATAGCTCCCTGGGCGGCGGTTTTTGAAACACAGCCGCACGATCAGCCCATCGGCTGCCGTTTCAGCGACGACAGGCACTACGCGGCGTACGAGCCCGTAATGTGATCCTCGGTGATGAAGTTGAGATAGTACTGCGCGCCGTCCCTGACATTGGTGGCCACCACGAGCGCCGGGGCCGGACCGCGCGGAAAAGGTGCCGGCCGGTCGCCCACGCCGCTTCGCGCTTCCGAGTATCCACAGCGTCTTGGGGACCGGTCCCGGGTCGATGTCGGTGAGCCCTTCCGGGAATGCGTTACGAGGCATCCCAGCGGAACAGCCGGTGCGCCAGCGCCGTGAACACCGCCGCCGTCAGCAGCAGCACCCCCATCGTCGGCAGCGCGTCCGACCAGCTCCCACCGCGTGTGAGCACGTCCTGCATGGCCTGCACCAGGTGCTTCAGCGGCAGCGCCTCGGAGATCTTCTGTACCCAGGGCGGGGCCTCGTCGAGCGGGAAGAACGAACCGGACAAGAAGGCCATGGGGAGCACGACGATCTGCGCCAGCCCGTTGGCGGCGTCCTCGGTCTTCGCCCACGCGCCGATCGCGAAGCCGATCGACAGGAACGCCACGCTGCCGCAGGCCACCAGCGGGATCACCAGCCACCAGTCGCCGGTCAGCTTCAGCCCGTAATACGGCACCGTGGCCACCAGCAAGAAGATGGCGGTCTGGGCGAACGCCAGCAGCATGTTGACGCCGAGACGGGCGGAGATCACCGGTCCCGCGCGCACCGGCGCCAGCCACAGCCGCCGCAGGATGCGCTTCTTGCGCCAGCTCACCAGCCCGAGCGCGGCGCTGAACACCCCGCCCATCGCCACCGCCCAGCCCAGTAGCCCGGGAGTGAAGTACTGGATCGCCTGGAGCGACTCGTCCTCGACCTGCCCGCCGGTCAGCGTGTACGCGGGCGGCTGCCCGGTCGCCGCGATGCTGGCCTGGTCCACGACGGACCTGAGGACACCGCCGACACTGCCCGCCTGCACCGGGTCGGCGGCCGAGACCCGCATCTGCACCTCGCCGCCGGGCTCCTCCCACACGGCGGCGTCGGCGTCCCCGTCGCGTACCTTCTGCAGCGCCTCGGCCCGGTCTCCGGTCTTCTCGATCTCCAGCACGTCGTCGAGGCCGGCCCGCGCCTTCGCCGACATCTCGTCGAAGACCTCGACGGCCCCGACCTGCACCACCGTGGCTCGCGAGACCCCGGCGTCCTTGAAGAGCACGCCGAAGAGCGCGAGGAACATCAGCGGGAAGACGAGGATGAAGAACACGGAGGCCCGGTCGCGCAGCAGTCCCAGCGCCATGGCCCTCGACAGGCTGACGAACGGCTTCACTCGCGGTACTCCCGCCCGGTCAACTGCAGGAAGACGTCCTCCAGCGAGTCCACTTCCAGCTCCGCGGCCAGCTCGGCGGGCTTCCCGATGCGCAGGATGCGGCCCGCGTCCATCACTGCGACGCGGTCGCAGAGCACCTCGGCCTCGTCCATGTAGTGCGTGGTCAGCACGACCGTGCGGCCCGCGGCGTTGATGCCGCGCAGCAGGTCCCACAGGTTGCGCCGGGCCTGCGGGTCGAGTCCGGTGGTCGGCTCGTCGAGGAAGACCAGCTCGGGGTCGTGCACCAGCGCGCAGGCGATCGACAGCCGCTGCGCCTGGCCGCCGGAGAGCTTGTCCTCGCGGGTGCCGGCCTTCTCGGTGAGGCCGACCTCCGCGAGCATCGCGTCGGCCCGATCGTCGGATATGCCGTAGAGGGAGGCGAAGGTGCGTATCTGCTCGCGGGCGGTCAGCTTCTCGAAGAACGCGGACGCCTGGAGCTGCACGCCGATGCGCCGCAGCAGCGCCTGGTTGCGCGGCCAGGACGGCTCGCCGAGCAGCACCGCCCGGCCCTCGTCGGGGCGGCGCAGGCCCTCGACCATCTCCAGGGTGGTGGTCTTGCCGGCGCCGTTCGGCCCCAGCAGCCCGAAGAACTCGCCCTCGCGGACCTCGAAGCTCACGCCGTCGACCGCGCGCACGTCGCCGTAGCGCTTGCGCAGGCCGGTGACGTCGATGGCGGCGGTCATGGGGCAGACCCTAGTGCCGGGGGGTCGGCCTGGGGAGAGGCGTGGTGCCGTTTGTGCAGTTCGCAGCCGGTACGGGGACGGGAGGCGGGGCGCGTACGGGACGACGGGTCAGCCGCAGATGCCCGTCATCCACGGCCGCCGCTTCTCGAACTCCTGCACCTTCTGGACGTTCCGCAGCCACGGCAGCGGGTCGAGCCCGTCCGCGGCCAGGTATTGCAGCACCGCGTTGTAGAACGCGTCGCGCACCGCGGGCGGCATCACGTCGGAGGCGTCCAGACAGCGCGGCAGGGCGGTGTCCTCGAGGTCGCGGACGATCCGCTGCGTCACCGGTTTCTCCGATTCCGGCATGCCCCGCTCCGCGTTGGCGCTGTAGACCGGCGCGTCCGAGGTCCTGGCCCAGGCCCGCTGCCCCTCCGCGGAGGCGAGGAACCGGAACACCTCCGCGTCTTCTTCCGGTCGTCGAAGAGGGCCGCGAAGTCCCCGCTCACCTCCCGCCCGCGCGGCACGGTCGTGCCCGGCAGATACGGGGTCGAGGGCGTGTAGTCCGCCCGGCCGGCGGCGTCCCCGTACAGGTCGCGGGCGAACGAGCCCTGGTGCTCGGCCACGCACCACTCGTCGGTCTCCACCCGCCCGCCGAAGAGCAGCCCGTTCGCGTCGTCGGCACCCCGGTAGTCGTTGAGCAGCGCCCAGCGCGCAGGCCCCGTGCCCTCCGACTTCATGAGCGTGCCCCACGCCGTCCAGGCCCGTACGACGGCCTCATCCGTCCACTCCAGTTCGCCGCGCGCCCAGCGGGCGTACGTCTTCGCCCCGGCGGTCTGGAGCAGCAGGTCCTCGAACC
Source organism: Streptomyces sp. CNZ287 (assembly GCF_007827615.1). Lineage (NCBI taxonomy): Bacteria > Bacillati > Actinomycetota > Actinomycetes > Kitasatosporales > Streptomycetaceae > Streptomyces > Streptomyces sp. CNZ287. The sequence continues at coordinate 304,750 of NZ_VISV01000005.1, read as the reverse complement.
AGTCGCTGCCGGGCCAGCCGGCGGCGCCGTCGTCGCCCATGCCCACGCACCACTCCCCGGCCCCGACGGACTCCGGCCTGCCGTTGGCCGCCCGGTACCAGACGATGCTCTTCAGGGCCACGCGGACCGGCACCCAGTACACGCGCTCGCCGGACTTCCCCGTGGCCCGCGGGATCCACGGGGCGTGGTATTGGTCCTCGTCGTACAGCTTCCACTCGTCGAGCGGCTGGAGCCGGTCCTCGGCGGCGTACACCGCCAGCTCGCCGGTGGCATGATCACGATGTCCGGCGGGGTGCCGGCCTGCGCCTGGGAGAGCAGCACCTCGCGCTGGGCGGCGGTGCCCTGGTAGACGTAGTCGAAGCCCTGGCTCTTCAGCAGCTTCTCGAAGGTCTCCTCCTGCGTGCCCGTCCACGGACCGAGCACCGTGACCGGGCGGTCCACCGCCTCGTCGGCCAGCGGCTGGCCGCCGACGCAGCCCGCGAGCACGGTCGTCGCGGCCCCCGCCACGAGAACCCGGCGCAGCCGGGACGTCCGGAGCACGGCTAGTCCCTCCCGTAGTCGTCGTAGAGCCGCCAGAGCAGCCCGCCCGCGGCGCACACGACCGCCAGGCCGCAGCCCGCCGCCAGCCACGGCAGCGCGCGGGTGGCCGCCGAGGTGGACGCGATGCTCTCGCGCACGTTCTCGGCCTCGTCGTCGATGGCGTTCTGCTCGTCGGTGCCGTCGACGCGCACCAGCGCGGTGTGCACCGCGTCCAGCTTGTGCTGGGTGTCGTACGCCGCCAGCGGCAGCACGGCGAGGACGCCGACGAGCACCAGCGCCACGGCCAGCCAGCCGCTGAACAGCCGCCCGCAGCTCCGCCACAGCAGCCGCCAGGCCAGCAGCAGCACGAGCACCAGCAGCGACAGCGCGGTCAGGGCGACGATCCAGCCCGCCTTCTCGGCCGCGGCCACGTCCGTCTCGTCCTTGATGCTCGCGAGCTGATCGTGCTGGAGTTCCTCCAGCCGCGGCAGGATGCCCGTGACCTCGCGCCGCAGCACCGTCTCGGCCTCGTGCAGCTTCTCCTCCCGCATCGGCCGGTTCTCCGCACCCCGGTAGTACGCGGCGGCCTCGTTGACGGCGTCCTGGTACGCGTCGTGCAGGACGTTGAGCACCTCGACGACCCGGCGGCCGTCGTCGCCCTCGATCTGCCGGTCGGACAGCCGCGACAGCGCCTGGCGGGCGGCGCCGCTCTGCTGCTTGTAGCGCTCGCCGGGACCCACGGTGTCCATCAGGCCGTCCACGTACGACCGGTGCACCTGGTTGTCCGCCTCGCCCAGCGCCTTGCGGAACGATGACGTCGCACGTCAGCACCTCGGCGCAGGAGTCGATCGCGGCGTCGAGACGGCCGTCGTCGTGGCCGCGGCCGTCGGTGACCACGAGCAGGTGGGCGATCCGGCGCGGCTCGCGGGCGACGTGCGCGCGGGCGGCGTCGAGCCACGCCGCGTACCCGCCGGTGCCGCCCGCGGACGCCGCGCCGCCTTCGGGCAGCAGCCGCTCCGCCTCGAAGCGCGCGATGTTCCGGCTGATGCCGTCCGCGTACGCCCAGACTTCGCCGGCGTCGTACGGGTAGCTGATCCGCGGCGCGCCGCCGCCGTGCAGCACCGCGAACGCCATGCCGTCCGGCAGCGCCGTGATCGCCGCGGCGATCGCCCTACGGGTCTCCGCCAGCCGCTCGGGCGCGAAGTCCACGGCCACGATGACGCCGGTGCCGGCGGCTCCCGGCAGCGGCCCGCCCGCGGCCTCCGCGGTGATCTCCACGGTGCTGTCGACGGTGTGCGCGGCCACGTCGGCGCGCAGCCGGTGCTGCGCCTCCGCCGCGTCCGCGAGCGTGACGCCGAACCGCAGCGTGTCCATCGGGGTGCGCCTCCAGAGGGCGGGTCAGACGACGGTGGGCGGGCGGACCGCGTTGTGCAGCTCGATGAGCTTCGCGCGGTCGTCGTCCGGGCAGTGCCGGGACAGCTTCCGGTAACAGGCGGCGAGGAGCAGCCGGATGGTCCGCTCGGGGGTGTCGCGGGCGGCGGCCGGGCGGGACGGCAGCACGCGGGGCAGCAGGCGCTCGCCGGCGCGCGGGCGGTACGGCTCCCCGAAGAGCCGGCCGTACGGGAAGCCGTCGTCGCCGCCCGCCGCGTCCGGCCCCGTGACGAGGTCCAGCGCCCACTCCAGGAACTCCGCCTCCAGCAGCAGCCCGTGCTCCTGCGCGAGATGGAGCGGCGCCGCGCTGCCGGTGTCGGCGGCGCCGGCGAGCCGCGCGCGGGCCCGGCCGATCTCCGCCAGCGGCGGCAGCGACGGGCCGCCGGCACCCAGTCGCGCCGCCGAGACCCGCAGGGTCGCGATCCACGCGGCGCCGTGGTCGGGGGAGTCCATCGGCATGTTGTCCAGCACGTCGACCGCCTCCTGCCTGCTGCCGCGGGCGAGCGCGAGCCGGGCCAGGCCGAACGCCCCGTTGCCCTGCATGCGGTTGCGGTACCAGACGGTGCGGTACCAGACGGTGCGGTAGTGGTCGGTGGCTGTCCGGCGCAGCTCCTCCGGCGTGCGCCCGCCGGCCGTCCCGGCCGGGTCGGCCGCCGCGGCGGCCAGCCGCTCGGCGCAGTAGCCGAGCGCCAGCTTCGGCGCGTACTCGCCGGGCAGCCGCCGGTAGACCGCCTCGTAGTGGCGGTACGCCCGGTTCAGCGCCGCCACTTCGGGTGACACCGCGTCGCCCGGGCCCTGTTCACCCTCCGGAAGGACCCGGGCCCCGCCGCCGTCCGCGGCGGCCTGCGCCCGCACCAGGTCGAGCAGCCCCTCGTACCAGTCCAGTTGCCAGGTCCTGTGCGGGCTGCCCGCCAGGATCCCACGCGCCTCGGCCAGCTCCGCCGCCGCCTCCGCGAGCCCGGGCGCCGGCACGGACTGCAGATGCATCCGTACGTTGTGGAAGCAGATCTCGGCGGACGGCTCGTCCGGCGGCTGGTGCAGCTTCCTGCCCGGATGGGTCGTCGAGAGCCCGAACAGGCCGCGCTGGCCGTCCTCCGCGTGCGGCCTGGGCACCGGCAGCGCCGCCGCCACGTCGCCCGCCGCCGGCGGCCGGGTGTCCAGCGGCTCGGACACCTGCCGCGCGCTCCGCCGCGGCGCCGGCCGCTCCAGCCAGCGGCGCAGCGGCGGCAGTTGGCCGAGGCCGGCGTCGAGCAGCCGCCGCACCGGCACGAACAGGGCGGACGGCTCCGGCCGGTCGGGCTTGTTGCGCAGCGCCGGCGGGCAGCAGCTCGCCCGTGCAGCCGGCGCCGGAGAACAGCCGGTGCGGGCAGTCGGTCCGTACGCCGGGATCCGTCATCGTGGGGCCTCCAGGCGGGCGATGTCCGCGTGCAGCAGCTCGGTCAGCTCGCGGAGCACCGCCACCGGGTCGCGGGCGCAGTCGTGCGCGGCTGGGCGGGACGGCGCCGCGGTAGTCGGCGTAGTCGACGGTCAGTTCGCCGTCGGTGCCGTCGAGGGCGTGCGCCGAGGTCAGGGCCCGGTCGGGGGCGATGAGGATGCCCGCGCCCAGCACTTTGCCGCCGGTGCGCAGCCGCAGCCGCCAGCCGTTTCCCCCCGCGGCTGCCCGATCCCCCATGACGGCTGACGATAACGCTCCCGGCGGCTGCCCCTCTACACTCTGGAACGGCTCACTGACAGATAGTCATGAGGTGAAGGGGGCTCGCTGATGGCGCACGAGGCGCGGAGCGACGAGTTGGTGGGGCTGGCGGAGGCGATCGCCGAGGTGCGGCGGGAGCTGGTGCAGGCGGAGCGCGAAGGGGAGCGGAGCGACTGGCGGTTCCGCGTGGAGCGGGTGAGCCTGGAGTTCGCGGTGGAGCTGCACCGTACGGGGGAGGGGCGGCTGTCGCTGCGGCTCGGCGTGGTGGAGTGCGGGTGCCGGGGGATCCGCGACCCGGGTGGGTACGCACCGGGTGCAGCTCGATCTGGTGCCGCACGGCGCGGCCGGGGACCGGCCGGTCAGCCGCTGAGGGCGCCTCGCCTTTGAGGCGGCGGTGGTGCGGGTGGTGCTGGCTCCCGCGGTGGTGCGGGGTCCGGCGGTGGCGTACGGGATGGGGTCCGTACGACATCGCCTCTGCCGTCCGGCTCGGAACGATGCGGCACCGGGCCTTCCGGGTCCTGCGGGCGGAACGGGCGGCTAGCCCCGCTCGATGCGGATCGTCGTCCACGCGCCGACGTGCACCCGGTCGCCCTCTTTCAGCGGCACCGGGACGAAGGGCTGGATCGGGTCGGCCGCGCCGTTGACGGTCGTGCCGTTGGTGCTGTTCTGGTCGACCACCGCCCAGCCGCCCTCCGGCTGCTCCACGAGCATCGCGTGCTTGTGCGAGACACCCGGATCCTCCGGAGGTCTGGCGAGGTCGATGTCCGGCACCTCACCGGTCGACTGCCGTTTGCGGCCGATCGCGATCTGCGGCCCGACCAGCGGCACCTTCTGCTCGGGCGAGTACGCCGGCAGGTTCAGCCCCTGCGCCTCGGGACCGCTGCGCGACATCATCGCCGCGAAGTACTCCCGGTCCGGCGCGACGACCGCCACCCAGCCCCCCGGCTGCGGCGGCCCCTGGCCGGGGAACTGCTGCCCGTGCTGCCCGTGCTGCCCGTGCTGCCCGTGCTGCGGCGGCGGCTGGGCGGAACTGGGCGGCGTGATCACGAAGTCGCCGCCCATCCGCGGGTCCGGCTGCGGCGGCGCCTGCGGCGGCACGCCGAGCCCGGGTCCGGGCGGCGGCGGGGGCGGCGGAGGCGGTGGCGCCTGCGCCGCGCCGGTGTCCGGGCCCAGCGGCTCGGGACCGCGGTGGACCTGCGAGGGTCCCGAGGGCTGGTACGTCAGCCCCTGCGGGTGCTGCGGATGGAAGCCCTGCGAGAAGCCCTGGGCCATCGTCGGCGGCACGTACGGCTGGGCGCTCTGGGTGACGAAGTTGTACCGGCACTCCTCGCAGAACTGCGCCTGCCCCTCCCGGGGCGTACCGCACGACGGGCAGGGCTCCGCGGCCTGGGTGGGCTCGCCGGCGGGGGGACCGGGGTAGCCGTAGCCCCCCGGGCCCGGCGGCGGGACCTGGGCGGCCGGTGGCGGGACGGCGCCCGGCATGCGGATGCCGCACACCTCGCACCAGTCCTCGGCTCCTGACGGGTGACCGTTCGGGCAGGTCGCCATCTCGGTGGATCCCCCTGTCTCACTCTCGTCACTTCTTGACGCGGACGGTCTTCGTCGACCGTGTCTCCAGTGTCATCTCGTCGGCCTCCGCGACCTTGGCCTTCAGACGCACAGTACCGCTCGCCGCGTCCACCACGTCCACCACCTTCGACAGTAGCTTTGCGGTGTCCGCGTTGCCGGAGGCGCTCGCGAGCTGGACCGCGCGCCCCAGTTTGGCCGTGGCGCCGTCCATGTCGCCGGCCTTGCGGTCCTCCAGGCCCGCCTGGATCACCTGGGCGAGTTCCGCCTGTCCCGTGTAGTGCGCGACCTGCGCGTTGATACGGGTCGAGGCCGCCATGTCGTCCGTCCACACCGCCCGGATCAGCCCCTGGGAGAGGGTCTGCGCGCTGCCGTCGGGGCGCGGCAGGATGAGCGAGACGCGGGCGGCGAGCATCTCCTGGCCCACGGAGGCGGGGGGAACCTCGACGCAGACGTGGTAGTCGCGGGACTCGTCGCCCCACGAGCCCGTGGGGTAGTCGCCGGCGCGCGGGCCGGCCTCCGTACGCCGCTCGGTGAGCTCCTCGACCGTGGGGGCGACCTGCTTGACGAACTTGATGACCGAGCCCTGCGGCGTCCACAGCCGCAGCGCCACGTCCGCGACCTCCTTGCCCATCGCGGTCTCCATCATCTGCGTGAAGTCCGCGGCCAGGCCGGCCGGGTCGGCGACGATGTCGGCGGTGCCGAGCAGCGCGGAGGCGATGCCGGTGACCTCCTTGACCTCCCAGTCCGTGCCGACGCCGCGGGCATCGCAGGTGAACCGGCCGGCGCAGGCGTCGAGCGCGGCGCGCAAATCCTCCGGCGACTCGTGCTCGTTGCGGCCGTCGGTGAGCAGGATGCCGTGCCGGATCGCCACCTCGGAGGAGCCCAGCAGCTTGTCCGCGAGCCGCAGCCAGGTGCCGATCGCCGTGCCGCCGCCGGCGCTCAGCTTGCGCAGCGCCTCCTTGGCCTCGGTACGGGTCGCGGGGTCGGCGACCGCGAGCCGGCCGCCGCCGGGGTAGACCTCGCGGGCCACGTGGGTGCCGGCGACGACGGCGAAGGCGACGCCGTCGCGTACCGTCTCGATCGCGGCGGCCGTGGCGTCCCTGGCATTGCGCATCTTGGTGGGGGGATAGTCCATCGAACCCGAGCAGTCGACCATGATCACCACGCCCGCGTCGGGGCCCGCGGAACCGAACTGCATCCGCCCCGGATCGGCGGCGGGCAGCGGCATCCCGCCCGTCGTGCCGCCGCCCGTCGAGGCGACGGTGACGATCGCGTTGACCTCGCGGCCGTCCTCGGGCAGGTACTCGTTCTGGTAGACCTCGACCGAGAACTCCGGCGCGTTCGACTTCGAGAAGTTGGCCATCTCGTCCCCTCCCACTGATGGTATTTAGATCTATGTAGACAATTCACCGGGCAAGAGAGGCTGACAACGTTACGCGCGCGCCGCCCCCCGTGGCGGATCACACCCCCTCGCGTTCCCCCTCCGTCACGAAGGGCCTGCCCCGCCCGCCGGTCCCGGGAACGGGAGCACCGCCACTGTTACGTTGTCGTGGCCGCCCCCGTCCAGCGCGTGGCCGACGAGCACCTGGGCCGCGTGCAGCGGCCGGGTCGCGGCGTCCTGCGGTACGGCGGCGGCCAGTTCTGCCGCGGCCTCCGCGTAGTTCCAGAGCCCGTCGGTGCACACGATCACCACGCCGGGCCCGTCCGGCTTGAACGAGGCCGTGTGCGGGTCGAGTTCGTGCGCGTCCGCGCCCAGCCAGCCGGTGATCGCGTGCGCGCGCTCGTCCGCGTACGCGTCCGCCTCGGACATGAGCCCGGCGGCGACCATCTGCGCGGCCCACGAGTCGTCCTCCGTCAGCCGGGCCGACGGCGCGGCCCGGTCGTCCGGCACCCAGTACGCGCGCGAGTCGCCGACCCAGCCGACGGTCAGGATGCCGCCGGCGATCACCGCGCTGACGATCGTGCAGGCCGGCGCGTTCTGGTGGCTCAGCGGCGAGTGCTGCGCGGCCAGCTCGTTGACGGAGCCCGCGGCGGCCAGCAGCGCCTCGTGCATCGCCTGCTGCGGGTGCAGCCCGCGGCCCAGCGTGGCCTGCAGCGACGCACCCGCGGCGACGCTGGCGGCGGCGGACGCCTCGTCCGGCCGGCCGGCCGAGGACACGCCGTCGCAGACGACGGCGACCGTGGCCGGCGCGCCGTTGGGCAGGGCGGTCCCGGCGATGGCGAAGAAGTCCTCGTTGCGGTGGTGGCGCAGGCCCCGGTCGCTGACCGCGGCGACGCCCTCCACCTCGTGCTCCATGTGGTCCCGCTCGCGCGGCTGCGCGTGGCCGCAGCGCTCGCAGTAGCCGTCGGCGTCGATCGTGCCCGTACGGCACGCGATGCAGCGCCGCCCGGGCGGCACCTGACCCGCGGCCGGCGTCTCGGCGGCGGCCGGGGCGTCCGGGGCGGCGGTGCCGAGCGCCGCGCGCGGGTCGGCGCCCTGCGGCGCCACCGGCTCGGCGATGGGGTAGTGCTCCGGGTCCTCCGTGGGCGTGTCGAGCAGGAACTCGCCGGAGTCCCCGCCGCCCTGCGGGGCGGTCCCGGGGCCCGCGATGCGGTAACTGCCGGTGCGCTGCCCGTCGGAAGGCCGGCTGTCCGGCGCGGCGACCTGGCCGGCGGGCGGCGCCCCCGCGGGAGCCGCGGCGGGTGCGGCGCCGTTGGGGCCGGCCGCCGGTGCGGCCGCCGCGGGCGCGGGGGCGGGCGCGGCGAGATCCGCGCCGCACGCCCCGCAGAACAGGTCACCCTCCTCCAGCGGCTCCTCGCACGAGGGGCACGAGTTCAGTTGGGATACGGGAGGTGTGTTCGCCATGGGCTTTCCTCTCATACCCAGGTCTTCGGCCGGTAGCGGTTGGCCCGTTCGACCATGTCGATCCGCTCATGGCCGTGCTGTGCGAGACGGGCCAGCACCCGGAAGGAGTTTTCCAGACCGAGCCGCAGCCCGTCCTCGTCCAGCGTGCACCCCAGCAGCGGCTGCTGCGGCGGACCCGCCGGTGCGGCCGGGTGCTGACCGGCCCCGGTGCGGCCGGTGAGCACCCAGTCCAGCGCGCTGCCCAGCACCTCGGTGGCGAGCCGGGCTCTGCGGCCCGCGTCCAGGCCCACGTCCTGCAGCCGCTCGACCTGCGTACCTGCCGCCTGCAGATCGGTCAGCAGCGGCTCCTGCGGGGCGCGCTGGCGCAGCCGGGCCCTGATCGCCGCGACCCGCGCCGCGGTGTAGTGGATCGACGCCTCCGGTACGGACTCCAGCGCCCGTACCGCGCCGGACCTGTCGGCGGCGGCGAGCCGCACCCGGGCGAGCCCGAACGCGGCGCTGACGTAGGCCGGGTCGGTCGTCCACACCAGCCGGTAGTACTCGGTGGCGTTGTCCAACTGGCCCAGCACCTCGGCGCAGATGCCCAGCGCCAGCTTCGGCGCGGGCTCGCCGGGGAAGGCGTCGTAGATCGCGTCGAAGGAGAGCGCCGCCGTCTCGAAGTCGCGGGTAGCCAGAGCCTGGAGCCCGCGGTACCAGACGATCCGCCAGTCGTCGGGGTGCTGCTCGCCCAGCTCGGCCAGCGCGGAGCCGGTCGCGGCCAGGTCGCCCAGCTCCAGATGGGCGCGTACCCGGCGCAACTGCAGCTCGATGGAGTCCGTCGGCGCGTTGGCCAGCGCCGCGGTCAGCTCCGCCGGCGCGGACGCCATCAGGCCCGCGAGGAAGCCTGCGTTGGGGTCGCTGGGGCTCACCCGCGGCACCGGCAGCGCCAGCGCCGCCGCGGGGGAGTCCAGCGGCAGCGTGTCCGCGATCTGCGCGGGCAGCGCCACCTGCGTGCCCATCCCCGGCCCGCCGCCCGGCAACTGCGGCGGTACGCCCTGCGCGGGCGGCAGCGCCGGGACGCCGTTGCCCGCGGCCCGCGCCGTGCGCTCGCGCTTGCTGACGGGCCGGGCGCCGAGCTGCGAGGTCTCGCCGGTCGCCGGCGGGAACAGCTCGGTGTCCACCACCCGCAGCTCGGCACCGAAGAGCGTGGAGAGCGCCGGCTGCGGCTTGCCCGTCTGCAGCGCCACGACCTCCCGCAGCACGCCCGTCAGTTGCTCGGACATCTCCGCGGCCGAGGCGAACCGGCGGGCCGGGTCGGGGTCGGTGGCGCGGACCAGCAGCCGGTAGAAGGACTCGTACCGGTTGAAGACGTCGATCGAGTCCGGGTCGGGCAGGGTGTCGACGAAGACATTGGTGTAGCCCTGGAAGTCGAAGGTCAGCACGGCCAGCGTGCGCGCCACCGTGTACAGGTCGGAGGCGATGGACGGGCCGACCTCGGCCACCTCGGGCGCCTGGTAGCCCACCGTGCCGAAGATCGCGGATTCGTCGTCGTCCATGCGGCGCACCGCGCCCATGTCGATGAGCTTGAGCTGGTCGCCCTGCTGGATGGCGTTGTCGACCTTGAAGTCGCAGTACAGCAGGTTGCGGCTGTGCAGGTGGCCGAGCGCCTCCAGCGCCTCGATGCCGTACGCGCACGCCACCTCGACCGGCAGCGGGTCGCGCTTGCCGTCCGGCGTGCGCCGCTCGTTGGCGATCTCCTTCATCGACTTGCCGCCGACGTACTCCATGACGATGTAGCCGTCGAGGCTGCCGGTGCGCTGGTCGAGGTGCTCGACGAAGTTGTAGATGCGCACGATGCCCGCGTGCTCGATCTCCGCGAGGAACCTGCGCTCGGAGACGGCCGCCGCGATGGCGTCCTCGTCACCGGTGTTCAGCAGGCCCTTGAGGACCACCCAGCGGTCGGCGACCGCGCGGTCGATCGCCAGGTAGATCCAGCCCAGGCCGCCGTGCGCGAGGCAGCCCGCGACCTGGTACTGCCCGTGGACGATGTCGCCCTCCTGGAGCTTGGGCACGAAGGAGTACGGCTGCCCGCACTTGGTGCAGAAGCCCTCCGTACGCCCCGGCCGCCCGCCGCGCGAACGGCCCACCGGCGCCCCGCACTCGCTGCGGCTGCAGTACCGCTTGCGCTCGGGCACCTCGGGGTTCGCCAGCACCGCCGTGCGCGGGTCGGGCCGCGGCACCTCCGGCACCGAGACCAGGCCCGCGCCCAGCTTGCCGCGGGAGGCCACCGCGGACGTACGCGAACTCTTCACCGAGACGGAACGGCCCGTCGACTCCCCGGTCAGCGCGCGCGACAGCCGCCCGGACACCGACCGGCGCGACGCCCGCGAACTACTCCGCGACGTGCTGCTCGACCGGCTCGACGCGCTGGAACCGCTCGACGAGGAACTGCCCCTGCTGCCCCGGCGGTGCCCGGTCACCCCGGTGGGCGCCGAGCCGACCACGCCGTCCGGCGAGACGACGGGGGCGAGCCCGCAGGTGTCGCAGTACAGCTCGCCGCCGCCGACGTCCTCGTACGTGCCTCCGCAGCCCGGCCGCTGACATGCCTGCGCGTTGCTCATGACTCCCCCAACTCCGTTCCGTCCAGCCTCACGCCGTGCCCCCGGGCCGATCGACCGGTCCCGCCGCCAGCACCTCCGCCGTGGCCCGCTGGTAGCGCAGCACCGCCTGCTCCGCCGCGATCAGATCGCAGGGCGCCGACCACAGCAGCCGGCGCGCCGCGTCGTACCGCTCCACCAGGATGCGGTCCTCGGCGAAGCCGTGCCGGGCCACCTTCGCCTTGTACGCGTCCAGCCGGCCGCGCAGCTCCGCGCGCACGGCCAGCGGCGCGGTCACCGCCGTCAGCGACTCCCGCGCCCGGAGCAACTCCTCCTCGGCCCGCTGCTCCAGGCTCTCCAGCAGCGGCGAGAGCCGGTGCCACTGGGCGCGCCTGCGGAACTCGACCGCGGTGGCCAACTGCTCGTTCAACGCGGTCGGCGGGCCGCTGACCGCCGGCACCTCGGACGCCGCTATCTTCGCCAGCACCTCGCCGCGCGCCCGCCGCGCCTCGCCCAGCGTGCGGTCCGCGCGCGACAGCACGTCGCGCACCTTGATCAGCCGCTCCTCCGCGTCCTGCCGGACGTGCAGCACGGCGTCGATCTCCCGGCGCACGTCTTCGAGGCCGCGCGCCGCCGCGTCGTAGCGCGTGGTGTCCGGCGTGCCGCCGCCGGGCGCCGCGCCGGGGCTGCGCCCCGCGGGCCGGGACCAGAACGCCAGCGGGTCGCGCACCACCTCGTCGCGGAGCGACGCCAGTTCCGCGGTGATCCGCTCCAGGTCGTCGCCCGCCGGGTGCTCCCCGGAACGTACCCCGACGGAGTGGGCCAGCGACCGGGTGCGCTGCAGCTCGGCGGCGAGCAGGTCGATGCGCGCGGGCAGCGCCGACCACACGGAGTCCGCCGCCGCGACGACGTCGATCACCTCCGCATACCACCGGTTCATCCGCTCCACCAGCTCGTCCAGCTTCAGCGACTCCGACAGCCGGGCCGGCCCCGTCAGCGACGCCGGATAGCCGCCGGCGACGGTGCGCGGCAGGGCCGCGGCACCCGGCGCGATGGTGACGCCGTGGTCCCGCAGCAGCGCCGTCAGCTCGGCCAGCTCCGCGGCGCCCGGCGAGCGGCGGCGGGCCCGGATCTCCCGGGCCGAGCCCAGCGCACTCGTGTACGCGTCGAAGTGCGCCCAGAGCAGCGAGATCGCCTGCTCGGCGGCGGCCCAGCGCTCCTTGGTCGTACCGGACAGCTCGGCGCCCTCCAGCAGCCGGCGTCCCGCGTGGTCCTGGAGCGCGAGCAGCGAGGTCTCGATCGCCTCGTGCTCGGCTCCCAGCCGCGCGAGCGCACGATCGACCTCCTCGCGGTCCATCGAACCCCGTGGCGGGAGCGGCATCTGTTTCCCTCCGTGCTGCCGTACTCTGCCCGTTGTTGTCGTGCTGTTCCTGCTCCTGCGCGCGCCGGCTCAGTTCTTGTACTTGGGCGCCGGCGGTCCCTCGATCCCCGGCATGGCGTCGGCCAGCCACTTGTCGTAGGCGTCCTGCCAGCGCCCGTCCTTGCGGTAGTCGTCGAGCAGCTTGTTGACCCGGCGCACCAGATCGTCGTCGTCGAGGTTCATCGCCACGCCGTAGGGCTCGGGCTGGTCCAGAGTGCCGAACAGCTTCATCGACGGGTCCTGCGCGGCCTGTCCCGCCGCCAGCGCGTTGTCGGTGACGACCGCGTCGGCCTTGCCGAGCTGCACCCGCACCAGGCAGTCGAGCTGGTTCGGCACGGTCTTGACCTTCGCGCCGTAGTCCCCCTTCTCCAGGGCGTCTTCGCCCGTGGAGCCCTCGGCGGTGCAGACGCGCTCGCCGTCCAGGCTCTCGTCGAAGCCGGTGATCTCCGAGTCGGCGGGCGCCAGCACCGCCTGGTCCCCGGTGAAGTACTCGGTGGAGAACGCCACGTCCTGGATGCGTTCGCAGTTGATGGTCATCGTGCGCACCACCACGTCCACGTCCTTGTCCTGCAGCGCCGGGATGCGCTGGCTGGTGGGAATGGAGCGGAAGACAACCTTCGTCTCGTCGCCGAGGATCTCCTCGGCGATGGCCCGCGCCAGGTCGATGTCGAAGCCCTCCAGCTTGCCGGTGAGCGGATTGCGGTAGCCCCACTGGTAGCTGTTCTGGTCGATACCCGCGATCAGATAGCCGCGGTCGACGATCCGCTCGACGCCGTCACCGGAGGCGGTCCCGGACGGGCGCAGACTCGCCTCCGGTGTCTGGCACTCCTCCTGGCTCGACTTCGCCGGCTGCGCCGCGACCGCGCCGCCGGCGCGGTCGTCCGCCGGGCCGTCCTGCCGGTCGCCGCCGGTGAGTCCGGGCAGCAGCGCGGCCGTCAGCGCAACGGCCGCCGCCGTTCCGGCCACGCCGCCCCAGCCGCGCAGGTTCCGCCTCGTCCTCGGTGCCTTCGCCGTCCGCATCGCTGCCTCCCCCTTCGCCGTCATCGGTACTCCGAGAGCCTGCGCCCGATGCCGAACACCGCGCCGGCCGCGCCGAGCACGGCGAGCACCCCGGCGCCGATCCACAGGCCCGAGAGCGCCCCGCGGCCGTCCTCGGCCGCCGACCTGAACTCCCGACGCTCGTGATCCAGGGCCTCCTTGAGGCTGTCGTCGACCTGGTCGAAGAACTCGCTGGTCGACTTCTCCCCGTCGCCGCCGATGACCAGGTCCTTCGCCTCCTCGTACTCGCCCGCGACGTTCTTGGCCTGCGCCTCGCCGTGCAGCTTGCGCCACTCGCGTACGTTGTCCACGGCCTCGGCGACCGGCTCGCGGCCCTGGTCGTCGTCGGCCAGCTCCAGGGCGCGGCCGAGCAGACTCTGCCCCGGCGCCTCCTCGGCGTCGGGGCTCTTGCCGGCCAGCTCGCTCATGCCCTTGAGGTAGCTGTCCTCGTACTTGTCGAGGCCGTCCTCGGTGGTGACGGAGCCCCGGTTGACGTACGTCAGGTTCTCGTCGGCGCGGGCCCGCAGGGTGTTGATCCGCGCCTCGTTGAGCGCGTGCAGCGACTGGGCGCCGTGCCGGTCGGAGTCGCCGAGACCGGAGCGGGCGAAGGTGTGCCCGACGGTCAGCCAGAGCAGCACGATCACGGTGGCCGCGGAAGCCGCCAGCAGGCCGTGGTTGAACACCCGGTTCGTACGGAGGTAGTGGCGGCGCTGGGCCCAGAACAGGACCCCGAGCGCGAGCAGTCCGCCGGCCAGCGCGGCCCACGGCCACGCCTTGGCGTCGGAGTAGTCCTGCTCCAACTGGCCGGTCTCGGACAGGTAGAGCTGCTCGGCGGCGGGCAGCAGCGTCTCGCGCATCTGCTCGTCCGCGTAGCGCAGGTACGCGCCGCCGAGGGGCAGGCCCTGGCGGTTGTTGGCGCGGGCGGTCTCGACCAGCGAGGTGTAGACCGGCAGCGCCTGGTTCAGCTTCTCGATCTGCTTCTGTGACTCCGCGGCGCCCTGGGAGTTGGCCGCGGCCTTCACCAGCAGCCGGGAAGCCTGCTGGATGTCCGCGTCGTACCGCTCGCGCACCTTGGGCGGCTCCTGCCCGCCCTCCAGGAAGCCGGTGGCCGCCGTGGTGTTGGCGCCGGCCAGCGAGCGGTAGATGTCGGCGGCGTCGGCGCTCAGCGGCTGACTGCGGTTGATGACGTCGTCGGCCGCGGCGGCACGGTCGGACACCTGCCAGGCGGTGAGCGCCCCGAAGAGCACGACCAGCGCCGCCAGTACGGCCCCGATGATCCGCAGCCGGCCCGGCTCGGTGGTGGCGGCGGCGCGCAGCCGGTCGACGCCCTCGGCGAACGCGGAGCGCCGCCCCGGCGGCACGGCGGGCGGCGGCGGTGCGGCGGAGCCGCCCGCGGGGGAGCCCGGCTGCGGTACGAGTGGGCCGTCGGGGCCGGCCTGCGCGGGAAACGCTGGCGCGGTCCGATGCTCCGGCGGCGCGGCGCTGCCGGCCGGCGGCGGGTACGTCACGTGACCTCCCCCTGGGTCGCTGGCTGTTCGCCCGGTTGCGTGGGCGGGTCCAGTCCACCCCGGGCACGTCGGCAAGTATGGCGGCCCGCTCAGGCCGTCACACCGCGATCCCCGGGATCTTGTTCGGATCGGTACCGTAGCGCGCTGCGCGAGCGGGCGTCGGGGCCCATCCTGCCCTTCTTCACGCGCAGCGCATCCGTTCGGTTCCTGTTCCGACCGGCTTGTGCGCCCCGGGGGGAGTGCCGGGGTGCCGGGGCCGCGGCGGGGGTCGCCGCGGTCATAACAAAGGCCCGGTTCTAGGCAGAGATGCCGTCGATCCGGGCCAGGGCCTCGTCCGCGCCGTATGGCTGCAGGTAGGGCAGCCAGCGCGGGTCCCTGTGCCCTGTCCCGATGATCCGCCAGGCCAGTCCGGACGGCGGCGCGGGCTGGTGGCGCAACCGCCAGCCCAGCTCGTGGATCGCCCGGTCGGCCTTCACGTGGTTGCAGCGGCGGCAGGCCGCCACGACGTTGTCCCAGCGGTGCTGGCCGCCGCGGCTGCGCGGGATCACATGGTCGACGCTGGTGGCCACCCCGCCGCAGTATGCGCAGCGCCCGCCGTCGCGGGCGAAGAGCGCCCGGCGTGTGAGCGGAACGGGCCCCCTCACGGGGACCCGTACGAACCTCTGCAGGCGCACGACGCTTGGCGCCGCTATCACCCGCGTGGCGCTGTGCAGGAAGGCACCCGATTCCTCCAGGCTGACCGCTTTGCCGTTCAGCACCAGCACGAGCGCGCGGCGCAGTGGCACGACGCCGAGCGGCTCGTAGGAAGCATTGAGGACGAGGACGTGCGGCACGGTGCCTCCTTGTACGCCGGCGGCGCGTGGCTCGCGCCGGGACGATCTGGTCAACAGTGTGTCCTGCACCCCCGCCTCCGCGCCACCACGATCAGGTAAACGGGCCAACCGCCCGGCAAGGTTCCGCGGCCGTCCCCGTGATGTTGATCCCCCCATCCGGCCCGCCCTACGCCTGCTCCCACCGGGCGGTAACCGGACCGCAACACGGTCGCCGCCGAGGGGCCCCACGGCGGCCGCCGGACGGTCCCGCGACGGTAAAGCGACGCTAAAGGAGCAGGCCGGAGCGGCGGGTAGGGTGAGGGCGTCCGCCCCTGAACGGAAGGTTCCACGCCGTGTTCGCCACCGCTCGCCCGGCTGCCGAGAGCCCCTCCCCGACGCCGCTTGAGGACTCGCGCAAGAGCGCGGAGGAGACGGCCGGGTGGATCCAGGAGAACTGGGCCTCCTGGCTGGGCGTGGGCCTGCGGATCCTGCTCGTCGTCGTGATCGCGTACGTGCTGCGGCGCGTGGTCCAGCGCATGATCACCAAGCTGATAACGCGGATGACGCGCACCGCGGACGCCGTGGACGGCACCGCCCTCGGCGGGCTCCTCGTCAACCACGAGAGACGCAGACAGCGGTCCGAAGCGCTCGGTTCCATCCTGCGCAGCAGCGCCTCCTTCGTGATTCTCGGCACAGCCGCCCTGACCGTGCTCTCCGCCCTCAAGATCGACCTGGCGCCGCTGCTGGCCAGCGCCGGCGTCGCGGGCGTCGCGCTCGGCTTCGGCGCCCGCAACCTGGTGATGGACTTCCTCTCCGGCGTCTTCATGCTCATCGAGGACCAGTACGGGGTCGGGGACACCATCGACGTCGGCGAGGTCACCGGCGAGGTGGTCGAGGTCGGGCTGCGCGTGACCAAGCTGCGCGGCGACAACGGGGCGATCTGGTACATGCGCAACGGCGAGGTCAAGCGGATCGGCAACCTCAGCCAGGGCTGGGCGACGGCCGTCGTCGACGTGCCGGTGGCCGCCGCCGAGGACCTGGACCGGGTGCGCGACGTGATCGCCGCCGCCGGCGAGGAGTTCGGCGTCACCGAGCCGTGGAGCGAGCAGTTGTGGGGCGAGGTCGACGTGCTGGGCCTCACCGCCGTCGCGCAGGGCACGGCCGTCATCCAGGTGCAGGTCAGGACGATGCCGGGGAAGTCCGTCGGGGTCGAGCGCGAGCTGCGCTGGCGGATCCGGGAGGCGCTGCTCGCGGCCGGGGTCGTCATGTCGGACGTACCGCCGGGCGCGATCGTGCCGCCCCGGGCGGAGCAGGTGGCGGTGGTGCAGCAGGCGCCGTCGGGCGGCGGTGGCGGCGGGGAGTAGTCCCGGCCCCCGGGCCGCCGCGGGCGGCCCGGCGCGCTTTTCGCCCGTACTCTTGACGCGCTTCTTCCGCGGCATTACTTTCACCGCACTCCGATAGGAAAGTTTCCTAACCATTCGGAGCGGCGAGCGGTACGGCACCCGTCCGGACCGGGGAGAGGTGACGCCCATGGCCGGTGGCCCGGGGACGCTGCGCGCGATGAACGACCGCGCCGCGCTGGAGCTGCTGCTGGAGCACGGCACGCTCTCGCGCACCCGGCTCGGCAAGCTCACCGGCCTCTCCAAGCCGACCGCCTCGCAGTTGCTGGCCCGTCTGGAGGCGGCCGGGCTGGTCCTCGCCACCGGCACCAGCGAGGGCAGCCCGGGACCCAACGCCCAGCTCTACGCCCTCAACCCCGCCGTCGCCCACGTCGTCGGGCTCGACGTCACCGCCGCCCGGATCCGCGCGGCCGTCGCCGACGTCACCGGGCGCACGGTCGGCTCGTACGAGCTGGCCACCGCCAAGCGCACCGGCGGCGGCGCCGCGGAGGGGACCGTGCGCCGCGTCGTCCGCGCCGTCGACGGCGCCGCCAAGGACGCCGGGCTCACCCGCGCGGAACTGCACCGCGCCGTCATCGGCACCCCCGGCGCCTTCGACCCCGGCACCGGCCGCCTGCGCTACGCCTCCCACCTGCCCGGCTGGCACTCCCCGACGCTGCTGGAGGAGCTGGCCGCCGCCCTGCCCATGCCGCTCGCCTGCGACAACGACGTGAACCTCGCCGCCGTCGCCGAGCAGCGCCGCGGTGCCGCCCGCGGCCACGACGACTTCGTCCTGCTCTGGAACGAGGAGGGCCTCGGCGCCGCCGTCGTCATCGGCGGCCGGCTGCACCGCGGCGGCACCGGCGGCGCCGGCGAGGTCGGCTTCCTGCCGGTGCCCGGCGCCACCCTCGTCCGCCAGGTCACCCGCGCCAACAGCGGCGGCTTCCAGGAGCTGGCCGGCGCCCAGGCGCTCGCCCCGCTCGCCCGCGAACTGGGCCTCACCCCCGGCCGCGGGCACTACGCCGAGGTCGCCGCGGACCTCGTCGCCCGCGCCGCCGCCGAACCGGAGGAACCCGGCCACGCCGAACTGCTCGACCGCTACGCCGAGCGCCTGGCCGTCGGCCTCGCCTCCGTCGTCGCCGTCCTCGACCCGCAGCTCATCGTGCTCTCCGGCGCCGTGCTGACCGCCGGCGGCGACCGGCTGCGGGCCCTCGTCCAGTCCGAGCTGGCCGACCTGGCCGCGCCCCGGCCGCGCCTGGTGACCGGCGAGGTCGAGCGGCACCCGGTCCTCACCGGCGCGCTGGAGAGCGCGCTCGCCACCACCCGCGACGAGGTCTTCGACACCACCGCCCGCTGACACCCGCCCGGCCCCTCTCTCCGTACGCCGGTCCCACCCGCCCCACCCCCCTGCCCGGCCCGCAGCACCCACCCGATTCCCCTGCATCCGCCAGGAGGTACGACGACCATGCCCACAACCCGCCCACGTGGCCGCGCCGTCGCCGCGGTCGCCGCCGCGGCGGCGCTCTCCCTCTTCGCCGCCGCCTGCACCGGCGGCAACGACTCGGGCGCCGCGAACGACGACCCCGACGCCGACGTCACGCTCACCTTCTGGCACGGCTGGAGCGCGCCGTCCGAGGTCGAGGCGATCGAGGCCAACATCGACGCCTTCGAGGAGAAGTTCCCGAACATCACGGTGAAGTCCGTGAAGGGCGTCAACGACGACAAGCTCAACCAGGGCCTGCGCGCCGGCGGCTCCAACGGCCCCGACGTGGTCTCCTCGTTCACCACCGACAACGTCGGCCGCTTCTGCTCCTCCCACGTCCTCGCCGACCTCGACCCGTTCCTGAAGAAGTCCGGCATCAGCCCGGAGGAGACCTTCCCGGCGCCGATGCTGGAGTACACCCAGTACGAGGGGAAGCGCTGCGCGCTGCCCCTCCTCGGCGACGCCTACGGCCTCTACTACAACAAGGACGCCTTCGCGGAAGCCGGCATCGACGCCCCGCCGAAGACCCTCTCCGAGCTGGAGGAGGTCGCCAAGAAGCTCACCAAGCCCGACGGCGACGGCTACGAGCAGCTCGGCTTCATGCCCAACTTCCAGGGCTACGAGACCACCGTCGAGCACTACGGCGGGCAGTTCGGCCTCACCTACTTCGACGACGAGGGCAAGTCCAACGCCGCCGCCGACCCGAGGATGGCCGAGCTGTTCGAGTGGCAGAAGGGCATGGTCGACGCCCTCGGCGGCTTCGGGAAGCTGCGCAAGTACCGCAACACCTTCGGTGACGAGTGGGGCCCCAAGCACCCGTTCCACACCGGCCAGGTCGCCATGCAGATGGACGGCGAGTGGCGCGGCAAGATGGCCGCCGACGCCGGCGTCGGCTTCGAGATAGGCGCGGCCCCCTTCCCCGTCCCCGACGACCAGGCGGACTCGTACGGCAAGGGCTACCTCTCCGGCACCATCACCGGCATCGCCACCACCAGCGAGAAGAAGAACGCCGCCTGGGAGCTGGTGAAGTACCTGACCACGGACACCGACGCCGTCGTGGACTTCGCCAACGCCATCCACAACGTGCCCTCCACGCTCGCGGGGCTGAAGTCCCCGAAGCTCAACGACGACCCGGTCTACCGCACGTTCGTCGACATCGCCCAGCACCCCGGGTCCAGCCACGCCCCGCCCTCGAAGAACGGCGGCGCCTTCCTGCTCACGCTCCAGGACTACGGGCTGAAGTACGAGAAGGGCGAGGAGGACGATCTGCGGTCCCTGCTGGAGCAGGCCGACGAGCAGATCGACAAGGACAACGCGCAGGCCGGCTGATGGCCGCCGTCCACACCCTGGGTGCGCGGCGCCGCCGCGCGGCGCTGCGCACCCTCGGGTTCCTCTCGCCCTGGCTCGTCGGCTTCGGCGTCTTCTTCGCCTACCCCCTCGGCGCGACCGTCTACTTCTCCTTCATGAAGTACGACGGGTTCACCGACCCCGTCTGGGTGGGGCTGAAGAACTGGCGCTACGTCCTGTTCGACTACCCCTTCTTCTGGCCCGCCCTGGCCAACACCCTGTGGCTGGTGGCCGTGATGGTCACCCTGCGCACGGTCTTCGGTCTCGGCATCGGCCTGCTCATCACCAGGATCAAGACGGGCGCGGGCGTCTTCCGCACCCTTTTCTACCTGCCGTACCTGGCGCCGCCGGTCGCCGCCACCATGTCGTTCGTCTTCCTGATGAACCCCGGCACCGGGCCGGTCAACACCGTCCTCGGCCGCCTCGGCCTGGGCGAGCCGGGCTGGTTCAACGACGCGCAGTGGTCCAAACCGGCGCTCACGGTCCTCGCGCTGTGGTGCGTCGGCGACCTCATGGTCATCTTCATGGCGTCCCTGCTGGACGTGCCCAAGGAGCAGTACGAGGCCGCCGAGCTGGACGGCGCCGGCGCCTGGTCCCGCTTCCGGTACGTCACCCTGCCGAACATCCGGCCCGTCGTGCTCTTCGCCGTCGTCACCGGCGTGATCGCCACGATGCAGTACTACACCGAGCCCATCGTGGCCGCGAAGGTCGCCAGCGGCGTCATCGGCGGCTCCGGACAGCACTTCGAGCCCGGCTACCCGGAGAAGTCGACCCTCACCGTCCCGCAGAGCGTCTACCACCTGGGCTTCCAGCGGTTCGACACGGGCGCCGCGTGCGTCGTCGCCCTCGTGCTCTTCGTCCTCGCGATGGCCTTCACGTACGTGCTCATGCGCCGCGGCAGCGGCTTCCTGAAGGAGGACGACTGATGGCCGCGGTACATCCGGTCGGGCAGAAGCGGCCGGCGGCGGCGCGCCCCGCGGCCCGGGGCCGGCGCCCGCGGCGCGGTCCCGCGACGAACGCGCGGGCGCGCCGCAGGGAGCTGCTGAACCGGGTCGCGGTGCACGCCCTGGCGATCGCCGCCGCGCTCTTCTTCGTGCTGCCCTTCGTCTTCGTCTTCCTCACCGCCGTGATGAGCGACGACCAGGCGCTCACCCGGGCGCTGTGGCCGCGCACCTGGGAGTGGGGCAACTTCGGCACCGTGTGGGAGACCCCGGGCTTCCTCACCTGGTGGCGCAACACACTCCTCTACGCGGGCCTGGGCACCGTGCTCGCGGTCGGCTCCAGCCTCCCGGTGGCGTACGCGCTGGCCACGTTCCGCTTCCGCGGCCGGAACCTGGCGATGATGATGGTCATCGCGGCGATGATGCTGCCCCCGCAGGTCGTCATCGTGCCCATGTACCTCTTCTGGTCCCGGCAGATGGACATGACCGGGACGCTGTGGCCGCTGATCATCCCCTTCGCCTTCGCCAACCCCTTCAGCGTCTTCCTGCTGCGCCAGTTCCTGCTGACCATCCCGCGCGAGTACACCGAGGCCGCGCGCATCGACGGCTGCGGCGAACTGCGCATCCTGCTGCGCATCGTGGTGCCGATGGCCAAGCCCGCCATCGCCGCCGTCGCCCTCTTCCACTTCTTCTACTGCTGGAACGACTACTTCGGGCCGCAGATCTACGCCTCGGAGAACCCGGGCTGGTGGACGCTGAGCTACGGCCTCGAGTCCTTCAAGGGCGCCCACCAGACCGACTGGAACCTCACCATGGCGGCCACGGTCCTGGTCATGGCCCCGGTGATCGTGGTGTTCTTCTTCGCCCAGAAAGCCTTCATCGAGGGCGTCACCCTGACAGGAGTCAAAGGTTGAAACTCGCAGTGGTAGGCGGCGGCTCGACCTACACGCCCGAGCTGGTCGACGGCTTCGCGCGGCTGCGCGAGACGCTGCCCGTCGACGAGCTGGTCCTCATCGACCCCGCCGCCGAGCGGCTGGACCTGATCGGTGCCCTGGCGCGGCGGATGTTCGCCCGGCAGGGCCACGACGGGCGGGTCGTCACCACCGCCCGGCTGGAGGAGGGCGTCCAGGGCGCGGACGCCGTGCTCGTCCAACTGCGCGTCGGCGGGCAGGCGGCGCGGCAGCAGGACGAGACGTGGCCGCTGGACTGCGGCTGCGTCGGGCAGGAGACGACCGGCGCGGGCGGGCTCGCCAAGGCGCTGCGCACCGTGCCCGTGGTGCTCGACATCGCCGAACGGGTCCGCAAGGCCGCCCCCGACGCCTGGATCATCGACTTCACCAACCCCGTCGGCATCGTCACCCGCGCGCTGCTGCAGGCCGGGCACCGCGCCGTGGGCCTGTGCAACGTCGCCATCCACCTCCAGCGGACGTTCGCGCGACTCCTGAATGCCCCGCCCGCGGACGTCCACCTGGAGCACGTCGGCCTCAACCACCTCACCTGGGAGCTGGCCGTACGCCTCGGCGGCCCCGGCGGCGTCGACGTGACGCCGAAGCTGATCGGCGAGCACGGCGCCCGGATCGCCGGGGAGCTGCGGCTGCCGCCGGACCTGCTGAGCCGGCTCGGCGTCGTGCCCTCGTACTACCTGCGCTACTACTACGCCCACGACCAGGTCGTACGCGAACAGCGCGAGGGTCCCTCGCGGGGCGCGCAGGTCGCCGGGATGGAGGCCGAGCTGCTGCGGATGTACGCCGACCCGGCGCTCGACACCAAGCCGGAGCTGCTGTCGAAGCGCGGCGGCGCGTACTACTCCGAGGCCGCCGTCGCACTCGCCGCGTCGCTGCTGGGCGGGGCGGCGGGCGCGGTGCAGGTCGTCAACACCCTCAACCGCGGCACCCTGCCGTTCCTCCCCGACGACGCGGTCGTCGAGGTGCAGGCCGAGGTCACCGCCGAGGGGGCCAGGCCGCTGCCGGTCCCGGAGCTGGACCCGCTCTTCGCCGGCCTCGTCGCGCACACCACCGCGTACGAGCGCCTCGCGCTGGAGGCGGCGCTGGCGGGCGGGCGCGAGCGCGTCTTCCGCGCGCTCCTCGCGCACCCGCTGGTCGGCCAGTACGACCGGGCCGAGAAGCTGACGGACGCGCTGATCGCGCACAACCGGGAGTATCTGCCGTGGGCGTGAGCCCGGTCGCCGTGCTGGCGATCGACGCCGGGAACAGCAAGACGGACGCGGCGCTGGTCGCGGCGGACGGCACGGTGCTGGGCCAGGGGCGCAGCGGCGGCTTCCGGCCGCCGGTGGCCGGGGCGGCGGCCGCGGTCGACGTGCTGGCGGAGGCGGTGGCCGGGGCGGTACGGCAGGCGGGGGGCGACGGCTCCGGCGGTGCCGTCGCCGCGCATGTGTCCGCGTGCCTGGCCAACGTCGACCTGCCCGTGGAGGAACGCACCGTCCGCGCGGAACTGGAGGCGCGCGGCTGGGGCCGTACGGTCGCCGTCCACAACGACACGTTCGCCGTGCTGCGGGCCGGCCTGCCGCCGGGCGCGCAGCCGCGCGGCGTCGCCGTCGTCTGCGGCGCCGGCATCAACTGCGCCGGGCTGCTGCCCGACGGCCGCACCCACCGGTTCCTCGCCCTCGGCAAGCTGTCGGGCGACTGGGGCGGCGGCGCGGGGCTCGCGGCGGAGGCGGTCTGGTACGCGGCGCGGGCCGAGGACGGCCGCGGCGAGCCGACCGCCCTGGCGACGGCGGTGCCGGAGCACTTCGGCCTCGGCACGATGTACGAGCTGATCGAGGGCGTCCACCTGGGCCGGGTCCCGGTGGCGCGCACCCAGCGGCTGGCGCCGCTGCTCTTCGCGGTGGCGGCGGCGGGCGACCCGGTGGCGCGGTCCATCGTCGACCGGCAGGCGGACGAGGTGGTGGCGCTGGCGGCGGTGGCGCTGGAACGGCTCGGCCTGCTGGACGAGGAGGTGCCGGTGGTGCTCGGCGGCAGCGTCCTGGCCGCGGGCCACGCGCAGTTGGACGACCGGATACGCGCCGGGCTCACGGCCCGCGCCCCGAAGGCGGTCCCCCGGGTGGTCACGGCCCCGCCGGTGCTGGGCGCGGCGCTCCTGGGCCTGGACCGCACGGACGCTCCGGAGGGAGCCGGGTCCCGCACCCGCGCGCACTACGGCTGAGCGCCGGGCGGCCCCGCCCCGCGGTCAGTCGCGGACGGCCCGTACCTCCAGGGCGTAGAGCGAGTAGCCGAACTCCGTCGCGCGCTCCACGCCCTGGACGCGGACGTAGCGCACCTCGCGCTCGTCCATCCGGACCGACTCGCGGCCGCCACCGCCGTCGTTCACCGCCGCCGCCGTGCGCCAGCGGCGGCCGTCGGCGGAGACCTGCACGCGGTAGCGCTTCGCGTACGCGCTCTCCCAGTGCAGCGCCACCTCGCCGACCCGCACCGGCTTCGCGAGCCGCATCTGCACCCAGGCGCCGTCCTCGGCCGGCGACGACCACCGCGTCTCCGGGTCGCCGTCCGCCACCGCCGCCGCCGGGAAGTCCGGCGTCTCGTCCGCCGACGACGACGCGCGGCCGTCCCGGGCCAGGTCGGGGCCGCCCACCGCGGGGTAGGCGTGCACGGTGACGGTACGGACCTGGGCGGCGCCGCCGTCCTCCAGCTTCACCGGGATCTCGTACGTGCCCGGCGGCACGTCCTCCGTCGCCCGGATCTCGACCGGGGCCCTGGCCGTCGTGCCGCGGGCTATCCGCACCTCGCCGGGGGCCCGCGCCTTCAGCCCTTCCGGCGCCTTCGCCGTCACCGTGCCGCCCGCGTCGCCGGGGCGCCGCGCGGACAACTCCGCGTCCACGACCACCGGATCGCCGCCGATCGTCACGTCCGCCTCGTCGCGGGAGAGCGACAGCCGGGCGCCGGGCTCCGCCGCGGACCACGGCACCACCTCGTGCACCACGGGCGCCGTGGTGTCGGCGGCCCACACGAACCGTACGGCGTCGGCATCGGCGCGCTCGGCGGGCAGCTCCGTCCAGCCGCCGCCGTCGAGTTCGCCCACCGGGCGCCAGGCGGTCCCGCCGCCGTCGCGTACCCGGATCTGCACCTCGGCGCGGGTGCCCGTGCCGGGCTGGGTCAGCACCGTCACCGCGCGCAGCGGCCGCCGGTCGAACTCCACCACCAGCGCCTCGTGCGTGCCGGGCGACGGCGGCCGGGCGGCCTCGTACGCCGTGGCCGGCTTGCCGTCGGCCGCCGCCGCCACCGACGAGCCCTCCAGCGGCTCCGCGCCGCCCGAGACGGCCGCCCCGGCGCCGCCGCCCGCGCCCAGCCAGGAGTCCGAGTCCGTCAGCGCCCGGCTGAGGAAGGCGTCGAGCACCCCCGCGCCCACCACCCCGCCGCCTGGGGGTACCGCCCACGCGCGCCCTGGCGCGCTGTGGGGGACTGCGTCGCCGGCCAGGCGCTGGAGCTCCAGCCGCGCCTGCCACGCCTCCTCGTTGCGGCCCGCGGCCTGGGCGGTGACCATGTCCACCGCCCGCTCGCCGGCCGCGCCGTACCGCGCCAACTGCGTCAGCCACGGCCGCACCTCGTCGCCGAACGTGCCGTCCGCCAGCGGTGCGAGGTCCTCCGGCGCGCGGCGCATCACGGTGAACGCCTCCCGCAGCCGCGCCGCCGCCTTCTCCCCGTCCCGCCTGCCGCCCGCCGCGCTCTCCCGCTCGCGCCAGAAGTCCGCGATCAGCGGCCGCAGATACGCCGACTCCCTGGCGCCCAGCTCCGAAGACGCCGAGTTCCCGGCCAGCGCGGCGAGCGCGGCACCCGCCTTCTCCGGGTCCGGGGCGTCCGCGGCGAGGTCGCGCACGGCGGCCCGCCAGGAGGCGTCCGGGTCGTACGCGCGCGGGTTCCAGGCGTAGTCCGCGACCGTGAAGAGCGGCACCCGGGAGGCGGCGGGCTGCTCCATCGCACCGGCCAGCACGCCCGCGGAGCCGGCGGCGACCGCCGGGTCGCGGCCGTCGTACGGGCCGAGGAAGATGCGGTCGCGGGCGTAGTCGTTGACGGGGTAGTTGTCCTGCGTGACCAGCGGGTGGCCGCCGAACGCGGCCTGGTTGTCGCGCAGTTGGCCGCCGCTGATCTCCCTGGGCACCGCGCCGACGCCGGACCAGGCGACCTCGACCCGCTCGTCCAGCTCGCCGGCGAGCGCCGAGCGGTAGTCGGTGGTGCCGTCCTGGTAGTACTCGGTCGGCAGCAGCGACAGCGGCGCCGCGTACGGGTGCCGCCGGGAGAGGTGCGCGGCCAGCGCGTTGGCGGTCTCGGCCTGCGCGCGGGCGGCGGCCTCGGGTCCTGAGCCGTACTCGTCGGCGTCCTCGCCGCAGGCCCACTCGCTGTAGCTGACGTCGTGGAACTGGAGCTGGAAGGCCCGTACGCCCAGCGCCCACATCGCGTCCGCCTTGGCGAGCAGGTCCTTGCGGTCACGCGCCGAGGAGAAGCAGAAGTCCTGGCCGGGCGCCACCGCCCAGGCGAGCGTCACGTGGTTGGCGCGGGCCCGCTCGGCCAGCTCGCGGAACCGGGCGCGCTGCTCTGCCGGGTACGCCTCGCGCCAGCCGGCCTGGCGGTACTGGTCGTCGCCGGGGGAGTAGAGGTAGCGGTTGAGCTTCGTGCGGCCCATGAAGTCGAGCTGCGCCAGGCGCTGTTCGTGGCTCCAGGGGCGGCCGTAGTGGTTCTCCGCGATGCCGCGCACGGCGGTGCCCGGCCAGTCGCGTACGGACACGGCGGGCAGCGTGTTCTCCGTACGCGCCGCGCGCGCCAGTTCACGCAGCGTCTGCACGCCGTGGAAGAGGCCCTCGGCGTCGGTCCCGGCCAGCGCGACGATGTCGCGGCCCTCGTGCTGCCCGGCGGCCAGCCGGTAGCCGCCGGCCGGAAGGTCTGCCTGCTCGCCCGCGCCGAGGGCGCGCAGCGCGGCGTCGGCGGGGGAGCGGCGCGGCGCGGGGCCCGCGACGCCCGCGGCGCCGGCCGGCGACTGGTCGGCGTAGACCACGAGCCCGGTCGCGGGCAGTGCGGCGCCGGGGCGTACCTGCGTGAACTCCCGTACGCCGACCGCCCGCAGCACCTCGTGCAGCTCCGCGAGCGCCCGGGAGTCCGCGTCCTCGGGGGTGACGAGCACCGCCTGCCCGCCCGCGTGCACCTCGCCGGCGCGGGCGCGCAGCTGCTGCGGGCGCGGCCACACCGCGTCGCGCAGCGCCTCCTCCGCGGCGGGCGTCTCGGCCGACTCCGTGCCGCCGGCGTCCGGCTGCTGCGGCTGGGCGGCGGCCTCCGGCGCGCGGCCGCCGAGCAGCCCGCCGATCACGGCGGCGGACAGCGCCGTCGCCGTGGCCACTCGCCGTCTGACAGCTCCGCCCAACTCCGCCCGCCCTCCGTCCGTTTCCGGTCCGCATCCGGCTGCCGGCCGTCTTCGCGACCGTACGCCGACGCTGTCGACTGCTCATCGCCCGTGCGTTTCACGGCGGTTAAGGATGCGCGTACGTGTGCCGTACACCAGTCCCGCACCGCCCGTGCCCTCGCGGGGCGCAGGCGAGAGCCCACCACCGCGATGCCGCCGCTGTCAACGCGCCGGTCGGCCCCGATCCGCCGGACGGGCGAGCGAGGGTACCCGCGCCGCACCGCCGCGGCACCCCCGGCCTGCGCGGGAGCCGGTGTGCGGGTCCGCCGCGGCGGGGCAGGCGCTCCGCCTGTCGCACGGCCCGGTGCGCGGCCGGGGGCGCGGTCCCGCGCGCGGCCGTCTTCCGTCCCGCCCGCCCCGGCGGAAAAAGCGGGCCGGGAGGGTGCACGCGCCCCAGCTCTTGCGTTCTACAGGCCCCCCTACAGTGAATTCGCCCGTTCCGGGTACTGTGACGTATGGCACGAACGCGTGTCGCCACGACTGCCGGGCCCTTGATCGGGTAGCGGCGGACGTGACCAGCCGCCGACCGAGGAGGATCCGCGGTGACCGCTCCCGCTCCGTTCGAAGTCAGCCACGACCACCACCTCAAACCCGTCGAGGGCGCCGACCCCGACTACGGCCTGGCGGGCTCCTGCTCCTGCGCCGAGCTGCCGCTGACCAGCGAGCCCCCGCTGGCCGCGGGCACTCCCCTGACCAGCGAGCCGCCGCTCGCCGCCGAGGACAACCTCATCAGCGAGCCGCTGCCGCCCGTTCACTTCACGTGACGGCCTGCTGACGGCGCGCGGCTGCCGCAGTACGATCAGCCTTCCGGTTCACCCCGGCGGCGACCCTCCGGGGCCCGCGACCTGGTAGGCGGGTGGCGCCGGAGCCGATGACGTCGCATACCACCTGGGGGTGGCATGTCTCTGGCGCGGTTAGCTGCGCTGCACGGAGTCGCGGTCTCGTACGCACGTACGCCCGGCCGTGCCGTCCAAGTCCCCGAGGGCACCCTCGTCGCCGTCCTCGCCGCGCTCGGCGTGGACGCCGCCGGGCCCGCCGCCGTCGCCGCGTCGCTCGCGGCGTACGAAGCGGCCGAACGGGACCGCCTCCTGCCCGCGACCCTCGTGCCGCGCGCGGGCACCGTCCTGGACCCCGGGCCGCTGCCGCCCGGCACCGCGACCGCCCTGGCCGGCGAGGACGGCGCGGAACTCGACCCGCGCGCCCCGCTCCCGCCCGGCGTGCACACCCTCACCGCCACCGCCCCCGACGGGCGCACCGGCAAGGCCAGCGTCATCGCCGCCCCCGCGCGCGTGCCGCAGCCGGCCAGGCGCGGCGCCGGGCTCGCGCTCCCGCTGCCCGCGCTGCTGTCGACCCGCTCCTGGGGCATGGGCGACCTCGGCGACCTGGCGGAGCTGGCCGCCTGGTCGGCGCGCACCCACGGCCTGGACTTCGTGCAGCTGGGCCCGTTGCACGCCGCGGTCCCCGGCACCGCGGGCCGGCCGGCGGACCCGTCCCCGTACCTGCCGTCCTCCCGTCGCTTCACCGACCCCGTGCACCTGCGGATCGAGGACATACCCGAGTACCGCTACCTCGCCCCCGACGACCGCGCCCAGGCCGCCGAACTGGCCGGCCGCGCCGCCGCGTTGCGCGACCAGGTGCGCGCCAAGGGCGGGCTCGTCGACCGCGACGAGGTGTGGCGGCTCAAGCGCGCCGCGCTGGAGCTGCTGCTGCGCGTCGAGCTGACGCCCGGCCGCCGCGTCGCGTACCACCACTTCCTCGCCGAACAGGGCCAGCCCCTCGACGACTACGCCGCCTGGTGCGCGCTGGCCGAGATCCACGGCCCCGACTGGCGCTCCTGGCCCGGCGGCCTCTCCGACCCGCGCTCCAACGCCACCACCCGCGCCCGGCACGACCTGCTCGACCGCATCGACTTCCACTGCCGGCTCGCCTGGCTCACCGACAACCAGCTCTGGCGGGCCCAGCGGATCGCCCGGGACGCGGGCATGGCCGTCGGCGTCATCCACGACCTGGTGGCCGGCGTGCACCCCTCGGGCGCCGACGCGTGGGCGGAGCAGTCCGTCCTCGCCGCCGGCTGCACCGCGGGCACCGCACCGCGCGACGGCGACGCCCGCGGCACCGACCGGGGCGTGCCGGTGTGGCGGCCCGACCGGCTGGCCGCGGCGGGCTACGGCCCGTACCGCTCGGTGCTGCGCGCCGCGCTGCGGCGGGCCGGGGCGCTGCGCGTCGGACACGTGGGCGGGCTGTTCCGGCAGTGGTGGGTGCCGGCCGGCCGGCCGCCGGCGGAGGGCACGTACGTCTCGTACGACGCGGAGGCGATGCTCGGCGTGCTGGCGCTGGAGGCGCACCGGGCGGGTACGCCCGTGATCGGAGACGACCAGGAGGACCCGGCGGAGCCCGCGGTACGGGACGCGCTGGCGGCGCGCGGCGTGCTGGGCACCTCGGCGCTGTGGACCCAGCGTGAACCGGCGCCGGAGACTCCCGGCGGCGTGCCGTGCCCGCGGCCGCCGGAGCGCTGGCGGGCCGACGCGCTCGCCTCCGTCACCGGGCACGGCCTGCCGCCCACCGCCGCCCGGCTCAGCGGCGCGCACCTGACGCTCCGCCACGAACTCGGCCTCGTCGAAGGGCCGCTGCCCGCCGCCCGCGCCGCCGACGCGGTGGAGGTCGGCGCCTGGCTCGACCTGCTCGACCGGCTGCGGCTGCTGCCCGGCGGCCGGGCCGACGAGGCGTCCGTCATCACCGGCCTGTACCGCTTCCTCGCCCGCACCCCCGCCCGGCTCGTCGCCGTCTGGCTGCCCGACGCGGTCGGCGACCGGCGCCCGCAGCACGTGCCGGGCGCGGGGGCGGCGTACCCGGGCTGGCGGCTGCCGGTCGCCGATCCGGACGGCCGCACGGTCCTCCTGGAGGAACTGGCCGACGCGCCGCGGACGCACCGGCTGCTGGCGGAGGTGGTGCGCGAACTCGGCGGCCGGGCCGGCGCGCGGCCCGGCGGTGACGCGTCCGGCGCAGTGTCCGGCGGCGCGGAGTCCGGAGGCGGGGGACCGGGCCGTACGAGCGAGGAGGCACCCCGTGCGTAGAGCCGCCCGCTCCGTCGGCACCGGAGCCGCGGCCGTCGCCCTCACGGCGACCGCCCTGCTGCCGGCGGCCGGCGAGCCCGCGGCCGCCGCCGACGAGTGCACCCGGCCGATCGAGCCCGCCTCCCGGATGACCGTCGAGGACTGCGACACCCCCGAGCGCATCCTCGCCAAGGCCGCCCACATCGTGCCCACGCGCGGCCAGCTCGCCTGGCAGGGGCGCGAGGTGACCGCCTTCACCCACTTCGGCATGAACACCCTCACCGGCCGCGAGTGGGGCTCCGGCGCGGAGGACCCGGCGCTCTTCGACCCGGGGCGCGTCGACGTCGCCCAGTGGATGCGCACGTACAGGGCGATGGGCGCCGAGATGGCCATGCTCACCGCCAAGCACCACGACGGCTTCAACCTCTACCCGACGCGCTACTCCGACCACTCCGTGGCCGCCAGCCCGCACAGCCGCGACCTCCTCGGCACGTACGTCAAGGAAGCCCGCAGGGCCGGGCTCGGCGTCGGCGTCTACCTCTCGCCGTCTGACGGCGCCGAACTGCCGCACGCCTGGCACGCAGGCTGGCTCGCGGACCTGCGGGAGAAGCAGGAGGCCGGCGAGCCGCTGACGAGCGTCGAGCGCACCGCGCTCGCGGACGGCGGCCCGCCCTCGGGCCACGGCCGCTACGGCAACGGCAGCCCCGTGCGCACGCACACCATCCCCACCCTCGCCGAGGGCGACGACCGCGCCGACGACGTGGCGGCCGGGCGGCTGCCGACGTTCACGGTGCGCGCGAACGACTACGACGCCTACTACCTGAACCAGGTCTACGAACTCTTCACCGAGTACGGCCCCATCGACGAGCTGTGGCTCGACGGCGCCAACCCGTGGCGGGACGCGGGCATCACGCAGGAGTACGACTACCGGCAGTGGTACGAGCTGATCCACGCGCTCTCCCCCGACACCGTCGTCTTCCAGGGCCCGCAGGGCATCCGCTGGGTCGGCAACGAGCGCGGCGTCGCCCGCGAGACCGAGTGGAGCGTCACCCCGCACACCGTCGACCCCCGGTCCACGCACGGCGCGCTGCCCAACGACTCCACCGACGCCGACATCGGCTCGCGCGCCCGGCTGCTGGCGGACGGCGTGCGGTACCTGCAGTGGTATCCGGCGGAGGCCGACGTCTCCAACCGCCCCGGCTGGTTCCACCACCCCGGGGAGCGGCCGAAGACCGCGGACGAACTCTTCGCGCTGTACGAGCAGAGCGTCGGCCGCAACGCCCCGCTGCTGCTCAACGTGCCGCCCGCGCGCGACGGCCGGATCGCCCCCGAGGACGTACGCGAACTGCGCGCCTTCGGCGACCGGGTGCGCGCGGTGTACGGCGAGAACCTGCTGGACCGGCGCGGGCCGCAGACCTTCGACCGGGTCCGTCTCGCGGAGGACATCCGGCACGGCCAGCGCGTCGAGCGCTTCGCGGTGGAGGCGCGGGATCCGGCGACGGGCCAGTGGCGCCGGATCGCGGCGGGCACGACGATCGGCGCGTACCGGATCCTGCCGCTCGCCGCCCCGGTGACGGCGGACGAGCTGCGGGTACGGGTGGAGGAGGCGCGGGCCGAGCCGCGGCTGCTCCCGGTGACGGCGCATCTGAGCACGGCGGGGAGCGCGTAGCGCGTTAGACGACCCCGGGCGCGCGGGTGGCGGCGGTGTTCGCTACGGTTTGAGCGTGGACAGGAAGAAGACTCTGCGCGCCGGCGCGCTCGCCGCCGGGACGGCGCTGATCATGCTGATGTCGTCCCCCGCCGCCTCCGCGCTCAACCGCGACGACGGTGACGACCCGGGCCCCGGGCTGAGCGTTGCGGAGACCCTCGGTCTCTTCGTGCTCACCCCGCTGGTGGCCTTCGCGGTGATCGCCGGACTGGTGGTCGCGGCGGAGAAGAAGAAGAGCTGACGCGGGCGGGTATATCCGCCGCGCGCCGGCGCCTGCTCCGTGCCCCGGAGCAGGCGCTTTTGGCGTGCCCGCGCGGGCCCGCGATGTCTGCCGCGCCCGGTGGGCCGGGGCCCGGCGCCTCGGCACCCGGCCCCGGCCGCTGCCCCCCGCGTCAGGCGAATTCCGGCATGTCACCGACCGTGCGGTCGACGTCGATCACGGTGAACGACGCACCCTGCGGGTCCTCAAGGGTCGCCATCCGCCCGAACGGCGAGTCCTGCGGCCCGAACGTCACGCTGCCGCCGCGCCGCCGCGTCGTCTCCACGGCCCGGTCGCAGTCGTTCACCGCGAAGCAGACGCCCACGTGCGGGGGCGTGCCGGCCGGGAAGACGTTGCCGCTCATCTCCGCCCGGCCGATGAGCGGATCGCCGTCGCCGACGCTCCACACGGCGTAGTCCATGGTGTCGTCCTGCATCTTGCGCACCCGGTAGCCGAAGACCTCGGGGAAGAACTCGTCGGCGTGGGCGGGGTTGTTGGTGTCGACCTCGGCCCAGCAGAAGGTGCCGGGCTCGCCGATCGCGGCGAAGCCCTCGTGGCTGCCGGACTCCCACAGGCCGAACCGGATGCCGTCCGGATCCTCCGCGATGGCCATCGTGCCGTACGGGCCGACCTCCATCGGGCCCATGAGGACCCGCCCGCCGTGCTCGCCGACGTGCGTGGCGGTGGCATCGGCGTCGGGCGTGGCGAAGTAGAGCGTCCAGCCCGCGGGAGCCTCCTCCGCTCCCGGCATGGGCGGCGCGAGACCGGCGGCGACGCCGCTCTCCGCCATGGCCTGGGTGTAGTGCCCGGAGGCCTCGCCCCCGTCCTCGAAGGTCCAGCCGAAGACGTCGGCGTAGAAGCTCTTCGCGGCCTCGAGGTCGGGGAAGGTCGCGTCCGCCCAGGTGGGTGCGCCTTCGGGTCGTACGGTCATGATCTGTCGCCTCCTCTGAGGCTGGGGGGTATTGCGCGGATTCGTGCGCACTTCTCACGCTAGCCCCGCGGCGAGCCGCTCGCGCGCGGACGGCTCAGGGGCGCCGTACCTCGTACAGGAAGCAGCCGTACTCCACCGCCCGCACGTGCACGAACGCGACCTCGGGCGCCGCGAAGGCCGCCGCCAGCGCCCGCGCGGTCGCCGCCTCCGCCTCGGCCGGGTCCTCCGGCAGCCGCAGCGCGGCGCCGCCGGCGATCCGGCCGCCCGTGTCGTAGCGCCGGAACGCCCGCAGGGCGGCGGTCTCGGCGAACGGATAGCCGCTGCCGGGCACGGGCCCGGCACACTCCCCGGCGTGCACGAAGACCGGGCCCTGCTCGTCGTACGCCCCGGGATCCACCCCGGCCGCGGCGGCCCAGCGGCGCAGGGGCGCGTACGACACGAGCGCGATCCGCTCCCCGGCCCGGCTCCGCCGCAGACAGCAACGCAGCGGCGCACCGCCTTCACCGTCGGCCACCGTCCGGGCGGGGCGCCCGGCGTCGTCGGCTTCGCGGAGCTGTGCGAGGACGGCCGGGGGGATGGGGGCGGGGCGGTAGGCGGCGGGGGCTTCCGATGTCGTCGTCATGCCGTCCAGGCTGCGCGCCGCGGGCCGCGGACGCTGGCGGGAATCCGACGTCAGGTTCGGTGTCGGCGGACCCTGGCAGAATTGCGTCACGCACCGACCGGGTGACGCAGACCAGGGGAGGAACCGTGTCCGCACCGGACGCCACGTGCCCGGCCTGCGGCGGCCCCGTGCCCGCGCGCGCCGGCCGCCGGGGCCGCACGTCCGTCTACTGCTCCGCCGCCTGCCGCCAGCGCGCCTACCGCGCGCGCCGCGTCCCCGGGGCGGCCGGGTCCGTGCGGGAGCTGATATCCGACGTCGCCGAGCGCGCCGGGCGGCTCACGCCGCAGCCGCCGGAGACGTTCTACGCGGACGTGACGGAGCTATCGTCGTCGGTGGGGCGGCTGCGGCGCATCGCGCGCACGGCCAGGGACGCGGCGGGGACCGCGGAGGACGTCACGCCGGAAAACGTCACGCCGGAAAACGTCACGCCGGAGAGCGTGACGGTGGAGAGCGAGACGCCCGAGGAAGCGCACGAAAACGTCACGCCGCTACCCGTGACGCATGAGGAGCCGGGCTCCGGCGCCCCCGACGACGCGGACTTCGCCGCCCTGATGGAGGCGTACCGCCGCGAACTGCAGGTCCACTGCTACCGGATGACCGGCTCGTACGACGAGTCGGAGGACCTCGTACAGGAGACGTTCCTCAAGGCGTGGCGCCGCCGCGAGACCTACGAGGGCCGTGCCGCCGTGCGCGCCTGGCTCTACCGCATCGCCACCAACACCTGCCTCGACCACCTCCGCCGCCACTCCCGCACCCCCGCCCGCTACGAGCGGCTGCCCGGCATGGCCCACGGCGACGCCGAGCCGCCCGCGCGTATCACCTGGCTCCAGCCCTACCCCGACGAGCTGCTGGCCGACGTGCCCGCGGCCGACGCGGGTCCGGAGGCCCAGGCCGTCGCCCGCGAGACCGTCGACCTGGTCTTCCTCGCCGCACTCCAGCACCTGCCGCCCCGCCAGCGGGCGGCCCTCGTGCTGCGCGACGTCGTCGGCCTGCCCGCCGCGGAGACCGCCCGGCTGCTGGACCTGAGCACCGCCGCCGTCAACAGCGCCCTGCAGCGCGCCCGGCCCGCGCTGCGCGCGCACCTGCCCGCGGGGAAGCGCGCGGAGTGGGCGCCCCTCACGCCGCCGACGCCGGAGGAGCTGGCCGCCGTCGACCGGTACCGGGAGGCGGCCGAGCGGCTCGACATGGCGGCGATGGCGGCCCTGCTGACGGAGGACGCGACACTGACGATGCCGCCGAACCCGTTCTGGTTCGTCGGGCGGCAGACGATCGTGGACTTCGTCTCCCAGTCGCTCGACCCGGCCCTGCCCGGCTTCTTCGGCGACTGGCGGCACGTGCCGACCCGCGCCAACGGCCGCCCGGCGGTCGCCGGTTACGTGCGCCGGCCGGGCACGACCGTGTACCGGGCGCAGACGCTGGAGGTGCTGAGGGTCGAAGGAGGGCGGATCGCCGAGATCACCACCTTCGAGCCGCATCTGCTGACGGCCTTCGGGCTGCCGATGACGCTCTGAACAGCGGCGTCTTCCCGGCGTACGGCAGAGCGCGGGCGCCCCGGCGGCTACGGGCCCGGGCCCGTGTGCCCTGGCATCGTGGACCGGGATCCGGGAACCCCTCCCCCCGCCACACACCCCTCACCCCGACGGCGCCGGAGTCCTGCTGGGCGGGGGCATTCGGGCGAACACGGGGGACCGTGCCGCGGACGCCGGGCGGGGAGCGATGACTGCCGCGGCCCGCGTGCGTCTCAATGGCCGACATCACCCGATGACGACAGCCAGGAGAGACCATGCTGCTGCAGGAGAAGAACGCGATCGTCTACGGCGCCGGCGGCGCCATCGGTGCCGCGGTCGCCCGTACCTTCGCCCGCGAGGGCGCCCGCGTCCACCTCACCGGCCGGCACGCGGCCAACGTCGAACTGGTGGCGAGGGACATCAACGAGTCCGGCGGCACCGCCCACGCGGCGGTCGTGGACGCGCTGGACGAGCACGCGGTGGAGGAGCACGCGGCCCGCGTGGCGGAGGAGGCGGGCTCCCTCGACGTGAGCATCAACCTGATCACCCGCAACGACGTCCAGGGCACCCCGCTGGTCGACCTGTCCGTCTCGGACTACGTCTCCTGCGTCACGCGCGGCCTCACGACCAACTTCGTCACCGCCCGCGCGGCGGGCAAGCGGATGGCGGCGCAGGGCTCGGGCGTCATCCTGGCGCTCAACAGCGGCTCGTCCCACACCAGCCCGATGATGGGCGGCACCTGCCCCGCGGACGCGGCGATCGACACCCTCATCCGCTCCCTCGCCCAGGAACTGGGCCCGAGCGGCGTCCGCGCCGCGGGCCTGTGGGCGGCCGGCGTCCCGGAGACCCTCACCCCGCAGAAGCTCGGCGCGGTCAACCCGGCGATGGCCACCCCGGAAGCCCTCCGCGGCGTCCTCGACACCCTCGACGGCCTCCGCATGCTTCCGGCCTCCCCCCGCCTGAAGGAGATCGCCGACCTGGCCGCCTTCCTCGCCTCCGACCACGCGGGCGCGGTCACCGGCACCTGGGTGAACGCCACGGCGATGTTCCCGAGCTGACCGTCCCCGGGGACCGGTGGCGACCCCGCCGGTCCCGCCTGTGACCGTCACGGCCGACCGGAATCTTCACCTCATTGATGCACAAAGTCGGCGATAAGTGTCTGAAATGTCGTCTTCAGTGCAAAGTATGTAAAAGGTATTTTTCTGATCGAGGGAGAGGTGGCTTGGGATGGCCGACGAGGCGGAAGAGGTGCGGTCCGGGGGCCGTCAGAGCGGTGAGGGCGGACGGGCGGGCAGCGCCGGCAGGCACGTCGCGCCGGGTGATCGCGGCCGGACCACCATCGCCGACGGCGTGGTGGAGAAGATCGCCGGGCTGGCCGCCAGGGACGTGCCGGGGGTGCATGCCATGGGCGGCGGTATGGCGCGTACGCTCGGCGCCGTCCGCGACCGGGTTCCCGGCGATTCGAGAAGCAGGTCGACCGTCACCCGCGGCGTGAAGGCCGAGGTCGGCGAGGTCCAGTGCGCCCTCGATCTCGATCTCGTGGTCGATTACGGCTTCGCCATCGCGGACCTGGCCTCGGAGGTCAGGCAGAGCGTCATCGCCGCGGTGGAGCGGATGACGGGCCTGGAAGTCGTCGAGGTCAACATCGCGGTCGACGACGTCAAACTGCCCGACGAAGAGGACGAAGAGGGCGATGGCAGAACGATCAGGTAGTCCGGTCCGCTGCCGGCCCCGGCTCCGAGTGGGGAGCACGTGATGAGCATGGCCGTGGTCGGCATGGTGGCCGGGATGGCGGCGGGTTTCGCCGGGTACTTCGGCGGCTTCGGAGCCTTCATCGTGGTGGTGGTGCTCGGCCTGATCGGGTTCTTCCTCGGGCGGTTCGCCGACGGCGACCTGGAACTGGGCGACTTCTTCGGAACCCGCGGCGGAAGCGGCGACCGCTTCGACCGGCGTAGGTGAAGGCCCGGTGACGACACCAGAAGCGTCCCGTGTAGAGGCCGCAGCCCGGGGCGCAACCCATGTCGCGGACCGGGTGGTGGCCAAGATCGCCATGCAGGCGGCGCGTGAAGCGCTGCGCGCAAGCAGCCCGGCCGACGGCCCCATGAGGGCGAACGCGCGCGCCAAGGCATCGGTACACCGCCAGGGCGGGAACGGCCTCGGTCAGGCGCACGTCCAGGTCGACGTCGACCTGGACTACCCCACACGGATCGGCAGCCAGTGTGCCGAAGTCCGCCGGCACGTGCGCGAACGCGTCGAACACCTGGCGGGCATGTCCGTGCGCCAGGTCGCCGTCAGCGTCGAGCATCTGCACGGGCCGCAATCGTCTGACGTGGAGCGGGTGCGATGAGCGAGGAGCACTTCCCCGACGACCGCGCCCGGCGGTTCTGGTCGGCCCGCAGGGTTCCCGCGGGCATCGTCGCACTCGTCGTGCTGGTCGCCTCCGGGTTCCTGCTCTACGACGTGGTATCCGTACGCGCGGGCCGACCCGGGATGTACTGGCGCCGCTGGCTCGCCCACAAGCTGTCCACCGTCCACCTGGACAACACCTGGGTCCTGGCCAGCAGTGCCGCCATCGCCGCGATCGGACTCTGGCTCCTGGTCATGGCGCTCACTCCCGGACTGCGCCATCTTCTGCCGATGCGGCGACCGTCCGCTGACATCCGCGCCGGCCTCGACCGCTCGGCGGCCGGCCTGATCCTGCGTGACCGTGCCATGGAAGTCCCCGGCGTCCAGTCGGCGAAGCTGTCCGTCGGCCGGCGACGTGCCAAGGCGCGCGCGGTCTCCCACTTCCGCGACCTGGACGACGTACGCGACGAACTCCGCACCACCCTGGACCAGGAACTGCGCCACCTGGGGCTGGCCCGCCGGCCGACAGTCTCCGTCCGCGCAAAACGAGCGAAGAAGTGAGGTGACATGCGCCAGGCACGCCTGATCGTCAATCGGCTGCTGCTCGGGGCCTGCGGTCTGGTCCTTCTCGGCTTCGGCGGGACTGCACTGCTGGGCGGCCTGGACCTCCTGCGCCGGTGGCGTTTCCCCGACGCCTGGCCCTGGGACCGCCCTCAACAAGTACTGCTCAGCAACGCCGACCGAACCCGGTGGCGCGATGAGGGATGGTGGTGGCCCGTCGTCATCGCCGCCCTGGCCGTCATCCTCCTGCTCACTCTCTGGTGGCTGCTGGCCCAGGTGCGTCGGCGCCAGCTGAGCCAGGTACTGGTGGACACCGAGAGCGGGGAAACGGCCCAGGTCAGGGCCCGCGCCCTGGAAGACGCCCTGTCTGCGGAGGCAGGCTCTTTTCCCGGCGTCGACCGGGCCAGCACCCGCCTGGTCGGCCGACGCACCCACCCCCGCACCTGGCTGTCCCTGCGCCTGGCCCCGCACGCCGATCCCGCCGGAACCCTCGTGCGGCTCGCCGACGAGGCGCTGGCCCACGCCCGCGACGCCGTAGGGACAGACCGGCTACCGACGGAGGTCCGGCTTCGGGCAACCTCACACCGTGCAGGCCGCGTCCTGTGAATGCTCCCGTACCCCTGCCTGCGGGCCGGCTCCTCGCCCGCCATGGCGGTGTACGGGTCGT
Organism: Streptomyces sp. CNZ287; assembly: GCF_007827615.1. Lineage (NCBI taxonomy): Bacteria > Bacillati > Actinomycetota > Actinomycetes > Kitasatosporales > Streptomycetaceae > Streptomyces > Streptomyces sp. CNZ287. The sequence continues at coordinate 266,090 of NZ_VISV01000005.1, read as the reverse complement.
GGCCGGGACGCCCGGCCCCGGCCAGCCCTCCTCCGCTCGATCTGCGGCTCCGCCCGGGAAGGGGACCCGCCCGCCCGGATCAGGGCGTCGCGGCAGCCGCGTCGGCCTGCTGGGCTCTCAGGGCGCGTTCCACGCCGGCGCGGGATTCCGTCACCATGCGGCGCAGGGCCGGGGACGGCTGGGTCTCCGTGAGCCAGGCGTCCGTGGCGTCCAGGGTGGCCTGGGAGACCTGGAGGGCCGGGTAGAGGCCGACGACGATCTGCTGGGCGATCTCGTGGCTGCGGGAGTCGAAGACGTCCTTCACCGCGTCGAAGTACTTCGCCGTGAACGGGGCCAGCAGCTCGCGCTGGTCGGTCTGGACGAAGCCGGCGATCACCGCCTCCTGCACCGCGTTGGCCAGGTTGCCCTCCTCCACGACCTCCGTCCACGCCCGTGACTTGGCCGCCGCGGTCGGCTGGGCCGCCCGGGCGGAGGCCGCGTGTCGTTCGCCGGCCGCGGTCTTGTCGCGCTCCAGCTCCGCCGCGATGGCGTCCTCGCCGGCCCGGCCGGTGGCGGCCAGGCGGTGCAGCAGGGCCCAGCGCAGCTCCGTGTCGACGTCGAGCCCCTCGATCGTGCGGGAGCCGTCGAGGAGGCCGGCGAGCAGGTCGAGTTGGCCGTCGGTGCGGGCGGTGGCCGCGAGGGCGCGGGCCCAGGCGAGCTGGTGATCGCCGCCCGGCTCGGCGGCGTGGAGCCGGGTCTCGGCCTCGGCCGACCAGCGGGCCAGGCCCGTCTCGCGCCAGTCGGGGGCGGCGTAGAGGTCGAGGGCCAGCTTCACCTGGCGGTGCAGGGACTGCACCACGCCGATGTCGCTCTCCTTGCGGATGCCGGAGAGGACGAGGTCCAGGTAGTCGCGGGTGGCCAGCTCGCCGTCGCGGGTCATGTCCCAGGCGGACGCCCAGCACAGCGCGCGCGGCAGCGTGGTCTCGAAGTCGCCGAGGTGCCGGGTGACCACGTCCAGGGAGGCGGGGTCGAGCCGGACCTTGGCGTAGGTGAGGTCGTCATCGTTGAGCAGGACGACCGCGGGGCGGGGGCGGCCCGCCAGTTGCGGCACGTCAGTCAGCTCGCCGTCGATGTCCAGCTCCAGCCGGTCCGTACGGACCAGCCGGCCGTCCTTCAAGTCGTACAGCCCGACGGCGATGCGGTGCGGGCGCAGCACCGGCTCGCCCTTGGCGCCCGCGGGCAGCGCCGGGGCCTCCTGGCGGATGGCGAACGACGTGACCACGCCGTCGGCGCCGGTCTCCAGCTCGGGCCGCAGCACGTTGATCCCGGCGGTCTCCAGCCACGCCTTGGACCAGGCCGCCAGGTCGCGCCCGCTGGTCTCCTCCAGGGCGCCGAGCAGGTCGCTCAGCCGGGTGTTGCCGAAGGCGTGGCGCTTGAAGTACGCCTGCACGCCGCGGAAGAACTCGTCCTCGCCGACGTACGCCACGAGCTGCTTGAGCACCGAGGCGCCCTTGGCGTACGTGATGCCGTCGAAGTTGACCAGCACGTCGTCGAGATCGGTGATCTCGGCCATGATCGGGTGGGTGGAGGGCAGCTGGTCCTGCCGGTACGCCCACGTCTTCATCTGGTTCGCGAACGATGTCCACGCGTGCGGCCAGCGCGAGCCGGGCGCCTGGGCGAGGCAGGCGGTGGAGGAGTAGGTGGCGAACGACTCGTTCAGCCAGAGGTCGTTCCACCACTCCATGGTCACCAGGTCGCCGAACCACATGTGGGCCAGCTCGTGCAGGATCGTGTCGGCCCGCATCTCGTACGCCGCGTCGGTGACCTTGGAGCGGAACACGTACTGGTCGCGGAAGGTGACCGCGCCCGCGTTCTCCATCGCGCCCGCGTTGAACTCCGGGACGAAGAGCTGGTCGTACTTCTCGAACGGGTACGGGTAGTCGAACCGCTTCTGGAACCAGTCGAAGCCCTGCCGGGTGACGTCGAAGATCGCCTCCGCGTCCAGGAACTCCGCGAGCGAGGGCCGGCAGTACACGCCCAGCGGCACCGTCCGCCCGTCGCCCTCCCAGGTGCCGTGCACCGACGTGTAGGGCCCGGCGATCAGCGCGGTGATGTACGTCGACATCCGCGGCGTGGGCGTGAAGCGCCACACCCCGGCCGCCGGCTCCGGCGACGGTGAGTTGGAGATGACCTGCCAGCCCTCCGGCGCGGTCACCGTGAAGGCGAACGTCGCCTTCAGGTCCGGCTGCTCGAAGGTGGCGAACACCCGGCGCGCGTCCGGGACCTCGAACTGCGTGTACAGGTACGTCTCGCCGTCGACCGGGTCGACGAAGCGGTGCAGACCTTCACCCGTATTGGTGTATGCGCAGTCGGCGACGACCCGCAGCTCGTTCTCCCCCGCGCGCAGCCCCCGCAGGGCGATCCGGGAGTCGGCGAAGACCTCGGCGGCATCGAGCGCGGTGCCGTTCAGCACCACCTCGTGCACCTCGGGCGCGATGAGGTCCGCGAAGGTCTCCGCGCCCTCCTCGGCGGCCGAGAACCGCACCGTCGTCACCGACCGGAAGGTGCCCCCCTCTGCGGCCTCCTTGGCGCCGGAGATGTCGAGATCGATCTCGTACGCGTCCACCTTCAGCAGGCGCGCGCGCTCCTGCGCCTCTTCCCGGGTCAGATTCGTGCCAGGCACCTGGGCTACTCCTTACCCCTACGACTGACCGCAATCCTCGCACGCCGGCCCCCCGCGTGAAGCGGCCTGTGGATGACGGCGGCGCCCCCGCCCGTACGGCCCGTGCCGGCCTGTGGAAAACCCGGCCGGACGGAGGCGCGCCCCCGGCTCAGGACCGCGCTTCGGCCGCCACCAGCTCCGCGATCTGCACCGCGTTCAGCGCCGCGCCCTTGCGCAGGTTGTCGCCGGAGAGGAAGAGCGCCAGCCCGTTCTCCGCGGTCTCGTCCCGGCGGATGCGCCCGACGTACGACACGTCCCGCCCGGCCGCGCCCAGCGGCGTCGGCACGTCCGCGAGCGCGACGCCCTCCGCCCCGGCCAGCACCTCGGCGGCCCGCGCGGGGCTCAGCGGCTCCGCGAAGCGGGCGTTGACCTGGAGCGAGTGGCCGGTGAAGACCGGGACGCGGACGCAGGTGCCGGAGACCTTCAGCTCCGGGATCTCCAGGATCTTGCGCGACTCGTGCCGCAGCTTCTGCTCCTCGTCCGTCTCGTCGAGCCCGTCGTCGACGAGGGAGCCGGCCATCGGCAGCACGTTGTACGCGATCGGGGCCACGTACTTCGCCGGCTCGGGGAACGCGACCGCCGCGCCGTCCCGCGTCAGCTTCGGCGCGTCCTCGCCGGCGGCGCGGACCTGCTCGTACAGCTCGTCCACGCCGGCCAGGCCGGAGCCGGAGACCGCCTGGTAGGTGGCGACGACCATGGAGACCAGGCCCGCCTCGCGGTGCAGCGGCTTGAGCACCGGCATCGCGGCCATCGTGGTGCAGTTCGGGTTGGCGATGATGCCCTTGGGGCGGTCGGCCACCGCGTGCGGGTTGACCTCGGAGACCACCAGCGGCACCGCGGGGTCGCGGCGCCACGCGGAGGAGTTGTCGATCACGACGGGGCCCTGCGCCGCGACCTTCTCGGCGATGGCCCTGGAGGTGGCGCCGCCGGCGGAGAACAGCACGATGTCGAGCCCGGAGTAGTCGGCGGTGCCGGCGTCCTCCACCGTGACCGTACCCCCCGGAGCGTCCCGCCACGGCAGCGTGCGCCCCGCGGACCGGGCCGACGCGAACAGGCGAAGCTGGTCGACCGGGAAGGTCCGCTCGGCGAGGATGTCGCGCATCACTCCGCCGACCTGGCCGGTGGCTCCGACGATTCCGATCTTCATGGCTCTCCGTTCACGGGTGCGGGTCCGCCCACCATGATGCCGGGCGCCGGGCGGCTGGCTCCAGTCGTTTCCCCTGCCCAGCCGCCCGCCGCAGGTGCGCTCGCGCGGAGGACTGAGACGCATGCCACAGGGGCGGGACACCGGCAGGCCCGGCGTCCCGCCCCCGCGGGTGGTCGTCAGAGCGTACGGGCGGCGCACACCGCGCCCACGGCGTACGCCGGGCGTGCTACGGCACCACCGTGCCGATCCGCACGCTGCCCGCGCCCGCCACCGTGCCGCGGGCGTTCCGCAACTGCACCTCGCCGAAGAACTCGCGCCCCTCGGGCCCGGGCGCCGCGACCGTGACCTCGGCACCGACCTCGGCGCTCGCGCCGCTGTCCAGCTCCACCGGCTCGTCGGCGACGCCCACCTCGCCCAGCGCCGGGGAGAAGTACACATCGCGGTAGTCGTACGCCGTCGTGCCCGCCGGCACGTCGTAGGCGTAGACCTCCACCGTGTACGTCCCGGGCTCCGGGTCGGTGAGGGTGACGCCCTCCTCCGAGTCGGCGTCCGCGGACTGCGCGACCGGCTCGCCGTCGCGGTAGACCGTCAGGTCCAGGTCCGCGTTGGCGTCCGAGGTGGCGCCGATCACCGCGTCGAACCGGGTGACGCCCTCGCCGACCTCGACCGTCGTGGTGTTCGTGTCACCGTCGGCGATCTCCGGCCGGGTCGACAGACCGGAGCCGAGCGGCCCGCCGGCGAGCTTGCCGGCCACCGGGGCGAACCCGTTGGTCACCGTCCACTCCACCGGGCTCGGGGTGCCGACCTTCGCCTCGTCGATCGTCTGCACCTCGGGGTCGAAGGCCGCGCCGAGCACGGCCGCCTCGACCGTGAAGGGGTTGTCCAGCTCCGGCGAGGTGCGCCGCGACTCGACCTCGATCTCCCAGACGCCCGGCATCGGGTTGTCGTAGGAGCGCAGGTCGGGGCGGCAGGTGTTGGCCGGGTTGTCGTAGTTGTTGTAGCAGAAGGGCGTCGACGTCTCGTCGGCCGGGATGCCCCACGGGTCGATCGCGATCCAGCGGGTCTGGCTCTTGCCCCTGAGCCCGCTCATCGCCACCTCCAGGGTCTTCGCGCCCTCGGGGACCTTCACGAAGTACGAGCGCGTGGAGTTGCGCTGCACCTCGTTCGACACCTGGTGGCCGTACGCCGGCGCCGCCAGCTCCTGCGAGGTGACCACGGTGGTCAGCACCCGGTGGTCGATGCCCTCGGTGCGCTTGCCGTCGACCAGCAGGGCGGCGCTGTGCAGCCCCGCCGAGCGCGGCTTGGCCTGCACCTTCACGGTCACGGGCTGGCCGCGGCGGAGCGTGACGTCGTCGTCGCCGAGCAGCTTGAACGTGCCGTCGTTGCCCTGCCACTCCAGCTCGTGCGGCGTGCCGCCGGCCGGGCCGGAGGTGCGGGTGAGGGTGATCTCGTACGTCTCGGACCCGCCGCGCGCCGGGCCGCTCTCGCGGTCGTAGACGCCGGTGCCCACGCCGGGCGTGGCGAGGAAGCCGTCGAGGACGGTGTCGACGGGCGCCTCGACCTTGTACTCGTACGCCGTGGCGCCGTCCTCCAGGGAGTCCCAGGCGTCGACGATGTCGACCAGGCCCGCGCCCTCCGCGTACGTCTGCACGCCGGGGATGTGGTCGGCGGTGGACGTCAGCGCGGTGCGCAAGGCGTTCGGCGTGACGTCGATGCCCTCCCGCTCGGCGGCGGACAGCAGCAGCGCCGCGGCGCCCGCGGTCTGCGGCGAGGACATCGAGGTGCCCTGGAGCATGCCGTAGCCGGGCGGCAGTGCGTACCCGGCCTCGGCGACCGGCGAGCCGGGCTGCCAGGTCGGGATGGTGTTCACCGACGCGCCGGGGGCGGTGATCGTCGGGGTGGCGCCACCGTCCTCGCGCGGGCCGCGGGAGGAGAACGGCATCATCGCGTATCTCGTCCTGACCTGGCTGCCGTAGTTGGCGGCCCAGGTCTCGCGGGACACGGCCGCGCCGACGCTGATGACCTTGTCGGCCAGGCCGGGGTCGCCGATGGTGTTGGCGCCGGGGCCGTCGTTGCCCGCGGAGATGACGAGCTGCACGCCGTAGGTGTCGATGAGCCGGTTGTAGAGCGCGGCGCGGGCGTTGTTGCCGTCGTTGAGCGGCGGCAGGCCGCCGATGGACATGTTGACGACGTCGACGCCGCGGTTGGCGACCAGGTCGATCATGCCCTCGGTGAGCGCGACCGCGGTGCAGCCGCCGCTCCAGGTGCAGGCCCGGGAGGAGACGAGCTTGGCGCCGGGCGCGGCGCCGTTCATCCTGCCGCCGAAGAGGCCGTTCGCCGCGGTGATGCCGGCGACGTGGGTGCCGTGCGCGCCCTCGACGACGCCGATGTTGACGAAGTCCTCCTTCTTGCCGATCCAGTCCCCGCCGTACGGGTCCATCGGCACGTCCTTGCGGATCTCCACGACGAACGGGATCGCCTCGGCGATCGCCGTGCCCGGGTCGTCGGCGCCGAAGTACCGGAACTCGTGGTCCTCGCCGTACGGCGCCATCGGCTTGTCGTTCGTGAAGTCGCCGTCGTCGCCGAGGTCGACGCGCACGGTCCCGGCCGCCGCGTCGTACAGCAGCGCCCAGGAGTCGGTGGTGTCGCCGTCGCGGTTGAGGTCGCCCCGCATCTCGCCGCCGAGCGTGGCGTTCTCGCTGAAGAGGTTCACGGAGTAGTCGCCGCGCGGGGCGGTGTACTCGCGGTCGTTGAACGTGAAGGCGGGGCCCGAGACGTCGGTGACCATCGGGCGCCAGGTGCGGTCGCCGTCGACGATCGGGTCGGTGGCCGTCACCCAGTCGGTGATCTTGCGCTCGCCGGTGGTGGTCTTGCGCAGCGCGGGGTGGGCGAGGTCGACGCCGGAGTCGAGGATGCCGATGGTGACGCCGCGGCCGTCGGCCTTCGGGTGCTTCTCGACGAAGTCGACGGCGCCGGTCTCGTGGGCCGGCTGGTACGGGTTCTCGGCCGGGGTCGAGCGGCCGGGGGCCGGGTAGGCGCCCTGCGCGCCGCTGCCCTTGCCGCCCTTGTCGCCCTCGGCCCGGTCGGCTTCGGGCCGCGGGTCGGGCAGCTCGATCTCCTCGTTCAGATCGATGCCCTGGACCGCGGAGAGCTTCGCGGCGCCGGCGATGGCGGCGTCGGCGCGGCCGGTGGGCACGGTCGCGCGGACGTAGCCGAGTCTGTCGTGCGTACGGCCGACGGAGGCGCCGCGTACGGCGCGGAAGGTGTCGGCGACCTCGGCGGCCTGCCCGGGCTCGACGGCGACCAGCAGCGTGACGTTCTTGGCGCCCGCGGCCTTCGCCTCGGCGAGCAGTTCGGCGTCCTTCGCGCCGAGTTTGTCCGCCGCGGCCTTGGGCCGGTCGGGCTCCGGTGCGCCCTCCGCGGCCTGGGTTGCCGCCGAGCCGGTCGCGGTGAGCACGGCGGCCAGCCCGGCCGCGAGGGCTATTCGGGCGGCGGCGCGCGGCCGTCCGCCCCCCGGTATGCGTCCGGGCGTGCGTCTGGGAGAGATCGTCATCTCTGGTTCAACCCCCACCTGTGTGGAAACCGGCATCCGGTGCCGACTGTCCGCATATTTATCAGCAAGGAACGCGTGCGCGGGGGGAGTTGCGAGTGGCGGATTGCGGCGTTGGCGCATAGCCGCCAGGAGGGCGCGCGCGGCGCTTTCCCGCCGCCATGAACCCACGGTGACCGTCGCCACTCGAACGGGCGAGGATCGCGTGTCCATTGCGCGGTGTTTTCCACCGGTGAAGGTATTTGTGGGCTACCCGGTCGCCGTCGTTCCGGTTGCGTTAAGTGGCAGGTCACCCGGCGTGCCAAGGCTCCGAGTGTACGGGTGACCCACCCGCGCCGAAGCCTCCCGCTCATCCCCCCAGGAGCGCTGATGCACTGCGAACGCACGTCCACCATGCCTCCGGGTCCCCGCCGGCGCGCCGTCCTCCTGGGCGCCGCCGGGGCCGCGGGTGCGGCCGCCGGGCTCGGTCTCGCCCTCGGCCCCGGCCAGCCGCGGGCGACCGCGCGGTCCGCCGGGCCGCCGGCGCTGGCCTCGCGGGGCGGTGCCCGGGGGCTGGCGCCCGGCGCGCCGCCGGCGCCGTCGTCCGCGGGCACCACGATCCGTACGACGGCCACCGCCGCCGGGTCCGGCGGCTACCGGCACCTCACGGAGGGCGCGGGCTGGCCCCGGGTCGTACGCGCGGAACTCGGCGCCGCGGGCGCGCGGCGCGCGGAGAAGCGGACCCCGCTCGCCGCCTTCGTGCAGCTCACCGACCTGCACATCGTGGACGTGCAGACGCCGCTGCGCTCGGAGTACTTCCGCGAGCACGAGGGCGACGGCTGGCGCCCGCAGGAGGCGCTGAGCGTGCCGGGCGCGATCGCGCTCATCGAGCGCGTCAACTCGCTGACCGCCGGGCCCGCCACCGGGCTCGCGCTCGGCTGCGCGGTCACCACCGGCGACAACACGGACAACAACAACGGCCTGGAACTGGAGTGGTACCTCACCGCGATGAGCGGGGGCCGGATCGTGCCCAACAGCGGTGACCCCGGGTCGTACGAGGGCGTCCAGAACAGCGGCGTCGACCGCTACTGGCACCCGGAGAGCCGGCTGCGCGACGCCGACAAGGCGCTCGGCTTCCCGCGCGTCGACGGCTTCCTCGAAGCGGCGATCCGGGAGGTCACAAGCCCCGGACTGCACCTGCCGTGGTACTCCACCGTCGGCAACCACGACCTGCTGCCCGGCGGCTGCTACGCGGCCCGCCAGCCGTACTTCGCCGAGTACGCGACCGGCGACCGGAAGCTGATGACGCTGCCGGAGTCGATCGCCGGGCCGCTCTTCGACGCCCTGCGCGCGGGCACCGACCCGCGGGGCGAGGCGTTCGCCGAGATGCTGCGCACGCAGCGGCACCTGATGCGTACGGTCACGGCGGACGAGCGGCGGGCGCCCTTCACGTCGCAGGAGTACGTGGCCGCGCACCTCCAGGAGCGCTTCACCGGGGCGGGGCCCGTGGGCCACGGCTACACGGAGGCCCACCGCGCCTCCGGCGAGCTGTACTACGACTTCGCCCTCGGCGAGGCGGGACCGGGCGTCGTCGGCATCAGCCTGGACACCACCGACCACGGCGGCGACTACCGCGGCTCGCTGGGCACGGCGCAGTTGCGCTGGCTGGAGCGGAAGCTGGCGGAGCACGCGCACTCGTACGTCGTCGTCTTCAGCCACCACACCAGCAAGTCGATGAACAACACGACGCCCGACCCGTTCCGGCCGGACGACAAGCGGCACACGGGCGGGGAACTGCTCGGGCTGCTGCTGGCCCACCGCAACGTGGTCGCGTGGGTGAACGGGCACAGCCACCGCAACGAGATCACCCCGCACGGCGACGCCGGGGGCGGGCTGTGGGAGATCACCACCGCCTCGCACGTGGACTTCCCGCAACTGGCCCGGGTGGTGGAGCTGGCGGACAACGGCGACGGGACGCTGTCGCTCTTCACGACGCTGATCGAGTCGGCGGCCCCTTACCGCGCGGACGGCGGCGAACTCGGCCAGGCGGGCCTGGCGTCCCTCTACCGCGAGCTGGCCCTCAACGCCCCCCACTCCCCGCGCCGCCGCGCCCTGTCGGGCCTGGAGACGGACCGCAACACCGAACTGCTGCAGGCCCGCTGACCCCCGCGCGCCCCCGGCCGCCGGCGCCCGGCACGCCGTGCGGCCGGCGGGGGCGCGGCGGTCAGGGGCGGGTGGACCTGCCGTCGAGCCGCAGGGTGGCCGGCTCGACGCGGTGTGAGCCGGTGGAGCCGACGTGCTCGGTGTTGTCCACATACGCCTGAAAAGACATCGGGGCTACTCCCGTTCCGTACGTTGTCCGCGTCGTCGACGGTGACCACGACGACGCCCCGATATCCCTTCCCACCAGAGACGACGGCGGTGCGGCGGTCAGCGCGGCAGGACCACCACGTGCGTGGCGTGGTCCCGTTCCGCCGAGGCGGTCATCGCCGCCCTTACCACCTCCGCCTGCTGCTCCGGCGCCTCGCGCAGCGCCCGCGGGGTGACGTGGACGACCGTGATGCCCAGGCGCTCCAGGGTCTCCCGCTTCCTCGCGTACGGGGACCACAGCGCCTCGTCGTCGTGGGAGGTGCGGCGCGGGGTGCGGGCGTCGATCTCCACGGCGACCGCGTGGTCGGGCCAGTAGGCGTCGACGCCGCCGAGGTGAGGGCCGCCGGGCAGGCGGAGGTCGACGTTCCAGAGGGGGTCGGGCAGGGCGTGGGCGTCGACCATGGCGTACAGGCGGCCCTCGGCCAGCGCGCGGCCCTCCGCGATCAGGGTGTCGACCGCGTCGATCACGTGCGCCCGGCCCAGCAGCCGGGCCCGGCTCAGCTCGCGTACCACCGCCGTCGCCTCGCAGTGCCCGCCGTGCACCGCCTCCGTCAGCAGCCGGTGCACGTCGGCGGCGTCGGTGAGGACCGCGACCGTGTCGGCGAGGGCGCGCGGGACCGGGGCCACGGGCAGGCCCGTGATCCGGTCGGGGCGCGGGAGCGTGTGAGCGCGGACGAGGCGGACGGAGCCGGTGGAGCGGAGCCGGCGGGTGCGGGGGAGGAGGACGTCGATCCGGTCGAGGGCCAGCAGCGGCGGGGCGGTGGTGAAGCCGTGCAGCGCGAGCGCCGCGAGGCCGGTGATCATCGCGTCACCGTACGGCGCCGGTTCGGCGTCCTGCGCCGGGGCGGAGGCGGTCCGGCCGCGGGTCTGGGCGGGCACGGCGGGGCGGCCCGGCGGCCGGCCGGCGTAGAGCAGGGCCGCGTGCAGCCGCTCCGCTGGCGTCGGTGGTCCCGCGTGCAGCAGGTAGACGCCGGGCAGCAGTTGCTGCCACGGGCCGCCGGGGCGGCAGCGCTGCGCGGCGTCGGCGGCGGCGATGCCGTGCTCGCGCAGTTGCCGGGCGGTCATGACCTGGTCGCGGGCGCCGGCGGCCTCGCGGAGCGGGCGCGGGCTGAGCGGTGCGGGGGAGGCTGAGTTCGCGTTCATGGCCGCTGGATTCCCGGCGGCCCACCCTCCCCTAACCGCTGTTACAGGGCCGTCGAAGAATACGGACAAGCCGGGGCCAATGACCACACGTTCGACTGTCGAGCAGAGGTGCCCCCGGCCCGTACGGGCCGCGCCCCCGACGGCTCACTCCTGCCCGTCGCGCTCCTGCGCACGCAACGCGCGCGCCAGGTCGTCGCGCGCCTCCCACACCAGCCGCCGCAGCGCCGGCGGCGCCGTGCCGTCGGTCTCCCGCAGCCAGGTGTCCGTCGCGTCCAGCGTCCCCCGGTGCGCCTGCAGCGCCGGGTAGAGGCCCCGTACGACCGCCATGGCGCTCTCGATCGTCCGCTCCCGCCAGATCCGCTCGATCGCCTCGAAGTACCGCGGCGCGTACGGCGCGAGGAGGTCCCGCTGCCCCGGCCGCGTGAAGCCGGAGATGGTCGCCTCGACCATCGCGTTGGACAGCTCGTCGGAGTCCACGACGGCGGTCCACGCCGCCTCCTTCACCCGCGCGTCGGGCCGGGCGGCCAGGCAGCGTACCTGGTGGCGCTTGCCGGACGCGGTGTCGTCGCGGGCCAGTTCGGCGTCGACGGCCGCCGCGTCGGCGGCGCCGTGGGCGACGAGCGGCAGCAGCACCTCCCAGCGCAGCTCCTGGTCGACGTCCAGCCCGTCGATCTTCGCCTGGCCGTCGAGGAGGCCGTGGAGCAGTTGCAGGTCCTGCTCCGTACCGGCGACGGAGGCGAAGAAGCGGGCCCACGCCAACTGGTGGTCGCTGCCGGGCGGCGCGAGCCGCAGCTCGCCCAGCGCGCCCTCGGCGAGGGCCTCTTCCGCCGCGGCGCGGTGCCCGGGCGCGGCGTAGTGGTCGACGGTGTAGTGCGCCTGCTGGTGCAGCCCCTGGAGCACGCCGATGTCGGTCTCGCGTCCGGCGAAGCGCAGCACGAGGTCGAGGTAGTCGCGGGCGGGCATGAGGCCGTCGCGGGTGAGGTCCCAGGCGGTGGCCCAGAGCAGGGCGCGGGCGAGGGGGTCGGAGACGTCGTCGAGGCGCTCGCGCACGGTGTCGAGCGAGTCCTCGTCGAAGCGGGCCTTGCAGAAGGTGAGGTCGTCGTCGTTGACGAGGATCAGCTCGGGGCGCGGCTGTCCGGCCAGCTCCGCGACGACCGCGTGCCCGTCGGTGACGTCGACCTCGGCGCGCGCGTAGCGCACCAGCTCGCCGGAGGCGTCCGGCTGCCCGTAGAGACCGACGGCCACCCGGTGCGGCCGCGGGGCCGGGGCGGCGGCGCCCGGGCCGGTCCCGGGGCTCTCGCGCAGGATCGCCAGCTCGGTGATCCGCTCGTTCGCGTCGTACGTCACCTGCGGCGTGAGGGTGTCGACGCCCGCGGTCTGCAGCCACGGCCCGGCCCACGCCGACATGTCCCGGCCCGACGTCTCCTCCAGCGCGGCCAGCAGGTCGGCGAGGCGGGTGTTGCGGAAGGCGTGCCGCTTGAAGTAGCGGCGGGCGCCCTCCATGAAGGCGTCCCGGCCGACGTACGCGACGAGCTGCTTGAGCACCGCGGCGCCCTTGGCGTACGTGATGCCGTCGAAGTTGAGCTTGGCCGCCTCCAGGTCGTGGATGTCGGCCGTGATCGGGTGGGTCGTCGGCAGTTGGTCGGCCCGGTACGCCCACGCCTTGCGGCGGTTGGCGAAGGTGATCCAGCTCCCGGTGAACCGGGTGGCCTCGGCGAGCGCCAGCGCGCCCATGTAGTCGGCGAACGACTCCTTGAGCCAGAGGTCGTCCCACCACTCCATGGTCACCAGGTCGCCGAACCACATGTGCGCCATCTCGTGCAGCACGACGTTCGCCCGGCGCTCGTACGCCGCGTCGGTGACCTTGCCGCGGAAGACGAACTCCTCGCGGAAGGTGACGAGACCGGGGTTCTCCATGGCGCCGATGTTGTACTCCGGCACGAACGCCTGGTCGTACTTGCCCCAGGGGTAGGGGTAGTCGAAGTGGTCGTGGAAGAAGTCCAGGCCCTGCTTGGTGACGGTGAAGACGTCGTCGGCGTCGAAGTGCCGGGCGAGGGACCTGCGGCAGAGCGCGCCGAGCGGCACGACCAGCTCCCGGCCGTCGTCGAACGTGCGCGTGTAGCGGTCCTCCAGGTGGGCGTACGGTCCGGCGAGGACGGCCGTGATGTACGTGGAGATCGGCTTGGTCGGCTCGAACCGCCAGGTCGCCGATTCGTCCTGGTGGAGCTCCGCGGGGCCCGCGAGCGCGCCGCCGGAGAGCACCGTCCAGTGCCTTGGGGCCGTGACGGTGAAGGTGAACGGGGCCTTGAGGTCGGGCTGTTCGAAGGTGGCGAAGACCCGGCGGGCGTCGGCCGGCTCGTACTGCGTGTAGAGGTAGACCTCGCCGTCCTCCGGGTCGACGAAGCGGTGCATGCCCTCGCCGGTGCGGCTGAACGCGCAGCGCGCGTCGACCACGACCTCGTTCTCCGCCGCCAGGTCCTCCAGCGTGATCCGCGACCCGTCGAAGACCGCGCCCGGGTCGAGGTCCCGCCCGTTGAGGCTCACCGCCGTCACGTCCGGCGCGATGAGGTCGAGGAAGGTCGCCGCGCCCGGCTGGGCGCAGCGGAACCGCACCGTGGTCACCGACCGGAAGGGCCCGGGCGCGGGGGCCACCGCCGTGCGCAGGTCGAGCTCGACCTCGTACGCCTCGACCTCCAGCAGCCGTGCGCGCTCCCGGGCCTCCTCGCGGGTCAGGTTCTCACCGGGCACGGGGTGACTCCTTCGTCTCGCAGGTCCGATGGCGAAATCATGTCATGCGGGTACCCCGCCGGCGGTGCTGACGTACCAGGCCCACGAGGGAGAGCGCCGCGGTCAGACCCGCCGTGGTCAGGAGCTGGGTGCGGGAGTCCGGCTCGCGCAGCATCAGCACCAGGATCCCGGCCATGGCGGCGAGCGCCGCCCAGGTCAGGTACGGGTACGCCCACATCCGTACCGTCAGCAGCTCCGGCGCCTCGCGCTCCAGCCGGCGGCGGGTGCGCAACTGGGCGACGGCGGTGAACGCCCAGACCACGAGGATCGCGGCGCCGACCATGTTCAGCAGCCACTGGAAGAGCGTGTCGGGCCAGCGGTAGCTGAGCAGCACGGCGGCGAAGCCGAAGGAGCAGGTGGCGACGGTCGCGCGGCGCGGCACCCGGTGGGTCAGCCGGCCGAGGAAGCGCGGGCCCTGGCCGCGGGCGACCAGGGAGTACGCCATGCGCGAGGCGCCGTAGATGTTGGCGTTCATCGCGGAGAGCAGCGCCACCAGCACGACGACGTTCATCACCTGGCCCGCGGCCGGGATGCCGAGGTGGTCGAGCGCGGCGGCGTACGGACCCGACTTCACCGCCGGGTCGTCCCACGGGAGCAGCGCGACGACGACCAGCATGGAGCCGACGTAGAAGATCGCGATCCGGTACATCGCGGTACGCACCGCGCGGGCGACGCCGCGCCGCGGGTGCTCCGACTCGGCGGCCGCGATGGTCACGTTCTCCAGCCCGCCGTACGCGAAGACGGAGGCGAGCAGGCCGACGAGCAGCCCCTCGGAGCCGTTGGGCAGGAAGCCGTCGCCGCCACCGGTGAGGTTCGCGGTGCCGGGCGAGTCGGTGCCGGGGAGCAGGCCGAGCACGGCGAGGAGGCCGAGGGCGAGGAAGGCGGTGATCGCGGCGACCTTCAGCCCGGCGAACCAGAACTCGGCCTCGCCGAAGTTGCCGACGGCCGCCAGGTTCGTGACGCAGAAGACGGCCATGAACAGCAGGACCCACATCCACGACTCGGTGCCCGGCAGCCAGCCCGTGACGATCTGCGAGGCGCCGATCGCCTCGGCGGCGATGGCGACGCCCAGCAGCGTCCAGTACATCCAGCCGGAGGTGAGCCCGGCCCACGGGCCCAGCGCCCGCTCGGCGTGCACGGAGAAGGAGCCGGAGGCGGGGTGGGCGGCGGACATCTCGCCGAGCATCCGCATCACGAGCATGACGAGCAGCCCGGAGACGGCGTACGCGAGGACGATGCCGGGGCCGGCGGCGGCGATGCCGGCGCCGGAGCCGACGAAGAGGCCCGCGCCGATGACGCCGCCGAGGGCGATCATCGTCAGGTGGCGCTGCTTGAGGCCGGTGCCGAGGGCGGACGGAACGGGGCCCGCGGCCGGTGCGGCGGCGTCGGCGGTGGCCGGTGCGGGGATGCCGGCGGGGTCTGCGGCGGCGCCCACGGGGGCGCCCGCGGTGCCGTCGGGGTGGGGGGATGTGCTCATGCTGGTGTCCTGGGGGGTAGTGCGTGGGACGATTCAGTCTGCGGCATCGCGCCGGGCGTGCGCCGCGGCCGGCGAGGCGGCGTTGGAGGGGTTCCACAGCGGGAGTCGGGCGTACGGCCGGGCAGTTGGCCCGGCGTGAAACCCGGTCACCGTGTGGCGTATCTCACGTGACCTGCTCGGATGCCGGAATCGCAGTCCCCGGGCCGGTAGCCGCGGAGGTGCGGGGGAGTGACAGGTATGTGCGGCGGGGATTGGCACCTTTCCACGGTGATCGGCCCGGGGCCGTCGGCTAGCGTACGCAGCGTCCCCGTACCCCGTGACGGACCCGCGAACCGAGACCGGAGAACCCGATGAGCACTGCCGCCGTCTCCTCCCCGCACCGCGCGCGCCCCGGCGCCGTACTCGCCGACGTCCTGCCCGCCTCGACCGCGGCCCGCGCCCGGCTGCGCGACATCGCGCTCGTCGCCGGCGGCGCGGCGCTCACCGGCGCCGCCGCGCAGTTCTCGGTGCCCGTGCCGGGCTCGCCGGTGCCGGTCACCGGGCAGACCTTCGCCGCGCTGCTCGTCGGCGCCTCGCTGGGCACCGGGCGGGCGTTCCTCTCGCTCCTGCTCTACGCGGTCGCGGGTGTGGCGGGGATGCCGTGGTTCGCGGAGGGCTCCTCGGGGTGGGGCATGCCCTCGTTCGGCTACGTTCTCGGGATGCTCCTCGCCGCCGCGGCCGTCGGCGCGCTGGCCCGCCGCGGCGGCGACCGCGACGTGTGGCGCACGGCCGGGACGATGGTCCTCGGCAGTGTCGTCATCTACGCCGTGGGCGTGCCGTACCTGGCGCTCTCGCTGAACGTCTCCCCGGGCGAGGCGGTCTCCCTCGGCCTCACCCCGTACCTCCTGGGCGACGCCCTGAAGGCCGCCCTCGCGATGGGCGCGCTGCCCGCCGCCTGGCACATCGCCGGGCGTGCGCACCGGGGCTGACCCGCGGCCCGTAGACTCCGGGCCATGCGCGTGTACCTCGGCAGCGACCATGCCGGCTATGAACTCAAGGAACACCTCCTCGCCTGGCTCCGGGAGCACGGGCACGAGCCCGTCGACTGCGGCCCGCTGATCTACGACGCCGCAGACGACTACCCGCCGTTCTGTCTGCGCGCCGCCGAGCGCACCGCCGCCGACCCCGGCAGCCTCGGGGTCGTCATCGGCGGCTCGGGCAACGGCGAGCAGATCGCCGCCAACAAGGTGGCGGGGGTGCGCTCGGCGCTGGCGTGGAGCGAGGAGACGGCGCGGCTGGCGCGCGAGCACAACGACGCCAACGTCGTCAGCGTCGGCGCCCGGATGCACACCCGCGACGAGGCCACGAGCTTCGTCGAGGTGTTCCTCGCCACCCCGTACTCCGGTGAGGAGCGCCACCAGCGGCGCATCGACATGCTCAGCGCGTACGAGCAGAGCGGCAAGCTCCCCGACGTGCCGGCGCACCACCCGCAGCCGTAGCGGCGGCCACGAGCGTCACGGGCGGGAGAGGACAGGACCGAGAGGGGGCGTATGCCCGAGGGCCACACCATCCACCGGCTGTCCGTCGAGTACGGCGTGCGCTTCGGCGGCCGGGCGGTCCGCGCGGCCAGCCCGCAGGGCAAGTTCGCCGACGGCGCCGCGCTCATCGACGGCTGCCGGCTCACCGGCACCGACGCCCACGGCAAGCACCTCTTCCTCGGCTTCGGACCCGTCGGCCACCTCCACGTCCACCTCGGGATCTACGGCAAGGTCGGCTTCGGCGACGGCCCCGCGCCGCCGCCCGTCGGCGCCGTCCGGCTGCGGCTGGCCACCGGCGCCGGCTACGCGGACCTGCGCGGCCCCTCGGCGTGCGAGCTGGTCACCGAGGAGGAGAAGGACGCCGTGCACGCCCGGCTCGGCGACGACCCGCTGCGCGCGGGCGACGACGGCGAGGCGGCGTGGGCGCGGATCTCGCGCAGCCGCGCGCCGATCGCCGCGCTCCTCATGGACCAGCGGGTGATCTCCGGCGTCGGCAACATCTACCGCACCGAAGTCCTCTTCCGGCACGGCATCGACCCCTACCGCGCGGGCCGCGACCTCGGCCGCGCCGCCTGGGAGGCGGTCTGGGCGGACCTCGCGGCGCTGATGCGCGAGGGCGTGCGCACCGGGCGCATCGACACCGTGCGGCCGGAGCATCTGCCCGAGGCGATGGGCCGCCCGCCGCGCGTCGACGAGCACGGCGGCGAGGTCTACGTCTACCGCCGCGCGGGCCGCCCGTGCCACCTCTGCGGCACCGACGTACGCACCGCCACGCTCGCCGCGCGCAACCTCTTCTGGTGCCCCGGGTGCCAGCCCACGTGACCCTCGTCCCAACTGCGTTCGCGCAGGCCCTCCTTCGTTCAAAACTCCGTGAATTCGCATACGATTCCGGCAGTGCCGCCCGAAGAGTGCGGTCGGCACGCCGTGAATCGACGCCCGGCGCGGCGGGTGGATAGGGTCCCGGGGCATGGCCGGAGGTGCGGGTTCCACCTCGCAAGCGGCCCGGTGGCACAAGACGCTGCACCGGGTCCGGGTCGGCGTGCGCAGGGCCGGTGTCGACTACTTCCGCGGTGAGGGCTCCGACTGGATCGCCCTCGTCGTCCTGCTGCTGACCATCCCCGCGCTCGCCGCCGGGACGCTCCTCTCGCCGGCCTGGGTCTCGCCCGCCGCGTTGGTCCTGCCGATCTTCATCGGCGGCCTGGTGCTGCGGCCCGCCAGCCTCCTCGCGCTGTACGCCGCCTCCGCGACCGCGCTCATCGTCGAGGCGATGCTCCTCGGGCCGTACGCGGAAGGCCCCGCCCGGGTCACTCCCGGCACCGTGCTCGTGATCGCCTCGGTGGGGCTGACGGGCCTGACCGTCGCGCAGTTCCGCAGCCGCGTGGGCGTGCCGTGGCGGCGCGGCGGCACGATGCTCTTCGACCTGCGTGAGCGGATCCGGGTGCAGAGCAAGCTGCCCCGGCTGCCGCGCGGCTGGCACGCGGAGATGTCGCTGCGTCCGGCCGGCGGCCAGTCCTTCTCCGGCGACTTCGTCGTCGCCTCCCGCACCCACGGCGGCCAGATCCTGGAGGCCGTGCTCACCGACGTCTCCGGCAAGGGCATGGCGGCAGGCTCGCGGGCGCTGCTGCTCTCCGGCGCCTTCGGCGGGCTGCTCGGCTCGCTGCCGCCGCACGACTTCCTGCCCGCCGCCAACGGCTATCTGCTGCGCCAGGAGTGGCAGGAGGGCTTCGCCACCTCCGTGCACCTGGTGCTGGACCTGGAGTCGGGGGACTACGAGCTGTTCTCCGCGGGGCACGTGCCCGGCGTGCAGCTCAGCGCCGGCACGGGCCGCTGGGAGGAGAAGGGCGCGGAGGGGCCGCTGCTCGGCGTGGTGGAGGAGGCGCAGTTCGACCCGCTGAAGGGCACGCTGCGCCGCGGGGACGTGCTGATGCTCTTCTCGGACGGGCTGGTCGAGGCGCCGGACCGGGATCTGACCGAGGGCATGGACCGGCTGATAGGCGAGGCGGACCACTACGCGTCGAGCACGTTCCGGGGCGCGGCCTGGCACCTGATCGAGAAGGTGGCCAAGGACGTCAAGGACGACCGGGCGCTGCTGCTGATCTGCCGCGAGTGAGGCGGACCGGCCGGGACCGGGGCGCTCACCCGTCGCCGTCGCGCGCGTACGCCCCGGTCCCCGGGGTCACTTGGCCCCGGCCGTCTCCGGCCCGGGTTCCAGTGCCGCCCCGCCCGCGGGCGGTGTGCCCCCGGGCAGGAAGCGGGCCAGCCAGTGGGACCGCCCCGCCGCCAGCGGCGCGAGCACGGCGAGCACCAGCACGTACCCGGCGATGAACGGCGACAGCCGCCGGTCGAGCCCGGCCGTGGCCGCCATCGTGGCCAGGATGAGCGCGAACTCGCCCCGGGCCAGCAGCGTCAGCGCGATGTTCGAGGCGGGCGCCGCCCCGAACCCGTACAGCTTCGCCGCGGCGAGCCCCGCGCTGATGTTCATCACGATCGTCAGCAGTACCGCGAGGGCCACGGGGGCCGCGACCGAGGGCAGGTCGCCCGGGTCGATCGAGAGCCCGAAGCCGAAGAAGCCACTTCCCCCGCTCCTCCGCCCCCGGCCACCGCCGCCACCTCGGGTTAACCCCACCCCGGGTCCGCCAGCAGCCGCCATGGCCCCGCGTACCCCCGCTCCGTAGCGTCGACACCACGATGACCAGGGCGGCAGCCCCGGCGACACCACGGCGAACGGCACGGAAGAAGGGCGGACGACATGCGGCTGCGGACCAGGGGAGAGCGGCAGGACCACGGGGCACCCGCCCCGGGCCACGCCGTCGAACTGCGCGGCGTACAGCGGCGCTACGGCCGCGGCGCCGGCGTCGTCCACGCGCTGCGCGGCATCGACCTCGCCCTCCCCCGGGGCACGTACACCGCCGTCATGGGCCCCTCGGGGTCCGGCAAGTCCACGCTCCTGCAGTGCGCCGCGGGCCTCGACCGGCCCACCGCGGGCTCGGTGCTCCTCGGCGGTACGGAGCTGACGCGGCTCGGCGAGAACAAGCTCACCGAACTGCGCCGCAGCCGCCTGGGGTTCGTCTTCCAGGCGTTCAACCTGCTGCCGTCGCTGACCGTCTCGCAGAACGTCCTGCTGCCCATGCGGCTCGCCGGGTTCCGCGCCGACCACGCGCGGGCGGCGGAGGTGCTGGCGCAGGTCGGCCTCGCGGCGCACGGCAGGCGGCGGCCCGCGGAGCTGTCCGGCGGCCAGCAGCAGCGGGTGGCGATCGCCCGGGCGCTGGTCACCAGGCCGGACGTGATCTTCGCGGACGAGCCGACGGGGGCGCTGGACACCCGCACGGCGGCGGAGGTCCTGGCGCTGCTGCGGCACGCGGTGGACTCCCTGGGCGCGACGGTGGTCATGGTCACGCACGACCCGGTGGCGGCGTCGTACGCGGACGTGGCGCTCTTCCTCGCCGACGGTGCCCTGGCGGGCAGCCTCCAGCGGCCGACGGCGGAGCAGGTCGCGGCCCGGATGACGGCGCTGGACCCGCGGGACACGGCGCGCGGGGCGGAGCGGGCGGCGTGAGCGACGGTCCGGCAGGGGCGCGGGCGCGTACGAACGGTCTTGCGCGGGCCGCGCTCCGGTTCCGGCCCGCGGGCTTCGCCGGGACGTTCGTCGCGCTGATGATGGCGGCGCTGATCGTGTCGGCGTGCGGGATCCTGCTGGAGACGGGCGTACGGGCCTCGGCGCCGCCGGAGCGGTACGCGCACGTGCCCGTGGTGGTCGCCGCGGACCAGCGGGCGCACATGACGGTGGGCAGCGGCGACGGCGCGTACGACGCCTCGGAGCAGGTGCCGGACCGGGCCCGGGTGGGGGCGGGGCTGGCGGAGCGCGTCGCGTCCGCGCGGGGCGTCGCCGCGGCGGTCCCGGACGTCACGTTCCCGGCCCGCCTGGCGGCCGGGGAGGGCGCGCCGGGCGGCGCCGCGCTCACCGCGCAGGGCTGGGGCTCCCACGCCTTCACCGGCACCTCGCTCGCGGAGGGCTCGGCCCCGGGCGCGGACGAGGTGGTCCTGGACCGGGCGACGGCCCGTGCGGCGGGCGCGGACGTGGGGGACACGATCGCGCTCGTCCTCCCGTCGGGACAGCAGGAGTTCCGCGTCTCCGGCATCGCGGCGGCCGCGGCGGCGCGGACCTCCGGTGCCGCGTACCTCGCCGACGCCGCCGCCGCCCGGGCCGCCGGGCACCCGGGGCGGTTCGACGCCGTCGCCGTGCTGGCGGCGGACGGGGCCGGCGCCGGGCAGCTCGCCGACGCCGTGCGCGGCGCCGTGGGCGACCGGGCCGAGGTGCACACCGGGGACGGGCGCGGGGGCGTCGAGGACACCGGGGTCGCGGCGGCCGAGGAGCTGCTGACCGGGCTCGGCGGCTCGTTCGGCGGCATCGCCGCCACCGTCGCCGTCTTCACCGCCGCGGGCACCGTCGCCCTCTCCGTGGCGCAGCGCAAGCGCGAGTTCGCCCTGCTCCGGGCCATCGGCGCCACCCCGCGGCAGATCCGCCGCTCCGTGGCCGCCGAGGCGCTGCTCGTCGCGCCGGCCGCCGGGCTCGCCGGGCTGCTGCCCGGCATCGGGCTCGCCTCCTGGTGGTTCGGCCAGCTCAAGGACCGCGACGCCGTGCCGGCCGCCGTCGACCTGCACGTCTCCCCGATCCCGCTCGCCGTCGCCGTCGGCACCGCGCTGCTCAGCGCGCTGGTCGCCGGCTGGGCGGCCGCCCGCAGGCCCGCGCGGACCAAGCCCGGCCAGGCGCTCACCGAGGCGTCCGTGGAGCGGTTGCGCCCCGGGATCGTCCGTACGGTCCTCGGGCTCGGCGCCGTCACCGGCGGCATCCTCCTCAGCGGCGTCGCCGCCCGCTCCGCCGGGGACGACGCGGCCGAAGCGGCGCTCGGCGTCGTGATGCTCTTCATGCTCGCCGTCGCCCTCCTGGGGCCGCTGATCGCGCGGCTGGCCGCCGGGCTGTTCGGCCTGCCGCTGCGCGCGGGCGACGCCAGCGCGGAGCTGGCCGCCGCCAACTCCCGTACGAACGCCCGCAGGCTGGCCTCCGCGATCACGCCGATCGTGCTGGCGACGGCGTTCGCCTCGGTGCTGGTCTTCATGCACACCAGCGAGGACCACGCCACCGCGGCCCAGCAGCGCGCCGGCGTCACCGCCGACCACGTCGTCACCCACCCCGGCGGCCTGCCCGCCGACGCCGCCGAGCGCGCGGCGCGGCAGCCCGGGGTGGAGGCGGCGGTGGGCGTGCTGCGCTCGGAGGTGCTGGTGCCGGTCGGCGGCGGGGGCGACCGGTGGCTCCAGGGCGCGACCGCCCAGGGTGTCTCCGGCGACGGGCTCACCCGCGTCCAGGACCTCGACGTCCGCCAAGGCTCCCTGGACAGGCTGCCGGAGCCCGGCACGGTGGCGCTCGACGAGAACCTGGCCCGCTCCGCGGGCGCGGGCGTCGGCGAGCGCGTCGAACTGCGGCTGCCGGACGGCACGCCGGAGAAGGCCGAGGTGGTGGCCACGTACGGGCGGGGCCTCGGGCTCGCCCAGGTGACGCTCGACCGCGCGGCGCTGGCCGGGCACGTCACCGCCGGGTACGACACGGACCTGCTGGTCAGCGGCGGCAGCGCCGCCGGCCTCGGCGCCCTGGGCGGCGCCGGCACCGCGGTGACCGACGCGGCCGGCTACGCGCAGCAGCAGGACGTCGACCGCAGCCTCAACCGCTGGGCGAACTTCACCATGGCCGGCGTCCTCGGCGGCTTCGCCGCCGTCGCCGCGCTCAACACCCTCGTCATGACGGTGCTGGACCGCCGCCGCGAGCTGGGCATGCTGCGGCTGATCGGCTCCACCCGGCGCCAGGTACTGGGCATGATCCGCTGGGAGGGGCTGCTCGTCGGGGTGGCGGGCCTGGTGCTGGGCGGGGCGATCGCGGCGGCGACGCTGGTGCCGATGGTCCGCGGGATCACCGGCGGGGATCCGTACCTGCCGCCGCTGACGGTCGCCGCGTTCACGGCGGGCGCGGTGGGGCTGGGGCTGCTGGGCACCGTGCTGCCGGCCCGCGCGGCGCTGCGGCGGGCGGAGCCGGCGGGCTGAGGGGCCGCCGCCGTACGGGCGGGGGCGCGGCCCGTACGGGCGGGGGCGCGGGGACGCGAGCGGCCCGGGGCGCCCTTCCGCGAGGAGGGCGGCCCGGGCCGCGTGCCGTACGGGACTCAGCGGGAGGCGCTCGCCCGCTCCCGCTCGGGGGTCTGCTCCGCCGCCGCCGGCTTGGCGGCCGGCGAACCGCCGCGGCCGCCGCCGTCGTCGGACCTGAACAGCCAGTCCATACCCGGCTCCATCGCCCACCGGAACATCCGCCGCACCGGCGGGGTACAGAGCACCGTGACGATCGCGGCCGCGATCGCCGTCACCGCGATGGCGCCCAGCGGGGTGTGCGCGAAGTCGTTGTCGTACCAGCCCCAGAAGCGCGATCCCTTGGCGAGGAACCCGTGCAGCAGGTAGCCGTACAGCGTGCCGGCGCCCAGCACGGTGAACCACCTCGTGCGCCGCGGCACCCAGGCCAGGAAGCACACTGTGAGCACCAGCGCACAGCCGAACATCGCGAACGTCATCACCGGACCGGCCCAGATGGGCGCGCCCAACTCCTGTGCGGAGTCGCGGTGGTAGAACCAGCCGGCGTTCATCCGCGGCACCGCCCAGTAGGCGACGACCGCGGCCATCAGGCCCACGGGCACGGACAGCAGCCGCACCTCGCGCCTGCGCACGAGGTCGAAGTGCTCGGGCTTGAGCATCAGACCGAGCACGAAGAAGGGCATGAACTGCAGCACGCGCTGCAGGTCGAGGTCGTTGCCGACGGTGTCGCTCATGGACGCCGCGGTGGCGATGACCAGCGCCAGCGGCACCGGCCAGCGCACCGCCTTCCACAGCGGCGTCGTCATCCGCCAGACGAACAGGGCGATGAGGAACCACGTCAGGTACCACGGATCGAGGATGCTGATGCGGTAGCCGGGGACGTCGCCCGCCCAGCGGTTGAAGAACGTGTACGCGGTCTCGAAGATCACGTACGGCACGAGGACGCCGGTGACCAGGCGCTGCACGCGCCCCGGACGGCCGAGGTCGAACGAGCGTGACATATAGCCGGAGATGACGATGAACGCCGGCATGTGGAACGAGTAGACGAGCATGTAGAGCGCGGACGCGGCGCGGCTGTCGTCGCGCAGCGGCTCCCACGCGTGGCCGAGCGCCACCAGCACGATGGCCAGGTACTTTGCGTTGTCGAAGAAGGGATCGCGGGTCTTCGGCTTGCCGGAGTCGCCGGCCGGACGAGCCGCGGTCTGCGGCAGGTGGGTCACGAAGCCTCCAGGTACGAGTCCGGCGGCGGAACCCGGAACCGCACCGGCGGGTTGGGGTCGAGGGGGGATCGGAACATCGTCGGCACCCTAGCGTCCGGGAGTCGGGCCCGTAAATTCGAAGTCAGCGTCGGGAATTTCATAGACATGGAGACAGGCGACGGGGTCAGCGAGCATCACTGTATGCCAGTTTTGTCCTGAATGAACCGGACATAGAGGGACGAAACTTCGACGTGTCCTGTGATCGGTTTTCGGCCGGTCCCGGATGCCCGCGGACCGTTCGAATGGAGAATTCCCAGCGGGTGGAACGCCCGTCCGCGTACCGCTTATTACGCATATCCGTGCGCCTGGAACGCGGAATTCGGATTCGCCGCTCCGGTTTCCGCATGGTCGCCGCCGGGGATGGACCGCATGGGCGCGCCACCGGCGCGGAGGTCGTGCGGCGTCCCGCGTACGGCGCTCCGCGTGCGCCGTGGGCGCAGATCGGTGTAAGGGGCGCGAGATATCAGCCAGTTGGGCATCCCGCGCACCCCCGTGCACCTCTTGGTGGCACGATGGATCCACCGGGGTGTGCGGGCGGCGGGTGCCCTGGGCGGGTGAACGAGAACCTAGGGGTGATCAGGGCGTGGCTATCTCACTGTCATTGGTGCTGCTGATGGGGATCATCCTGGTCGTGCTGATCCGCGGCGGCTCGATCAAGGTGGGCCCGGCGATCGTTGCGGTGCTCTTCGGCTTCTTCCTGGCGTCCACCAGCGCCGCACCGGACATTCAGGACGCCCTCGACGAAATAAGCCAGAGCATCAGCGACATCGGCACCTGACGGTGCCGCCCGGGGCGACCCGGCCGCCGCGCACACGACAACGGCCGGGGCCCGGCCCGCGCACGTCCCCGGGACGCGGCGCGGACAGGGCCCCGGACCTCTCGCGGAGCGGGTGACGGGAATCGAACCCGCGTAGCCAGCTTGGAAGGCTGGAGCTCTACCATTGAGCTACACCCGCAGGCGCCACCCGCGGCGGGTGGCACGCCCAGCATCGTAGCCGCTGCGCCCCCGGTCCCGCACGCCGCTATGCCTTCCGGGTTGCCTTCGGGCGGCAGGGCGCGTACCCGCGCGCGGCGTCGCCTGTCGCGTACGGGTCAGAACCCCGGCCGGGCGCGGGTCGCGTGCGGCGTCACCAGGGACGTAATCCGCCCCGCCGCGGCTGTGCGGGCATGTACCCTACTGCTCGCACATGCGGGGTGTGGCGCAGCTTGGTAGCGCGTCCGCTTTGGGAGCGGAAGGTCGTCGGTTCGAATCCGGCCACCCCGACCGCGCGGGGACCTTCGTGACGAAGGTCCCTTTATGGGGAGCGGACCCGGCACCGGTACTATGCAAGCTGCGTTCCTGCGTGCCTGGACCGGGCCGCTCCACGCTTCTGCCGGAAGCCGGACGCAGCCGCAAGAAGTCCAGAAGAAGTACAGCACTTCCCAGACGCCATCCCAAGGAGACCGACCGTGAAGAGCGCCGTGGAGACCCTGAACCCGACCCGGGTTCGGCTCACTGTCGAGGTGCCCTTCGAGGAGCTCAAGCCCAGCCTCGACGCGGCGTACAAGAAGATCAACCAGCAGGTCACGGTGCCGGGCTTCCGCAAGGGCAAGATCCCGGCCCGCATCATCGACCAGCGGTTCGGTCGCGGCGCCGTCCTGGAGGAGGCTGTCAACGACGCGCTGCCGAAGCTCTACGAGGACGCCGTCAACGAGGGCGACCTCAAGCCGCTGGGCCGGCCCGAGGTCGACATCACCGAGCTGAAGGACAACGAGACGCTGACCTTCACCGCCGAGGTCGACATCCGCCCCGAGTTCGAGATCCCCGACTACTCCGGCATCAGTGTCGAGGTCGACGCCATCGAGGTGCCCGACGAGGACGTCGACAAGTCGGTCGAGCAGCTCCGCGAGCGCTTCGCCTCCACCACGCCGGTGGAGCGGGCCGCGGCGGAGGGCGACGTCGTCACCATCGACCTGGAGGCGAGCGTCGACGGCAAGGTGCTGGACGACGGCGTCGCCAGCGGCGTGACGTACACCATCGGCTCCGGTGAGCTGCTCGACGGCATCGACGAGGCCGTCACGGGCCTGGAGGCCGGCGGCTCCGCGACCTTCGCCTCCGAGCTGAAGGGCGGCTCCGCGGCGGGCCAGGAGGCCCAGGTCAAGGTCGAGGTCACGCAGGTCGCCGAGCGCGAGCTGCCGGAGCTGGACGACGAATTCGCCCAGATGGCCAGCGAGTTCGACACGCTGGAGGAGATGCGGGCGGACAGCCGCAAGCGGCTGGAGCAGATGAAGCGCTACGACCAGGCGCAGCAGGCCCAGGAGAAGGTGCTGGACGAACTGCTCGGCCTGGTGGAGATCCCGGTGCCGGAGAAGCTGCTGGAGGAGGAGATCTCCACCCGCCGGCACAACCTGGAGAACCACCAGCTCGCGCAGATGGGCATGAACCTGGAGGGCTACCTGAAGCTCCAGGAGAAGACCGCCGAGGAGTTCGAGACCGAGCTGAAGGAGCAGGCGGAGCGCGGCATCCGCACCCAGTTCGTCCTCGACGAGCTGGTGGGCAAGGAGCAGGTGAACGTCGGCCAGGAAGAGCTGACCGAGCACCTGATGCGCCGCGCCCAGTCCTCGGGCATGAGCCCGGACCAGTTCGCCCAGGCCGTCGTCGAGGGCGGCCAGGTCCCGGTCCTGGTCGGCGAGGTCGCCCGCGGCAAGGCCCTGGCGGTCGTGGTGGAAGCCGCGACGATCAAGGACACGAACGGCGAGCCGGTGGACCTCTCGGACGAGGACGAGACCGCGGAGACGGTCGAGGCCGCGTCGGAGGAGACCGGGACGACGGCGGACGCGGCGGACGCCGAGGCGAGCGAGGAGAAGCCGGAGAAGGCAGAAGCCTGACCCGCCCCCCCACACCACGCGGGCCCCGCGCACCGGCGCCGGGGCCCGCAGCACGCCCCCTCCGCGGACGGCGCCACCCCGGCACCACCCGCACTCCGCAGCGGTACACCCACGCGCTCCGCGCGTGGTGGCGGCGCACGGCCCCGGCCCTCGTCACCCCCGGCGCACACCGGCCGCCGGCCAGGGCGGCCCGGCACCGGGGATGCGGCTCTACCCGGCAGAACCGCACGCGCACCCCACCGCCTCCGGCACACGGCTACCCGCCGGGCGCCTGCCCCCGGCTACGCGGGCGGCAGGGCGCTTGCCCCCGGCTACGCGGGCGCGGCGCCGCGAGGAGCGGGGCGTACGCTCCCGTACCCGGTAGCCGGGCGGAGTCACCGGGCCCTGGTCGGCCGCCGCGCAGCGCCGTCCGCAGTGCGCCCGCCCGCGCGCTCCGCCGCGCTGTGGCAGCGCAGAGCCCCGGCCGCCCGCCGGAATCCCGCTCCTCTCCGCCGCGCCGGCCCGCAGGGCGCCCGGCGCCGGGTAGTGTGGCGGGTCCGGCTTGCCCCGCCACCCGCCGGCCCGCCGCGCCGCCCGCAGGGCACTCCGCAGGGGCCTGCGCTCACAGCGAACAGTTCCGGAACCGGGATGGCCGCCGCCTACCTGCGCGTTAGGGTCCATAAGCAAGTCAGGCAACTCAGGAACGTACAGTCAGACGGCCTCAGGCGGCCGTCACAGAATGAGCAGGTGGACACGTGACGAACCCGATGCTTTCCGGCCCGGGCGAGCCGTCCTTCGGCGGCCTTGGCGACCAGGTCTACAACCGGCTGCTCAACGAGCGCATCATCTTCCTCGGCCAGCCGGTCGACGACGACATCGCCAACAAGATCACGGCGCAGCTCCTCCTCCTCGCCGCCGACCCGGACAAGGACATCAACCTCTACATCAACAGCCCGGGCGGCTCCGTGACCGCAGGCATGGCGATCTACGACACGATGCAGTTCATCAAGAACGACATCGTCACCATCGCCCTCGGCCTCGCCGCCTCCATGGGCCAGTTTCTGCTCAGCGCCGGCACCCCCGGCAAGCGCTTCGCGCTGCCGAACGCCGAGATCCTGATCCACCAGCCGTCCGCCGGCCTGGCCGGCTCCGCGACGGACATCAAGATCCACGCCGAGCAGCTCATCCGCACCAAGAAGAAGATGGCGGAGCTCACCTCGCTGCACACCGGCCAGACCGTCGAGCAGGTCACCCACGACTCCGACCGCGACCGCTGGTTCTCCGCGGAGGAGGCCAAGGAGTACGGCCTGATCGACGAAGTCATGCCGTCGGCCTCGGGCATCCCCGGCGGCGGCGGTACCGGCGCCTGAGGTCCGGCGCCCGGCCGGCGACCCGCAACAGCCCGCGCAGCCCTTCACAGCCGCACTGCCACCAGGACGGAACACCACGATGCAGAACTTCCCCGGACGCGGTCTCTACGACCGCGTGGCCGACGAGGCCGCCGACGCCCGTCGTTCAATGGGCGCCGAGTCCCGCTACGTCATCCCGCGCTTCGTCGAGCGCACCTCGCAGGGCATCCGCGAGTACGACCCGTACGCGAAGCTCTTCGAGGAGCGCGTCATCTTCCTCGGCGTGCAGATCGACGACGCCTCGGCGAACGACGTGATGGCCCAGCTCCTGTGCCTTGAGTCGATGGACCCCGACCGGGACATCTCGGTCTACATCAACAGCCCCGGCGGCTCCTTCACGGCGCTCACCGCCATTTACGACACCATGCAGTTCGTCAAGCCGGACATCCAGACCGTCTGCATGGGCCAGGCCGCCTCGGCCGCCGCCGTGCTGCTGGCCGCCGGCACCGAGGGCAAGCGCATGGCCCTGCCGAACGCGCGCATCCTCATCCACCAGCCGTACACCGAGACCGGCCGCGGCCAGGTCTCCGACCTGGAGATCGCCGCGAAGGAGATCTTCCGGATGCGTAACCAGCTCGAAGAGATGCTGGCCAAGCACTCGACGACGCCGATCGAGAAGGTCCGTGACGACATCGAGCGGGACAAGATCCTCACCGCCGAGGAGTCCCTCGAGTACGGGCTGATCGACCAGATCGTCTCCACCCGCAAGCTGTCCGCCGGCATCGGCGGCTGAGGCTCGCGGCCGGCTCCCGGCTCCGTATCCGCGGCGCCGGACCTGACGTCCGGGCCCTTGTCCTCTGCCTCTGGACAGGGCCGCCCGTGGAGCGGTCCCCTGGGAAGCGAACCAGTGAGTTGGGCCCAAGGGGACCGCTCGGGGCTCCGGGCAAGGTACCGTCGATACGCAACCAGGTTCCGCCCCCCAAGAGCGGATCCCAGGCGAAGGGGAAGCACCTCGTGGCACGCATCGGTGACGGCGGCGATCTGCTCAAATGCTCGTTCTGCGGAAAGAGCCAGAAGCAGGTCAAGAAGCTCATCGCAGGACCCGGTGTCTACATCTGCGACGAGTGCATCGACCTCTGTAACGAGATCATCGAAGAGGAGCTGGCGGAGAGCTCCGAGGTGCGCTGGGAGGAACTGCCCAAGCCCCGCGAGATCTACGAGTTCCTGGAGGGCTACGTCGTCGGCCAGGAGGCCGCCAAAAAGGCGCTCTCCGTAGCGGTCTACAACCACTACAAGCGGGTCCAGGCCGGCGAGAACGGCGCCGCGGCGCAGAACCGCGAGGACGGCATCGAGCTGTCGAAGTCCAACATCCTGCTGCTCGGCCCCACCGGTTCCGGCAAGACGCTGCTGGCGCAGACCCTGGCCCGGATGCTCAACGTCCCCTTCGCCATCGCCGACGCCACCGCCCTCACCGAGGCGGGGTATGTCGGCGAGGACGTCGAGAACATCCTGCTGAAGCTCATCCAGGCCGCCGACTACGACGTCAAGAAGGCCGAGACCGGCATCATCTACATCGACGAGATCGACAAGGTCGCACGGAAGAGTGAGAACCCGTCGATCACCCGTGACGTCTCCGGCGAAGGCGTGCAGCAGGCGCTGCTGAAGATCCTGGAGGGCACGACGGCCTCCGTGCCGCCGCAGGGCGGCAGGAAGCACCCGCACCAGGAGTTCATCCAGATCGACACGACGAACGTGCTGTTCATCGTCGGCGGCGCCTTCGCCGGTCTGGAGAAGCTCATCGAGTCCCGGGCGGGCGCCAAGGGCATCGGCTTCGGGGCCACCATCCGCTCCAAGCGCGAGCTGGCGAACGAGGACCCGTTCCAGGAGGTCATGCCCGAGGATCTGGTGAAGTACGGCATGATCCCCGAGTTCATCGGGCGGCTGCCGGTCATCACCAGCGTGCACAACCTGGACCGGGCCGCCCTGCTGAAGATCCTCGTCGAGCCGCGGAACGCGCTCGTCAAGCAGTACCAGCGCCTCTTCGAACTCGACGGCGTCGAGCTGGACTTCGACCGTCCGGCGCTGGAGGCCATCGCCGACCAGGCCATCCTCCGCGGCACCGGCGCCCGCGGGCTCCGCGCCATCATGGAGGAGGTGCTGCAGTCCGTGATGTACGAGGTGCCGTCGCGCAAGGACGTCGCCCGCGTGGTCATCACGGAGGAGGCGGTCCACTCCAACGTCAACCCGACGCTGGTGCCCCGCTCCCGCGCCGCCGAGCCGGAGCAGCGCCACCAGGAGAGTGCCTGAGCCGCACGCCGTCTCCGGCCGGTACGGGTCCCGTACGCGCCGGATGCAGCACCCGACACGGAAAGGGGCCGCCCACCGGGCGGCCCCTTCGCGTGTGTGTCCCGCGGCTCAGCCGAGCGGCACGCGGACGTCGTTGCGGACCTCCGCGGTGGTGGTCGCGGCCTCGTCGATGCTCGTCTCGCCGCCGGTGATGATCAGCGTCGGGTCGGTCATCGCGATGTAGCCGATGGTGCTGCTGTCGGCCCAGGCACAGGTCGGGAAGTTGAAGCTGTCGACCGGTGCGCCGGAGTCGTCGCTGGAGAACTTCACGTACTGGCACTTCATCGAAGCGCCCTCCTCCAGCCCGTCGGGGTTGACCTCCTCCGGGCTGCCGACCAGCTCGGCCGTGTCGCCCCCGCCCGCGGACGGGTCGGCGGCGGCCTCCTTGGCCATGTACGTGAAGAACGCGTCGAGGACCATGTCCGGGTTGGAGATGTCGCCGTAGACGCCCTGGAACTGGAGGATCTTGGCCGTTGCCTCGGTGCCCGCCGTGTAGCCGGCGCCGACGTCCTTCGGGTTGGAGACGCCGATGGTCTCCAACTGGTCGATGTCGCTGGAGTTGAGCCCGCCGCCGGGGGCGGAGTCGTCCTTCTGGTACTCGGAGGCGACCGTCTCGGGCGTCGTCAGCTTGTACTTCTTGCCGTCGTCGGCGGGCGGGTCGTCCCCGCTGTCGGACCCGTCGTCCGTCTTGTCGCCGTCGTTCTGCGAGTTCTTCGACTCGTCCTTCTTGCCGTCATCGTCGTCGCCACCGATGAGGAAGAACGCGGCCACGGCTATCAGCGCGACCGCGACCACCGCGCCGACGACGACGAAGAGCGTCTTGTTCTTGCCGCCGCCGGGCGGCGGGGACGGCGGGGCCTGGCCGTACCCGGGCTGCTGCTGACCGTACGGACCCGCCTGCTGCTGGCCGTACTGCTGCTGGCCGTAACCCCCGGGCTGCCCGTACCCGCCAGGCTGTTGCTGCTGCTGCCCGTAGCCCTGGTCGCCGCCCTGCTGCGGGTAGCCGTAACCGGGCTGGCCCGGCTGACCGCCCTGGCCGGGCTGGGCGTACGGCGACTGCGCGGGCTGCTGCGGTTGCTGGGGCTGGCCGTAGGGACCGGGCTGCCCGTACGGGCCTGGCTGCTGCCCTCCACCCCCGTACGGTCCGGGTGGCGGCGGCTGGTTGTGACTCATTACGGTCCCCTCCGTGAGTTAATGCTGCTCCGCCCATACTGTCGGATCGCGCCGCGTTGCGCTGCCTCGGGTCTCGATCGGCGGAGGCGCGGTCGTCCACAAGGACGCAGCCCGTCCACAAGTGGTTCGCAGCGGGGCGTGACGCGGCTCTACACTGACCGTCGTGACCGACGCAAAGAACCCGCAGAGCAGCGCAGCAGAACTCCCCACGCAGTACACGCCCGGCGAGGTCGAGACCTCGCTGTACGAGGGCTGGGTAGAGCGCGGTTACTTCGCGGCGGACGCCAAGAGCGACAAGCCTTCGTACGCGATCGTCATCCCCCCGCCGAACGTCACGGGGAGCCTGCATCTCGGCCACGCCTTCGAGCACACGCTGATCGACGCCCTCACCCGCCGCAAGCGGATGCAGGGGTACGAGACGCTGTGGCAGCCAGGCATGGACCACGCCGGCATCGCCACGCAGAACGTGGTGGAGCGCGAGCTGGCGAAGGAGGGCCTGTCGCGGCACGATCTGGGCCGCGAGGCGTTCGTCGAGCGAGTGTGGAAGTGGAAGGCGGAGTCCGGCGGGCAGATCGCCGGCCAGATGCGCCGCCTCGGCGACGGCGTGGACTGGAGCCGCGACCGCTTCACCATGGACGAGGGCCTCTCCCGCGCCGTCCAGACCATCTTCAAGCGGCTCTTCGACGACGAGCTGATCTACCGCGCCGAGCGCATCATCAACTGGTGCCCCCGCTGCCTCACCGCGATCTCCGACATCGAGGTGGAGTACCAGGACGACGACGGCGAGCTGGTCTCCATCCGCTACGGGGAGGGCGAGCAGTCCATCGTCGTGGCCACCACCCGCGCCGAGACGATGCTCGGCGACACCGCCGTCGCGGTCCACCCGGACGACGAGCGCTACCGCCACCTCGTCGGCACGGAGATCGTGCTGCCGCTCACCGGCCGCCGCATCCCCGTCCTCGCCGACGAGCACGTCGACCCCGAGTTCGGCACCGGCGCCGTGAAGGTGACCCCGGCGCACGACCCGAACGACTTCGAGATCGGCCGCCGGCACGACCTGCCGATGCTCACGATCATGGACGAGCACGCGGTCATCACCGCCCACGGCCCGTTCCAGGGCCTGGACCGGCTGGAGGCCCGCTCGGCGATCGTCGCCGCGCTGCGGGCCGACGGCCGGATCGTGGCCGAGAAGCGGCCTTACACGCACTCGGTGGGCCACTGCTCCCGCTGCAAGACCACGATCGAGCCGCGGCTGTCCCTGCAGTGGTGGGTGAAGGTCGGCCCGCTGGCGAAGGCCGCGGGCGACGCGGTGCGCGACGGCCGGGTCGCCATCCACCCCAAGGAGATGGAGTCCCGCTACTTCGGCTGGGTCGACCACCTCAACGACTGGTGCATCTCCCGCCAGCTCTGGTGGGGCCACCGGATCCCCGTCTGGCACGGCCCGGACGGCGAGCTGGTGTGCGTCGGCCCGGACGAGGAGCCGCCGAGCGGCGAGGGCTGGACCCAGGACAGCGACGTGCTGGACACCTGGTTCTCGTCCGGCCTGTGGCCCTTCTCCACGCTCGGCTGGCCGGAGGAGACCGAGAGCCTGGCGAAGTTCTATCCGAACTCCGTCATGGTCACGGGCTACGACATCCTCTTCTTCTGGGTCGCCCGGATGATGATGTTCGGGCTGTACGCGATGGACGGCGAGATCCCGTTCCGTACGATCGCGCTGCACGGCATGGTGCGCGACCAGTTCGGCAAGAAGATGTCGAAGTCCTTCGGGAACGCGGTCGATCCCCTGGAGTGGATGGACAAGTACGGCTCCGACGCCGTCCGGTTCACCCTCGCCCGCGGTGCCAACCCGGGCACCGACGTGCCGATCGGCGAGGACTGGGTGCAGGGCTCGCGCAACTTCGCGAACAAGGTGTGGAACGCCACGCGCTTCGCGCTGATGAACGGCGCCACGGTCGAGGGCCCGCTGCCCGCCGAGGCGGAGCTGTCCACCACGGACCGCTGGATCCTCTCCCGGCTCGGCGCCGTCGTCGCCGAGGTCGACGCACTCTACGACGACTACCAGTTCGCGAAGCTCTCCGACGTGCTGTTCCACTTCGCCTGGGACGAGGTCTTCGACTGGTACGTGGAGCTGTCCAAGACCACGTTCGCGGCCGGCGGCCCCGCGGCCGACGCCTCGCGCCGCGTCCTCGGCGAGGTCCTGGACGTCACGCTGCGGCTGCTGCACCCGGTGGTCCCGTTCGTCACCGAGACGCTGTGGACGACGCTGACGGGCCGCGAGTCCCTCGTGATCGCCGACTGGCCCGCGGACTCCGGCTTCCGGGACGCGGCGGCCGAGGCGGAGATCGTGAAGCTCCAGGAGGTCGTCACCGAGGTCCGCCGCTTCCGCGCCGACCAGGGCCTGCAGCCGGGCCAGCGGGTGCCCGCCCGGGTGGAGCTGTCCGGCGCGGGACTGGAGGAGCACGAGGCCGCCATGCGGCAACTGCTGCGCCTCCAGCCGGAGGGCGGCTCCTTCGCCGCCACCGCGTCGCTGCCCGTGGCCGGGGCGACGGTCGCGCTGGACCTGTCCGGGACGATCGACGTGGCGGCCGAGCGCAAGCGGCTGACGAAGGATCTGGCCGCGGCCGAGAAGGAGAAGGCGCAGGCGGAGGCCAAGCTCGGGAACGAGGGCTTCCTCGCCAAGGCGCCGGAGCCGGTCGTCGCCAAGATCCGTACCAGGCTGGCGAAGGCCGAGGAGGACATCGTCCGCATCGGCGCCCAGCTGGAGCGCCTGCCGCAGGCGTAGCGCGTGCGCGTACGGGCCCGGGGCGCCTGCCCCGGGCCCGTACCCGCGGCTACGCGCTGTGGCCCAGGGACTCCGGCCGCACCGGGTGCGCGAAGGGCAACCCGGCGGCGTAGCGGGCCAGTTCGCCGGCCGCCGCCCGGCCCAGCCGCGGCAGCTCGCCCGCCAGCGACCCCGCGACATGCGGTGTCAGCAGCACGTTCGGCAATTCGTACAGCGGCGAGCCGGCCGGCAGGAACTCCGGCTCGGTCACGTCCACCACGGCGTGCAGCCGCCCCGAGACCAGCTCCTCCGTCAGCGCCTCCTGGTCCACCA
This sequence comes from Streptomyces sp. CNZ287, assembly GCF_007827615.1. Classification (NCBI taxonomy): domain Bacteria; kingdom Bacillati; phylum Actinomycetota; class Actinomycetes; order Kitasatosporales; family Streptomycetaceae; genus Streptomyces; species Streptomyces sp. CNZ287. The sequence continues at coordinate 231,222 of NZ_VISV01000005.1, read as the reverse complement.
GCGAGCCGCGGGCGGTGTTGACGAGCGTCGCACCGTCCCGCATCGACGCCAGCCGGGCGCGGCTGATCAGATGCCGGGTGCTCGGCAGCGCCGGCGCGTGCACGGAGACCACGTCCGCGGTGGCGCACAGCTCGTCGAGCCCCGCGGGGGTGGCGCCGAGGGCGCGCAGTTCGCCGTCGTCCGCGTACGGGTCGTAGACGAGCGCCGACAGGTCGTACGGGCGCAGCAGTTCCAGCACCCGCCGCCCGATCATCGAGGCGCCGACGATGCCGACGGTGCGCCGGTAGTTGCCGGCGCCCGGGTGGTCCGCGTACCAGTCGTACGGGCCGCGCCGCCGCCGGTACTCCTCCCGTACCTCCAGCACCCGCTTGTTGGCGAAGAGCACCGCCGCGACGGTGTACTCCGCCACCGGCAGCGCGTTCGCCCAGGCCGCCGAGGAGACCGCGATCCCGCGCCGCCACACCGCCTCGGTGACGTGGTGCTTGACGGACCCCGCGGCGTGCACGACGGCCCGCAGCTCCGGCGCGGCGGCGAGCGCCGCCTCGTCCAGCGGCGGGCAGCCCCAGCAGGTGACCAGCACCTCCGCGCCGGCCAGCGCCGCGGCGGCGCGCGGGCCGGTGAAGTCCGCGGCGACCAGATTGGGTTCGAGGTCCGCGACCTCGGCGAGCCGGTCCCGCGTCGCCGCGTCGAAGAGCCGCGGCAGGACGTCGGGGCTCATCGCGAACAGCGCGCGCGGGCGGCGCCCCGCACCGTTCGGGGGGTCGTTGGGGGACACGCGGTGGCCTCCTGTGTCGAACGTGCGATCCGAAGCTGCTTCTCGTGCACCCGCCGGTCGGGGGACTGTCGTATCCGGACCCTAGACTGACACCGTGAGCGCCCGCGAAGAACCCGCTGGTCCCGACCCGGACGAGACCCCCGGCAGCCCGGACACCCCGGGCGGCCCGGAAGACGATGCCTTCGAGGAGATCGTCGGCACGGAGACCGACCGCGATCCCGACCTCGCCGTCATCGAGGCCGGCAGCCGCACGCTGCGCGCGCAGGGCGGCCCGCCCGCCGGTGACGGCGTGCCCGCGGTGCCCGCGGACCCCGAGGTGGCGCGCGCGCTGCGCGAGGCCGAGGCGGAGCTGCTGGCGCGCTGGCCGGAGACGCGCATCGACCCGTCACTGGAGCGCATCCAGGCGCTGCTCGACATCCTCGGCGAGCCGCAGCGGGCCTATCCCTCGATCCATCTGACGGGCACGAACGGCAAGTCCTCCACGGCCCGCATGATCGAGGCCCTGCTGGTCGCCTGCGACCTGCGCACGGGCCGCTTCACCAGCCCGCACCTGCAGTCGATCACGGAGCGGATCGGCCTGGACGGGGCGCCGATCGACGCGGAGCGGTTCGTGGAGGCGTACCGCGAGCTGAAGCCGTACGCGGAGCTGGTCGACGCCCGGCAGGAGCACCCGCTGTCGTTCTTCGAGATGCTCACCGCGATGGCCTTCGCCGCGTTCGCCGAGGCCCCGGTGGACGCGGCGGTCGTCGAGGTCGGCCTCGGCGGCACCTGGGACAGCACGAACGTTATCGACGCCTCCGTCGCCGTCGTCACCCCCATCGCCGTCGACCACAGCCGGCTGCTGGGGGACACCCCGGGCGCCATCGCCGCGGACAAGGCGGGGATCATCAAGAAGACCGCGACGTCCCCCGGCGGCGGCACGGGGACCGTCGTGATCATGGCCCAGCAGCCCGTCGACGCCGCGCAGGTCATCCTCAAGCGGGCCGTCGAGATGGACGCGACCGTGGCCCGCGAGGGCATGGAGTTCGGGGTGCTGAGCCGGGAGGTCGCGGTCGGCGGGCAGTTGCTGACGCTGCGCGGCCTCGGCGGCGAGTACCCGGAGGTCTTCCTGCCGCTGCACGGCGAGCACATGGCGCACAACGCCGCGGTGGCGCTCGCCGCGGTCGAGGCGTTCTTCGGCGTCGGCTCCGAGCACGCCCGCAGCCTCGACGCGGACACCGTCAGGCGCGCGTTCGCGGCCGTCACCTCGCCCGGCCGCCTGGAGATCGTGCGGACCTCGCCCACCGTCATCCTCGACGCCGCCCACAACCCGGCCGGCGCGCTGGCCACCGCCGCGGGCGTGCAGGAGGCGTTCGGCTTCAGCCGGCTGGTCGGCGTCGTCGGCACCAGCAGGGAGAAGGACGTGCGCGGCGTGCTGGAGGCGTTCGAGCCGATCTTCTCCGAGGTCGTCATCACCCGGAACTCGACCACCCGCGCCATGGACCCGGACGAGCTGGCGGCCATCGCCGTCGAGGTCTTCGGCAGCGAGCGGGTCCAGGTCGAGCCGCGGCTGGACGACGCCCTGGAGGCGGCCATCACCCTGGCGGAGGAGGAGGACGAGTACGCCGGCGCGGGCGTGCTGGTCACCGGCTCCGTCATCACCGCCGGAGAGGCCCGGCTGCTGCTGGGCGCGAAGTAGCGGGGGACTACCCTGGCGGGGAGGGACGAGTGCACCGGTGCCCGCCGCGCCGGGTCCGTCACCCCCGCTGGAACCGAAGAGAAGGGCGAGCGATGCGCACGCTCTGTGCGAGCACGCTGATCGGCGAGATCCTGGTCGTCGGCCTGACGGGTCTCGTCGCGATGCAGCAGTCCGACCTGTCGAACGGCACGATCTGGGGGGTCAGCGGCGCCGCCATGGTGCTGTGCGTGCTGCTCTGCGGGATGCTCGGGCGCCCCGGCGCCGTGCAGGTCGGCTGGGGGCTGCAGATCGCGCTGATCGCCTCCGGCTTCGTGGTGCCGTCGATGTTCTTCCTGGGCGCGGTCTTCGCCGCCCTGTGGTGGGCGTCGGTGCACTACGGCCGGATCGTCGACGAGGCCAAGGCGGCGCGCGCCCGCGCCGCCGCGGAGCAGACCGCCGCCGCGGAGCAGACCGGCGGCGCCCCCGCCGAACCTGGCGGCGCCCCGGCGTAGCCGCCGGGGCCGCCGGAGGCCGGGATGCGTGCGGGCGCCCGCGGGGGGCCGGGTAAGGTCGGATTCCCCCGAATCCAGCAACGCACTGCCAGGAGCCGTACATGAGCCAGCGCACGCTCGTCCTCCTCAAGCCCGACGCGGTCCGCCGCGGGCTGGTCGGCGAGATCATCGGCCGGATCGAGCGGAAGGCCGACTGGTCGATCGCCGCGCTCGAGTTGCGCACCCTCGACCGCTCGATCCTGGAGCAGCACTACGCCGAGCACGTGGGCCGCCCGTTCTACGAGCCCCTGGTGGAGTTCATGGCCTCGGGACCCGTCGTCGCGCTCGTGGTCGAGGGCGAGCGGGTCATCGAGGGAGTCCGCGCCCTGGCCGGGCCCACCGACCCGATCGCCGCCGCGCCCGGCAGCATCCGCGGCGACTTCGGCACCGTCGTCCGTGAGAACCTCGTGCACGCCTCGGACTCCGAGGAATCCGCCGCACGCGAGCTGAAGCTGTTCTTCCCCGACCTCGCCTGACGTCCCCGCAGGTCGGCAGCGGACCCGTGCCCCGGAGAGGCGACCGGATCATTCGGTCGCCTCTTGGCATGTGCAAGCGAAAAGGGGGCATGCGCAACCGACACGGTGCCGTATTGACTGCGACACCCTCGCTCCCTCCGCGACCTCGCGAGACTACGATGGCCCCTACGGGCCGTAGCGCGCGCCGCCCTGCTGCCGACCCCCGTCCGCCATCACCCTGGAAGGCCAGACGTACCCCATGGCGAACAACATGAGCTTCATCGGCCGTGACATGGCCGTCGACCTTGGGACCGCCAACACGTTGGTGTACGTCAGAGGCCGGGGCATCGTCCTGAACGAGCCGTCGGTCGTCGCCATCAACACCAACACGGGCGGCATCCTCGCGGTCGGCGCCGAGGCGAAGAAGATGATCGGCCGCACCCCGGGCAACATCGTGGCGGTGCGCCCGCTGAAGGACGGCGTCATCGCCGACTTCGAGATCACCGAGCGGATGCTGCGCTACTTCATCCTGAAGATCCACAAGCGCCGCTACCTCGCCCGTCCGCGCGTCGTCGTCTGCGTCCCCTCCGGCATCACGGGAGTCGAGCGCCGCGCGGTCATCGAGGCGTCGACCCAGGCGGGCGCGCGCCAGGTGCACATCATCGAGGAGCCCATGGCGGCGGCCATCGGCTCGGGGCTCCCGGTGCACGAGGCGACGGGGAACATGGTCGTGGACATCGGCGGCGGCACCACCGAGGTCGCGGTGATCTCCCTCGGCGGCATCGTCACGGCGCAGTCCATCCGGGTCGCCGGGGACGAGCTGGACAACGCGATCATCCAGCACATCAAGAAGGAGTACAGCCTCCTGCTCGGCGAGCGCACCGCCGAGAACATCAAGATCACCATCGGCTCCGCGTACGACACCGACCGCGACGAGCACACCGAGATCCGCGGCCGCGACCTGGTCAGCGGGCTGCCGAAGACGGTTGTGATCTCCTCCGCCGAGGTGCGCAAGGCCATGGAGGAGCCGCTCAACGCGATCGTCGACGCGGTCAAGACGACGCTCGACAAGTGCCCGCCGGAGCTGTCCGGCGACATCATGGACCGCGGCATCGTGCTCACCGGGGGCGGCGCGCTGCTGGCCGGCCTCGACGAGCGGCTGCGGCACGAGACGGGGATGCCGATCCACCTCGCCGAGGAGCCGCTCGACTCCGTCGCGCTCGGCTCCGGCAAGTGCGTCGAGGAGTTCGAGGCGCTGCAGCAGGTGCTGGACGCGCAGCCCCGTCGTTAGCCCCACAAGTCCGCACCCCACCGCCGGGACACCCAGGAAGGCGCTTCGGAAGCACGTGAGGGACACACGAGAGAGCCGGGTCCTGCTCCTGCTGCTCATCACCATCTCGTTCGCGCTGATCACGGTCGACATCCGGGGCGGGGACGACTCTCCCCTGGACGCCACGAAGCGGGGGGCCGCGGCGGCGTTGGGGCCCGTCGAGAACGGCGTCGCGACGGTGGTCGACCCGGTGGGCAACGCGATCGAGGCGGTCCGCGAGTCGGGGGAGAGGCACGACAAGATCGCCGAGCTGCAGCGGCAGAACGCCGAGCTGAAGCAGCGACTGGGCAGCGACGACCGCAACCGCGCCCGCGCCGCCGAGCTGGACAAGATCCTGGGCACCGCGGGCGCCGGGCGCTACGGCATCAAGGGGGCCCAGGTCATCGCCATAGGAGCGGCCCAGGGCCTGTCCTGGACCGTGACCATCGACGCCGGCTCCCGCGACGGACTGGAGCGGGACATGACCGTACTCAACGGCGACGGCCTCGTCGGGCGCGTCACCACCGTCGGCCCGTCCACGGCCACCGTGCTGCTCGCCAACGACCCGGACTTCACCGTCGGCACCCGGCTGGAGAAGACCAGCGAACTGGGCTTCGCCACCGGGCAGGGCGACCGGCCCATGAAGGTCGAACTGCTCAACGGCAAGCTGAAGGTGGAGAAGGGCGACCGGCTGGTGACCTTCGGCTCCAGCGAATCGCGGCCGTTCGTGCCGGGCGTGCCGATAGGAGTCGTCTCGTCGGTCGAGCCGGTCGGCGACGTCACCCGCACCGTGTACGTCGAGCCGTACGCCTCCTTCACCCGGCTCGACATCGTCGGCGTCGTCGTCCAGCCGCCCCGCGACGACCCGCGCGACACGGTCCTGCCGCCCGCGCCGAAGGCCACCCCGACGCCCACCGTCACCGTCACCGTCCCCCCGGGCGGGGAGGGCGAGGCGGACGGCGGCGCGGCCGAGGGCGAGGCGGACGCCGGGGCCGGTACCGGTGCCGGCGAGGACCCGGCGGCCGATCCCGCCGCCGGGGGCCCCGCAGCCGGAGAGGACGTGAACTGACCGCATGAGGCACGTGAACCGCGTCCTGCTCTGCGCCTCGCTGCTGGTGACCGCCCTCGTCTTCCAGGTCACCGTGCTCGCCAGGCTCCATCTGCCCGGCGCCGTACCCGATCTGACGCTCCTCGTCGTCCTCGCCCTCGCGATGGTCTACGGGCACGTCGGCGGCGCCCTCGTCGGCTTCACCGCGGGACTGCTCGCCGACATCGCGCCGCCCGCCGACCACGCCGTGGGCCGCTACGCCCTCGTGCTCGCCGTCATCGGCTACCTCGCCGGGCTCATCAAGCCCGAGACCGGCCAGGTGCGCACCGCCGCGGGCCCGATGATGGTCGTCGGCTGCGCCGCCGTCGGCTCCACGCTGCTGTACGCGGGCGTCGGCGCCCTCGTCGGCGAGGGCTCGGTGCGCGGCGTGGGCCTGGGCAGCCTGGTCTTCACCGCCGCGATCTACGACCTGCTGCTCGCCCCGTTCACCGTGCCGCTGGTGATGGCGCTGGCCCGCAAGGCCGACCGGGACACGACCGCCGAGGCCGCCGAGACCGCCACCGGCGGCTCGGCCGCGGGCGACTCCTCGTACCGCTGGCTGGCCGGCGGCACGGTCAGCCGCACCGCCGTCAAGCGCGCCCGCTCCTACGGCCGCGGCGGCATCGGCCGGCAGCGCGGCAACCTGTTCGGCCCCAAGTCCAAGGCCGCCAAGGCCACCCGCATCAAAGGGGTGAAGCGGCTGTGACCAACATCCCGGAGACCGGCAAGTCCACCCGGGTCACCGTCCGGCTCGTCGGCATCCAGGTCCTCGTGCTCTCGCTGCTGCTCACGCTCGGCGGCCGGCTGTGGTACCTGCAGATCCGCAACGGCGACGAGTACGAGGCGGAGGCCGCGGGCAACCACGTCCAGCAGGTCATCGAGCCCGCCGTACGCGGCTCCATCCTCGACTCCCGCGGCGAACCGCTCGCCGACAACGAGACCCGCCTCGTGGTCTCCGCCAGCCGCACCGACCTGATGAAGATGGACGACGACGGCGAGGCGATACTGACCAAGCTCGCCGACGTGCTCGGCATGGACCCCAAGACCGTCATGGAGCGGGTCCGGCTCTGCGACGCCAAGACCCCCAAGCCCTGCTGGAACGGCTCCCCGTACCAGCCGATCCCCATCACCGACGAGGCCACGGCCCGCCAGGCGCTGCAGATCCGCGAGCGCGCCGAGGAGTTCCCCGGCATCACCGCGGAGCCCAGCGCCGTCCGCCGCTACGGCTCGCCGAACGACGCGAACACCGCCCAGGTGCTCGGCTATCTCTCCCCGGTCACCGACGAGGAGATCGCCGACGCCGAGGACAGCGACAACCCGCTGCTGCGCACCGACCAGATCGGCCGCTCGGGCCTGGAGCGCTCCTACGACTCCGAACTGCGCGGCCAGGCCGGGGTGACGAGCTACCGCGTCGACAAGCTCGGCCGGGTGATAGGAGAGGCCGACAAGCAGCCGGGCGTGCCCGGCTCCAACCTGGTCACGAGCATCGATTCGCGGGTGCAGGCGCTGGCCGAGGCGGAGCTGGAGAAGGCGATGGAGAAGGCCCGCACCGAGTTCGACGACAACACCGGCACGAACTACAAGGCGGACTCCGGCGCGATGGTGGTGATGGAGGCCGCCACCGGCCGCATCGTCGCCATGGCGTCCAACCCGTCGTACGACCCGAACGACTGGGTCGGCGGCATCGACTCCGGCACGTACAAGAGGCTCACCGGCAAGAAGGCCAACTACCCGCTGCTCAACCGGGCGATCCAGGGCCAGTCGGCGCCCGGCTCGATCTTCAAGCCGATCCCGACGGCGGCCGCGGTCAACGCCGGCTACGACTTCGACGGCAGCTACGAGTGCAGCAGCGACTACAGCATCGGCGGCCAGGTCTTCAAGAACTTCGAGTCGCAGAGCTACGGCGCCATCGGCCTCGGCCGCGCGCTGGAGGTCTCCTGCGACACGGTCTACTACCGGCTGGCGCACCAGGAGTGGCAGAACGACGGCGGTATCAAGCCGAAGAAGAAGCCCGACGACTGGTTCTACAAGACCGCACACCAGTTCGGCCTCGGCGCGGAGACCGGCGTCGACCTCCCCAACGAGGTCCCCGGCCGGGTGCCCGACAGGCAGTGGAAGAAGGACTACTGGCGGGCCAACAAGGACGCCTGGTGCAAGCAGGGCAAGAAGGACGGCGACTACGCCCAGCGCATCGCGTACGAGAACTGCCGGGAGGGCATGCAGATGCGTGCCGGTGACTCCGTCAACTACTCCATCGGCCAGGGCGACACGCTCGTCACCCCGATACAGATGGCGACGATGTACGCGGCCCTCGCCAACGGCGGCACGCTCTACAAGCCGACCGTCGGCAAGGCCATCGTCAGCGCCGACGGCAAGAAGGTCGACATGATCGAGCCGGAGGAGCACGGCAAGCTGCCGATGGACAAGGAGACGCGCGCGGCCATGGACAACGCCCTCGCGGGCGTGGCCACCCGCGGCACCGCCGCCTGGCGCTTCGGCGGCTGGCCGCAGGAGAAGATCCCGATGCACGCGAAGACCGGCACCGCCGAGGTCTACGGCAAGCAGACGACCTCGTGGTTCGCGACGTACACCGACGAATACGCGATCGTCATGACCATGTCCCAGGGTGGCACCGGCTCCGGCGCCTCGGCGCCCGCGGTCCGCGCCGTCTACGACGCGCTCTACGGCGTCGGCGGCAAGAAGAAGGCGCTGCTGCCCGAGCCGGAGAAGAAGCTGCCGAAGATCTCGCCGGACGGCAGGATCGAGGCGCGATGACGGCCGCAGAGGGGTACTCGGTCCGGCGCTTCACCCCCGAGCTGGGCACGTGGGGCAGGCTGACCGCGCGCGACTCGCTGGTGCGCCGGGTCGACTGGATGCTGATGTTCTCCGGGCTCGCGCTCTCCGTCCTGGGCACGGCGCTGGTCTGGTCGGCGACCCGCAACCGCGACGACCTCACCGGCGGCGACCCGTACTTCTTCGTGATGAGGCACGCGATCTTCACCACCATCGGCATCGCGCTGATGGCCGCCACCGTCTGGGTGGGCCACCGCACGCTGCGCGGGGTGGTGCCCGTGCTCTACGGGCTGTCGCTGGTGCTCGTCGCGATGGTGCTCAGCCCGCTGGGCAGCACCATCAACGGCTCCCGCGCCTGGCTCGACCTCGGCGGCGGCTTCACGGTCCAGCCGGCCGAGTTCACCAAGATCACGATCATCCTGGGGATGGCGATGATCCTCGCCGCCCGGGTCGACGCAGGCGACCGCGAGCACCCCGACCACCGCACCGTCGTCCAGGCCCTCGGCCTGGCCGCGGTGCCCATCGGGATCGTCGTGCTGATGCCGGACCTCGGCTCGGCGATGGTGCTGACGTCGATCGTGCTGGGCGTGCTGCTGGCCTCGGGCGCGTCGAACCGCTGGGTGCTGGGGCTGGTACTGGCGGGCGTCGGCGGCGCGGCGCTGATCGTCTCGCTGGGCATGCTCGACGAGTACCAGGTCGCCCGCTTCGCCGCCTTCGCCAACCCGGCGCTCGACCCGGCGGGCGTCGGCTACAACACCAACCAGGCCCGTATCGCCATCGGCTCCGGCGGCGCGACCGGCAAGGGCCTGGGCGAAGGCAGCCAGACGACCGGCCAGTTCGTGCCCGAGCAGCAGACCGACTTCATCTTCACGGTCGCGGGCGAGGAGCTGGGCTTCGTCGGCGCGGGGCTCATCCTGGTGCTGCTCGGCGTGATGCTGTGGCGGGCCTGCCGGATCGCGCGGGACGCCAGCGACCTGTACGGCACGATCGTGGCGGCGGGCGTGGTGGCGTGGTTCGCGTTCCAGGCGTTCGAGAACATCGGGATGACGCTCGGCATCATGCCGGTGGCGGGCCTGCCGCTGCCGTTCGTCAGCTACGGCGGCTCGTCGATGTTCGCGGTGTGGATCGCGGTGGGACTGCTGCAGTCCATCAAGGCGCAGCGGCCCCTCTCCGCCTGAGCGCCGCTGCGAGGTGAGGCCCGGCGCTACGGAGCCGGGGCCCGCCCGTGCTACAGCCGCCGCAGGATGAGCACGCCCACCCCCGCCGCCACCCCCAGCAGCACCGCGGCCACCCCCGGCGCGAGCCTCCCGCCGCGCCCGAGCGCACCGTCCACGGAGACCAGCCCCGCCCCGGTCAGCGCCAGCGCCACGCCCGCGGCGCCGAGCAGGAACTCGTACTCGATGCCCCGCGGATCCGTCGCCGCGATCGGGCCACTCCAGTCGTAGCCCCACTTGAAGGCGACCGCGTTGATCATCACGCCGATCACCGCGGCGGCCGCCAACGGGGTGAGGAAGCCGATGACCAGCGCGAACCCGCCCACGATCTCGCTCAGCCCCAGCACCCACGTCATCGTCCGCCCGGAGGGATAGCCGGCCCCTGCCAGCGTCGCCGCCGTCGCGTCGAACCCCGGGCCATCGAACCAACCGAGGAGCTTCTGCGCCCCGTGCCCCGCCAGGATCATGCCGGCCACCGCCCGCAGCACCAGCAGCCCGGCGTCCACACCGGTCACGCCCTCGTCGATGTCCTCGGCGTAGCTGATGGCGGGGATGGTGCGCGTCTGGGCCATGGGCGAGCTCCTTGTCGTTCCAGGCGCGACGCTAGGACACCCCCGGGACCCTCGCCACCCGGCACATTCCCGTGATCCGGCGCCGCGTACCTCATGACCCCTCGCCCATCCGCGGCTAAATTCGATTCATGGTGGACACGGTGCGCGAGATCGAGCGGAAGTACGAGGCCACGGCGGGCACCCGCGAACTGCCCCCGCTGCCGGACCTGACGGGCGTCCACGGCGTGACGTCGGTGATCGACCAGGGCACCGCTCTGCTCGACGCCGTCTACTACGACACGGCCGCCCGCCGGCTGGCGGCCGACGGCATCACCCTGCGCCGCCGCACGGGCGGCGACGACGCGGGCTGGCATCTGAAGCTGCCGGTCGCCGCGGGCGTACGCGACGAGATCCGCGCCCCGCTCTGCGAGGGCATCCCGCGCCGCCTCGCGGCCCTCGTCCGCTCCCGTACGCGCGACGCCGAGCTGGCGCCCGTCGTCCGCATCCGCACGGAGCGGGACGTCCACCAACTGCTCGACGCGGACGGCGAACCGGTCGCGGAGGTCTCCGTCGACCGGGTGACCGCGGAGCGCCCGGAGACGGGGGCGACGGCGCGGTGGGCCGAGGTGGAGGCCGAGCTGAGCGCCGGGGGAGACCCGGAGGTGCTGGACGCGGTGGACGCGGCGCTGACCGGGGCGGGGCTGCGGCGCTCCACGGCGCCGTCGAAGCTGGCGCGGGCGCTGGCGGAGACGGACGAGCGGAAGCAGAAGGGCGACAAGAAGAACGACAAGAAGCCGAACACCAGCAAGGACGGCAAGAAGAAGAGCGCGGACAAGAAGAAGCCGGGCAAGAAGGGGGAGAAGAAGAAGGCCGCCGGCAAGAAGCACCCCGAGCCCGCCGCCCGGCCCGCCGGCGACCTCGTCCTCGACTACGTACGCGCCCAGATCACCGCCGTCGTCGAGCTCGACCCCGCCGTCCGCCGCGACCAGCCCGACGCCGTGCACCAGATGCGCGTCGCAAGCCGCCGGCTGCGCAGCACCTTCCGCAGCTACCGCGCCGTGCTCGACCGCACCGTCACCGACCCGGTCTCCGCGGAACTCCGCTGGCTGGCCGGCGAACTCGGCGTCGACCGCGACCGCGAGGTGCTCACCGAGCGCATCCACGCCGCTCTCGCGGAGCTGGACCGCCCGCTCGTCCTCGGCCCCGTCCGCGGCCGGCTGCGCACCTGGTCCGCCGCCCGCCGCACCGGCTCCCGGCGCCGTATCGTCGCCGTGCTCGACGGCGGCCGCTACCTCGCCCTGCTCGACGCCCTCGACGCGATCCTCACCGACCCGCCGCTGCGCACCGCCGCGGAACGCCCCGCGGAGCCCGTGCTGCGCAAGGCCGTCGACCGCCAGTACCGCCGCTTCGCCGGCTCCCTCCAGGAGACCTTCGACCTCGCGCCGGGCCCCGACCGCGACACCGCCATCCACGAGACCCGCAAGGCCGCCAAGCGCACCCGCTACGCGGCCGAGGTCGCCCGCCCCGCGCTGGGCCGGGAGGCCAAGACCGTCACGTCGCTGATGCGGGAGGTCCAGGAGTTGCTGGGCGACTACCAGGACGGGGTGCTGGCGCGGTCCGCGCTGCGCGAGATCGCGGTGCAGGCGCAGGCCGCGGGGGAGCCCTCGTTCACGTACGGCGTCCTCTACGCGCGCGAGGAGGCGCGTGCCGCGGAGCTGCGCGACCTGCTTCCGCGGCTGTCCCGGAAGCATCTCTGAGCAGCGTGAAGAGGGGCACGCGCGGGGCGCGCGCTACGCTGGATGGTCACCCGCGTACCTACCACAGGACCGACGAGGACAGCTTTCCCGATGACTGCCGTGCCCGCACCCACCGTCGAGTCGGTCTTCCCCCGCCTGGAAGCCCTCCTCCCGCACGTCCAGAAGCCGATCCAGTACGTCGGCGGTGAGCTGAACTCCACCGTCAAGGACTGGGACGCGGTCGACGTCCACTGGGCGCTGATGTACCCGGACGCCTACGAGGTCGGCCTGCCCAACCAGGGCGTCATGATCCTCTACGAGGTGCTGAACGAGCGCGCGGACACCCTCGCCGAGCGCACGTACAGCGTGTGGCCCGACCTGGAGGAGCTGATGCGCGCGCACGACGTGCCGCAGTTCACCGTGGACAGCCACCGTCCCGTGCGCGCCTTCGACCTGCTCGGCGTCTCCTTCGCCACCGAGCTGGGCTACACCAACCTGCTGACGGCCCTCGACCTCGCCGGCATCCCGCTGGCCGCCGCCGACCGCGGCGACGACGACCCGATCGTCGTCGCCGGCGGGCACGCCGCGTTCAACCCGGAGCCGATCGCCGCCTTCGTGGACTGCGCGGTGATCGGCGACGGCGAGCAGGCCGTGCTGACGATGACCGACATCGTCAAGGCGTGGAAGGCCGAGGGCCGTCCGGGCGGGCGCGAGGAGCTGCTGCTGCGGCTGGCGAAGACCGGCGGGGTGTACGTCCCGTCCTTCTACGACGTGGAGTACCTGCCCGACGGCCGCATCGCCCGGGTCGTGCCGAACCGCTCCGGCGTGCCGTGGCGGGTCTCCAAGCACACCGTCATGGACCTCGACGAGTGGCCGTACCCGAAGCAGCCGCTGGTGCCGATGGCCGAGACCGTGCACGAGCGGATGAGCGTCGAGATCTTCCGCGGCTGCACCCGCGGCTGCCGCTTCTGCCAGGCGGGCATGATCACCCGGCCGGTACGGGAGCGCAGCATCACCGGCATCGGCGAGATGGTCGACAGGGGCCTGAAGGCCACCGGCTTCGAGGAAGTCGGCCTGCTGTCGCTGTCGTCGGCCGACCACAGCGAGATCGGCGACGTCGCCAAGGGCCTCGCCGACCGCTACGAGGAGGACAAGGTCGGCCTGTCGCTGCCCTCCACCCGGGTCGACGCCTTCAACATCGACCTGGCCAACGAGCTGACGCGCAACGGCCGCCGCTCCGGCCTCACCTTCGCCCCCGAGGGCGCCACGGAGCGCATCCGCAAGGTCATCAACAAGATGGTCTCGGAGGAGGACCTGATCCGCACCGTCGCCACCGCGTACGGCAACGGCTGGCGGCAGGTCAAGCTCTACTTCATGTGCGGGCTGCCGACCGAGACCGACGAGGACGTCGTGCAGATCGCGGACATGGCGGCCAAGGTCATCGCCAAGGGCCGCGAGGTCGCGCGGTCCAACGACATCCGCTGCACCGTCTCCATCGGCGGCTTCGTGCCCAAGCCGCACACGCCGTTCCAGTGGGCCCCGCAGCTCTCCGCCGAGGACACCGACGCCCGTCTCGAGAAGTTGCGCGACCGCATCCGCGCCGACAAGAGGCACGGCCGCGCCATCGGCTTCCGCTACCACGACGGCAAGCCCGGCATCGTCGAGGGCCTGCTCTCCCGCGGCGACCGCCGCGTCGGCGACGTCATCCGCGCGGTCTACGAGGACGGCGGCCGCTTCGACGGCTGGCGGGAGCACTTCTCGTACGAGCGCTGGATGCGCTCCGCGGAGAAGGCCCTCCCGGCGCACGGCGTGGACGTCGACTGGTACACGACCCGCGAGCGCTCCTACGAGGAGGTCCTGCCCTGGGACCACCTGGACTCCGGCCTGGACAAGGACTGGCTCTGGGAGGACTGGCAGGACGCGCTCGACGAGACCGAGGTCGAGGACTGCCGCTGGACGCCCTGCTTCGACTGCGGCGTCTGCCCGCAGCTCGACACGGAGATCCAGATCGGCCCGACGGGCAAGAAGCTGCTGCCGCTGAGCGTGGTCAACGGCCGGACGGGCCGAAACGAGGGGTGACGCGGGCCGGCCTTCGGGCCGGCTGACGAGACCCGCACGCGTGGGCGACAACACGGGTGAGCCCCGGGTCCGAAAGCCGGTCCCGGGGCTTTTCCGTGCCCGTCCCCTGGAATTTCTCGGCATTCCGCCGCCGCATTTCCGGGTTACGTCGACAATCGCATCATTGCTCCGCACGGGGGACTTGCAGGCAATTATTCCGCGTACCGTGTCGTCGGCGCGCCGCCCTCGTTTCGACTAACGAAGGTGGGGTTTCGGGAGAACGGCCGTCGCTCCGACGGTAAGGAAATTCGCCCGATGACTCCGTGGCGGAAAGGATGCCAAGTGAAGTACGTCAAGTCTGCCGTGGTCCTGTGCGGTGCCGCCCTGGCGCTCGGCACTGCCGGCCAGGCGGGCGCCATCGACCCCGGGCTCACCAGCCCGGACCTGAGTCTGGACGCCGCGGCCCAGCAGGCCGTGGAGGGTCTGGTCAACCGGCCGCCGACCGAACTGGTGCAGCACAACCTGCCGGTCGACGGGCCGGCGGTCCGGGAGCTGACCCGACCGGTCGGCGAAGCGGCGCACGACGTCATCCAGGGCGCCCTGCCACAGAACGCCCTGGCACCCGCCGGTGCGGAGTCGCGCGGCGGCTCCTGAGCGGTCGGTTTCGCTCCGGAACACAATCCGATCGTCCGAACGGGCGGTACCGGATAACTCACTCAAGGGTGCGGAGTTGTACAGCGTGCCCGCATCGTTGTTCCCTCAGGTGGAAAAGGAAAGAACATCATGAAGAAGTACCTGAAGACCGCGGCGGTCGCCGTCACCATGCTCGGCGCCTCGGCGATGGCCGCCCCGCAGGCGCTCGCCGCCGACGACACCGGTGACGGCCCGTACGCCAACGGCAACGGCTCGACGCAGGCCTACGGCAACACCAAGACGGGTGGCTACATGAGCCCGAACATGAGCCTGATCAACGGCTCGTTCAACGAGCCCTGCATCGCGCTGCCCCAGGTCGCGAAGAACTTCGCCGGCACGACCGCCGTCTCCGAGATCCTGAGCCAGAACCAGAACCAGACCTGCGCCAAGAACTCCAGCGCGGACCAGGGCGACGCCCCGCTGTCCCACCTGCTGGACGACTTCCCGATCCTCTCGGGCAACGGCGCGGGCAACGACGCCGGCTGAGTCCGCACCACACGGGGAAACCCGGCACCCGGCCCGGGGCGAGTCCCACTCGCCCCGGGCCGGGGCCTTGCGCGGGGCGCGTACGGCGGGCACGGACGACGGCGGCGGGCCCCGGCGCACGCGGACGGCCCGCGGAGCGAACTCCGCGGGCCGTCCGCGCCGGTCCTCCGCCCGGTTCCCGGGCGGCCGCCCTCAGTCGACGAGGCCCGAGACGACCGGGCCGGCCGTCGGCAGCTCGCCCAGCGAGGCGCCCTCGGCCAGCGGCCCGGTGACCGCGGCCGTGCTCACCGGCGCACCACCCTCGCCGACCGCGGTGCCCACCGAGTTGTCCAGCGGGTCGGAGCCGGTCTTGGCCATCGGGTTGAGCCGGAGGGCCGTCAGCGGCCCGAGCGCGGTCTGCCTGGTCGTGTCCACGCCCTGGGAGACGCCGGCCAGGGCCGCTGCCACCTGTTCGGCGTCGATCTCGTTGTCC
Organism: Streptomyces sp. CNZ287; assembly: GCF_007827615.1. Lineage (NCBI taxonomy): Bacteria > Bacillati > Actinomycetota > Actinomycetes > Kitasatosporales > Streptomycetaceae > Streptomyces > Streptomyces sp. CNZ287. The sequence goes on along the minus strand of NZ_VISV01000005.1, from coordinate 215,385 downwards.
TCACCGACCTTCAGCTCGTCCAGCGTGTCGAGCGCCCTGCTTGCCGGGCCGTCCGCGGGCGCCGCGGCGGCGCCCGCGGCTCCGCCGGCCGCGAGCGCGGACCCGGCCGCCGCCGCGGTCAGGCCGGCGCGCAGCAGGGCGCGTTGCGTACGGGAGGGGAATCGGGAGGCGTGCTGGCCCATGGTCACCACCAGTGAGGAAAGGGACACTTTCAGTGTCATGCTTCCACAAACCCCTTGATTACCGGAAATTCTCCCTTGCGCCTCACCGTGCGCATCCGCCTCAACTGATTTGTGAATACGCTGTGACCTCCGGTTATCCGGTTGCCTCGACCCTCCGGACGCCGTAAGCATGGGGCGATGCCGCAACTGACCACCCCCCACATTCGATTCCGCGCCTCCTTCGCCGGGGCGATGAAGGAGTTCGAGGCCGAGGGCAGGGGCGCGGTCGGCGACGACACGTCCATCGGCCAGGACCTGCGCCGCTGGCGCCGGCGCTGGCACGACCCCGCGGTCTTCGCCTCGTACGTCGCGGGGCTGCGCGCCGAGGCCGACGAGACCATCCCGATGATCCGCCCCGGCTGGGTGCACTGCACCACGCTCTGGTACGTGGACGGGGACGCCTACCTCGGCCGGATCGCCATCCGGCACTCGCTCACCGGCTGGCTGCGGGAGCAGGGCGGGCACATCGGCTACGACGTCCGCCCCACCGCCCGCCGCCGTGGCCACGCCACCGCCATGCTGCGCGAGGCGCTGCCGGTGGCCCGCGGTCTGGGGCTTGCGGAGGTGCTGGTGACCTGCGACCACGACAACGTCGCGTCGCGGAAGGTCATCGAGGCCAACGGGGGCGTGTTCGAGGACCGGCGGGGGCTCAAGCTGCGGTACTGGGTCGCCACGGGGGAGCCGAAGGAGTAGTGCGGCGGGCGGCCCGCGGCGGCGCGGGCGGCCGGCGCGGCGTCCGTACGACGCAGAGGAGACGCAGCGGAAAGGCCGACTGAGCGGAGCCGCCGGAAAAGCGGGCACGTACCCTGGGGGCAGGACAAGCTCACGGACGAAGGACTGAACGACTCTGGGCAAGCGACAGCCCGAAGGCCCGCCGCCCGCACCCGCGGTGCAGCGCATCCGACTCCGCTACACCAAGCGCGGCCGCCTCCGGTTCAACAGTCACCGCGACTTCCAGCGCGCCTTCGAGCGGGCGCTGCGCCGGGCCGAGGTGCCCATGGCGTACTCCGCGGGATTCACCCCCCACCCCAAGGTCTCGTACGCGAACGCCGCCCCCACGGGGACGGCGAGCGAGGCCGAGTACCTGGAGATCGCGCTCGCCGAGGCCCGCGACCCGGAGCTGCTGCGGGCGCTGCTCGACGAGTCCCTGCCCGACGGTCTCGACGTCGTCGACGCCGTCGAGGCCCGCGCCCCGGGACTCGCCGACCGGCTGGGGGCGTCGGTGTGGGAGCTGCGGCTCGACGGCGTGCCGCCCGCCACGGCGCAGGAGGCGGTCCGCGCCTTCCTCGCCGCGGAGACGGTCGAGGTGGAACGGCAGACGAAGAAGGGGATGAGGACCTTCGACACGCGCGGCGCGGTGGCCGCGCTCGATGTGCTCCCGGCCGGGGGCGATAGGCCGCAGGCGGGTCCTTGTGCGATACTGCGCCTGGTAGTGCGGCACCTGACACCTGCCGTACGACCCGACGACGTCCTGTCCGGCCTGCGAGTCGCGGCTGACCTGGCGCCGCCGGTCCCGGCAGCGGTGACCAGGCTGGCGCAGGGGCCGCTCGACGCGGAGACCGGCATGGTGACCGATCCGCTCGCGCCGGACCGCGACGATGCCGCGGCCCTCGCCGCCACACCGCAGGTCGCGAGCGGAACCCCGCCCACGGCAGGGGACGGCACCGGGTAGGGACGGTGTCGAAGCGCCGCCGGTGGACGAGGGAGCCACCCCGGGCCCGGCAGGCGCATGGACCAGCAGACTTTCGCCGGTCCGCCCGAGGAGGGCGGGTCCGGCGAGCGAGACAAGAGCCCTCGCGCGGCGCATACGTCCCGGGCGGTGGCCCTGTGCACGGCACGGGCGCCGCCGCCGTACGGGAGGTGGCGCCCGGGGGCGTGACGGGAGAACCGCCCGCATGCTCGAACCGATTGAGCCTTCGGAAGCGCAGTCGCCTTCCGCGGGCATCACCGGCGATGGTGGAGCCGCCGTCGGCGGCCCGCTCGACACCCCCAGTGACCGCCTGCCCTTCCGCCGCCGGCGTGCGGCGGAGCCGGCGGGGGAGGTGCCGCGGAGAGCGACGGAGCCGACCACCGGGGAACCGGGGCCGGCGCTGACGTATGAGCCCGCAGGAGAGCCGGCGGGCACGCCTGTGCCCGTGCTCGCCGAGCCGGCCGTGGACGTAGCAGAGGCCGCCGGGTCGCCCGCGGCCGTCGACAGGGAGATCACCGCCGGGACGGCGGCGGCGGAGCCGGGTTCCGGCACCGCGGCCGCCCCGCCGGCGAGGCGTTCGCGGCGCAGGGTCGTACGCGACGCCGGCACGCCGGAGGCTGCCGCACCGGACACCGTCGTGGTGCCGGTGGGCGAGCAGCCCGGCTCCGCGGCGTCCGGGCACACGGTGCCCGTGTCCGGCCAGGAGCCGGCCGCCGAGGCCGGGCCGCCGCGGAGGCGGCGGTTCGTACGGTCCGCGGGGACGCCGCAGGCGGCGGCCGCCGCCGAGCCCGTACCGCAGCCCGCCGCGGCCGGTGACGCCACCACCACAGACCACCATGACAGCACCAACGAGGGAGCCCACACCGTGGCCGACAACGAAACAGAGGCCGAGGGCGCCGACTCTTCCGCCGATTCCGGCACGCGCCGCAGGCGCCGCCGGGTGACCCGTACGGTGGCCACCCCGGCCGCCGGCACGGAGGCGGCGGTGCAGCCGGCGGCACCGGAGCAGGCCGGCGAGGCCGCGCCGCAGGCGGCGGCGGAGGCGACGGAGGCCGGGACCGGCCCCGCCGCGGAGTCCCGGCCGGAGCCGGATGCCGACGCCGCCCCGAAGGGGCGCAAGCGGCGCCGGGTCGTACGCAGCGCCGGTACGCCGGAGGCCGCGGAACCGGCCGTCGCCGAGCCGGCCGCCGACGCCGCCCAGGCCGCGCCCGCCGAGACCCCGGCGGCCGACGAGGAGCCGGCGCCGCGCACCCGTCGCGTACGCCGCCGCAAGACCGACGCCGAGTCCGCCGGCACCGCGGAGACCGCGGACGGCGCCGCGCCCGGCGACCAAACCCCCGCCGCGCCCCCCGCCGCACCCGCCGCCGAGGACGCCGCCGAGCCCGCCGCGGGCACCCGGCGCCGCAGGTCCCGCCGGGTCACGGCGCCCGCGGGCGAGCCCACCCACGTCGAGTCCGCCGCCGAAGCCCCGGCGCCCGCCGCCGACTCCGCTCCGGCCGTCGCCGAGACCGAGACCGCTGCCGCGGCCGGGCCCGCCGCCGGGCCCGCAGCCACCGGCCGCCGCCGCACCCGCCGCGCGACCGCCCCGGCGGGCGAGCCCGCCGCCGAGGCCGGTGCCGCCGCCGAGCAGGCCGCCGACGAGACCCCCGCGGACTCCGGCACCTCCCGCCGCCGTACCCGCCGGGCCACCGGCGCGGCCGCCGGGGAGGCCGCCGACGCCGACGCCGCGCCCCGCCGCCGTACCCGCCGGGCTGCCGCCGCCGCGGAGGAGCCCGTGACGGGCGACCGCCCCGCGCCCGCGGAGGCCGCCGCCGAGCCCGACTCCGCGCCCCGCAGGCGCACCCGCCGCGCCGCTGCCGCCACCGAGCCGGCCGTGGACGACACCGCCGGGCAGTTCTCCGACGGCGGCGAGCAGCCGCCCGGCTTCGGTGCCGCGCCGCTGGCGCTCTTCCAGGCCCCCGTCTTCACCGAGCCCGCGTTCCAGACCCCGCAGCGCGCCGCCGCCGAGGCGGCGGTGGGGCCGGAGGAGGCCGAGGAGCCCGAGGACGCCGACGAGATCGAGGCCGGGGCGGAAGCCGCCACCGAGGCACAGGGCGAGGCCGAGGAAGCCGCCGCCGAGGACCGCGACGAGCAGGACGAGCAGGACGAGGACGGCGAGGACCGCGGCCGCCGCCGGCGCCGCCGCGGCGGGCGGCGCAGGCGCCGCGGCGAGGGCGCCGAGGACGGCGACCGCGGCGACGAGGCCGCCGAGGACGGTGAGGAGGCCCCTGAGGCCGACGCCGAAGCCGCGGAGGGCGAGGCCGGGGAAGGCGAACGCGCCAGGGGCGGCTCCTCCAGCACCAGCAGCCGCAGGCGGCGCCGCAGGCGGCGCCGTACCGAGGGCGCGGACGGCGCCGAGGGGGCGCCCGACGACCCGGAGCGCACCGTCGTCAAGGTCCGCGAGCCCCGCGCCAAGGCCGAGCCCAGCGACGAGGTGCAGTCCATCAAGGGCTCCACCCGGCTGGAGGCCAAGAAGCAGCGCCGCCGCGAGGGCCGCGAGCAGGGCCGGCGGCGGGTGCCGATCATCACCGAGGCCGAGTTCCTGGCCCGCCGCGAGGCGGTGGAGCGCGTGATGGTGGTGCGCCAGCAGGGCGACCGTACGCAGATCGGCGTGCTGGAGGACAACGTCCTCGTCGAGCACTACGTCAACAAGGAGCAGTCGGCGTCGTACGTCGGCAACGTGTACCTCGGCAAGGTGCAGAACGTCCTGCCCTCCATGGAGGCCGCGTTCGTCGACATCGGCAAGGGCCGCAACGCCGTCCTCTACGCCGGCGAGGTCAACTTCGAGGCCCTCGGCCTCGCCAACAGCCCCCGCCGCATCGAGCACGCGCTGAAGTCCGGTCAGTCCGTCCTGGTCCAGGTCACCAAGGACCCCATCGGCCACAAGGGCGCCCGCCTGACCAGCCAGGTCTCGCTGCCCGGACGCTACCTCGTGTACGTGCCCGAGGGCTCGATGACCGGCATCAGCCGCAAGCTGCCCGACACCGAGCGGGCCCGGCTGAAGACCATTCTCAAGAAGATCGTCCCCGAGGACGCGGGCGTCATCGTCCGTACGGCCGCCGAGGGCGCCAGCGAGGACGAGCTGCGCCGGGACGTGGAGCGGCTGCAGAAGCAGTGGGAGGACATCCGCAAGAAGGCGAAGAGCGGGAACGCGCCCACGCTGCTCTACGGCGAGCCGGACATGACCGTCCGGGTCGTCCGCGACATCTTCAACGAGGACTTCTCGAAGGTCATCGTCAGCGGCGCGAAGGGATGGGACACCATCCACGGCTACGTCTCGCACGTGGCCCCGGACCTCGTCGAGCGGCTGTCGAAGTGGACGTCCGAGGTGGACGTCTTCGCCACGTACCGGATCGACGAGCAACTGATGAAGGCGCTGGACCGCAAGGTGTGGCTGCCGTCGGGCGGTTCGCTGGTGATCGACAGGACCGAGGCGATGGTCGTGGTCGACGTCAACACCGGCAAGTTCACCGGCCAGGGCGGAAACCTGGAGGAGACGGTCACCAGGAACAACCTGGAGGCGGCCGAGGAGATCGTGCGGCAGCTCCGGCTGCGGGACCTCGGCGGCATCATCGTGATCGACTTCATCGACATGGTGCTGGAGTCCAACCGGGACCTGGTGCTGCGCCGGCTGCTGGAGTGCCTGGGCCGCGACCGGACGAAGCACCAGGTCGCGGAGGTCACGTCGCTGGGCCTGGTGCAGATGACCCGCAAGCGGGTCGGGCAGGGCCTGCTGGAGTCGTTCTCCGAGCCGTGCGCGCACTGCAACGGGCGCGGCGTGATCGTGCACATGGACCAGGCCACGGCGGCGGGGGCCGGCGGCGGCAAGCGGAAGAAGAAGGGCAAGGAAGCCAGGGAAGGCAAGGAGGCCAAGGAGGCGGCGAAGGACGTCAAGGAGGTCCAGGCCGGCGGCGAGGCCGCATCGGTCGAGGCCGCGCCCGCGGAGCCGGCGGCCGAGCCCGCCGAGGCGGAGCGGCCGGAGGCCGGCGAGCCCGCGGAGGCGGTACGCCCGGCCCGTTCGCGGCGGCGGGTGACCCGTAAGGCGATGTCGCCGGGCGGCCCGCCGCAGGCGGCGGAGCCGGCCGGCGCGGAGTCCGAGGCGGCGCCGGCGGTGGAGCCCGCGGAGGCGCCCGTGGCGCCCGCGGAGGCGCCGGAGGCGGCCGCCGCTGAGACGGAGGCCGCGGAGAAGCCCCGGACCCGTAAGAAGACCGCGGCCAAGCGCGCCTCCGCCAAGAAGGCCACGGCGAAGAAGGCCGCGGCCAAGAAGACGGCGAAGACCACCGCGAAGAAGGCCGCGACCAAGTCCGCCGCCACCAAGACGGCGGCGAAGGCCACGGCCAAGAAGTCGGTCAAGAAGACCGCCGCGGCCGAGCAGGGCTCCCCGCCCTCGGTCTCCGTCACCACGGAGGACTGACGCCGCCCAGGCCGATGCCGTACGCCCCTCGCCCCGCCGGTCCGCCGGCGGGGCGAGGGGCTTTTGCCCCCTTTATCCGTGCGCTTGACATCGGTCCCGGCGCCCGGTTTGGATACACCGCACTCGAACGCGCGGGCGCCCCCACCGCACGGCAGTCGAGGCAGCAATCGGCAGCCGTGCACCCCAGGGGGTCGTTCCTTCCATGTCCGTGTTCAAGCCCACCGGACGCCACCGGGCCGTCTCGCCGCGCAAGGGCGCGCGCCAGGCCGTCGCGCTGGCCACCGTCCTGTCCGCGGCCGGCGCGCACGCCGTGAGCAGCGCGGGCGGCGCGGCGGCGGAGCCGCGGGTCTGGATCGAGGGGCCGATCTTCAACGACCCGCTGGGCACGGTGGACGAGCAGCACGCGATCCGCACCCGGCTGATCGAGCTGACCGACGCGGCCGTTCCCGGCTCGGTGATCAAGGTGGCGGTCTACCACATCTGGGAGCAGCCGGTCGTGGACGCGCTCGTACGCGCCCGCGCGCGCGGCGTGAACGTGCAGGTGCTGCTGGACGAGTCGAGCCGCAGCGACCGGCCGGACAACACCATGTACGCGAGCCTGAAGGCGGCGCTCGGCACCAGCACGACGGCGGGGTCGTTCGTCAAGCTCTGCCCGGTCGACAAGTCCTGCCTCGGCGACCCGAAGTTCGGGGCGTCGATCATGCACAACAAGTTCTGGCTCTTCTCGGAGGTCGAGGGCGCGCGGAACGTCGTCGTCCAGACGACCTCCAACTCCACCCCCTCCGCGCACACGAAGTTCTTCAACGACGCCCTGCTGCTGCCGGACAACCCGGCGATGTACGGGGCGTACGCGGAGTACTTCCGCGACATGGTCGGCGCCCAGTGGTCGACCTGGCGCTACCGCGCGGTGACCGCCAGCAACGGCCTCTACAAGGCGTACTTCTTCCCCCGGTCCGGCACCACCAACAGCACGGACACGATCCACGCCGTCCTCGACAACGTGCGCTGCACGTACAGGGACTCCGCGGGCGTGACCCGGCGCACCCTGGTCCGGGTCGCGATCTTCAAGATCACCCGCAAGGCGATCGCCGACAAGCTCGTCGCGCTGAAGAAGGCGGGCTGCGGCGTCAGCCTCGTCTACGCCGAGTCCGACAGCGCCAGGAGCCAGGGCGGCACCCCCGGCACCTGGGAGGTGCTGCACGCCTCCGGCGGGCCCTCGCTGCGCTGCTACAACGACGACCGCGACCCGCAGAACCCGGGCCAGAAGCTGACCACGCCGTACATCGTGCACAACAAGTACGTGCTGATCGACGGCATGTACGCCGGCTCCCGGGACAAGCTGGTCTTCACCGGCTCGCAGAACTTCACCGGCCCCGCGCTGCGCGAGAACGACGAGGCCGTCGTCAAGATCGACAGCGATCCGGTGCACGACACGTACCTCGGCCACTACACCTCGGTGCGGGCTGTGGCGTGGCCCGGCACGGCGGACAGGACGAACCTGTGCCAGGGTGTGAAGTCGCTGCCCCAGGACGGCGAGCGCGCCCTCCGTTAGACCGGTTTGACCAGGTGGTCAAGGGGCCCGTAACCTGGACCGTCGGCGTGTCTCTAGGACACGCCAGGCTCCTGAGCAACTCCCTCCCGCAGTCTCCTCGTGAGCGGCGGGAGAGGCCGCTCATCCCATGTGTCCCAGCCGGGCGGCTGGCATCAGGGGTCTCCGTCGCGACTGAGGAAGAGAGCTGAAGCGCGTGTACGCGATCGTGCGCACCGGCGGCCGCCAGCAGAAGGTTTCTGTGGGCGACGTCATCGAGGTAGACCGGATGGCCAGCAAGAGCGTCGGCGACAGCGTCGAGCTCTCCACCCTGCTCGTCGTCGACGGCGAGACCGTGACCAGCGACCCCTGGGTCCTGGACGGGGTGAAGGTCCAGGCCGAGGTCGTGGACCACCACAAGGGCGACAAGATCGACATCCTGAAGTACAAGAACAAGACCGGTTACCGCAAGCGGATCGGTCACCGCCAGTTGCACACCGCGCTGAAGATCACCCAGATCCCCGCGCCGGCCGCCAAGTAAGGACTGAGGAGAGATGGCACACAAGAAGGGCGCATCGTCCACTCGGAACGGTCGCGACTCCAACGCCCAGCGGCTCGGCGTCAAGCGCTTCGGCGGCCAGGTCGTCGGCGCCGGCGAGATCATCATCCGGCAGCGCGGCACCAAGTTCCACCCGGGCACGGGCGTGGGCCGCGGCGGCGACGACACGCTGTTCGCGCTCATCCCCGGCTCGGTCCAGTTCGGCACCAGCCGCGGCCGCAAGGTCGTGAACATCGTGCAGGACGCCGAGTAAGCACCGGCTCCGGACACCACACACCTGATCCGAGGGCGGTCCGCCGCTCCGCACGTGCCACGGACGACGTGCGGGGAAGCCGGGCCGCCCTCGGCGCGTTCCCCTGACGTCGTACGGCACACGCGCGCCGTACGGCACGAGCATCCCGTACGGCGCGAGCGTTCCGTACGACACCGAACGACCCCCGATCGCACCTCAACGCCGGGAGGCACACCCTCATGACCACCTTCGTGGACCGCGTCACCCTGCACGTGGCCGCGGGCAACGGGGGACACGGCTGCGCCTCCGTTCACCGCGAGAAGTTCCGGCCGCTCGGCGGCCCCGACGGCGGCAACGGCGGTCACGGCGGTGACGTCATCCTCACCGTCGACCAGAACGTCACCACCCTGATCGACTACCACCACACCCCCCACCGCAAGGCCACCAGCGGCAAGCCGGGCGAGGGCGGCGACCGCGCGGGCGCCAACGGCAAGGACCTCGTCCTGCCGGTGCCGGACGGCACGGTCGTCCTCACCAAGGACGGCGAGGTGCTCGCGGACCTCGTCGGGCACGGCACGACCTTCGTCGCCGCCCAGGGCGGCCGCGGCGGCCTCGGCAACGCGGCGCTCGCCTCCCAGCGCCGCAAGGCCCCCGGCTTCGCGCTGCTCGGCGAGCCGGGCACCGCGCGCGACGTGGTGCTGGAGCTGAAGACCGTCGCCGACGTGGCGCTCGTCGGGTACCCGAGTGCGGGTAAGTCGTCCCTGATCAGCGTGGTGTCCGCGGCCAAGCCCAAGATCGCCGACTACCCCTTCACCACCCTGGTGCCCAACCTCGGCGTCGTCACCGCGGGCGCCGTGACGTACACGATCGCGGACGTCCCCGGCCTCATCCCCGGCGCCAGCGAGGGCCGCGGCCTGGGCCTGGAGTTCCTGCGGCACGTCGAGCGCTGCTCGGTGCTCGTGCACGTGCTGGACACCGCGACCCTGGAGTCCGACCGCGACCCGGTGAGCGACCTCGACGTCATCGAGGAGGAACTGCGCGCGTACGGCGGGCTGGACGACCGGCCGCGCGTGGTGGTCCTCAACAAGATCGACATCCCGGACGGGCGCGACCTCGCCGAGATGGTCCGCCCGGACCTCGAAGCGCGCGGCTTCACCGTCTACGAGGTCTCGGCGGTCGCGCGTACGGGCCTGAAGGAGCTGTCGTACGGGCTCGCCGGGATCGTCGGCGAGGCGCGCGCGGCCCGGCCCAAGCAGGAGTCGACGCGCATCGTCATCCGCCCGCAGGCCGTCGACGAGGCGGGCTTCTCCGTCGTCCGCGAGGGCGGCGACGCGGACGGGGCCCTGTTCCGTATCACCGGCGAGAAGCCGGAGCGCTGGGTGCGCCAGACCGACTTCGGCAACGACGAGGCCGTCGGCTACCTCGGCGACCGGCTCAACCGGCTCGGCGTAGAGGACCGGCTCCGCAAGGCCGGGGCGAAGCCCGGCGACGACGTCGTGATCGGCACCGGTGAGGACGCCGTCGTCTTCGACTGGGAGCCGGCCATGGCCTCCGGCGCGGAGATGCTGGGGCGGCGCGGCGAGGACCACCGCTTCGACACCCCGCGGCCGGCCGCGCAGCGCCGCCGGGAGCGGGACGCGGAGCGGGCGGAGGAGGAGTATGAGGACTTCGACCCCTTCGCCTGACCCGGACCATCCGGGCCCTGACGAACGACGGCGGCGGCCCGCGGGAAGTGCTCCCGCGGGCCGCCGCCGTTCACGGCACCGGATCCGGATCGCCATCCGGGTCGACGCTCGCCTCCGCGATCGGGTCGACGCTCTCGTCTGTCACCGGGTCCGTGTCCGGGACGCGGCCTAGACGCCCGCCGGCTCCTCCGGCTCCAGCTCCAGCTCCTCCGCCGCGTCCCGACGCTGAGAAGGGATATCGGACTCCCCTCGCGCTTCGATGCGCGCCGCGCGCGCGTCCGCCTTGGCGCACAGCGCCACCGCGGCGGCGTTGAAGCGCACCAGCGACGGCGGTTCCGACGGCCCGAGGAGGTGCTCCTTCAGCTCCGCACGGGCCCGTACCAGCGTGTCGTGCTCCGGGTCGCGGACAGCCTCCAGCAGGGCGGGGATCTGCTTCGCCCTCGGGCCGAGGATGGTCCCTGCCCGCACGGTCGGGAACTCCGCCTTGAACTCCGCCTCCGTCATCCCGCTGGTGTTGGCGACCGCGTACGGCTTCTCGCTGGTCAGGTAGTCGGAGATGACGCTGGAGACATCGCTGATCAGCACGTCCGCCACGTTGAAGCAGGCGTAGATGCCGGGGCGGGAGTCGGTGATGATCTGGTGCTCCCAGACGGGCAGCGAGGCCCAGTACGCCTCCTCCCACGCGGCGGTCGCGGCCTGTACGGCCTCGGCCCTGCCGGCCTCGGGGGAGGACTGCACGAGCATGCGCTCGACCTCGTCGGCGCCGGTGCGGAAGGTCGTGGTGGCCAGTTCGTCCAGCTCCGCCTGGACCCGGGCCAGCTCAGCGGCGGCCTCGGGGCCCGGCCGCTCGGCGCCCCGGCCGCCCGCGCCCTGGCCGCCCGCGGCGGCCTCGGCGACCATGGCCGCGTTCGCCTCGGTGATCATCGCCTGGATCCGCTTGTTGGCCTCGCCCGCGCGTGGGTCGACCGAGCCGGTGAGCGGGTGCGGCTTGTACAGCAGCCGCACCTGGGGGTCGGCGAGCAACTCGCGCACGATGTTCTCGCCGGCCAGCACGACGGAGGTGTTGCCGGGGTTGCCGTCCCAGCCCTCCCAGGTGGGGGCGTACAGCACGGTGGTCAGGCCGCCGGCGGGCGGCGGTCCCGCGTACGGGCGGATCGGCGCGAGCTGCGGGCGGCCGACCTCCATCACGTCGCGGTCGTCGACGCCGATGTCGGCGAGCTGGTAGCGGGCGCGGGCCGCGGGGCCCGCCACCCACACCTCGTCGTACGCCTTGGCGTACGGGTTGCAGCTCGACAGCTTGTCGCTCTCGCCGTGGTTGGTGAAGGCGTGCTTGATGGTGGGGATGCGCAGCACCTGCGAGGTCTTCCCGGAGTTCGCCGGGTGCAGCAGCATCTTCAGCGTCGAGTGCTCCAGCAGCATCAGGTCGGCCACCTTGGGCAGGCAGACGATCGGCACGTCGGTGGCGGTGATCTTCTGCACCATGAAGCGCTCGCGGAGCACGATCAGCGGCTTGCCGTCGAGGGCGGCCAGCGTGGAGACCCACATGTTGGCCTGGTACGCCGAGGTGGCGCCGCCGGAGAAGTAGAGGCCCACCGTCGGCTGGTACTCCTGCAGCCAGGCGGCGAACCACTCGCGCACCCGCTGGTCGTCGGCCGTGCGCTTCGCGGGCAGCAGCCAGGTCGCCAGGTAGAGGGCGCCGCCCCCGCTCAGCGCCAGCGAGATGCCGAGGCCCAGCACGCCCCACACCGCGTCCGCGGTGGCGGCGGTGGTCAGCAGCCCGACCGTGACCGGCACGGAGAGGTACAGCAGGCGGTGGCTGGAGCGGCGGGCGAGGATCCGCGGCGGCGCGGGCGCGAGGCCCAGCGCGGAGACGTCGACGTTCCGGGTGACGACCGGCACGGTCCGGTCCCGGCGCACCATGATCGTGACGCCCTGGATGAGGAAGTGCACGAGGTACGACGAGAGCAGCATGACCGTCAGCGCGGACTGCTCCCGCAGCGGCTCGATGCCGTCGATCTGCAGCAGGCCGAAGAGGATGAGCATGTCCCGCAGCAGCTGGCGGACCATGACGTCGAAGCGGACCCTGCTGAGCAGGGAGAGCAGCCCGGGCTGCCGGTGCTGCAGGTAGAGGTCGAGGGCGAGCCCGCCCGCGGCCGCGGCGACGAGCAGGGGCACGTTGGGCTTGAGCGCGCCGACGAGCTGCGCGCAATACGCTGCTAGCAGCGTTGTCAGCGCCATGAGCTGCACGGCGCGGCGGGGGGCGATACCGGCGAAAGGCACGGGTGCTGACTCCTGGCAGGGAGGTCGTGAGGACGGTCCCGGGACCGCCTGGTTCCGGGGGTGGTAGGGAGTTGACCCCAGACCGTATGACGGTCACGGGGCAGGAGACAATTCTCCACCCGGCATGGGCCGCCAATCGGGCGCAAATGCGTGTAGCGGCCCTTGAGGGCCATTTCGTTTCTGATATCAGCCCAGGAATGGAGGGCGGGCGCACCCGCGGAGTCCGCGGAAGCGTGTTCCGGGCGGGTGTCCGTACCGTGGGACGGCGCCGCGGGGCGGCCGGGCGGTGGCGTAGATTCGCAGTTCCGTAGGTATGGGACGCGGGCCGGGAAAGCGCAGGGGTACAGGTGGCAGGGGCGAGTCGGGAAGCCGCGGCGGTTGCCCGCAGGGTCGTCGTGAAGGTGGGGTCCTCCTCGCTGACCACCGCGGCCGGCGGGCTGGACGCGGACCGGGTCGACGCCCTGGTGGACGCGCTCGCCAAGCACGGCGACCGGGAGATCGTGCTGGTCAGCTCGGGTGCCATCGCCGCCGGGCTGGCGCCGCTCGGGCTCGGCAAGCGTCCCCGCGACCTGGCCAGGCAGCAGGCGGCGGCCAGCGTCGGGCAGGGGCTGCTGATGGCCCGCTACACCGCCTCGTACGCCCGCTACGCCAGGCGCGTCGGGCAGGTGCTGCTGACCACCGACGACATGAGCCGCCGCACCCACTACCGCAACGCGCAGCGCACCCTGGAGCAACTGCTCGCCATGGGCGCCGTGCCCGTGGTCAACGAGAACGACACCGTGGCCACCGAGGAGATCCGCTTCGGCGACAACGACCGGCTCGCCGCCCTCGTCGCCCACCTGGCCCGCGCCGACCTGCTGGTGCTCCTCTCCGACGTCGACGGCCTCTACGACGGCCCGCCGGGCGCCCCCGGCGCCTCCCGCATCGCCGAGGTGCGCCACCGCGGTGAGCTGGCCGGGGTCCGGCTGGGGACCGCCGGGCGGGCCGGGGTGGGCACCGGCGGCATGGTGACCAAGGTGGAGGCCGCCAGGATCGCCACCGGCGAGGGCGTGCCCGTGGTGCTGACGTCCGCCGTGCACGCGGACGCGGCGCTGGCCGGGCAGCCCACCGGCACGTACTTCCACCCCACCGGGCGGCGCGCCCGCGGCCGGCTGCTGTGGCTCGCGCACGCCTCCACCCCGCTGGGGGCGCTGGTGCTGGACGACGGCGCGGTACGGGCCGTGACCGAGCGGCGGACGTCGCTGCTGCCGGCCGGGATCAAGGAGGTGGAGGGCCGGTTCACCGCGGGCGACCCGGTGGAGCTGCGGGACACCTCGGGCCGGGCGGTCGCGCGCGGGCTCGTCGCCTTCGACGCCGAGGAGCTGCCGCGGCTGCTCGGGCGCTCCACCCGCGAGCTGGCCAAGGAACTGGGCCCGGCGTACGAGCGCGAGGTCGTGCACCGGGACGACCTGGTGGTGCTCGACAAGTGAGGCGCGAGGGTGCGGCGCGGCAGGCGCGTGCGGCAACCGAGGTGCCGCACATGGCGGGCGGCAACTGACGGTTGACAGGCCGCGGGCGGTACGTGCCGCGCGACGGGCGCCGTACCCCGTGTGAGACCGGCGCGCGGCGCGCGAAAAAACCGGTGTCCCGGCAGAGACCTTGGGCAAAAGCACCACGGGCGGGCGCGTGGGCTGGTCAACTTTGTTGTATGGGGCTGCCGCGGCGCGCAGCCCGTTGCAGACTCGTATTCAGGAGGCCGCCCGTGACACAAGGGCGTCCAGGGGCGCTGCCCCGGGGAACGGCACAGCGGACGTTGAACAGCGTCCAGGGGACCGGAGGTGGGCATGCGGGCAGCGCGGAGGAGCCGGGGGCCGTGGCGGACGCCGACGGGCCCGCCGCCGGCGGTGCCCACCGGCTGTGGCACGTCACGCTGAGCGTCGCGGGACCCGAGGCACCGCTGAAGGAGATCAGACGCGGTCTCGAACGGCTGGCGCACGACCATCCCTTCCTGCTGACCAGCCGCTATGCCAACGACCACGCCGAGATCCGCTACTGGGAAGAGGCCCGCGACCTGCACGACGCGGCGGCGGTGGCGCTGCGGCTCTGGGGGGAGCACCGGGCGTCGGCGCAGTTGCCGCCGTGGGAGATCGTGGGGCTCGAGGTGATCGCCCGGGAGACGTACCACCAGCGCATCGCCGACGGGTACGGGCCCGCCCCGGCGGTGCCGGTGGGGGTCCATCCGTTCTGAGCCGCGCCGGGCGACCGGGACGGCCGCGGTCCGTAGCGGGCCGTACGGGGGCGTACGCTCCGGCGCGCGCGGCAGCTTCCGCGCCCCGGGGCGGCTACCGGCGCACGCGCACGAGGTGAAGCGCGAGAGCACGCACCCGCCGGTGCCGTGTCTCGCGGAGTGATACGGCCCGTCCACGATGTCGGCACCGCCGACTACCCTGCACGGCATGAGCAGCGAAACCCAGTCCCCGGTCCGCCAGGCCGCCCAGCGGGCGCGTACCGCGGCGGCGATGATCGCCCCGCTGCCCCGCGCGGCCAAGGACGCCGCCCTGCTGGCCGTCGCCGACGCGCTTCAGGCGCGCGCCGCGGAGATCGTCGCGGCCAACGCCGAGGACGTCGCCCGCGCGCGGGCCGACGGGGTCTCCGACGCGATCGTGGACCGGCTGACGCTCACCGAGGAGCGCGTCGCGGGCATCGCCTCCGACGTCCGGGACGTCGCCAAGCTGCCGGACCCCGTCGGCGAGGTGGTCCGCGGCTCCACGCTGCCGAACGGCCTGGAGCTGCGCCAGGTGCGGGTGCCGCTGGGCGTCGTCGGCATCATCTACGAGGGCCGGCCCAACGTCACCGTGGACGCCGCCGCGCTCTGCCTGAAGTCGGGGAACGCGGTGCTGCTGCGCGGCTCCTCCTCCGCGTACGCCTCGAACACCGCCCTCGTCGCCGTGCTGCGCGACGCGGTGGCCTCGGCCGGGCTGCCGCCGGACGCGGTGCAGTTGGTGCCCGGGCAGGGCCGGGAGTCCGTGCACGAGCTGATGCGCGCCCGCGGCCTGGTCGACGTGCTGATCCCGCGCGGCGGCGCCGGTCTCATCCGCACCGTCGTCGAGGAGTCCACGGTCCCGGTGATCGAGACCGGCACGGGCAACTGCCACGTGTACGTGGACGAGCACGCCGACCTCGACCTCGCCGAGAAGATCCTCGTCAACTCCAAGGCGCAGCGCCCCAGCGTGTGCAACGCCGCCGAGACCGTCCTCGTCCACCAGGCCGTGGCCGACGCGTTCCTGCCCCGCGCCCTGCGGGCCCTTGAGGCCGCGGGCGTCACCGTGCACGGGGACGACGCCTGGGTGAAGGCGGGCGCCGCGGCCGGCGTGGAGGTGCGGCTCGCCGACGACGAGGACTGGGCCACGGAGTACCTGTCGTACGACATCGCCGCGGCCGTGGTGCGCTCCCTGGACGACGCGGTGGCGCACATCCGCCGCTGGTCCTCCGGGCACACCGAGGCCGTCGTCACCCGCGACACGGGCGCGGCCCGCCGCTTCACCGCCCTGGTGGACTCCGCCGCGGTCATGGTGAACGCCTCCACCCGGTTCACCGACGGTGCGGAGTTCGGCTTCGGCGCGGAGATCGGCATCTCCACCCAGAAACTGCACGCCCGCGGGCCGATGGGGCTGCCGGAGCTGACCTCGACGAAGTACGTCGTCACGGGCGACGGCCAGCTCAAGGGCCAGTAGCCGGGCGCGTCGCCGCCGAACGGCCCAGCGGGGCTTCACGACCCGCGCGGACGCGTCCGGGCCGCGAGGAGGCCGTACAGGCGCCTTCCGGGGCCCGTCCCACCCGCCCCGCGGGCCCGCCGGAGTGGCGGGACCCTGGGTCCGGCTCCCGCGCTGCCTGGCGCATCCCGACTGTCCCGGTTTACGCTGGTCGGGTGCCGGATGATGTGGGGGGCAGGCCACCGTACGCCGACGGTGACGAGCCCGACAGCCACCACCACGGAGGCGCGGACGAGGAGTTCGCCGCCGTGGTGCTCGACGAGGATTTCGTCCGTTCGGCCCACTTCCACGAGCCCAGTGCCGTGGAGCGCATGGTCGGAGCCGCGGAGGCGCGGGCCCAGGCGGAGGCCGTCCTCGACGACGTGGCGAACGACGACCGGATCTACGACGGCTGGGACGACCCGGACGCCCCCGACCCGTACGGCCCCTACGGCGGCGCCCTGCGCCCGTACCGCGGCCACGGGCACTGGCAGCGGCCCGTCGCCCTGCTGCTCGCCCTCCTCCTCGGCGTCGGCATCGTCGCGCTGTCCTTCGCCGCCGTGTACCGTTCCGGCGCCGACGGCCGCGACGACGCCCCGCCCCCCGGCGGCTCCAGCCCCTCGGCCACGACCGGCGCGGACGCCCTCGAACCGTCGCTGACACCGCGCTGACCCCTGCGGAACCCCGTGCGGAACCCCCGCGCGCGCCGCCGCCGATCTGCCGCAACCGCTTCCGCCCGTTTGATCCTCACCCTCCCCCTACGCCCTGCGGGCGTGGGCGGTACCCCCACGGCGCAGCGGCAAGTTGGCGCCGACGCGCCGGTTTACGGGGGGCGCCGTGGACCTACTCTTCTGTATATGGCCGGGCACGAAGGCCCGCCCGACGGGACACCCGAGCGCGCCCCCGGAGGCGGAGACGACGAATACCGCTCCATCGTCTTCGATGAGGCGTTCGTCAAGGCTGCCCGCCTGGAGGAGTACTCCGCCAGCGAGCGCGTCGGCGACCACGCCCCGGCCGTACGCAGCCGCCGCCCCCAGCGGCCCGGCGCCTCCCGGCAGGCCCTGGTGCTCGTCCTGCTCATCGCGCTCGCCTTCGGCACCGCCATCTACATGGGCGTACGCATGCCCTACCGGCAGCCCGGCGCCCCCGCCGCGGCGCCGCTGCGCAGCACCGTCGTCCCCCTGACGCCCGACGGCCCGGTGCCGGGCGGCGAGCCCGACGAGCTGATCGCCGGCAGCCCCGCCGCGGACTTCGGCACCGGCGCCGACGGCATCGACCTCCCGGATCCGGACGCGACCCGGAACTTCACCGAGGAGCAGGTCGTCCAGGCGCTCACCGCGAGCAAGGACTACCTCGTCACCTCCGCGGTCGACGCCCGCACCCTCACCGGCGGCAACGTCCGCGACGTGCGCATCCAGCTCGACCCGCAGCAGCACGGCCAGTTCGACCAGAGCCTCGCCCGCCCCGCCGACGACGGCAGGCACGCCGCGACCGGCTGGATGGTCCGCCTCGACCCCGAGCACGTGCGGCTGGCCGACCGGAAGGTACGGGTCGACGGCGCGGTGACCTTCGCGGAGGTCAGCGACGAAGAGCTGGAGGTGAGCGCGGACCACGTCTTCGTCTACGTGCTGCGCCCGGCGAAGGCGTCCGGCGGGGCCCCCGAGGCGAAGGCGTCGCTCTTCACCGTGCGCCGCCAGGTGCGCATCCGCTTCGACCACGACGACCTGCGCGACCGGCAACTGGAGCTGGCCGAGACCGCGCTGACCGCCGGGCCGCTGGCGTGCACCGCGGACGCCTCGGTGTATCTGCGGCCGCTGCTGGCCGGCGAGCGGGACCCGCGGAAGACGCCGCACGGGACCAACCCGTTCGCGACGCCGGGGCAGTTGAGCGGGTCGCTCTGCGGGGTGCTGGACACGGGTGAGGCGGCGAAGGTGTCGTAGGCCCTGTCCGGCGCGCGGGGGTACGGGCCAAAGGCACGGAGCGCGCGCCCGTACGAGGCGGCACACGCCGTACGAACGACGCCGCCGCCCCCGGGACGAGGGGGCGGCGGATCGCGTACGGTGGGCGCTCGCTGAGCGGAGGGGGGACGGTGCTCAGTTGGGCGAGGGGTCCGCGGGGCCGGAGCCGTCCGCCGGGGCGGAGCCGCCGGAGCCGCGGTTGTTGAAGCGGTCCCGCAGCTTGCCGCCTATGTCGGCGGTCCCGCCCGCGATGTCGTTCACGAGCCGCAGCAGCGGGTCCTTGCTGTTCTTCACCGTGTCCGCGTAGCTGCTGGCCGACTCGCGGAAGGACTCGCGCGCGGAGGCGTCCTTGTCCTCGTCGCGCCGCGGGTAGTGGCCGTCCATGATCCGCTGGTAGTCGCGGCTCTCCGACCACTTCTTCAGCTCGGCGGCGCGGATGGTGGTGAAGGGGTGGCTGCGCGGCAGCACGTTGAGGATCTTCAGGACGGAGTCGCGGACGTCGCCGCCCCGGTCGTACTCCTCGGCCTGCTGGAGGAACGCGTCGACGTTCATCTGGTGCAGGTGGTTGCCGCCGGCGAGCTTCATCAGCCCGCGCATCGACGCCTCCAGATCCTGCCCGACGAGCAGCCCTGCGCGGTCCGCGGACAGCTCCGACTTGCGGAACCACTCCAGCAGCGCGGCGATGATGGCCCGTATCGCCAGGGCGCCCAGCGGGATCCAGGCCAGCGCGAGGGCGAGGTTGGTGAGGAAGAGCATGATCGTGCGGTACACCGAGTGGCCGGAGAGCGCGTGGCCCACCTCGTGCCCGACGACGGCCCGCATCTCCTCCTCGTCGAGCAGCTCGACGAGGCCGGTGGTGACGACGATGATCGGCTCGTCCATGCCGATGCACATCGCGTTGGGCTGGGGGTCCTGCTTGACGTACATCTGCGGGACCTTGTCGAGGTCCAGGATGTAACAGGCGTCGCGCAGCATGTCGTGCAGGTGCTGGAACTGCTGGTCGCTGACCCGCACCGAGTCGGAGAGGAACAGCAGCCGCAGCGAGCGCTCCGGCAGCATGCCGCTGATCGCCTTGAAGACCTTGTCGAACCCGGTGAGCTTGCGCAGAGAGACGAGCGCGGAGCGGTCGGCAGGGTGCTCGTACGCCCGGGACGAGATGCCGGGGAACCTCCGGCGTTCTCGGCTCGGCACGTTCTTGTTGAGTTCAGGCATGTCTGTCCGTCCCCTCCCCGTACGGCTGACCCCCAAGGCTAGTGCGACAACGGGCCGGCGTGGCCGGGAGTTCCGTAGCAGGTTCGTCACGGCATCCGTACTCCACGGTGACCTCGGCGTCCGCGGCGCCGGCCGCGCCCGGCGCCCCCCGATGGCGGAGCCGACGTGGGAGCGGGCCGCGGACCCGCTTACGATGTCGAGGCACGCCCACCCGACGACACCGGATTGGCCACCGTGACCATGAGCGCTCTGACCGCCGCCCACGACCTCGCCGTGACCCTCGCCTCCGCCTCCGAGAGCGGTGGCGGCGGCGGGCACGAGGGCGACTCCAGCCCCAACGCGTACTTCGTCGGCGGGAGCACGCTGTTCGTCCTGCTGCTCCTGCTCTTCATCACCACCCGCTTCAACCGGGACCGCTGAGGGCGGTGAGACGCAGACTGGGCGTGATGGGCGGGACGTTCGATCCCATCCACCACGGTCACCTGGTGGCGGCGAGCGAGGTCGCCGCCCGCTTCCACCTCGACGAGGTGATCTTCGTGCCCACGGGCGAGCCGTGGCAGAAGAGCGACAAGGCGGTCTCGCCGCGCGAGGACCGCTATCTGATGACCGTGATCGCCACGGCGTCGAACCCGCAGTTCTCGGTCAGCCGCATCGACATCGACCGCGAGGGGCCGACGTTCACCATCGACACCCTCCGGGAGCTGCACGGGCTCGAACCGGACGCGGAGCTGTTCTTCATCACCGGCGCGGACGCGCTCTCCCAGATCTTCACCTGGCGGGGCGCGGAGGAACTGTTCTCGCTCGCCCACTTCATCGGGGTGACCAGGCCGGGTCACCGGTTGCACGACCCCGGGCTGCCCGAGGGCAGGGTGTCGCTGGTCGAGGTGCCCGCGCTCGCCATCTCGTCCACGGATTGCCGGGAACGGGTGGCTCGCGACGAACCCGTCTGGTATTTGGTGCCTGACGGCGTTGTGCGCTACATCAACAAGCGAAGGCTTTACCGCGACGGCGGTTGACGCGCAGGATCTACGGAGCGGCGGGGGCCGCACGGGGAGCGAAGGATAAGCACGGGGGGACCGTGGGCGGGGATTGCCCATTATGGAAGGGGCACCAGTGAACGACGGATACCGCGGCCCGCAGGGCCACGACCCGTACCAGGACCCCTACGCCCGCGGCTACGACCCGTACGGACAGCAGGGCTACGACTACGACCGGCAGGGCGCCCCCCAGGAACCCGGCGCCGAGGGCTACCGGGATCCGTCCTCCGGCTACGGGTACGACTACGACCCGTACGCCCAGCAGCCGCCCCCGCCCCGGCAGGGCGCCGTCTACCCGCCCCAGGCCCCCCGGGCACAGCAGCAGCACTACGCCCCGCAGGCCCCGCCCCCGGCCGTCGGGTACGACTACGACTACGACCCGTACGGCCCCGCCGCCCACTCCGGCGAGCAGCCCGTGACGCCCGTACCGCCCGACGGCGAGTGGGGGCGCATCCCGCAGCAGCGGCCGCCGGGGGAGGAGCCCCCCGGCCGGGGCGGGCCGGCGCACGAGCCCCGCGAGTACGCCACCGAGCAGTTCTCCTTCGTCGAGGACGAGACCGAGTCCTCCGAAGACGTCATCGACTGGCTGAAGTTCACCGAGAGCCGCACCGAGCGCCGCGAGGAGGCCAAGCGGCGCGGGCGCAACCGCCGCGTCGCGCTGCTGCTCGCCATGGTCCTCGCCGTGCTCGGCGGCACCGGCTATCTGTGGGCCACGGACCGCCTCCCCTTCGTCGGCGGCGACTCGGCGCCGGCGGAGGCGGCGGAGGAGAAGCGCGACACCCTGGTGGTGCACCTGCACGACACCGACGGCGGCGGCAGCGCCACGGCGCTGCTCGTGAACAACGCCAGCACCGGCAAGGGCACCACCGTGCTGCTCCCCAACGACCTCGCCGTCTCCGGCGACGACGGCACCGCCACCACCCTCGGCCAGGCCGTCGACGAGCAGGGCGCGGGCGCCACCCGGGACGCGATCGACGCGCTCCTCGGCTCGCAGATCAAGGGGAGCTGGCGGCTGGACACGCCGTATCTGGAGATCCTCGTGGAGGGCGTCGGCGGCGTCATCCTCGACGCCGACGCGACTGTGCCGGGCGCGAAGAAGGGCGAGGAACCGCTGGTCGAGAAGGGCGAGAAGCGCAGGCTCAACGGCGAGCAGGCCATCGCCTACGCGACGTACCAGGCGGACGGCGAGCCGCAGACGGCGCAGTTGCGGCGCTTCGGGCAGGTCATGCAGTCCGTGCTGAAGCAACTGCCGAGCGACACCGCGGGCGCCAAGAGCCTGGTGAAGTCCATGGGCATGGTCCTGGACCCGTCCCTGTCCGAGGCCGAGCTGGCCGCGTCGCTCGCGTCGCTGTCGGAGCTGGCCAAGGAGGGCGCGTACGCGACCGAGACGCTGGAGGTCGGTGGCGACGGGCGGCCGAGCGAGCAGGCCACGCAGAAGGTCGTCGAGGACGTCCTGGGCGGCACGGTCAAGAACCCCGGCGGGGCCACGGCGGCGCGGGTCAGCGTGGAGAACGGCGCGGGCAGCGCGAAGCCGGCGGAGTCGGCGAAGGTCGCGCTGGTGAACGGCGGCTTCACGTTCGTCGACGGCGGCCAGGCGGCGGAGCCGGCAGCGGCCTCCGAGGTGCGCTACGCGGACGCGGCGGCGAAGGAGCAGGCCGTGCAGGTCGCCAAGACGCTGGGGCTGCCGGAGAAGGCGGTGACCAAGGGCAAGACGCCGGCGAACGCCGACGTGGTGGTCGTCCTCGGGCAGGACTACGAGGGGTGACGGAGCCGGGAGCCACGGCGCTGTCGTACGGGCGTGAGATCCTGGAATACGTATCCGCAGCGATACCCCGAGTTCCCGACAGAAGTGGACAGCCCTGCCCGTGACCGCAACGGACCGCTCCATCGACCTGGTCAGCACCGCGGCCCAGGCCGCCGCCGATAAGCTCGCGCACGACATCGTCGCGTACGACGTCAGCGACGTCCTCGCCATCACCGACGCCTTCCTGCTCGCCTCGGCGCCCAACGACCGCCAGGTCAAGGCCATCGTGGACGGCGTCGAGGAGGCGCTGCTGAAGGAGCGCGGCGCCAAGCCGGTGCGGCGCGAGGGCGAGCGGGACGGCCGCTGGGTGCTGCTGGACTATTCGGACATCGTGGTCCACGTGCAGCACTCCGAGGAGCGGGTGTTCTACGCCCTGGAGCGGCTGTGGAAGGACTGCCCCGAGCTGGACCTGCCGCCGGACGCGGTGGCCACCCGCGGCCGCGCCGCGGAGTACGCGGAGGCCCACGGTGACGGGGCCCGGCGGGATGCGTGACCGCCGGATCGTCCTGTGGCGGCACGGCCAGACGGCCTGGAACCTGGAGCGGCGCTTCCAGGGCCAGACCGACATCGAGCTGACCGAGGCGGGCGTGCTGCAGGCGCGGCGCGCCGCCCGGCTGCTGGCGGCGCTCCGTCCGGACGCGATGATCTGCTCCGACCTGCTGCGCACCCGTGCCACGGCGGCGGAGCTGGCGTCGCTGACGAACCTCCAGGTGACGTACGACAGCGCGCTGCGGGAGACGTACGCGGGCGTCTGGCAGGGACTCACGCACGAGGAGATCATCGCGCGGCACGGCGAGCAGTACGCGGCGTGGAAGCGCGGTGAGCCGGTGCGGCGCGGCGGCGGGGAGCTGGAGACCGAGGTCGCGGACCGGGCGGCGCCGGTGGTGCTGGCGCACGCGGACAAGCTGTCGGAGGCCGGCACCCTGGTGGTGGTGAGCCACGGCGGCACGATCCGGACGACCATCGGGCGGCTGCTGGGCATCGAGCCGCGCAACTGGGAGGCGCTGGGCGGGCTGTCGAACTGCAGCTGGTCGGTGCTCGGGGAGTCGGTGCGCGGCTGGCGGCTGCTGGAGCACAACGCGGGCAGCCTGCCGGAGCCGGTGCTGGGCGACGACACGTAGCTCCCGGGCGGCCTCCGGTAACCGATTTTTGTTTCCGGGCCCCTTCCGGCTAAGCTCTACCTCGTTCGCCCCGCGGTTCGGCAGGGCGACTGCAAGGGGCTATAGCTCAGTTGGTAGAGCGCTTGCATGGCATGCAAGAGGTCAGGAGTTCGATTCTCCTTAGCTCCACAAAACCGGCCGGCGACGAGTGCCCGCGGAAAGCGCGGACCATGTCGCCTTTGTCGTTTCTGCGCGGACTTCGTCCGCGCCTGGCGGGGGCTTCGCCACCCGCGCCCCCTCCACTCCCGCAGCCCCGCGCTCTGTTC
This sequence comes from Streptomyces sp. CNZ287, assembly GCF_007827615.1. Taxonomy (NCBI): domain Bacteria; kingdom Bacillati; phylum Actinomycetota; class Actinomycetes; order Kitasatosporales; family Streptomycetaceae; genus Streptomyces; species Streptomyces sp. CNZ287. The sequence continues at coordinate 191,569 of NZ_VISV01000005.1, read as the reverse complement.
ACCCCGCCCCCGTCCCGCTGGGGCGGGATTCGCCGTTCTCCGGCCCCTTCAGCGCCGCCTGGCGGGCGCGCTCCTCGGAGAGGGGGCGGGCGTGGGCCGGGCAGCCGATCAGGGGGTCCGCCAGCGTCCGCAGGCAGTCGAGCAGCTTGCGGCTCATCTCGTCCGCGGGGGTGTAGACGACGATCCGGGTCTCCGGCGCGCCCGTGATGGACAGCGACGTCGACACGCAGCGCAGCTCGCCGACCGAGGCGTGCTGCACGACCTTGATGCGCGAGCCCGGCGGGGCCACGTCCCCGCTGCGCCACATCTCCGCGAAGTCCTCGCTGGTCTCGGAGAGGGTGCGGATCAGCCGCTCCCAGGACGGCTCGCCGACGTGCCGCCCGTATGCCCCGCGGAACGTGGCGACGAGGATCGGCAGCTCCTCGTCCCGGTTGACCATCGCGCAGCAGCAGGCGCGGGCGGAGAAGAGCTGCCACAGCACGTTCCGGCCCTGCGGTCCGGCGGCGCGGACGGCGGGGAACATGCGCTCGTACAGCTCGTTGGCGGCGAGCACGTCATAGCGCGAGTTGTAGACCGCCGCGGGCAGGTCCATGGCGGCCAGGATCCCCAGCACCTCGGGGCCGATGGACTGGGCGGCGGCGGCCGGCTCGGGCGCGTAGGGCACCTCGGCCAGGTGGTAGAGGTGCTCGCGCTCCATCGCGTCCAGGCGCAGGGTGCGCGCCACCGCGTCGAGCACCTGGGGGCTGGCGTTGATGCGCCGGCCCTGCTCCAGCCACGTGTACCAGGTGACGCCGACGCCGGAGAGCTGCGCGACCTCCTCGCGGCGGAGCCCCGGGGTGCGGCGCCGCGGCCCCGGCGGCATGCCGACGTCCGCGGGGGTGATGCGCGCCCGGCGGCTGCGCAGGAAGGCCGCCAGCTCCGGCCTGCGGCGTCCGGTCGCCATCGTCGTCATGCTCATCTCCCCAGGGTCAGGGCGTTGCGCCCGCCGTGCCAGGTGCTGTCAGTACCAGCATCGGCAGACTCTCACTACCAGTACGACGCTCGGGGGATGCTCGCTGCATGCCTGACACCACCACGACGTCCCCCGGCGGCGGGAGCGCGCTGGGCGCCGCCGCCGTCTCCAGTAAAGCGCGCGGCACCGACAACGCGGCCGGCACACGTACCGGCTGGCTTCTCGGCATCGTCCTCGCCGGGCAGTTCATGGCGCTGCTCGACGTCTTCATCGTCAACGTCGCCGCCCCCACCATGCGCACCGACCTGGGCACCTCGGGGGCCGAGCTGCAACTGATCATCGCCGGGTACGTCATCTCGTACTCGGTGCTGCTGATCACCGGCGCGCGGCTGGGCGCCATGCTCGGCCACCGCCGCATGTACCTCGGTGGCCTCGTGCTCTTCACCGCCGCCTCCCTCGCCTGCGGGCTGGCCGCCACCTCGGGACAGCTCATCGCGTTCCGGCTGGTGCAGGGCGCGGGCGCGGCGGCGATGATCCCGCAGGTGCTCAGCCTGATCCAGCGCAACTTCACCGGCACCGAGCGGGTCCGGGCCCTCGGCGTCTACGCGGCAGTCCTGGCCACCGGCGCGGCCGCCGGGCAGATAGCGGGCGGCCTGCTGGTCAGCGCCGACCTCTTCGGCTGGAGCTGGCGCCCGGTGTTCCTGGTGAACGTGGTGGTGGGCGTGCCGCTGCTGGTGCTCGGCGCCCGGCTGCTGCCGCCCGACGAGCCGCGGTCCGCGGCGGGCGGCGCCCCGTACGGCGGCGTCCTCGACCGCGGCGGGCTGGTGCTGCTGGCGGCCGCGGTGACCTTGTTCACCGTGCCGCTGGTGCTCGGGCAGGAGCTGGACTGGCCCGTCTGGGGCTGGGTGATGCTGGGCGGCAGCGTCGCGGCGGCGGTGGCCTTCGCGGCGTACGAGTCGGGCCTGGCCCGGCGCGGGGGCGTGCCGCTGTTCCCTCCGCGCGTGGTGCGTGCGCCGGGGATGCCCGTGGCCGTGGTGCGCTCCGGGCTTGCGATGGTGCTCAACGGCGCGTTCATGTTCGTCATGGCGCTGCACCTGCAGTCGGGGCTCGGCTTCGGCCCGCTGCGCGCCGGGCTCACCTTCGTGCCGACCGCCGTCGCCTTCGGGGCCGCCGGGCTGACCTGGCAGCGGCTCCCGGAGCGGCTGCACCCGGCGCTGGTGCCGGCGGGCTTCGTGACGCTCACGGTGTCGTTCCTGGCGGTGGGCCTGGCGATGCGCGGCGCCGGCGAGGGCGGCCCCGGCTTCTACGCCGGGCTGACCGGCGTCGGCCTGGGCCTCGCACTGGCCTTCAGCCCCAACCTGACGGCCGCGCTCGCGCTCGTACGTACCGAGGATGCGCCGCACGCCAGCGGGCTGCTGACGACCACCGCACAGCTCGGCGGGCTCATCGGCGTGGCGACGATCGGCACCCTGTATCTGGAGCGCGTGGGGGCGCTCACGGCGCGTAGTTCCGCGGACGCGGTGTGGTACGCGCTGCTCGCGCTGGCCGCTGTGGGGGTGCTCGGGCTGCTCGCGGGGGTTCGGTACCGGTATCGGCGCTGACCACCTCGGCCGCGCGTGGCAGAATCACAGCATCCTCACAGGGCGGAAGCCGAAGGGAGGGGCTGCGAGATGCCTTCGTGCGCCACCAGGAGGCAGCCGGCGGCCGGGTCCCGCAGGCCGGGAGCCATCCGCGCCTCCGCCCTGCACTGTCCAGCCTGCGGTTCCTCGCACGTCGCGCAGGTGCTCGGTGACAACGGCGGAGTGTCCTATGTGTGCACGGCCTGCGGCCATAGCTGGAGCTGAGTGATGGGAGCACACAGCAGGAAGTGCGACTGGTGCGGAAACGGCACCCCCATCGTGCGCGACATGGAGCCGCTCAACCCCGACTACCAGTACTGGTGCGAGGAGTGCGCGCGGGCGCTGATCATAAAGGGCGATCCCATCGAGACGTACCGCGAGCTGGAGGGCGAGCCGATCTACGGCCGGCTGCTGGACGAGCACTGCACGCTCAAGCGCTTCTACTCGTTCGCGACCGCCTGATCCGCCACCGCCGCGGTGGGGTAGGGTGAAGCCCGCCCAGGGGCTATAGCTCAGTTGGTAGAGCACTTGCATGGCATGCAAGGGGTCAGGAGTTCGAATCTCCTTAGCTCCACTCGGCTCCCCTTCAGGCTGCGATATCCTGAGCGCATGCGTGCCCGACGCCTTCTGCTTAGCGGGCCGCGCTGACGGCAGGAAACACTCAGCGCGGCGTCCCCTCCTGTGCGAGGGGTTTTTTCGTTTCCGCATCCGGACCGCAGGCAGAGACCACCAGGAGCTTTGAGGACGATGAGCAGCGAGACGACCACCGCCGCCGCCACCGAGTCAGTGCCGCCGACGGCACCGCACCGCTACACCGCGGCCCTGGCGGCCGAGATCGAGGGACGCTGGCAGGACTTCTGGGAGCGCGAGGGCACGTACGCGGTGGACACGGCCGCGGCGTCGGACCGGCCCCGGAAGTTCATCATGGACATGTTCCCGTACCCCTCGGGCGCGGGCCTGCACGTGGGCCACCCGCTGGGGTACATCGCCACCGACGTCTTCGCCCGTTACGCGCGCATGACGGGCCACGACGTCCTGCACACCATGGGCTTCGACGCCTTCGGCCTGCCCGCCGAGCAGTACGCCGTGCAGACCGGCACCCACCCGCGCGTCACCACCGAGGCGAACATCGTCTCCATGCGCCGCCAACTGGGCCGCCTGGGCCTGGGGCACGACCGGGACCGGTCGTTCGCCACGATCGACCCGGACTACTACAAGTGGACCCAGTGGATCTTCCTGCAGATCTTCGAGTCCTGGTACGACGAGGAGGCCGGGGCCGCCCGCCCGATCGCCACCCTGGTCGAGCAGTTCGAGACCGGCAAGCGCGAGACGCCCGACCGGCGGCCCTGGGGCGAGCTGACGCCCGAGGAGCGCGCCGAGGTGCTGAGCGGCTACCGGCTGGCGTACGCCTCCGACTCCCCGGTCAACTGGTGCCCCGGCCTGGGCACCGTGCTGGCCAACGAGGAGGTCACCGCGGACGGCCGCTCCGAGCGCGGCAACTTCCCCGTCTTCAAGGCGAATCTGCGGCAGTGGATGATGCGGATCACCGCCTACGCCGACCGGCTGCTGGCCGACCTGGACGAGCTGGACTGGCCCGAGGCCATCAAGCTGCAGCAGCGCAACTGGATCGGCCGCAGCGAGGGCGCCCGCGTCGACTTCCCCGTTGGGGGTACCACCCACGCGAGCGAAGCGAGTCGTGGGGGAGGCCACGAGGGCACCCGGATCTCCGTCTTCACCACCCGCCCCGACACCCTGTTCGGCGCCACCTACATGGTGCTGGCGCCCGAGCACCCGCTGGTCGACGGCATCATCCCGGCCGGCTGGCCGCAGGGCACCCACGAGGTGTGGACCGGCGGGCACGCCACGCCCGCGGAGGCGGTGGAGTCGTACCGCGCGCAGGCCGCCGCCAAGTCCGACGTGGAGCGGCAGGCGGAAGCCAAGGAGAAGACCGGCGTGTTCACCGGCGCGTACGCCCTGAACCCCGTCAACGGCGCGCGCGTCCCCGTCTTCATCGCCGACTACGTCCTGATGGGCTACGGCACCGGCGCCATCATGGCCGTACCCGGACAGGACCAGCGCGACTGGGAGTTCTCCGAGGTCTTCGAGCTGCCCATCATCCGCACCGTGCAGCCGCCCGCCGACTGGGACGGCAAGGCGTACACCGGCGAAGGACCCGCGATCAACTCCGCGGGCGACGGCATCGACCTGAACGGCCTGGAGATCGCCGACGCCAAGCGGAAGATCATCGCCTGGCTGGAGGACAACGGCGTCGGCGAGGGCACCGTCAGCTTCCGGCTGCGCGACTGGCTCTTCAGCCGCCAGCGCTACTGGGGCGAGCCCTTCCCGATCGTCTACGACGAGAACGACGTCGCCCACGCCCTGCCCGAGTCGATGCTGCCGCTGGAGCTGCCCGAGGTCGAGGACTACTCGCCGCGGACCTTCGACCCGGACGACGCCGGCAGCCGCCCCGAGACGCCCCTGTCGCGGAACGCGGACTGGGTGAACGTCACGCTGGACCTGGGCGACGGCTCGGGGCCGCGGCGCTACCGGCGCGAGACCAACACCATGCCCAACTGGGCCGGCTCCTGCTGGTACGAGCTGCGCTACCTGGACCCGCACAACGCCGAGCGGCTGGTCGACCCGGCGATCGAGCGCGCCTGGATGGGCCCGGCCGAGGGCAAGCCGCACGGCGGCGTCGACCTGTACGTCGGCGGCGCCGAGCACGCCGTGCTGCACCTGCTGTACGCCCGCTTCTGGTCCAAGGTGCTGTACGACCTGGGGTACGTCTCGTCCGCCGAGCCGTTCCACAAGCTGTTCAACCAGGGCATGATCCAGGCGTACGTCTACCGCGACGCCCGCGGCTTCCCGGTGCCCGCCGCGGAGGTCGAGGAGCGCGACGGCGGCTACTGGTACGGCGGCGCGCAGGTCCGGCGCGAGCTGGGCAAGATGGGCAAGTCCCTGAAGAACGCCGTCACGCCGGACGAGATCTGCGCCGAGTACGGGGCGGACACGCTGCGGCTGTACGAGATGGCGATGGGCCCCCTGGACGTCTCCCGGCCCTGGGACACCCGCGCGGTCGTCGGCCAGTACCGGCTGCTGCAGCGGCTGTGGCGCAATGTCGTCGACGAGTCGACCGGCGCGGTCACCGTCGTGGACGCCGAGCCGGACGAGGCGACGCTGCGGGCGGTGCACAAGGCCGTCGACGGGGTCACCAGGGACATGGCGGGGCTGCGCTTCAACACCGCCATCGCGAAGGTGACCGAGCTGAACAACCACGTCACCAAGCTGCCGGCGGTGCCGCGGAGCGTCGCCGAGACGCTGGTGAAGCTGGTCGCGCCGCTGGCGCCGCACGTCGCCGAGGAGCTGTGGCACCGGCTGGGGCACGGCACCACGGTGGTCTACGAGCCGTTCCCGGTCGCCGATCCGCGGTACGTGGCCGACGAGACGGTGACGTGCGTGGTGCAGGTCAAGGGCAAGGTCAAGGCCCGGCTGGAGGTGCCGCCCGACATCACCGAGGCGGAGTTGGAGGCGGCGGCGCTGGCGGACGAGTCGGTGGTGCGGGCGCTGGGCGGAGCGCAGGTGCGGAAGGTGATCGTACGGGCGCCGAAGCTGGTGAACGTGGTCATCTGAGGCCGCCCGGCGCCTTCGTGCGAGACGCGGGAGCGGCCGCGGGCGGTCCCCGGGGGGCGTTCCCTAAGGGACGATTCCGGGAGGGCCGGGGGCCTGCGGGGCCGCCCGGCCTTTCCCGTACCCGTACGCTGGAGGGCAGACCGCCTGCCGTGGCCGCCCGGGGCTGCGCGGCCCGAGATGGAGGGATGCGGACCTCATGGACGTCGTCGTCGCTCTGCTGGCGCTGTTCTTCGTGCTCTGTGTCGCGGCGGGCGTGGTCCTGACCGTGAAGGCCACGCGGGCGGTGAAGCGGGGCGTCGAGCGCACGGTGGCCGACACCCGCAGAACGGTCCAGGAGACGACGCTCAGGGCCCGCCGCGCGGTGCAGCCCGGCGCGGCCGGCGACATCGCGGGCCTGCGGCTCTCCCTGCGCAACTCCATCGACGCCACCCGCCGCGAGCTGGAGCACGCGGTGCAGGGCGACCCCGGGCTGCGGGAGTCGATCGGGCTGCTCGACCGGCTCCACGAGTACGCGCGCCAGGTCGACGGCGAGCTGCGGCACCTGGAGCGGGAGCCGGACAAGTCGCGCATCGCGGAGCGGCTGCCGGAGCTCCGCGGCCGCGCGGAGCGGATCGCGCAGTCGGCGAACTCGCTGCGCTGGGCGGCGCAGGACCGCGCGCGGCACACGGCCCAGGACGAGGACGGGCTGGACGCGCTGACGACGCAGATCGACCTGGAGACGGGCGCGCTGCGGCACTGGACGCCGGCTGACGGGCAGGAGACCACCGCCCCGGGCGCCGCGTCGTCCGAGGGGCCGTCCAAGGCGGCTCCCGGTGAAACGGCGCGGCCCGCGGACGGTGCGGGCCGGTCGCCGAAGCAGCAGCCGGCCCTGTCGTCCGGCGGGACGACGGAGGGGCAGGACGCCTTCCAGGCGCTGCTGTCGAAGATCGAGAAGATGCGCAAACCGGAGTCGGCGTAGCGCTGTCCGGGGCCGGGACACCGGGCGACACCTCGGCGGACCGCCTAGCCCGTACGCGCCGTGCGGGCCCTCGGATGCGGGGTGTTCGGCAAGCCCAGTAGTGTCTTGGGCATGTCCTCCGATGTCGCGATCGTCGCCGATTCCACGGCCTATCTGCCTCCCGAGGCGATGCGGCGGCACGGCATCATCTCCGTCCCGCTGACCGTCGTGCTCGGTGACCGGGCGCTGGAGGAGGGCACCGAGATCTCCGCCCGCTCACTGGCCGAGGCGCTCCGCAAGCGGAACCCGGTGACGACCTCGCGGCCCGGTCCGGCGCTCTTCGCGGCGACGTACCGGAAGGCGGCGGAGGCGGGCGCGCGGGGCATCGTGTCACTGCACCTGTCCGCGGAGTTCTCCGGGACGTACGACGCGGCGGTGCTGGCGGCGAAGGAGGCGCCGGTGCCGGTGCGGGTGGTGGACACCCGCATGGTGGCGATGGCCCTCGGCTTCTGCGCGATCGCCGCCGCGGAGGCGGCGGAGGCGGGCGGCACCGTGGACGACGCGGTGGAGGCGGCGGAGCGGCGGGCGGCGGGCACCTCGGCGTTCTTCTACGTCGACACCCTGGACTACCTGCGCCGCGGCGGCCGGATCGGCACCGCCCAGGCGCTGCTGGGCTCGGCGCTGGCGGTCAAGCCGCTGCTGCGGCTGGACGGCGGGCGGATCGAGCTGCTGGAGAAGGTCCGCACGGCGAGCCGGGCGATCCTGCGGCTGGAGGAGCTGGTGCTCGAACGGGCGGCGGAGGGCCCGGTGGACGTCGCGGTGCACCACCTGGCGGCGGCGGAGCGCGCGGCGGAGCTGGCGGACCGGCTCCGGGAGCGGGTGCCGGGGCTCGGGGAGCTGCATCTGAGCGAGGTGGGCGCGGTGATCGGGGCGCACACGGGGCCGGGGCTGCTGGGCGCGGTGGTGTCGCGGCGGGGCGGCGCGTAGCCGCGGGTTGTCCACAACCGGCGAGTTATCCACAGGAATTGCCGGTGATCAGCGGGGGTGGGGGCGGGGCTCGTACCTTCGGGCCATGAGCGCACGAACGGGTACGGAGACCAGGGGACCGGGCCGCCACGAGCCGCGCGGCCGCCGTCGGCGGGGGAGCGGGGCGGCGGGGCCGCCGCGGACCACGTCGCGGGAGCACCTGCGCCACAGAGCAACGACGATGCTCGGCCCGCCTGTCCGCCACCCCACGGACGACCCGCGCCCGCACCTCCGCTGGACGAGCAAGGACCCGCCCCGCTTTCCCCGGAGGGAGACCGGCGGGGAGAGTGCCGAGGGGCCGCGGCCGGCGAAGCCGGGACGGTCGGCCGAGGGCCTGAGTACGGCCGGGGAGCCGCACGGGCCGCAGCCCGCAGAGCCGGCCGCGCCGCCGAGTCGGCACCCGAGCGCTCCGCCTCCAGCGGCGGAGGAAGCAGGCCGAGCGGCGCCCGGTGCCTCGTCGTCGCCGTCGCGCTCACGCACGGACGGCACCGATCGGCAACCGCCCGAGGGCGGTTCGGCACGGCGCGCTGTCCCGCCCGCGTGGGCACCGCGGGACGCGGACGGCGAGGCGCGCGGGCCGGGATCGCAGCGGCGCGTCGTCGGCCGGGACGCGGGCAGCGGCGCCGCCGGAGCGGCGGTACCCGCGCCGGAGCCTCCCTTTGACGAGGGCGTACCGGATCCGCCCGGGCCGCGGCGGCAGTTCGTCCGCCGGGGCGCGGGCAGCCGTGACGGCGGGCCGATGCCGGCCCGTGGCTCTGCGCCCGCTCCCGCTCCCGCACCCGTCTCCGGCTCTGGGCCTGCCCGGCCACCCACGCCCATGTTCGCCCCCGCCTCCGCCCTCGCCCCCGTGGCCACGCCTGCCGCCGCGCCACCCCGCCCTGCCGCCGCTTTCCCCCCTGCCCCGCGCCCTGGGCGTGCCGCTTCTCCGCCCGAGGGGGACGGCGGCCGACCCGCCCGCGACCGCGGGGAGGTGGGGCGATGGGAGCGGTGGGGGGTTGCGGTGCGGGAGCGGTTGCCGGTGTGGATCCGGCTGCGGTGCGGGCTGGAGCCCGGGACGTGCGCGGCCCTGGTGCTGGTGCTCGTCGCCGGGGTCGCACTCGCCGCTTATCACTTCTGGTCCGGCCGTCCCCAGCCCGTACACCCTCCGGAGGCACGCGGCTCGGCGCCGTCGCCTGCCGCGGAGGCGGCGGTGCCGGATACCGCCGGGGAGCCCGGCGCCAGTGCGGCAGCGGACGTGGTGGTGGACGTCGTCGGCAAGGTGCGCGAGCCGGGTGTCCACCGGCTGCCTGCCGGGTCCCGCGTCGAGGACGCCTTACGCGCCGCGGGCGGTGTCCGCCCCGGCGCCGAGGCGGACGGCCTGAACCGGGCGCGGCCGCTGGTCGACGGTGAGCAGATCGTCGTCGGCGAGCCGCCGCCCGCGGCGTCGGTCGCGCCACCGGCCCCCACCCCGAGCCCACCGGCGGGAGGCGGTTCGCCGGCGGCCGGACCGAGCGCGGTGGTGAGCCTCAACTCCGCGACGCTGGAACAGCTCGACGCCCTGCCGGGCATCGGCCCCGTGCTGGCGCAGCACATCATCGACTTCCGCGACCAGAACGGAGGCTTCACCGACATCGAGCAACTCCGCGACGTGAACGGCATCGGTGACAGCCGCTTCGCGGACCTCCGCCCCCATGTCCAGCCGTGACCCCGCCTCGACCACGGCCACCGCCGCGCCTGGCCGGTCCCCGGCACCCCGGGGCCGGCTACCCGGCTCGCGACGGGCGGACGGTACGGCGGGCCAGGCCCCCGCGGCGGAGGGGCCGGTCGATCTGCGGCTTGTGCCGCCCGCGCTGGCCGCCTGGGCGGCGGCAGCGCTGGCGCTGGGCCGGGAGGGCGCGGCGGTGCCGGTGGCGTGCGGGCTGGCAACGGCCGCCGCGCTGGCGCTGCTTGCCGCCGCCGGCCTCCGCGGGAGGTGGCACGGGCCGCGCCCGGAACGCGGCGCCGCCACCGTCCGCCCGGTCGCCGCCGCGCGGTCGCGGGTGCTGGCGGCCGGGGCGGCGGCGCTGCTCTGCGGTGCGGCGGGGGCGGGCGTTGCGGCGCTGCACGGTGCCGACCTCCACCGGGGGCCGCTGCCCGCGGTCGCCGAACGGTACGGGCAGGCCACCGTCGAGATGGAGGTGACCTCCGACCCCCGGCTGACCCGCCCGCAGGCCCGCGGCCCGGCCGCCGCCCCCGCCGCCGTACTCCTCAGGGCCGAAGCCCGCCACGTCACCACCCGCCCCACGGACACGCCCCAGGCGTCGCCGAAGAGCCCCGCACCACAGACCGCCGCCGGCCCGCCGACCGCCCTTCCCGCACCGCAAGCCGCCGATCCGGAGGCGACCACCTCCACCGATCGGACGCCGACTCCCCCCGCCACAACGGCCGTCGACGCACCCCCCGAAGCCGCCGACCCGGCTCCCACTCCACCCCCCACCGCCCCGCAGACCATCCGCGTGCGGACACCCGTGCTGGTCCTCGTGCAGCCCCGTGACGCCGCCGCGCGGCAAGCGTGGCTGGGGCTTCTGCCCTCGACCCGGGTGCGGGTCGACGCGCGGGTTTCGCCGGACTCCGGGGGCGGCCGGGCCGTGGGGGCCGTGCTGCGGGCCGCCGGGGACGGGCCGCCGGACGTCGTGGGCGGGCCCAGCGCCGCGCAGCGCGCCGCGGGCGCGCTGCGGGGCGGGCTGCGCGAGGCCACCGACGGGCTCACCGCCGACGCCCGCGCGCTGCTGCCCGGGCTCGTCGTCGGCGACACCTCCCGCATCCCCGCCGAGCTCCAGGACGCCTTCCACGCCACCGACCTCACTCACCTCCTCGCCGTCAGCGGAGCCAACTTCACGATCCTGCTCGCCCTGCTCATCGGACCGCCCCACCTCGCCGCGCGTGCCGAGCGCCGCGGGCTCGCGCCGCGGCTCGGCATTCCGCTGCGCGTGACCGCGCTCCTCGGCGGGCTCCTCACCCTCGGCTTCGTCGTCGTCTGCCGCCCCGAGCCCAGCGTCCTGCGGGCGGCGGTCTGCGGGCTCCTCACCCTGCTCGCCCTCGGCACCGGCCGCCGCCGCTCCCTGCTGCCCGCCCTCGCCGCCGCCGTCCTGCTGCTCGTCCTCTACGACCCGTGGCTCGCCCGCGAGTACGGCTTCCTCCTCTCCGTCCTGGCCACGGCCGCGCTGCTCACCCTCGCGCCCCGCTGGAGCGCGGCGCTGCGCGCCCGCCGGGTGCCGCCGCGGCTCGCCGAGGCGCTGGCGGCGGCCGGGGCCGCGCAGGCGGTGTGCGCGCCGGTCGTCGCCGTGCTCGCGGCGCGGGTCAGCCTGGTCGCGATTCCGTGCAACCTGCTCGCCGAGTTCGCCGTCGCGCCCGCCACCGTCCTGGGGTTCGCGGCGCTCGCCGTCGCCCTGCCCGCGATGCCCGTCGCCGAGGTGCTGGCGACGCCCGCGGGCTGGGCGGCGGAGTGGATCGCCGCCGTCGCCAGGACCGGGGCGGCGCTGCCCGGCGCCACGTACGGCTGGCCGGGCGGGTGGTACGGCGGGCTGGCCCTGGCCGCCGCGACTCCTCCCCTCCTGCTCGGCTTCCGCCGCCTGGCCCGCCGCCGGTGGCTCTGCACCGCCTGCGCCCTCCTCGTGCTGCTCGCCGTCCTCCGCCCCGTCCCCCTCACCCGGGTCCTCACCGGCTGGCCGCCCGCCGGCTGGCGCCTCGTGGCCTGCGACGTCGGCCAGGGCGACGCGCTCGCGCTGGCCGCGGGCGACGGGGACGCGGTCGTCGTGGACGCCGGACCCGACCCCGCGCTGGTCGACCGCTGCCTGCGCGACCTCGGCGTCCGCCGCATCCCGCTCGTCGTCCTCACCCACTTCCACGACGACCACGTCGCCGGTCTGGCCGGCGTGCTGCGGGGCCGGGCCGTGGGCGCCGTCCAGGTCGGCGGCCTGGACGAACCCCCGGGCCAGGCGGCCGCCGTGCGCCGTACGGCCGCCGCCGCGGGCGTGCCGGTGGTCCGCGCGCGTCCGGGGGAGCGGCGCCGGGTGGGCGGGCTGTCGTGGCAGGTGGTGTGGCCGGCGGCGGGCGCACCGCCCCCGGCCGAGCCGAACGACGCCAGCGTCACCCTCCTCGTGGAGACGGCCGGTCTCACCGTGCTCCTCCCCGGGGACCTGGAGCCGCCCGCCCAGCGCGCGTTGCTCGCCGCCGCCCCCCGGCTGCCCCGCCTCGATGCGCTGAAGGTCCCGCATCACGGCTCGGCGTACCAGGACCACGAGCTGCTACGGCGCCTCAGACCCCGCTTCGCCCTCGTCAGCGCGGGCGCCGGCAATCCGTACGGCCATCCCTCGCCCCGTACCGTCGCCGCCCTGCGCGCCCAGGGCGCCGCGGTGCTCCGCACCGACCTGCACGGCCCGCTCGCCCTCACCGCGGAAGGAGACGGAGAGGACCGCACCCCCGCCGCCACCGTCGGCGGCAGCTAGCCGGGCCGGAAACGGATCCGAACGGCCCGCTGAACTCCGGCACTTGACCCAAGCCCGCCCCAGCCATCACAACCCGGCGGTGAACCCCCGGTTTGCATAGAAAGCAGAACCAGTGCTCGAATGAGTGCCCGAGCCACTGAAATTCCACGGGGGTGGATGCTTCATGATCGGTCGTCTTCGGCGCAGATCCCCGGCCACGGCAACCCGGCGCGGCGCCGGTCTGGTCGGCGTGCGGGTCCCTGCACACGCGGGGGTGCTGAGCTGCCGCGTGCTCGACCCCGTCGACCAGCCGCTGCCGCAGGCGGAGATCGTGCTCGCCGACGCCGCCGGGCGCAAGGTCGTCAGCGGCGAGAGCGACCCGTTCGGCACCTTCGTCGTCGCGGTCCCGGCCGGGAGCTACCGGCTCTCGATCAACGCCGAGGGCTTCACCCCGTACCGCGGCGAGATCGAAGTCGCGGAAGGCGCCCACAACTCCCTCGGCGACCTCGCCCTCGGCCCCTCCCCGCTGCCGCAGCTCCCGCCGCCCGGCGACTGGGAGATCGACCCGGCGCACACCACCATCGCCTTCGTCGCGCAGCACATCGGCATGGCGCGCGTACGCGGCCGGTTCAACGCCTTCAACGGCGCCCTGCGCATCGGCCGGCGCATGGAGGACTCGGCCATGCGCGTCGCCATTGAGGCGGCCAGCATCGACACCAACATCAAGATGCGCGACGACCACCTGCGCTCCCCGGACTTCCTCGACGTCGAGCGCTACCCGGCGATCGAGTTCGCCGGCGACCGCTTCCTCCACCGCGGCGGTGCCCGCTGGGCCGTCACCGGCGCGCTCTCCATCCACGGCGTCAGCCGCACCGTCACGCTCGACACCCGCTACCTCGGCACCGGTTACGGCATGGAGGGCGAACTGCGCGCCGCCTGCCGGGCGACCGCCGAACTGCACCGCGAGGACTTCACCCTCACCTGGCAGCACATGCTCGCCCGCGGCATCGCCGTCGTCGGCTCCAGCATCCAGATCGAACTGGACATACAGGTGGTGGCGGCAGGCTGACGCCACGGGCCCGCGCCGCGCGCCCGGCCGGTCAGCCGGCCGGGTCGTCCGGCACGGTCGCGGAGCCCTCCAGCCAGCCGTCGTACGACTCGGCCAGCTCCTCCAGACCCGCCGCCGCCTCCTCCCGCGCGTCCTCGACGACGACGAGCCACTGCGCGTCCTCCGCGTCGTCCTCGCCGGCCAGGGCGTCGCGGATCAGTTGCGGCTCCCCGGCCAGGCCGAAGCGCTCCACGGCCAGCCCGGCCACCTCCTCCGCGGCGTCGCGGTCGGGCAGCACGAGTACGTAGGTCAGGTCGCTCACGCGGCCATTGTGCCCGCGGCCGCGGGCGGTGTCGTACCGGCGTGGGATGCTGTACGGCGATGGCAGCGACGACGCGGAACCCCAGGACCAGCAAGGGCGGCAGCGCCGGCGGCGACCCGCTCACCCCCGTCACGCTCGCCGTGGGCCAGGAGGACCTGCTGGTCGACCGCGCGGTGCAGGAGGTCGTGGCCGCCGCCCGCGCCGCCGACCCCGACACCGACGTGCGCGAGCTCACCCACGACGCCCTCCAGCCCGGCACGCTCGCCGAGCTGACCAGCCCGTCGCTCTTCGCCGAGCGCAAGGTCGTGGTGGTGCGGGGCGCGCAGGACCTCGCCGCCGATGCGGTGAAGGACGTCAAGGCGTACGTGGCCGCACCCGCCCCCGAGATCACCCTGGTGCTGGCGCACGCCGGCGGCGCCAAGGGCAAGGGCCTGCTGGACGCGGCGCGCAAGGCCGGCGCCCGCGAGGTCGACTGCGCGAAGGTGACCCGTCCCGCGGACCGGCTGGCGTTCGTGAAGGCGGAGTTCCGGGCCGCGGGCCGCACCGCGACGCCGTCGGCCTGCCAGGCGCTGGTCGACGCGATCGGCTCCGACCTGCGGGAGATGGCCGGCGCCTGCGCGCAGCTCGCGGCCGACGTGGAGGGCACGATCGACGACGCGGTCGTCGCGCGCTACTACACGGGCCGGGCCGAGACCTCCGGCTTCGAGGTGGCCGACCGGGCGGTCGAGGGCCGTACGGCCGAGGCCCTGGAGGCGCTCCGCTGGGCGCTGGGCACGGGCGTGGCCCCGGTCCTGCTCACCAGCGCCCTCGCCCAGGGGGTCCGCTCCATCGGCCGCCTCGCCTCGGCCCCCCGCGGCATGCGCCCCGCCGACCTGGCCCGCGAGCTGGGCATGCCGCCGTGGAAGGTGGACCGCGTCCGCCAGCAGATGCGCGGCTGGACCGCGGACGGCGTGGCGACGGCGCTCCGCGCGGTGGCCCAGGCGGACGCGGACGTCAAGGGCGGCTCGGACGACCCGGGCTACGCCCTGGAGAAAGCCGTGGTCACGATCAGCACAGCCGCCCGCCCCCGCTGACCTGGCACCTACAGGTCCGGGAGCCACCGAGGAACGACCGGGGCGACCGGTTCGCCTCCGTGGCCCGGGCTCGACGCGCCCATGCGCGAGGCCCCGCCGTGGCCCTGGGGAGGGGCCGGGACGGGGCCTTGCGGAGTTGCTGTGCGCCGCACCCGCGTGGCGAACGCAGGCCGCGTGCGGCGTGGTGTTCTCGGTGCCCGACCGGAGCGGAGTGAGAGGGCTCGCGGCTGCCGGCCGGGGGTGGGCCCCTGAGGGCCCGGGGTCAGGACTGGAGGGCCTGGACGCGCTTGGCCAGGGCGGCCTTCTTGTTCGCCGCCTGGTTGCGGTGGATGACGCCCTTGCTGACCGCCTTGTCCAGCTTGCGGGCGGCGGCGCGCTGCGCCTCCACGGCCTTCTCGGCGTCCCCCGCCTCGACGGCCTCGCGGGTACGGCGGATCGCGGTGCGCAGTTCGGACTTCACGGCCTTGTTGCGCAGCCGGGCCTTCTCGTTGGTCTTGATCCGCTTGATCTGGGACTTGATGTTCGCCACGTAGCTGCCTCTTGAGAGATGTTCGTCGATCGTCCTGTGGGACCTGAACTGCCGGACCTCACCGGGTCCAGGCACAGTGGCTCAGGCTACCAGCAGCCAGGACAACCGCCCAAACCGCTCCCGGCCCCGCGCGCATGGGACCATGGGGGCGACGAGTGCAGACACGCCCCTCCCTCCCGACAGGACCCCTAGGTGCCCGCGACCGAAACCACCGTGCCGCAGCCCAGCCGTACCGAGCCCGCGCTGATCCGCAATTTCTGCATCATCGCGCACATCGACCACGGCAAGTCGACGCTGGCCGACCGGATGCTCCAGATCACCGGAGTCGTCGACAAGCGCCAGATGCGCGAGCAGTACCTCGACCGTATGGACATCGAGCGCGAGCGCGGCATCACGATCAAGTCCCAGGCCGTACGCATGCCGTGGTCGCCCTCCGGGGGCGAGAGCAGCGGCCGGGCGCACATCCTCAACATGATCGACACCCCGGGGCACGTCGACTTCACGTACGAGGTCTCCCGCTCGCTCGCCGCCTGCGAGGGCTGCGTGCTGCTGGTGGACGCCGCGCAGGGCATCGAGGCGCAGACCCTCGCGAACCTCTACCTCGCGATGGAGAACGACCTCACGATCATCCCGGTGCTGAACAAGATCGACCTGCCCGCCGCGCAGCCGGAGAAGTTCGCCGCCGAGCTGGCCGGGCTCATCGGCTGCGACCCCTCCGACGTGCTGCGCGTCTCGGCGAAGACCGGGGAGGGCGTCGAGGCGCTGCTCGACGAGGTGGTCCGGCAGGTGCCCGCGCCGGTGGGGGTGAAGGACGCCCCCGCCCGCGCGATGATCTTCGACTCCGTATACGACTCGTACCGCGGCGTCGTGACGTACGTGAAGGTCGTCGACGGCACGCTCGGCAAGCGCGAGCGGATCAAGATGATGTCGACCGGCGCCCAGCACGAGCTGCTGGAGATCGGCACGAACTCGCCCGAGATGACCCCGGCCGACGGCCTCTCCGTCGGCGAGGTCGGCTATCTGATCACGGGCGTCAAGGACGTCCGCCAGTCCAAGGTCGGCGACACCGTCACCCGGCTCAGCAAGGGCGCCACCGAGCCGCTCGGCGGCTACAAGGACCCCAAGCCCATGGTGTTCTCCGGGCTCTACCCGGTCGACGGCTCCGACTATCCCGAGCTGCGCGACGCCCTCGACAAGCTCCAGCTCAACGACGCCGCGCTGGTCTACGAGCCGGAGACCTCGGCGGCGCTCGGCTTCGGCTTCCGCGTCGGCTTCCTCGGCCTGCTGCACCTGGAGGTGATCAGGGAGCGGCTGGAGCGCGAGTTCAACCTCGACCTGATCGCCACCGCGCCCAACGTGATCTACCGCGTCGTGCTGGAGGACCGCACCGAGCACGTCGTCACCAACCCCAGCGAGTTCCCTGTCGGCAAGATCGAGGAGGTCTACGAGCCGGTCGTACGGGCGACGATCCTCACCCCCAGCGAGTACATCGGCTCGGTCATGGAGCTGTGCCAGAACCGCCGCGGCACGCTGCTCGGCATGGACTACCTCTCCGAGGAGCGCGTCGAGATCCGCTACACGCTCCCGCTCGCCGAGGTCGTCTTCGACTTCTTCGACCAGCTCAAGTCGAAGACCCGCGGCTACGCCTCCCTCGACTACGAGCCCACGGGCGAGCAGAGCAGCCAGCTCGTCAAGGTCGACATCCTGCTGCACGGCGACAAGGTCGACGCCTTCTCCGCGATCACGCACAAGGACAAGGCGTACGCCTACGGCGTCCGGCTCGTCGCCAAGCTGAAGGAGCTGATCCCGCGGCAGGCGTTCGAGGTGCCCGTACAGGCGGCCATCGGCTCCCGGGTCATCGCCCGCGAGACCATCCGCGCCATCCGCAAGGACGTCCTCGCCAAGTGCTACGGCGGTGACATCTCCCGGAAGCGGAAGCTGCTGGAGAAGCAGAAGGAAGGCAAGAAGCGGATGAAGATGGTCGGCAACGTGGAGGTGCCGCAGGAAGCCTTCATCGCGGTCCTCTCCTCGGACGAGGACGGCAAGGCGAAGAAGTAGCGGCGGCCGCCCCGGGCGGCGCGAAGCGGAATCATACGGACCGGGCCGGGCGCGGGGATCCCCGCCCGGCCCGGCTTCGAGACCTATCCGAGCCTTGCAGACCCTTACGCCGTTCGATGTCACCCTCTAATCTGCTGGTTACTCGCCAGTTACCAGCGAAGAGCAGGGCCGGAGGATGCAGTGACCGAGACCGAAACCCAGACGAAGCTGGACAGCCGCCCGCCGTCCGTCGCCACGCTCTTCCTTGACCGCGTCGAGTCCACCCCCGACCGGGAGGCGTTCCAGTACCCGGTGCCCGCGGCCACGGCCGGCGAGGGCGACGAGTGGCGGTCGCTGACCTGGGCGCAGTCCGCCGAGCGGGTCTTCGCCATCGCCGCCGGGCTGCTCGACCTCGGCCTGCAGCCCGAGGAGCGGGTCGCGCTCGCCTGCAACACCCGACTGGAGTGGATCCTCACCGACCTCGGCATCCTCTGCGCCGGCGGCGCCAACACGACGGTCTACCCGAGCACCAACGCCGAGGAGACCGCGTACATCCTCGCCGACTCCGGCAGCCGCGTGCTCGTCGCCGAGGACGCCGCCCAGCTCGCCAAGGCGCGCGAGATGCGCGCGGGGCTGCCGGACCTGGCGCACGTCGTCGTGGTGGAGGCCGAAGGCACTGGAGAGGAGCTCGCCGCCGAGGGCGACCCGGACGGCTGGGTGCTCTCCCTCGCCGAGCTGGAGCGGCGCGGCGCCGACTATCTGGAGAAGCACCCCGAGGCGGTACGGGAGCACATCCGGGCCCTCCGCCCCGAGCAGCTCGCCACCCTCATCTACACCTCCGGCACCACGGGCCGTCCCAAGGGCGTGCGGCTGGCCCACGACGCCTGGTCGTACATGGGCTACGCGATCGAGGGCATCGAGCTGGTCATGCCGGAGGACACCCAGTACCTCTGGCTGCCGCTCGCGCACGTCTTCGGCAAGGTGCTCACCGCCGGGCACATCAAGGTCGGGCACGTGATGGCCGTCGACGGCCGGATCGACAAGATCATCGAGAACCTGCCGGTCGTCCGGCCCACCCAGATGTGCGGCGTCCCGCGGATCTTCGAGAAGGTCTACAACGGCGTGGCCGCCAAGGCGAAGGCCGGCGGCGGCGCCAAGTACAAGATCTTCCTGTGGGCCGCCGAGGTCGCCCGCGAGTACGCGCGCGTCACCCAGGACAACCACCGCCGCACCGGCAAGCGCACCGCGCCCGTCGGCCTGGCGGCCAAGCACGCCCTCGCGGACAAGCTGGTCTACGGCAAGTTCCGCGCCGCCTTCGGCGGCCGGATGCGCGGCATGGTCTCCGGATCCGCCGCCCTCGCCCCCGAGATCGGCTACTTCTTCGACGGCGCCGGCGTCCCCATCCTGGAGGGCTACGGGCTCACCGAGTCCGCCGCCGCCAGCTTCTGCAACCGCCTGGAGACCTACCGCACCGGCACCGTCGGCAAGCCGCTGCCCGGCTGCGAGGTGCGGATCGCCGACGACGGCGAGATCCTGCTGCGCGGCCCCGGCATCATGCAGGGCTACCACGGCCTGCCGGAGAAGACCGCCGAGGTGCTGGAGGACGACGGCTGGTTCCACACCGGCGACATCGGCGAGCTGTCCGACGACGGCTTCCTCCGCATCACCGACCGCAAGAAGGACCTGATCAAGACGTCCGGCGGCAAGTACATCGCGCCGAGCGAGGTCGAGGGCCAGTTCAAGGCCGTCTGCCCGTACGTCGGCTCGATCCTCGTCATCGGTGCCGACCGCAACTTCTGCACCGCGCTGATCTCCCTCGACGAGGTGGCGCTCACCGGCTGGGCGAAGGAGAACGGTCTGGCGGACAGGTCGTACGCCGAGCTGGTCGCCTCCCCGGAGGCCCGGGAGCTGGTCGACGGGTACGTGCAGCAGCTCAACGAGCGGCTGCAGCGCTGGCAGATGATCAGGAAGTTCCGGATCCTGCCGCGGGACCTCGACGTCGAGCACGGGGAGCTGACGCCGAGCCTGAAGCTGAAGCGTCCCGTGGTGGAGAAGGAGTACGCGGACCTCATCGAGGACATGTACGCGGGTGCCAGGGAAGCCTGAGCCCTGGCTGTTTTTCGACGCGCCCCCGGGGCCGGAAGTGCCGTGCGGCGATGGCCGCTTGCGGCCGGTCCGCGGGGGGCGCGTCCGTTGCCGTACACGGGGGCTGGAAGGGTGTTCAGGGGTGTGCGGGCGGCGGGTGCGTCGCCGGTCGCGCCCCTCGAACGTGTGACGTACGCGATCCCGTTGACGGTGGCCGCGGGCCCCGCGGCAGGGCGGTGAGAGGGCCGCTCCCGGGGGTGCGGAGGTCTCGTACGCACGCGTGTCCACCGCGGTGAGCTGTGTCTTCGCCGTGACGGACGGTGCGGCGGTGCTCCGCCGGCGGCCCGTGGGAAGGGCCGGGCGGGGGTGGCCGGAGGGGGTAGTCCGGGGGGTGTGGCGGGGGTCGGATGGGCCATATCCGGTCACCAGTTGTGTCACTTGGTGCATCTGGGCGAGCTCAGTCTGTCACCCTGGTACGTGGGGAACGCCCGTATGCCGGGATTGGGCCGGGAGAGGACAGTGGGGACGACCTTCGCAGTGCAGGCCGTACGTCGATCCACCGTGGTGTCGGTCGTGCGAAGAGAGCCCGCGGAGCAGGACGGCGGAGCCGGCGGAGGCGGCACGGAAGGTGCCGACGACGCGGACGGTACGGACGGTGCGGACGACGTGCCGGCATCCGGCGGGGAGACACGCGGCGGCGGCGCCCGCGGAGCGCACCGTACGGCCGCCCGGGGCGACGCGGACGGCGAGGCCGCGGACGACGGCGGTGACGGCGGCGGGGACGGCTCGGGGGAAGACGGCGCAGACGCAGGGGCGGACGGCTCCGCGGGCACCCGCGCGCAGGGTCCCCCGGACGGGAGCACAGACGACGGGATCGAGGGGCCGGCGGAAAGCCCCGCCGAGGGTGCGGCCGCGGACGCCGCCCCCGGCCCGCAGGGCGTGACCGACGTCGCCCTGGCCCTCGCCGCCGGAATGCCCGCGGCCGCGGCGGCCCGCCGGTTCGTACGCGAACTGCTCGCCGGCCGCGCCGGGCCCGAGGTCGACGACGCCGAACTGCTCACCAGCGAGCTGGTCACGAACGCCGTGGTGCACGCCGGCACCGACGTACGGGTCCGCTGCCGGCTCGTCACCGAGGACGCCACCGCCGCCGGTCTCGCGCGCGACGGCGCCGCAGGCGGCGGCCCGGCCGCGGAGCCGACGCTGCTGGTGGAGGTCACCGACGGGCATGCGGCCCGGGTGATGCCGCTGCCGGCCCCCGAGGAGTCGTACGGCTACGGGCTGCAGCTCGTCGCCGCGCTCGCCGACGCCTGGGGCGTGGAGCACCGGCGCAGCGAGAAGACCGTCTGGTTCCGGATGGGCCCGCTGCGCGAGGTCGCGGACGAGCCGGCCGGCGGCCCGGCCGCCGCGGCACCCCGCCGGGAGACGGGCGCGGCGCACGCCGAGGGGGGCGCGCACGGCACGGGCGCGGTACCCGACGACGCGGCCCACGGCCGGGGCGTACCGCACCACGCGGACGGCTCCGGCGGCGACACCGTCCGCGGCGCGCACGACCTCGCCGACGACGACCCCGCCGACCCGCATGCGGACCCGCACACCGACCCGTACGCCGCACACTCCGCCGCGTTCCGCCTGCCCAGCCAGGCCACCGCGCACACCCCGCGCAGCGCCACCGACCCCGAGCTGCGCGGCGGCGGCCCCTGGGCCGGCGTCGGCGCCTTCTCGTTCCTCGCCGAGACCTCCGACATGCTCGCCGGGCAGTTCGACGAGGACATGGTCGCCTCGCTGGCCACCCAGCTCCTCGTCCCCCGGCTCGCCGACTGGAGCGCCGTCTGGCTCGAAGGCGCCGACGGCGCCGAACCCCGCCTCGCGCAGGTCTGGCACGCCGCCGAGGAGCGGATCTCCCCGCTCCGCCGCGCCCTGGAGCAGTGCCCGCTGCCGCCGCCCGACGCCCGTCCCGTACCGGTCGCGTGGCCCGGCGGCAGCGGCGGCGTCGCCCGCGGCCCCGGAGACGCCGGCTCCGGGCTCGGCGGCCCCGCGCTGGCCTGCCCGCTGGTCGCCGGCGGCCGGCGCGTCGGCACGCTGCTCTTCGGCCGCGCCGGCGTCGCCCGGATCGACGGCGACGTCGTCGCCGTCGTCACGGACTTCGCGCGCCGCGTCGCGCACGCCGTCTCCGCCGCCCGCCAGTACACGCGCCAGGTGACCATCAGCGAGGTGCTCCAGCGCGGCCTGCTGCCCAGCGGCATCGCGGAGATGCCGGCCATGGACACGGCCGTCGTCTACGAGCCGGCCGAGGGCGCCGCCGCGGGCGGCGACTTCTACGACCTCTTCCCCAGCGGCAGCGACCGCTGGTGCTTCGCCCTCGGCGACGTCTGCGGCCAGGGCCCGGAGGCGGCGGTCGTCACGGGCCTGGCGCGCCCGGTGCTGCGGCTGCTGGCGCGCGAGGGCTACGGCGTCGCCGACGTGCTCGCCGGCCTGAACCGCACGCTCGTGGAGCACGCCTTCGAGGCCGTCGAGGCGGCCACGGCGTTCGGGCTGCCGCCGGAGCAGGCGCGGTTCCTGTCCCTGCTGTACGGGGAGCTGGTGCCGTACGAGCACGGCGGCGGCGGCGTCCGCTGCACCGTGGCCAGCGCCGGCCACCCGCTGCCGCTGCTGCTGCGCAGCGACGGCGGGGTGCGGGCGGCGGCGGACGCGCAGTTGCTGCTGGGGGTGCTGGACGACGCGGAGTACTACAGCCAGTCGTTCGACCTGGAGCCAGGCGACACGCTGCTGTGCGTGACCGACGGCGTGACGGAGCGGCGGTACGGGGACCGGCTCTTCGACGACGGGGACGGGCTGGCGGAGGCCCTGTCGTGCTGTACGGGGCTGGGCGCGGCGGCGGTGGCGGAGCGGATCAGGACGGCGGTGCACGACTTCGCGCCGGCGCCGCCGCGGGACGACCTGGCGATGATGGTGCTCCAGGCGCGGGGGACGGAGCCGGGCGGGTACTGAGCCGGGGGCGGGGCTGCGCGGAGGGCCGCGTACCGGGAGTCCGGGCCTTGCCGGCGGGCAGGGGACAATGGGGCGTATGCCCTCCGTACTGCCCGATGGCGAGCCCGCGCCCGAGGACGGGACCCTGCCCGCCGAGGCGCTGGCCGGGGCCGCCGGCCGCCCCCTCGGCTTCTACGCCCACGTCCCGTACTGCGCCACGCGCTGCGGCTACTGCGACTTCAACACGTACACCGCCTCCGAACTGCGCGGCACCTCGCGCGACGACTACGCCGCCACCTTCGCCGAGGAGGTCCGCCTGGCCCGCAAGGTGCTCGGCGACGATCCGCGCGAGGTCGAGACGGTGTTCTTCGGCGGCGGTACGCCCACGCTGCTGCCGGCGGCCGACCTGGGGCGGATGCTGGCGGCGATCCGCTCGGAGTTCGGCCTGGCGGCGGACGCGGAGGTGACGACGGAGGCCAATCCGGAGTCGGTCGATCCGGCGTATCTGGCGGAGCTGCGGGAGGCCGGGTTCAACCGGATCTCGTTCGGGATGCAGAGCGCGCGGGAGCACGTGCTGCGGGTGCTGGACCGTACGCACACGCCGGGGCGCCCGGAGGCGTGTGTGGCGGAGGCGCGGGCGGCGGGGTTCGCGCACGTGAACCTGGACCTGATCTACGGCACGCCGGGGGAGACGGACGACGACTGGCGGGCGTCGCTGGCGGCGGCGCTGGCGGCGGGTCCTGACCACGTCTCGGCGTACGCGCTGATCGTGGAGGAGGGCACGCAACTGGCGCGGCGGATCCGGCGGGGCGAGGTGCCGCCGACGGACGACGACGTACACGCGGACAGGTACCTGATCGCGGAGGAGGTGCTGTCGGCGGCGGGGATGGAGTGGTACGAGGTCTCGAACTGGGCGGTGCCGGGGGAAGGCGCGCGCTGCCGGCACAACGAGCTGTACTGGACGGGCGCGGACTGGTGGGGCGCGGGCCCGGGGGCGCACAGCCACGTGGGCGGAGTGCGGTGGTGGAACGTCAAGCACCCGGGGCCGTACGCGTCCGCGCTGGCGGCGGGCCGGTCGCCGGCGGCGGGCCGGGAGGTGCTGACGGAGGAGGACCGCAGGGTGGAACGGATCCTGCTGGAACTGCGGCTGTCGGCGGGCTGCCCGGCGTCGCTGCTGCGCCCGGCGGGGGCGGAGGCGGCGTCGCGGGCGGTAGGGGACGGCCTCCTGGAGCGCGGTCCTTACGAGGAAGGGCGTTTGGTGCTGACGCTGCGGGGGCGGCTGCTGGCGGACGGGGTGGTCCGGGACCTGGTGGACTGAGGCGAGTGTTCCCCGACCCCGCCCCTTCCCGAAACCGGGGGCT
Source organism: Streptomyces sp. CNZ287 (assembly GCF_007827615.1). Lineage (NCBI taxonomy): Bacteria > Bacillati > Actinomycetota > Actinomycetes > Kitasatosporales > Streptomycetaceae > Streptomyces > Streptomyces sp. CNZ287. Next base: position 167,538 of record NZ_VISV01000005.1, on the reverse strand, counting down.
CCGCCCCCGGGCCCCCGCCGCTTGGGGCTCCGCCCCCGGACCCCGGGCGATGCTCCGCCCGGCCCTCCGCCTGGGCTGCGCCCCGGCCCTCCACCTGGGCTGCGCCCCGGCCCTCCACCTGGGCTGCGCCCCGGCCCTCCACCTGGGCTGCGCCCCGCCCCCCACCTGGGCTGCGCCCCGCCCCCCACCTGGGCTGCGCCCCGAACCGCGCGGGGGTTGGGCGCCGGACGTGGGGAACTGCCTCTCATGCCGCCCCGGGCTGCGCCCCGGCTCCCCGTACCCATGACCCCCTCACGCCCGCCCAAGGGTATGCGGGTGCTCTGACACCGCTGGCTCACTGGGCCGGCAACGGGCGCGCGGTGCCGGGGATACGGGTACGCCTGGCGGCCGGGACCGTGTGTGTGGGGGGAGAGAGAGCGGGCACGGGGGTGGGCTGAACCGCGTGCGGTTGCTGCGACGAGGGGGTGGAGCAGTGGGCCCCTGCCGTGCGCTCCCGGCCGCTCGCCTGAGCACCGGCCTCCGACTTCACCGGCGATCGTCCGGGGCAGTCGGCCCTCGGGCCGTCGTAGCCAGCCCGCACCCCTCGGGGGATGCACCTCGCTGGGCGAAACTCTGCTCCGGCGGGTGATTTGGTCGGTTTTGGACCGGGTGTTGCGCGGAGTTCTTGTCGGCAGTGCGCACTCGGTGCCGCCGGGTGGTGTCTGACCGTCTGCGGGTGGGTGACTGCGTGCCGGTGGGGCAAAAGTCGGTCCCCGGGGGCCGCTTCGGGGTCATTCGGAGAGTGTTACCGCGAGTTACGGTCCGATTTCTCCGCTGAGCGGCGGGTTGGCGGTCCGGGGGTGCGGCGGTACGCGCCCCGCCTGTCGGACCCATGCGGCAGGCGGGGCGTCTCCCGGGGCGGCCGTGAGTACCGTCGCCGCCCTCGGGGCTCAGTGGGGATGCCGGCGGATGAGGGCGTTCGTGTCGCTCACCGCCGACCAGTCGCCCGTCGCGCGCGCCGCCCTCCGGCTCGCCGCCCGTTCGGCGCACCGGTCGCAGCCGGGGGCCGGGGCGGCGTCCGGGGGAGGGAACGGGTCGGGCAGGCAGATCGGGTCGGCCATCGAAGTGCGGCGCGCGGGGGCGGTCGCCGGGACGCCGCTCGCCGGCTGCCGCCGCTGAGCATTCCTCGCGGTACGGGTCTGGTCGTCGTCCGTGTTCACGGCCGCCCCCTCCGTGAACGCGCGGCGGCGATCCGCCCGTGGCCAGGTTCCAGGTCGCTCTCGCCCGCCGTGGTGACGCAGTGGCCGCCCGCCCTGTGGACCGCGTGGCGCAGGGTCGCCCTGTCCGCACGGTCCCAACTGATGCGGTCCCACGTGTCCACGAGGCACACCGCGGGGCCGGCGGCCTGGCGCATCGCATAGGTGAGCATCTGCCACTGCGCCCGCTGCCAGGCGCACAGCGCCTGGTCACCGCGGTCCACCCACTCCCCGGCCACCACCCAGCCCCGCTCGGCGGCATACCGCCTGCAACGCGCTATGCGCTCGTCCAGGGCCGCGGTCGTCAGTGTGGCGTGCCGGTCGTAGAGGAACGCCAGCGTGGGCCGGGGCGGGTGGGTGTCGGGGGTCTCCATCACGCTCGCCTGTCGTCGGTGATCAGGTTGTCACCGACGGTAGGGGCGGCTGGCGCTCGGCAGGGGCAGAGATCCTGCCCCTCGCCTGCCTGTTCGCTATGCGGCCAGGAGTCCGACCTTCGTCGCGAGCGAGGCAGCGCGCCTCCTGCGCGCGGGGTTCTTGGCCTCGGACTCCTCAAGGATGATCCGGCGGGCGTACCCGTTGTAGCGGATCGTCTCGGGAGCCGCGGCGTTGGCCTTTTCCAGTGTTGCCAGTGCGACGTCCGGCTGGCCGTTGAGCTGGTGGCCGCGGGCCTCCTCGATGCGGTGCCGAGCCCGGCGCGGGTGACTGGGGATCACGGCGGCGTCAGCGCGCGCCGCTTGCCGTACGGACTCGCCTCCGGCATGCAGTTCCACCGCCACCGTGACCGCGTGCGCGCCCATGATGGCCGCGCCGAAGCTGGTGACGGGGTGGTAGTAACCGGCGGGCAGCCGGCCGGCCTTGTCGCGCGCGTCGTCCCAGTGCGCCCACGCTGTGCCGGATGCGCCGCGGCGGGCGGCGGTGTAGCCCAGCTCGAAGTCGAGCGCGCCGGCGATGGCCAGCACGCGGTCATCGGCCTCGGCCAGCAGCGGGCGGAGGTAGTCGATGGCCGCGCGGTTGACGTCGTCGGCGGCGTCGAAGTCCCGCGGGCCGGCGTCGCGGTGGGCCTGGGCGAGCAGCCAGGCGGCACCAGGGTAGGAGGCGGGGCCGGTTCTGTGCGCGGTCGGACACAAAGAGTGCGGTTTCGTGGAACGTGAGACAACGCCGTCCGCCGCGGGGGGCTTCTCCCCGGAACCCCTCAGGAAGCCGGGGCCGTGACGAAGTCGATCAGTTCCTCCACCCGGCCCAGCAGCGCCGGTTCCAGGTCGCGGTACGTCCGTACCGAGTCCAGGATCCGGCGCCACGCCGCGCCCGTGTCCGGGGGCCAGCCCAGTTCCCGGCAGACGCCCGTCTTCCAGTCCTCGCCCCGCGGGATCCTCGGCCAGGCCGCGATGCCCACCGACGCGGGCTTGACCGCCTCCCAGACGTCCACGTAGGGGTGACCCACCACCAGCGCGTGGGTGCTCGTCACCGACTCCGCGATGCGCCACTCCTTCGTGCCCGGGACCAGGTGGTCCACCAGCACCCCCAGGCGCGCGTCCGGGCCGGGGGCGAAGGCGGAGACCACCGACGGCAGGTCGTCCACGCCCTCCAGGTACTCGACCACCACCCCCTCGACCCGCAGGTCGTGGCCCCAGACGCGCTCCACCAGCTCCGCGTCGTGGCGGCCCTCGACGTAGATGCGGCCGGCGCGGGCCACGCGCGCGGTGTGGTCGCGGACCGCGATCGAGCCGGAGGCCGAGAGGAGGGGGCCCGCGGGGCGGGTACGGCCGGGGCGTACGAGCGTCACCACCCTGCCGTCGATCATGAAGCCCCGCGGGGTGAGCGGGAACACCCGGTGCTTGCCGAAGCGGTCCTCCAGCGTCACCGTCGGGCCCTCCGCGGTCTTCTCCGTGCGGATGACCGCGCCGCAGAAGCCCGTCGCCACCTCCTCCACCACCAGGTCGGGCTCGGCCGGCACCTCGGGGGCGGGCTGCTGCGGCTTCTTCCAGGGGGGCGTGAGGTCGGTGTCGTAGCGGCGCACGGAAGTGAGATTACGACAAGCGCCGCGCGAGTTCGTCGCGTTGGGCCCGTACGAAGTCCGCCCCGACCGCCGCCCCGTGCCCCGGCACGTACACCGCCCCGGAACCGCCCAGCTCCAGCAGCCGGTCCAGCGCCGCCGGCCAGCGGGCCGGGTCCGCGTCCCGGCCCGCCTGCGGGGGTCCTGACTCCTCGACCAGGTCGCCGCAGAACACCACGGCCGGGCGGCCCGGGACGCAGACCGCCATGTCGTGCGACGAGTGCGCCGCGCCCAGCTCGGCCAGGAGCACCTCCCGGCCGCCCCCGAGGTCCAGCCGGTACGTGCCGGAGACCGCGTGCCGCGGGGCGACCAGGACGTCGACGGCCTCCGCCGCCGCGTCGCGGTCCAGCCCGTGGCGTACGGCGTCCGCGCGCAGCTCGTCCGCGCCGGGGCCGCGCAGGTACGCGGCCATGCCCGCCGGCCCGTAGACCTCGGCGCCGGCGAAGGCCGCGGTGCCGAGCACGTGGTCGAAGTGCGGATGCGTGAGCGCGATACGGGTCACGGGGCGGCCGAAGCGGTCCCGTACGGCCCGTCGCAGCTCCGCGCCCTCCCGCAGCGAGGCGCCCGTGTCCACGAGCAGTACGCCTTCCGCTCCGGCCACCGCACCCGCCGTCGCGTCCCAGCGGGGCAGCCGGCGCCGCAGGACGTCCGGGGCGAGCTCTTCCCAACCGCCACCCATACCCCGACGCTATAACGTGACCGGCCTCCTTGCCCGGGCTGCCCTACCCGGCCGTACACTGGCCCGGAACCCTGGCACTCCCCGCCGTCGAGTGCCAGCGGCGGAACGACCGGACGGACCCCGAGTGCGGAGGTGGGCAGCATGCTCAGCGAGCGCCGGCTCGAAGTGCTGCGCGCCATCGTCCAGGACTACGTGGGTACGGAGGAGCCGGTCGGCTCCAAGGCGCTCACCGAGCGGCATCACCTGGGTGTCTCCCCGGCGACGGTGCGTAACGACATGGCCGCCCTGGAGGACGAGGGGTACATCGCCCAGCCGCACACCAGCGCCGGCCGCATCCCCACCGACAAGGGCTACCGGCTGTTCGTCGACAAGCTCGCCGACGTCAAGCCGCTGAGCGCGGCCGAGCGGCGGGCGATCCAGAACTTCCTGTCCGGCGCCGTCGACCTCGACGACGTCGTGGGGCGCACGGTGCGGCTGCTGGCGCAGTTGACGCGGCAGGTGGCGGTGGTGCAGTACCCGTCGCTGACCCGTTCGACCGTGCGCCACGTCGAGCTGCTCCAACTCGCCCCGGCGCGCGTGATGCTCGTGCTCATCACCGACACCGGCCGGGTCGAGCAGCGCTTGATCGACTGCCCGGCGCCGTTCAGCGAGGACTCCCTCGCCGACCTGCGCGCCCGGCTCAACAGCCGCGTCGTCGGCCGCCGGTTCTCCGACGTGCCGCGGCTGGTGGCAGACCTGGCCGACCCCTTCCCCGCGGACGACCGGGGCACGGTGCAGACCGTGCTGTCGGTGCTGCTGGAGACGCTGGTGGAGGAGACGGAGGAGCGGCTGATGATCGGCGGCACCGCCAACCTCACCCGGTTCGACCACGACTTCCCGCTCACCATCCGGCCGGTGCTGGAGGCGCTGGAGGAGCAGGTGGTGCTCCTGCGGCTGCTCGGTGAGGCGAAGGAACCGGGCGTGATGGTGCGTATCGGCCATGAAAACGACCACGAGGGGCTCACCTCCACCTCGGTCGTCTCCGTCGGATACGGTTCTGGCGGCGACACCGGTGAAGCCGTCGCCAAGCTCGGCGTGGTCGGACCTACCCGCATGGACTACCCCGGAACGATGGGAGCGGTACGCGCAGTGGCACGGTACGTCGGACAGATCCTGGCGGAGTCATAAGTGGCCACGGACTACTACGCGGTCCTCGGCGTCGGACGTGACGCGTCGCAGGAGGAGATCAAGAAGGCGTTCCGCAGACTCGCCCGCGAGCTGCATCCGGACGTGAACCCGGATCCGAAGACCCAGGAGCGGTTCAAGGAGATCAACGCCGCCTACGAGGTGCTGTCGGACCCGCAGAAGAAGCAGATCTACGATCTCGGCGGCGACCCCCTGTCGCAGAACGGCGCCGCGGCCGGCGGCTTCGGCGCCGGCGGCTTCGGCAACCTCTCCGACATCATGGACGCCTTCTTCGGCCAGGCGGGGCAGCGCGGGCCGCGCTCGCGCACCCGCCGCGGCCAGGACGCCATGATCCGGCTCGAAATCGAGCTGGAGGAGGCGGCGTTCGGCGCCACCAAGGAGATCCAGGTCGACACCGCGGTGGTCTGCGGCACCTGCAACGGCGAGGGCGCGGCGCCCGGCACGTCGGCGCAGACGTGCGACATGTGCCGTGGCCGCGGCGAGGTCTCGCAGGTCACCCGGTCCTTCCTCGGCCAGGTCATGACCTCCAGGCCCTGCCCCCAGTGCCAGGGCTTCGGCACGGTCGTGCCCACGCCGTGCCCCGAGTGCGCGGGCGACGGCCGGGTGCGCTCGCGGCGTACGCTCACGGTGAAGATCCCCGCGGGCGTCGACACCGGCACCCGCATCCAGCATGCGGGCGAGGGCGAGGTCGGCCCCGGCGGCGGCCCCGCGGGCGACCTGTACGTGGAGATCCGCGAGCTGCCGCACCCGATCTTCCAGCGCCGCGGCGACGACCTGCACTGCACGGTGACGATCCCGATGACGGCGGCCTCCCTGGGCACGAAGGTCAATCTGGAGACGCTCGACGGTCTTGAGGAGGTCGACATCCGTCCCGGTACGCAGTCGGGGCAGTCGATTCCGCTGCACCAGCGCGGTGTGACGCATCTGCGCGGCGGCGGCCGGGGCGACCTGGTCGTGCACGTGGAGGTCGAGACGCCGCAGAAGCTGGACCCGGAGCAGGAGCGGCTCCTTCGCCAACTCGCCCAGTTGCGCGGCGAGGAGCGTCCGCAGGGCCAGTTCAAACCGGGCCAGCAGGGGCTGTTCTCGCGGCTGAAGGACGCCTGGAGCGGCCGCTAGGCCCTGTCTGGAAATCCCGCCTGCGTCTGGGGTACCGCCCGCGTGTGCGCAGCGCGCTGTGGGGGAGCCCGCCCAGAGGGCGGACGGCGTTAGGTGCCAGACAGGACCTAGCTCCCGGCAGGGGGCCTCGCCGGGCCGCCTCCGTGCGGCCCGTGCGACGGGTGTTGCGGGTGGGACGTCAGCCGTCCCCAAGTGCGTGAAGACGCGCGGATACCACGATCCGGCGCGGGCCGCCGGCGTCCGACCTGCATGACAGGATTGAGCCATGCCCACCGAGCTGAACGATCTCTTCACCTTCCCGATCGTGCAGGCGCCCATGGCCGGTGGCGCATCCTGCCCGCAACTCGCCGCCGGGGTGCTGGAGGGCGGCGGCCTGGCGTTCCTCGCCGCCGGCTACAAGACACCCGAGGCGATGTACGAGGAGATCCGCCAGCTCCGGGCCGTCACCGACCGGCCCTTCGGCGTCAACCTGTTCATGCCCCAGCCCCCCTCGCCGCCCGACCCGGCCCAGATCGAGGCGTACGCCGAGCAGTTGGCCGGCGAGGTCGAGTGGTACGACACGGCGCTGGGGGACGCCGAGGCCGGCACGGACGACGCCTTCGACGCCAAGGTGGCGATACTCCTGGACGAGCCGGTGGCGCTGGTGTCGTTCACCTTCGGCTGCCCCGAGGCGGCCGTACTCGACGCCTTCGCCCGCGCCGGGACGTACACCGTCGTCACCGTCACCAACGTCGTCGAGGCGCGCCGCGCGCAGGCCGCCGGGGCCGGCGCCGTGTGCGTGCAGGGCGTCGAGGCCGGCGGCCACCAGGGCGGCTTCCGCAACGACCCGCGGGACGACGACGTGGGCCGCGGGCTGCTCACGCTCCTCGCCGAGGTGCTGGAGGCCGTCGACGTGCCCGTGATCGCCGCCGGCGGGCTGATGCGCGGCGGGCAGATCGCCGCGGTGCTCTCCGCGGGCGCCGCCGCCGCGCAGCTCGGCACCGCGTTCCTGGTCTGCCCCGAGTCCGGTGCCAACGCGCTGCACAAGCGGGCCGTCACCGGCGGGGTGTTCACCCGTACGGAGCTGACCCGCGCCTTCTCCGGCCGCCCCGCGCGCGGGCTGGTCAACCGGTTCGTGCGCGAGCACGGCCCGTACGCCCCCGCCGCCTACCCCCAGGTCCACCACCTGACCTCCCCGCTGCGCGCCGCCGCCGCCCGCGTCGGCGACCCGCAGGGCATGGCGCTCTGGGCGGGCCAGGGCTACCGGCTGGCGCGGGAACTGCCCGCCGCGGAGCTGGTCGAGGTGCTGGCCCGGGAGCTGGCCGACGCGCTCAGCGGCACGACGAAGCCGGCCGGCGACGCCTCGGGCGGCCTGCTGTGACCGCCCCGGTGTTCGTCGCCGAGCCCGCCGTGCTGGACGCCGCCCGCCCCGGCGCGGTGCTGGCGCTGACCGGCCCCGAGGGGCGGCACGCGGTGTCCGTACGGCGGCTGCGCGCCGGCGAGGACGTCGTGCTCACCGACGGCGCGGGGCGCGGCGCGTACGGCACCGTGGCCGGCGCGGAGGGCCGCGACCGGCTGCTGGTGACCTGCGCCGAGGTGCGCGAGGAGCCGGCGCCGCGCCCGCGGCTGACCGTCGTGCAGGCGCTGCCGAAGGGCGACCGCGGCGAGCTGGCCGTCGAGACCATGACCGAGACCGGCGTGGACGCGGTGGTGCCGTGGGCGGCGGCCCGCTGCGTGACCCGGTGGCGCGCGGAGCGCGGGAAGAAGTCCCTGGCCAAGTGGCGCGCCACCGCCCGCGAGGCGGGCAAGCAGGCCCGCCGCCTGCGCTTCCCGGAGGTCGCCGGACTGCACGCGACGAAGGAACTGCTGCCGCTGCTCGCGGACGCGGCGTTCGCGGCCGTGCTGCACGAGGAGGGCGCCGCGCCGCTGGCCGCCGCCGCGCTGCCGGAGGAGGGCGAGATCGTGCTGGTGGTCGGCCCGGAGGGCGGGGTCGCGCCGGAGGAGCTGGCCGCGTTCGAGGGCACGGGCGCGGGGGCGTACCGGCTGGGCCCGAGCGTGCTGCGCACCTCCACGGCGGGGACGGCGGCGGGCGCGGTGGTGCTCGCCGCGACCGGGCGGTGGTCCTGAGCGAGCGGAGCGAGGCGTGGGGTACGCCCGGATCCTGACCCTCCGCGCGCGGGAAACAGGGGGTTTTCCCAAGGTGTTCACAATTACGTCCCGATTCGTTCCGTCCCCGGACGGGGCGGGTACAGGACGAAGGTCACACCGCACCGCAAAGCGGTGGTGAGTACCGCTTCCGCATGATGGGATGATCGACGTGACTCAGCCTGCTTACCTGCGATTCCCGCACCTGCACGGCGACTTGATCACCTTCACGGCGGAGGACGACGTCTGGGCCGCGCCCGTCGACGGCGGCCGGGCCTGGCGGGTGAGCGCCGACAACATGCCGGTGGACCATCCGCGCATAGCCCCCGACGGCACCCGCGTCGCCTGGACCTCCACCCGCGACGGCGCCCCCGAGGTCCTCACCGCGCCCGTCGACGGCGGCGCCCCCGTCCGCCTGACGTACTGGGGCAGCGGCAAGACCTCCGTACGCGGCTGGACGCCCGACGGCGACGTGCTGGCGCTCACCACCCACGGCCAGTACTCGCTGCGCCGCACCTGGGCCCGCGCCGTGCCGCCCGGCGGCGGCCCCGCGCACACGCTGCCGTTCGGACCCGTCGGCAACGTCGCGTACGGGCCCGAGGGCCGCGTCGCGCTGCTCACCGCGGGCATGGGCCGGGAGGCGGCGTACTGGAAGCGCTACCGCGGCGGCACCGCGGGCCGGCTCTGGCTGCGCACCGCCGCCGACGCGGAGTTCACCCGCCCCGCCGAGCTGGACGCCGTCCTCGGCAACGCCGAGTACCCGCTGTGGGCCGGCGGGCGGCTCGCGTTCCTCTCCGACCACGAGGGCACCGGCGCGCTGTACTCCGCCGACACCGACGCCCCCGACGCGTACGCCGCGCTGCGCCGCCACACCCCCCTCGGCGGCTTCTACGCCCGCCACGCCGCCACCGACGGTACCCGCGTCGTCTACGCCAGCGCCGGCGAACTCTGGCTCCTCGAAGGACTCGACGAGGGCACCGAGCCCCGCCGCCTCGACATCCGCCTCGGCGGCCAGCGCACCGACCTGCGCCCCCGCCCGCTCCGCGCCCGCCACAACCTCGGCGCCGCCCGCCCCGACCACACCGGCCGCGGCAGCGCCGTCGAGATCCGCGGCACCCTGCACTGGGTGACCCACCGCGAGGGCCCCGCCCGCGCGCTGGCCGCGGAGCCCGGCGTACGGGCCCGGATGCCGCGGGTCTTCCGCGCAGAGGGCGCCGAGCACGTCGTGTTCGTCACCGACGCCGAGGGCGAGGACGCGCTGGAGTTCATCCCCGCCGCCGGCCGCGACACCGGCGCTACGCCCCGCCGCGTCGCCGCCGGGCGCCTCGGCCGGGTCACCGGGCTGGCCGTCGCGCCGGACGGCAGCCGCGTCGCCGTCGCCTCGCACGACGGCCGGGTGCTCCTCGTCGAGCGCGCCTCCGGCGACGTGCGCGAGGTCGACACCAGCGCGTACGGCGACGCCGGCGGGCTGGTGTTCTCGCCCGACTCCGCCTGGCTGGCCTGGTCCCACCCCGGCCCCGGCGAGCTGCGGCAGTTGCGCCTCGCGACCACCGACGGGCTCGCCGTCGCCGAGGCCACGCCGCTGCGCTTCCGCGACTACTCCCCGGCGTTCACCGCGGACGGCAAGCACCTGGCGTTCCTCTCCGAGCGGGCCTTCGACCCGGTCTACGACAGCCACGTCTTCGACCTGTCGTTCCCGTACGCCTGCCGCCCCCACCTGATCACGCTCGCCGCCGAGACGCCCTCGCCGTTCGGCCCGCAGCGCCACGGCCGGCCCCCCGAGCGCGGCACCTCCGACGACGGCGACGACGCCGGCTCGCCTTCCGGCGACACCCCGCCGGTCACCCGCATCGACCTCGACGGCCTCGCCGACCGCATCCTGCCCTTCCCCGTCGAGGCCGCCCGCTACTCGACCCTGCGCGCCGCGGAGGGCGGCCTGCTGTGGCTGGTCCACCCGCTGCGCGGCGTCCTCGGCACCGACGCCGCGGGCCCCGAGGACGACGGGCCCACCAGCCGGCTGGAGCGCTACGACCTCGGCAAGCAGCGCGTCGAGGAACTCGCCGACGACGCCGAGGGCTTCACCGTCACCGGCGACGGCACCCGGATCCTGCTGCGCACCGACGGCAAGCTGAAGGTCGTCCCCGCCGACCGCAAGGCCAGCCACGTCGACGACGGCGACGGGGACAACGTCACCGTCGACCTCACCCGCGTACGGCAGTCGCTCGACCCGGCCGCCGAGTGGCGGCAGATGTACGCCGAGGCCGGCCGGCTGATGCGGGACCACTTCTGGCGCGCCGACCTCGGCGGCGTCGACTGGGACGGCGTGCTGGAGCGCTACCGGCCGCTGCTGGAGCGCGTCGCCACCCACGACGACCTGGTCGACCTGCTGTGGGAGGTGCAGGGCGAGCTGGGCACGTCCCACGCGTACGTCGTCCCCCCGGGCGGCGGCGCGCCCGCGGGCGCACCGGAGCGGCGGCAGGGCCTCCTCGGCGCCGACATGACCCGCGGGGACGACGGCACGTGGCGCGTCGAGCGGATCCTGCCGTCCGAGACCTCCGACCCGCACGCCCGCTCCCCGCTGGCCGCGCCCGGCGCCGCGGTCCGCCCCGGCGACGCGATCGTCGCCGTCGACGGCCGGCCCGTCGACCCGCTGGCCGGGCCCGCGCCGCTGCTGGTGGGCGCCGCGGGCAAGCCCGTCGAGCTGAGCGTGCTCCCCGCCGACGGCGGCGACGTGCGCTACGCGGTGATCGTCCCCACCGCCGACGAGGAACCGCTGCGCTACCACGCATGGGTCGCCGGCCGGCGCGCGTACGTGCACGAAGCCTCCGGCGGCCGCCTGGGCTACCTCCACGTACCCGACATGCAGGGGCCCGGCTGGGCGCAGCTCCACCGCGACCTGCGCGTCGAAGTCGCCCGCGAGGGGCTGGTGGTCGACGTCCGCGACAACCGCGGCGGGCACACCTCGCAGCTCGTCGTGGAGAAGCTGGCGCGGCGCGTCGTCGGCTGGGACGCGGGCCGCGGGCTCCGGCCCGTCAGCTATCCGATGGACGCACCGCGCGGTCCCGTGGTCGCGGTGGCCAACGAGTTCTCCGGTTCGGACGGCGACATCGTCAGCGCCGCGATCCGGGCGCTGGGCATCGGGCCGCTCGTCGGGCGCCGCACCTGGGGCGGGGTCGTCGGCATCGACAGCCGCTACCGGCTGGTCGACGGCACACTGGTGACGCAGCCGAAGTACGCCATCTGGCTGGAAGGCCCGGGCTGGGGCGTGGAGAACCACGGCGTGGAACCGGACGTGGACGTGCAGCTCACGCCGGAGGACTGGGCGCAGGGGCGCGACCCGCAGTTGGAGACGGCGGTGCGGCTGGCGCTGGAGGAACTGGAGCGAAGCCCGGCGGCGGTGCCGCCGGAGGTGCCGGGTGCGGTACGGGACACGCCGGAGGCGGCGTCCTCCGAGCCGTCGTCCTCCGGGTCCCCGGCGGGGGAGTAGCGGCAGGGCACCGGGTACGGGCCGCGGGGTACCATGCGGCCCGTACCGCCCGACTCGTACGAAGGAGGCCGGGAACATGGCCGGGGAGCCGCAGGCAGACTGCCTGTTCTGCAAGATCACCGCGGGCGAGGTGCCCGCGACCGTCGTCCGCGAGACCCCGACGACGATCGCCTTCCGCGACATCAACCCGCAGGCGCCCACGCACGTCCTTGTCATCCCCAAGGCCCACTACCCGGACGCCGCCGCCCTCGCCGCCGCGGAGCCGCAGCTCCTCGCGGACGTGCTGCGCGAGACGGCCGAGGTGGCCGTCGAGGAGAAGATCGACGCCACCGGCTACCGCGTCGTCTTCAACACCGGCGCGGGCGCCGGCCAGACCGTCTTCCACGCGCACGCCCACGTGCTCGGCGGCCGCGGTCTGAACTGGCCGCCCGGGTAGCGCGGGCCGCCCGCACGTGGCCGCCCGCGAACTCGTCGTCCTCGGCACCGCCAGCCAGGTCCCCACCCGCCAGCGCAACCACAACGGCTACGTGCTGCGCTGGGACGGCGACGCGATCCTCTTCGACCCCGGCGAGGGCACCCAGCGCCAGATGCTGCGCGCCGGCGTGGCCGCGTACGGGCTCACCCGCATCTGCGTCACCCACTTCCACGGCGACCACTGCCTCGGCCTGCCCGGCGTCATCCAGCGCATCAACCTGGACCACGTACCGCACCCCGTGACCGTCCACTTCCCGGCCAGCGGGGAGCACTTCTTCGAACGGCTGCGGTACGCGAGCGTGTACCGGGAGAGCGCGCGGATCAAGGCGGGGCCCGTCGAAGGCGACGGCGTGATCGCCACCACGCCCGCGTACACCCTTCAGGCCCGCCGGCTGCACCACCCCGTGGACGCGTACGGCTACCGCCTCGTCGAGCCCGACGGCCGCCGGATGCTCCCCGGCCTCCTCGCGCGCGCGGGCATCGCGGGTCCCGACATCTCGCGCCTCCAGCGCGAGGGCGAGCTGCGCGGCGTCCGGCTGGAGGAGGTCTCGGCGCCGCGCCGGGGACAGCGGTTCGCGTTCATCATGGACACCGGGCTGTGCGAGGGGGTGTACGCGCTCGCGGAGGAGGCGGACCTGCTGGTCATCGAGTCGACGTTCCTGGGCGCGGAGACCGAGCTGGCCATCGAGTACGGGCATCTGACGGCGGCCCAGGCGGCGGGGGTGGCGATCGCAGCGGGCGTACGGCACCTGGTGCTGACGCACTTCTCGCAGCGCTATCCGGACCCGGAGGACTTCGCGCGGGAGGCGCGCGAGGCGGGGTACGAAGGGCCGCTGACGGTGGCGACGGACCTGGGGCGGGTACCGGTGCCGCAGCGGCGTTGACGCGGCCGGTGGCTTCTCGCAGCGGCGCGGTGGTACGCCCGTCCCCTGCTCACCGGCCCGGAGCGAACGCTGTGGCCGTCCTCCTCCGCGCCCGCGGTGAGCAGGGTGTCCGCCGCCTGAAGGTCAGGCCGAGCGGCTGGCAGCCGGCCCCGCCTCGGTTCCCGTCCGGGCGAGCCGGCGTGTGCGGCGCCGGGTGCGGATGATCAGGGCCGCCATGAGCAGCGCGGCGCAGAACACGGCGATGACCGCCGGGCCGGCGGCGTCCACGGCGTCGGAAAGGGCACGCTGGACGGCGCCCGCCTCCTCGATCACGGGGTCGGTGGTGGCGGGGTCGCGCTGGGCGCGGATCTCGTACCAGCCGTAGTAGGCCACGTAGACGCCGACGAGGAGGAGCACTCCGCCGCCGAGGCGGGGTGTGGCGGCGCCGAGGCGACGCAGCGGGGTGACGGCGGTCGTGCGGGTGAGCGCCACGCTCAGGGAGGCGGCACCGACGATCAGTCCCATCCCGGCGGCGTAGGCGGCGAACAGCGCGATGCCCTCGGCGGTGCTGCCGCTGCGGAAGGCGGAGACCACGATGGCGAGGAAGGGAGCGATGGTGCAGCCGAGGGACGCGGTGGCGTAGGCCATGCCGAACAGCACCATGGAGGGCAGGGAGCGGGTCAGCTTCGGTGCGCGCCGGAGTTTCGGGGCGAGGACGGACAACTGGCGGCCGGCGAGCAGCCATGCTCCGGCAGCGGCGACGAGCAGACCGAAGGCGATGGTGAACCAGGGGAGGTGCTGCTGGACCTGTCCGGCGACGGGCTGGACGGCGAGGCCGAAGATGCCGAAGAGGGCGGCGAAGCCTGCGGTCATGGCGGCGGTGGCGGCGAGAGCGCGACCGACGGCAACGGTTCGGCCGGGCGCGTCGTCGCCGAGGACGAGGAGGGAGAGGTAGGCGGGCAGCAGGGCGAAGCCGCACGGGTTGACGGCGGCGAGCATCCCGGCGCCGAGCGCGAGGGCGAGGGGCAGGTCGGCCATGCCGGTTCAGCCGGTGACGGCGGTGAGCTTGTCCGCCAGGCCGTCGCCGCCTGGGAGCACACCTTCGTAGACGGTCTTGCCGTCCTTGTCGAGGATCACGTAGACGCTCTGCTCGGTGATCTCGAACTTCTTCCAGACGTCCCCGGCCTCGTCGGACAGGTGCGGGAAGGTGCCGACCTCCGTGTCGTTGACGAAGTCCTGCATGGCCTGGGGCTTGTCGAGCCCGGCCACGCCGATCACGTGGGCCCTGCCCTCGAACTCGGCTGCGACCTTGGCGGTTTCGTGGCCCTGTCCCTGGCAGACGGTGCACCACGGGGCCCAGAACCACAGGACGACGGGCTTGCCCGCGAGCGTCTTCGCGTCGAACGGGTCGCCGTCCACCGTGGTCGCGGTGAAGGTCAGCGCCTCGGGCACCTGTGTCTCCGCCGACCCGCCGTCGCTACGGCTGCCGCCGTCGTCGTCGGGCGGCTGTGCGGGGGAGGACACCTCCGAGGGGGAGGCCCCCGCGTCGTCGGCAGGTCTGGAGTCCTGGCCGTCGCCGCATCCGGCGAGAGTGAGGAGGGCGGCGGCCAGCATGGCCGGGAGGAGGGTACGGGCTCGCAAGGGGACTCCTACGTGTCGTCTCGGTGGTGAAGATAGCCCGCAGCGCCCGGGAGGGCAGCACATCTTTTCTTACGGACGGATGACATCGGCCGCGGCGTCGGTGAGCCGGCCGGCCGTGCGCGGGTGCTCCGGCCGCACCGATGCTTCTGCTGCGCGCCCCGGGGCGTCGGCGAATATGGTCACGAGCACACGCCCCGACGCCTGGAGAGTCACCGCGATGAATGAGCGCTCCCCGAAAGACGCCCTCGGTCCCCACTCCCGGGTGGACAGCACCGTGCCGCACTCGGCCCGAGTGTGGAACTACTGGCTCGGCGGGAAGGACAACTACGAGGTCGACCGCAAGGCGGGGGACGAGATGCTCGCCTTCGCCCCCGCCCTGGTCAAGTCGGCGCGCGAGGACCGGCTGTTCCTCATACGCTCCGTCCGACTGCTCGCCGGCGAGCTGGGGATACGCCAGTTCCTGGACATCGGCACCGGCCTGCCCACTGCCGACAACACCCACGAGGTGGCCCAGCGCGCCGCCTCCGACGCCCGGATCGTCTACGTGGACAACGACCCCCTTGTCCTCGCGCACGCCCGCGCCCTGCTCACCAGTACCCCGGAAGGCGCCACCGCCTACATCGACGCCGACGTGCACGATCCGCAGGAGATCCTGCGGGAAGCGGCGCACACGCTGGACTTCACCAGGCCGGTAGCCGTCACCATGCTGGGCATCGTGAATCACATGCCCGATGTCGAGGTGGCACGAGCGGTCATCCACCGGCTGATGGATGCGGTGCCGGCGGGCAGCTATCTGGTGATCTCCCACCCGACGACGGAGGTCGACACGGAGGCGATGCACCAGGTGGCCGATCACTGGAACGGCCGGGGCAGCTCCCCGCTGGTCATCCGCTCGGCCGCCGAGGTCGAGAGCCTCTTCGCGGGCCTGGAACTCCTTGAGCCCGGAGTCGTCTCCTGCCCTCGCTGGCACCCGGATCCGGCGGAGACTCCGCAGGTGGGCACGCGCGTCGACGTCGCACACTACTGCGGCGTCGCCCGAAAGCCCTGATGCATCACCGCGGCTCCTGGACAGTGGGCGAGTCCTTCCAGCAGCACACAAACCATCGAGGGGAACCTGACGGGGACGCTCTTCCTGGACATCGTCTTCACCGGCCCGGACAGCGCCGCTGGCCGCTGCGCCGAGCGGTCCCGACGAGCGGCTTCCGCCCGGAGCGGAACGCCCCCTCGCGGGGGGTTCGGGCCCGTCAGGCGCGGTCGTACGGTCGCCGCCGCGCGCGGGCGGCCTCCCGGGTCCCCTCAGGCACGGGTCGTGCTGCGTACCTCGCCGTCCGGGCCGGCCAGCAGGATCGGGGTGTCCGCGCCGCCGAGGTCGCGTACGGCCGCGAGGTCCGCGTCCGCCGGGCCCTCGGCCTCAGTGACGACCGCCGCGGCCTCCAGCGAGGTCGCGCCGCTGGCGACGGCCATCGCCACGGCCGTCTGCAGCGCCGTCAGCCGCAGGGACTCCAGCGCCACGGTCCCCGCGACGTAGGTGCGGCCGGTCTCGTCCCGTACGGCCGCACCCTCCGGCACGGCGTTGCGCGCCCGGGTGCTGCGGGCCAGGGTGACGATCTTGCGGTCCTCGGGGTCCAGCGTGCTGCTCTCGCTCATACCGGCGAGCATACGAACCGTGCACGGTAAACACACCAGGGCTGCTCGTCCGCAGTCTTCCGCCGTCCTCCGCCGGCCTCCGCCGGCCTCCGCTGAGGATCCGTATCAGGCCACGGGGAGCCGGCCCGTCGCCGTCGCTTCGGCGCGGAACGCGGTGGGTGTGGTCCCTGCGAACGCACGGAAGTCGCGCCCCAGATGGGCCTGGTCGGCGTAGCCGCAGTCGGCCGCCAGCTCATCCCAGCCGGCCGCCGGGGCCCTCTCCAGCCGGCCGAGCAGCCGCTGGAAACGGACCAGCCGGGCGGCGGTCTTCGGCGGCAAGCCGACCTGCCTGCGGAACTGGGTGATGAGGTGTTTGTGGCTCCACCCCACGTCGTCGGCCATGCGGCGGATCTCCATGGTGCCGCCGCTGGCGGCCATGAGCCGCCACGCGCGCGAGACCTCGGGTGCGGGCCGCCTGCCGGCGTCGAGGCGCCGCCACAGGAAGGCGTCGACGGGCGCGAAGCGCCGTGGCCAGTCCGGTGCCTCACGCACCTGCTCGGCGAGCCGGCCCCCGTCGGCACCGAACACCTCGATCAGGTCGACGACGTGCTCGCCGAAGCCGTCCATCGGCACGCCGAGCACGGTGTACGCGGCCAGCGGCGCCAGCCGCACCTCCAGATACGACGGCGCGCAAGCGCCCTCCAGCACGACGGCGGAACCGTGCGCGGCGGTGAGGAACGGGGCCCGGCGCGTACGGCGCCGGGCCCGCGCGTACGGAGGGGGAGGCCCGTGCCCGTACGGCCGGCGACCGCCGGGCCCGCGCCGCTACGCCCCCTCGTCCGGCTCCTCCGGCTCTTCCCGCACCGGCTCCACCAGCACCGTCACGATCTTGTTCCGCCGCCCCGCCGGCGACTCCGCCGTCAGCCGCAGCGCCCGCAGCCCCGGGTCGGAACCGTCGTGGGTCACGTCGACCTCCGCCGTCGCGCCCGCGATCGGCACCCGCCCCAACTGCTTGGCCAGCAGCCCGCCGACGGTCTCCACGTCCTCGTCGTCCAGCTCCAGGTCGTACAGCTCGCCCAGGTCGCCGATGTCGAGGCGGGCCGTGACCCGGAAGCGGCCCTCCCCCAGCTCCGTCGCCGGCGGCAGCTCCCGGTCGTACTCGTCGGTGATCTCTCCGACGATCTCCTCCAGGATGTCCTCGATCGTCACGATGCCCGCCGTCGACCCGTACTCGTCGATGACGACCGCCACGTGGATCCGCTGCTGCTGCATCTCCCGCAGCATGTCCGCGGCCTTCTTCGTGTCCGGCACGAACGCCGCCGGCCGCATCGCCGTCGACACCAGCTCCGACTCGGCCTCCCGGCTGATGTGCACCTTGCGCGCCAGATCCTTCAGATACACCACGCCGACGACGTCGTCCTCGCTCTCCCCCGTCACCGGGATCCGCGAGAAACCGGAGCGCAGCGCCAGCGTCAGCGCCTGCCGGAGCGTCTTGTACCGCTCGATGGTCACCACGTCCGTCCGCGGCACCATCACCTCGCGCACCAGGGTGTCGCCGAGTTCGAAGACCGAGTGGACCATGCGCCGCTCGTCGTCCTCGATCAGCGACTCCTTCTCCGCCAGGTCCACCATCGCGCGCAGCTCCGCCTCCGAGGCGAACGGCCCCTGGCGGAAGCCCTTGCCCGGCGTCAGCGCGTTGCCCAGCAGGATCAGCAGCCGCGGCACCGGGCCCATGACCCGGGCCAGCGGCAGCAGCACGTACGCGGAGGCCGTCGCCGTCGCCACCGGGTGCTGGCGCCCGATGGTGCGCGGCGAGACGCCGATCGCGACGTACGAGACGAGGACCATCGCGGCGATCGCGACCGTCAACGCCTCCCAGGTGCGGTCGAAATGGTGCAGCGAGGCGTACGTGACGAGCGCGCCCGCGGCCATCTCGCAGCCGACCCGCACCAGCAGCGCCACGTTCAGATAGCGCACCGGGTCGGACGTCACCGCCAGCAGCTTCGCGGAGCCGCGCCGCCCGGCCCGTACCGCGTCCTCGGCGGCGATCCGCGTCGTCCGCGCCAGCGCCGTCTCGGCGCACGACGCCAGCCAGCCGACCCCCACGAGCAGGACCGCCGCGGCGATCAGCCGGGTGGTCATCGCTCGGTGGGCGCCGGCGAAGGACCGGTCACGCCGCGCTCGGCGCGCCAGCCGTCGACGATCGCCTTCTGCAGACCGAACATCTCGGCCTTCTCCGCGGGCTCCTCGTGCTCGTAGCCGAGGAGGTGCAGCACCCCGTGCACCGTGAGCAACTGCAGCTCCTCGTCCATGGAGTGCCCGGTCGGCGCCGCGGCACCCTGCCGGCGGGCGACCTCGGGACAGAGCACGATGTCGCCGAGGAGCCCCTGCACGGGCTCCTCGTCGTCCTTGGCGGGCGGACGCAGCTCGTCCATGGGGAAGGACATCACGTCCGTCGGCCCCGGCTCGTCCATCCACTGCACGTGCAACTGCTCCATCGCGGCGGGGTCGACGAGGATCACCGACAGCTCGGAGAGCGGGTGGATCCGCATCCGCGCCAGCGCGTACCGGGCGACCCCGAGCACGGCCTCCTCGTCGGCCTCGACCCCGGATTCGTTGTTGACCTCGACGGACACGGGTCTAGGCCCTGCCGTTCCTGTCGTCGCGGCTCTTGACGTCGAACTTGTCGTACGCCTCGACGATCCGGCTCACCAGCTTGTGCCGCACGACGTCCTTGCTGGTCAGCGTGGAGAAGTGCACGTCCTGCACCCCGTCCAGGATCCCCTGCACCTGCCGCAGCCCGCTCTTCGTCCCACCCGGCAGGTCGACCTGCGTGACGTCACCGGTGACGACGATCTTGGAGTTGAACCCGAGCCGGGTGAGGAACATCTTCATCTGCTCGGGATTCGTGTTCTGCGCCTCGTCGAGGATGATGAACGCGTCGTTCAGCGTGTTGTGCGTGAGCAGGTAGTCCTGCGTGACGTACAGCGAGTCCTCCGCCGCCACCTGGATGCACACGGTCTCCTCGCGGCCCGCCGGCTCGATGCTGTCGATGAACCGCATGGGGCGGCCGCCGCCTCCGGCGGCGTGGTACTTCTCGCGTTTGCGCGCGAGCCGGAAGGGCTCGATGCCTTCGGGGAGTCGGATGTCGACGATGTGCGCGTCGCGCCGGTGGTGCACATCGCGACCCCGTGCCCTCCCGGGCTTCCGGCCTTCGGCCGCCCGGCGACGGGTGTAGGCGACGCCCCCCAGGGACTGCACGAGGGAGATGACGTTGTCACGGAGCAGGATCGACGCAGTTGTGTACTGGACGCGACACGTCCGGTCGGACTGGGTGACAGGACCGCCGTCGCTGTCGAGCAGGCCCTGGAGCAGAGCCAGCCGGACCTCGGGGGTGTTGTAGAGGTAGTCGTCCGGTACGAATTTCGAGTACGACTTACTGCCGATCAGGCCCAAGGGACGCAGCGCCTGCTTGAGCGGATGCGTCAGCACGCTCCCCGGAGAGTCGGCAGGTGTAGCTACACGATTGACGAGGTAGTTGTAGCCCCCTCGCGACCGCACCCTCGTCCCAGGCAGAGCCGCCTCTAGTGCGGTGGCGAGCTCCGGGTCACTCGTGGTGAACGAAGGTGTGCCTTTGCCAGTGATGCAGCCATCGCCTAGCAGCAGGCCCAGCGCATATGGGTCCATCGGCACCTCGCGGGCCGGGAACTGCGCCGGTCCGGTCAGCAACGGGAGTTCGTACCGGCGGGCGTGCGCTGCGCGCAGGTTGCCGATCATCTCCTGGGTCTCCAGGACCCGCCACGGCTTGTTGCGCCGCTTGTCCGCGGCGGTCCTGACCGTCCACAGGTGCTCGCCGCAGCACAGCGTCCACGAGCCGTCCTGAGCCGTCACGCGATAGATGTCCCGCTCGCCCTGGGGATACACCCCCAGCACCGGGGTCGGCTCACCATTGGAGCCGATCACCAGGTCGCCGACCTCGAGGTCGCCGATCGGGCGCCAGCCGTCGGGTGTCAGAACCTTGGTGAACAACGGCATCGCCCTGCCCCTCATGTATGCCAGGGGGGCGACCTCGATCGTGCCCGCGGCCATCAGGCGGGGGATCGAGTCCGGGTCCAGCATGTCGTGCAGTGCGTCGTACAGCGGGCGCAGGTACGGGTCGATCTTCTCGTACAGCGTGCCCGGCAGGAAGCCGAGGCGCTCGCCGGCCTCGACCGCGGGGCGGGTGAGGATGATGCGGTTGACCTGCTTGGACTGCAGGGCCTGGACCGCCTTGGCCATGGCGAGGTACGTCTTGCCGGTGCCCGCGGGGCCGATGCCGAAGACGATGGTGTGCTTGTCGATGGCGTCGACGTAGCGCTTCTGGTTCAGCGTCTTCGGGCGGATCGTCTTGCCGCGGTTGGAGAGGATGTTCTGCGTCAGGACCTCGGAGGGGGCGTGGTGGCCGCCGGCCTCGTCGTCGCGGTCGGATTTGAGCATGGCGATCGTCCGCTCCACCGCGTCCTCCGTCATGGGGGCTCCGGTGCGCAGGACGAGCAGCATCTCGTCGAAGAGGCGCTGCACGAGGGTGACTTCCTCGGATGCGCCGACGGCGCTCACCTCGTTGCCCCGGACGTGGATGTCGGTGCTGGGGAACGCCTTCTCGATGACCCGCAGGAGGGAGTCTCCGGAGCCCAGCACGGTCACCATGGGGTGCTTCGCGGGGATGGTGATGTGGGCGCGGGCCTGTCCCTCTTCGGGGGTGCGGCTTACGGGTGTCTGTGTCATGGGCCGGCCCTCGGGCCTGAATCTCATCCCACTTCTTCGCTCGCGGAACTCTGAGGAGGGCCCGCCGGACGGACCACGCCCGGGGTCCCGACGCCTGCTCCACACGCAGGCCCTGACGCCATCGTAACGGGGGGAGGTGCGGCTGTGGCCAGTGAGTTTCGAGGACGGTACGCCAGACGTGTGGGAGAGGTGAGGGTGCCTGCTCACGGGCCACCGCGGTACCGCGGTGGCCCGTGAGCGGCGGGGTGCCGTCACGCCGGCAGCGGAGCCCCCGGCGGCTCGGGCGGGACGTCGGGGGCGGGGCGGACGGCGTCGGCCTGCGGTTCTGCGGGGGCGGGGTGGTCGGTGGGGTCGGGGGCGGCGTCGGGTTCGGGGGCGGCGTCGGGTTCGAGGGCCGGGCCGTGGCCGGCGGGGCGGCCTTCCCGGGGTTCGGGGGCGGGCGGCTGGTCGGCGGGCTTGTCGGCGGGCGGGGGTGGGAGGGTCTGGGCGCGCACGTACGCTTCGAGCGCGCGCGAGAGGTCGATAGGCATGGCGAACTCCGGCTTGCCGCTGGCGTGCTGACGTGGGGGGTACGGGCAGCAGGGCAGGCGTCCGCCGTACGCGAACGGGCCGCCCCGCGGGCCCCGTCAGCAGCGCAGTACGGCGTACCGCGTCCGGGCGGCGGCGAGCACCGCCGCCTCCGGGGCGTACGGGCACCACGGGGAGCCGGTCTTCTCGGCGCCCCGCGCCGTCCGGGGCACGGGCCGGCCGGCGGCCGCCACGTGGCCGGCCTGGTCGATCTGCCCGGCCTTCGCCGACCGCGGACCGCGCCGGGCGAGGGCGGGCGCCGGTCCGGTGTCCTCGCCGGGGGCCGCCTCGCCCGCGGCTCCGGCCGCCCCGGGGGCGGCGGAGGACGTGGAGTAGCCGTCCGCGGCGCTGGCGCGCTCGGCGGCTCCGCCGGGCACCAGCAGCACCCCGAGGAGCAGCACGAGCACGGCGCGCAGGGCGAGCCCGCGGACGAGCGCGGCACGAACGATCACGACTTCAGGTAACCACGGTGATACGTTCCGTACAGTCCATCCTGAGGGTGACGTTCCGCGCGCCGCCGCGCCCTCCGCCCGGCGCCCGCGCCGCCCGCCCGGCCCCCGCACGCGCGGCGCACGCCCGCGCCCCGGGCGTACGCGACGAGGGCCCCGCGCCCCGGCCACGGAGGTGCCTTACGGCCGCGCTGGCCGCGCTGGCCGCGCTGGCCGCGACGACCTATGTTTGTTCCCTCGTGCTCCCCTGGGCCCCGCTGTCCCGCCGTCCCGGCCCCGACCCGCCGCCCCCGCCCGCGGGCGCCGGTGCCTCCCGGAACGCCGCCGCGAACTCCGCGACCTCCCGCCGCCCGTCGGCCGTCCGCCACAGCAGCGCCAGCTCGCACGGCGCCAGCCCCCGTACCGGCACCGACACCACGTCCGGACGCGGGTACAGCCGCGCGTTGCCCTCCGCGAGCAGCACCACGCCCAGGCCCGCGCCCACCGCCTCGAACACCTCCTCCGGCGCCGACGCCTCCAGCGCCACCACCGGCTCCCGCCCGCCCCGCTCCGCCGTCCCCAGCCAGAAGTCGCGCAGCACGCCCGCCGACCGCGGCAGCGCCACGAACGGCTCGTCGAGCAAGTCCGCGAAGTCCACCGCCGTCCGGCCCGCGAACCGGTGGTCCAGCGGCAGCGCCACCCAGCGCTCCTCCCGGGCGAGGACCTTCGCCGTCAGCTCCGCGCCCACTCCCGGCACCGGCAGCCAGCAGAACGCCGCGTCGGCGCCCCCGCCGGCCAGCCCCGCCGTGGGGTCCTCCCAGTTGACCAGCCGCAACGAGATCCGCCAGCCCCGCTCCCGGAACCGGCCCAGCACCTCCCGTTGCAGGTCACGGCCGACCGCCGTCTGCATGCCCACCGCCAGCGACTCCGCGGGACCGGCGGTGCGCGCGGCCCGTACCGCCTCCGCCCAGCCCGCCGTCAGCTCCCGCACCGCCGGCAGCAGCGCCGCGCCCTGCGGGGTGAGCGCGATCGTGCGCGCCCGCCGCTCGAAGAGGGGGAAGCCGAGCTGCCGCTCCAGCGCCCGGATCTGCTTGGAGAGCGCCGGCTGCGAGACGTACAGCCGCTCGGCGGCGCGGGTGAAGCTCAGCTCCTCCGCGACCGCCGCGAAGTAGCGCAGATCGCGAACGTGGGCGTCCATAACCACCCGTTATAGCCATAGGTCTTGGACGCCGCCACGCAATTCCGCGGAGGCTGCGGGCATGACCACAGCTGCGAACCCCGTCCCCTCCCGCACCCTCGGCGCCCTGGAGTCCCCGGCCATCGGCTACGGCGCGATGGTGCTCTCGCCCGGCGTCTACGGCGAGACCGACGACGACCGGGGCGTCGCCGCGCTGCACGCCGCCCTCGACGCGGGCGCCACGCACGTCGACAGCTCCGACGGCTACGGCCCCGACGGGCACAACGAGCGCCTGATCGGCCGGGCGCTGCGCGGGCGGCGCGACGAGGTGGTGGTGGCCACGAAGTTCGGGCTGACCCTGCCCGAGGGCGTCGAGGGCCGCGCGCATCCGGTCAGCTACGCCTTCGGCAACCTCACCGTCAATGCCGAGCCGCGGTACGTGCGCGGCTACGCCGAGCGCTCGCTGCGGAACCTGGACACGGACCGGATCGACCTGTACTACGTGCACTTCCCCGACCCGGCGGTGCCGATCGAGGACACGGCGGGTGCGATGGCCGAGCTGGTCGCCGAGGGCAAGGTGCGCCACCTGGGCCTCTCCAACGTCACCGCGGACCAGTTGCGCCGCGCGCACGCCGTGCACCCGGTGGCGGCGGTGCAGGCGCAGTGGTCGATGTGGACGCCGGTCGACCCGGAGCTGCACGCGGCGGCGCGCGAGCTGGGCGTGGGCGTCGTCGCCTGGGGGCCGCTGGGCACGGGCTTCCTCACCGGCTCCGTGACGGACGTCGCCGAGAGCGACTTCCGCCGCAACATCGGCGCCTTCGACGCGGCGAACCTCAAGGCCAACCACGACCGCTTCGCGCCGCTGCGCGCCGTTGCCGCCGACGTGGGGCTGACCCCAGGGCAGCTCGCGCTGGCGTGGCTGCTGCACCAGGACGACCACGTCGTGCCCATCCCCGGCAGCCGGACGCCGGCGCACATCGAGGAGAACATGGCGGCGGCGCACGTCGAGCTGCACCCCGACACCCTGGCGCGGATCGACAAGGTCCTCGCCGGACTGGCCCCGGAGGGCGGCGCGCGGCTGCTGGGCGCGTAGCACCCGCCGCGGGCCGTACGCCGACCGTCCGGCGCCCGACCGCCGACCGTCCGGCGCCCGACCGCCGACCGTCCGCTGCCCGCCCGGCGCCCGCCGCGGGTGCGGGCCGCGGTCGCGGGGACCGGAGCGGCGGCGGGTGCCGGACGGCGGTCGGGGACAATGCTCCCCATGACCACCCCTGACACCGGGCACCGCTCCGGCTTCGCCTGCTTCGTCGGCCGGCCCAACGCCGGCAAGTCGACCCTGACCAACGCGCTGGTCGGCCAGAAGGTGGCCATCACCTCCAGCCGGCCGCAGACGACCCGGCACACCGTGCGCGGCATCGTCCACCGCCCCGACGCGCAGCTCGTGCTCGTCGACACCCCCGGCTACCACAAGCCGCGCACGCTGCTCGGCCAGCGGCTCAACGACGCCGTCCGCGCCACCTGGGCGGAGGTCGACGTGATCGGCTTCTGCGCGCCGGCGAACGAGAAGATCGGCCCGGGGGACCGGTACATCGCCGGGGAGCTGGCCGCCCTGCGGCGTACCCCGAAGGTCGCCGTCGTCACCAAGACCGATCTGGCCGACTCCGACACGGTTGCCGCGCAGCTCGTGGCCGTGGACCGGATGGCGAAGGACCTGGGCTTCGAGTGGGCGGAGGTGGTGCCGGTCTCGGCGGTCGAGGGCAAGCAGGTCGGCCTCCTCGCGGACCTGCTGGTGCCGCTGC
Organism: Streptomyces sp. CNZ287; assembly: GCF_007827615.1. NCBI lineage: Bacteria > Bacillati > Actinomycetota > Actinomycetes > Kitasatosporales > Streptomycetaceae > Streptomyces > Streptomyces sp. CNZ287. The sequence continues at coordinate 142,320 of NZ_VISV01000005.1, read as the reverse complement.
TGCCGGAGGGCCCGGAGCTGTACCCGGACGGGGAGCTGACCGACGAGCCGGAGCAGGTGATGGTCGCCGAGCTGATCCGGGAGGCGGCCCTGGAGGGCGTACGGGACGAGCTGCCGCACTCGATCGCGGTGGTGGTCGACGAGATGGAGCCGCGCGAGGACCGCCCGGCGGACCGGCCGCTGCTGGACATCCACGCCAACCTGTTCATCGAGCGCGACAGCCAGAAGGGCATCGTCATCGGCCCGAAGGGCAAGCGGCTGAAGGAGATCGGCACCAAGGCCCGCGGGCACATCGAGGCGCTGCTGGGCATGCCGGTGTACCTCGACATCCACGTGAAGGTCGCCAAGGACTGGCAGCGGGACCCGAAGAAGCTGCGCCGGCTGGGCTTCTGAGCCCCGAGGAGCCTGCGGAGTACGGCGGGCGGGGGGCGGCCGCGGGGGCGCGTGGAGGCGCGCGGGTCCCGCGCGCCCCTTATGACGGCGTGCGCGCCGACGTCAGCAGCCGCTCGACGTCCGAGGCCGGCAGCAGCAGCGCGTCGCCGACGACGACGAGGGTCTCCCACTCCGGCGGCGTGTACGCCCCGTCCGCGAGCGCGATGCGCGCGCCGCTCAGCAGGATCGACTCCCGCCCGACGGGCACCAGGTGCGGCGCCAGCGGCGCCAGCGTCTCACGCAGCTCCGCCTCGAAGTTCCGCTGCTCCGGCGGCAGGTCGGCGCAGAGTTCCGGCATCCGCCCCGAGTCGGCCTCGATGGCGGCCAGCAGCGTCAGCAACTGCTCCTCGGTGCAGTCGTCGTAGCCCGCGGTGCGCACGGCGGTGACGGCGGCGCAGCGGACGGCGGAGGAGGAGGTGCCGCCGGCGTGCAGGACGGCGAGGGCGACGGCGTGGGTGGCGTCGCGCAGCAGCAGCGCGAAGCGCGTCGAGGTGGGCTCCGCCAGGGACGTGAGGCCGAAGTGGCCGCCGCAGTCGGCGCATTCGACGACGGGTCCCGCGGCGCCGCGCGGCAGCACGGGTACGCCGAGGACGGTGAACCGCCGTCTGCCGCTGCGCCGGCGGTAGTTGCGGTCGCCGCCGCAGCCGGGGCAGAAGAACTCACCGTCTGACTCGGTGTGCCAGGACGTCCGCACGCCGGCGAACCGGCGGAGGATATGCGTCACGTCGACCTCCATCACGCTTCGGCAACGCTGCCGCGCTGACGTGATGCTAACCACACCGGCCGACATCGTCAGCCCTCGTACACGTCAAAGGCGGTGCGAACGAGCCGCGCCCCGCGCCCCGTCCGCGGTCGGACGGCGCACGGGGCGCTCGGCGCTCCGGCGGTACTGCGGGAGTCCCGCGGAGGTGCCGCGGCGGTCAGCGGGCGGCGCGGTTGACCGCGGAGACGACCGCCTTCAGCGAGGCGCGCGTGGTGTTGGCGTCGATGCCGATGCCCCACAGCACCTTGCCGTCGACGGCGACCTCGATGTACGAGGCGGCCTGCGCGCTGGCGCCCTCGCTCATCGTGTGCTCCTGGTAGTCCAGGAGCCGCGCGTCGATGCCGATGCCCTGGAGGGCGTGGAAGAACGCGGAGATGGGGCCGTTGCCGGTGCCGACGAGGGTGGTCTCGGCGCCGTCGACGTCGGCCTGGACGGTGAGGGTGTCGACGCCGTCGCGGTCGGTGGTGGTCTGCCCGCCGCGGAGCTGGATGCGGCCCCAGGCGTTGCCGGGGTTGGGCAGGTACTCGTCGCGGAAGACGTCCCAGATCTGCGCGGGGGTGACCTCGCCGCCCTCGGCGTCGGTCTTGGTCTGGATGATGCGGGAGAACTCCACCTGCATGCGCCGCGGCAGGTCGAGGCTGTGGTCGTGCTGGAGCACGTACGCCACGCCGCCCTTGCCGGACTGGGAGTTGACGCGGATGACGGCCTCGTAGGAGCGGCCCACGTCCTTGGGGTCGATGGGCAGGTACGGGACCGCCCACTCCAGTTCCTCGACGGGCTTGCCGGCCTGCGCGGCCCTGGCCTCCATCGCCTCGAAGCCCTTCTTGATGGCGTCCTGGTGGGAGCCGGAGAAGGCGGTGTAGACGAGGTCGCCGACGTAGGGGTGGCGGGGGTGGACGCCCATCTGGTTGCAGTACTCGTAGGTGCGCCGGATCTCGTCGATCTCGGAGAAGTCGATCATCGGGTCGACGCCCTGCGAGAAGAGGTTCATGCCCAGGGTGACCAGGTCGACGTTGCCGGTCCGCTCGCCCTGCCCGAACAGGCAGCCCTCGACGCGGTCGGCGCCGGCCATGAGCGCCAGCTCGGCGGCGGCGACGGCGGTGCCGCGGTCGTTGTGCGGGTGGACGGAGAGGCAGACGTGCTCGCGGCGGGACAGGTTCCGCGACATCCACTCGAAGCGGTCGGCGTGCGTGGAGGGCGTGGAGCGCTCGACGGTGGCCGGCAGGTTGAGGATGATCTCGCGGCCGTCCTCGGGCTGCCAGACGTCCATGACGCCCTCGCAGACCTCCAGCGCGAAGTCCAGCTCGGTGTCGGTGAAGATCTCCGGGCTGTACTGGTAGCCGAAGGTGGTGCGGTCGTCGAGCAGCTTCTCGGCGTACTCCACGACCAGCCGGGTGCCGTCGACGGCGATCTGCTTCACCGCGTCGCGCGAGCCGCGGAAGACGACCTCGCGCCAGACGGGCGCGGTGGCGTTGTACAGGTGGACGGTGGCGCGGCGGGCGCCCTTCAGCGACGCCACGGTGCGTTCGATCAGCTCTTCGCGGGCCTGGGTCAGGACGGAGATCGTCACGTCCTCGGGGATGGCGCCGTCCTCGATGATGGAGCGGACGAAGTCGAAGTCGGTCTGCCCGGAGGAGGGGAAGCCGACCTCGATCTCCTTGTAGCCCATGCGTACCAGGAGGTCGAACATGGCGCGTTTCCGCGCCGGCGACATGGGGTCGATCAGGGCCTGGTTGCCGTCGCGCAGGTCGGTGGAGAGCCACCGGGGCGCCTGGGTGATGCGGTTGCCGGGCCAGGTGCGGTCGGGGATGTCGACGGCGTCGTACGGGCGGTAGCGGTGCACGGGCATGCCGGAGGGCTGCTGGCGCACGGTGGCGGCGGTGACGGGCGTACCGCGGCCGGCGGTGTTACCGGGATGGTCCATGGTGGCGTGGGCTCCTTCGCGCGAGCTGGTCGTCGACCGACGGGTGGCAGCACCGGACTCCGCGGGGAGGGGGTCGGTCTACGACAGCAGACCCTCGCCGCGGCGGCTAAGAAGAAGCAGCCCGTAACGCACGATGTCGACCAATGTAGCCCAGCCGCGGCGACGCCGGCCGATCAGTATCACGATGCGAGACCCCGCGCCGGGCCCGCGGCGGGCCCCGCCATCCGAAATCGCGAAGAATTCGCTGCGGGGAGTGACAAGTCGATTACTCAGTGACACATTGCAGGGATGGACGCATCCTCACGTACCCCCGTGTTCTGTACGATCGTGCCGCCCCACATGCTGGACAAGCTGGCCCGTACGGACAATGCGGCGCTGTCGGCCCGCGCCCGCCGCACCCTGGAGCGCGACGCGCTCCAGCGCACCCGCCGCCGCATCACCACCGTCCGCCGCGCCGCCGCCGCGCCGGCCGCGCGCCGGGCGGCGGACGACGCGAAGCCGAAGCGGACGATCTACGACGCCGGGCAGACCCAGGACCTGCCGGGGACGGAAGTCCGCAAGGAGGGCGGGGCGGCGGTCGACGACGCCACCGTCAACCGCGCCTACGACGGCCTCGGCGCCACCTTCGACCTGTTCCTCAGCGGCTTCGCCCGCGACTCCATCGACGGCGCCGGGCTGCCGCTGAACGCCACCGTCCACTACGGCGAGGACTACGGCAACGCCTTCTGGGACGGCGAGCAGATGGTCTTCGGCGACGGCGACGGCGAGGTGTTCCTCGACTTCACCCTCGCCGTCGACGTCATCGGCCACGAGCTGACGCACGGCGTCACCCAGTACACCGCGAACCTGGAGTACTTCGGCCAGTCCGGGGCGCTCAACGAGTCGGTCTCCGACGTCTTCGGCTCCCTCATCAAGCAGTACGTCAAGGGCCAGAGCGCCGCCGACGCCGACTGGCTCATCGGCGCCGAGCTGCTCGCCCCCGGGGTGTCCGGCGAGGCGCTGCGCTCGATGAAGGCCCCCGGCACCGCCTACGACGACGACGTCCTCGGCAAGGACCCGCAGCCGGCGACGATGGCCGACTACGTCGACACCTCCACCGACAACGGCGGCGTCCACATCAACTCCGGCATCCCCAACCACGCCTTCTACCTGCTGGCCACCGAACTCGGCGGCAACGCCTGGGAGCGCGCGGGCCGCATCTGGTACGACGTGCTGACCGGCGGCGCCCTCACCGCCACCGCCGACTTCGCCGCGTTCGCCGCCGCCACCGTCGCCGCCGCCGGGGCCCGCTACGGCGACGGCGCGGAGCGCGCCGCGGTGCTCTCGGCGTGGTCGCAGGTCGGGGTGGACGCCGACGCGGAGGCCGCCGTGCCGCGGCAGACCCCGGCCCGGGAGGGTGCGGCGCCGCAGGCGGGGTAGGCGTGGGGGCATGCGCATCACCGTCACCCGTACCGGGGGCTTCGCGGGCCTGACCCGCGAGGCCACCCTGGACACGGCCGGCCGCGCGGACGCGGCCGGCCTGGAGGCGCTGGCAGGACGGGCGGTCGCGGAGGGCAGCGCGGCCCCGCCCGCGGGCGTGCCGGACGGCTTCGCGTACCGGCTCACGGCCGGCGGCCGCACCGTGCACTTCGCCGACCCCAAGCTGACCGACGCGCAACGCGCGCTCGTACGGACGGTGCTGAAGGAGGGCGCGTAGGACCGGTCTGGCATATAGCGCCGTCCGCCCTCTGGGCGGGCTCCCCCACAGCGCGCAGGCGCGTGTGGGCGGTACCCCCAGGCGTCTGGTGCGTGCGGTCGCAAGGCGGAGGGCCGACCGCCTAGTGGGCCTCTTCGGTCGATCCCGACGACGCAGCGGGCGTGCGTGCCAGGCTCCCCCACAGCGCGCTGCGCGCGCGTGGGCGGTGCCCCCAGACGCAGGCGGGATGTGTCAGACAGGGCCGGTACTCCCCGGGGTACTCCCGGGGGAGCAGCGGTGGCCGGAGGCCACCCCGTGCAGTAGGCGAGGTTTCGCACCCGGGAGCGAAGCCCCGTGCCGGATCTCCGGGGGAAGCTGGGCGCAGTCCAGTTGCCTCCCGGAGGGAGAGCCCGCCATGGGCGCCGTATCCGCACCATCCGAAGCGCCGCCAGGCCCCGCGACGAGACCGGGGCGCCGCTGGCTGCCCTGGGCCGTGCTCGGCCTGTGGGTCGCGATCCTCGCCCTGGCCATGCCGTTCGGCAGCAAGCTCGGCGACGTCAGCCGCGACCGCGCCGTCGACTACCTGCCCGGCAGCGCCGACTCCACCCAGGTGTCGCAGATAGCCGAGGAGATGCCCGGCGGCGACACCCTCGCCGGCATCCTCGTCTACCAGCGCGACGGCGGCATCACCGCCGCCGACCGCGAACTGGCCGCCGGGCACGCCGGCGCCGTCGCCGACCGGTTCGAGCTGGCGAAGGACGGCACGCCGCAGGCCGTGCCCGCCGAGGACGGCAGCACGCTCATGCTGCCGTTCTCCGTCGTCGGACTGCCCGACGAGGATGCCCAAACGGCGGCCGTCGAGGAGATCCGCGAGGAGATCGTCGCGGATCCCCCCGAGGGCCTGTCCGTCGAACTCGGCGGCCCCGCCGGCATCCAGGCCGACGCCGAGGCGGTCTACGAAGAGGTCGACGGCACCCTCATGTACGCCACGGCGGGCATCGTGACGATCCTGCTGATCCTCACCTACCGCAGCCCGTTCCTGTGGCTGCTGCCGCTGGTCTGCGTCGGCGTCGCGTCGATGAGCGCCATGGCCCTCGTCTACGGCCTCGTCCAGGCGTTCGACCTGACGGTCAACTCGATGAGCTCCGCGGTGATGACGGTGCTCATCTTCGGCGCGGGCACCGACTACGCGCTGCTGCTCGTCGCCCGGTACCGCGAGGAACTGCGCCGCACCACCGACGCGCAGGAGGCGATGCTGACGGCCGTGCGCAACTGCGGCCCGGCGATCCTCGCCTCCTCCGGTACGGTCGCGGCGGGCCTGATCTGCCTGCTGGCCGCGGACCTCAACTCCAGCGCGGGCCTCGGCCCGGTCGGCGCGGTCGGCGTGGTGTGCGCGCTGGCGGTGATGACGACGCTGCTGCCGGCGCTGATGGTCCTCTTCGGCCGCCGCATCTTCTGGCCGCTGGTCCCCGCCTACGGCAGCGAGCCCAAGCGGCGCGGCTTCTTCGACCGGATGGGCTCCTCGGTGGGCCGCCGCCCGGCGGCGATCCTCCTGGGCGGCGTGGTGCTGCTGGGCGCGCTGGCGCTCGGCGCGTTCAACCTGCCGGGCAACCTCAAACAGGAGGACGCCTTCACCGACAAGCCCGAGTCGATCACCGCGATGGAGAAGCTGAAGGACGCCTATCCCGAGCAGAGCGCCCAGGCGATCGTCGTCGTCGCCGACGCCGCGCGGGCGGACGCGGCGCTGTCGGCGGCGCAGGGCGTCGAGGGCGTCGTCTCCGCGGAGACAGCGCGCTCCGGCAACGGGTACACCGAGATCACCGTCTACGCCGCCGACCCGCCGCAATCGGCGGGGGAGGACCGTACGATCGCGGACCTGCGCTCCGAACTGGGCGCCCTCGACGGCGCCGACGCCCTGGTCGGCGGGCCCAGCGCCGAAGCGCTGGACCTGGCGGAGGCCAACTCGGGCGACCGCAAGCTCGTCATCCCCCTCACGCTGGCCGCCGTCCTGGTCATCCTCATCGTCCTGCTGCGCAGCCTGGTGGCGCCGCTGGTGCTGACCGTCGCCGTGGTGGCGTCGTGGGGCGCGGCGATGGGCATCGGCGGCCTCATCTTCGAGCCGGTCATGGGCTATCCGGGCATCGGCGGCGAACTGGCGCTGCTCACCTTCGTCTTCGGCGTGGCGCTCGGCGTCGACTACGGCATCTTCCTGCTGCACCGGATGCGCGAGGAGGCCACCAACGGTGCTGACACCCGCACCGCGGCGCTCACCGCGCTGCGCCGCACCGGCGGCGTGATCGCCTCGGCGGGCCTGGTGCTGGCGGCGACGTTCGCGGCGCTGGCGACGATGCCGATGGTGATGATGTTCGAGCTGGGCTTCGTCGTCGCGGTCGGCGTGCTGCTGGACACGTTCCTGGTGCGCACCTACCTGGTGACGTCCGCGAGCTGGCTGCTGGGCAAGAAGATCTGGTGGCCGGGGCCGCTGTCGAAGCGGGAGGAGGCGCCGCCGTCCGCTCCCGGGGAGCAGCGGGAGCCGGAACCGGCGGGCGCGGCGCGTTAGCACCCCCGTCGCGGCCGTACGCACCGTACGGCCCCCGCCCCGGCCGGGGGGCGGCCCCGCGGGACCGCCCCCGGCCGGGCACGGCCGTTTCCGCGCCCCCGCGGGCGTGCGGGGACGGCCCGCCCGTACCGAGGAGTTTCGCCTGTGGAGCCGTAGGCGAGGATGGTGGTCATGCAGTCAGCGAGGGCCCGGCTGAGCGGGCTGAAGCAGCCGACGCGCCGGGACGTTCTCTTCACCGCGCTCGTCGGCGTCGTCGTCGCGTGCCTGGCGCTGTTCGGCGGCGCCGAGGAGTCGGCGCACCGGCCGGACGCCTTCGGCTGGCTGCTGCTGTTCGTCATGGTGGCGGTGCTGGCCTGGCGCCGCCACTACCCGATGGCCGTCTTCCTCGTCTCCGTCCTCCCCGAGGCGCCGTACCACATCCTCGACAACATCCACAGCGCGCCGACGCCCACGATGTTGGTCGCCGTCTACTCCCTCGCCGTCGCCGGGCCGCGGCTGCGGACGCTGCTGATCACCTGCGGGCTCGTCGTCCTGGCCGTCACCATGCTGACGCTGCGCAACGCCGACCAGGGCGCGGAACTGCTGCGCACCTCCGGCTGGGTCATGTCGGTGGCGCTCCTCGGCGAGGCGGTGCGGGTGCACCGCAACTACGTCGGCGCCATCGTCGAGCGCGCGGAACGCGCCGAGCGCACCCGGGAGGAGACCGCCGCCCGCCGGGTCGCCGAGGAGCGGCTGCGCATCGCCCAGGACCTGCACGACCTGCTGGCGCACAGCATCACCCTCATCGGCGTGCAGACGTCGGTGGCCGCGCACCTGCTGGTCGCCGACCCCGGCCGGCTGGACCGCGCGGCGCTGGCCGACGCCCTCGACGGCATCGCGGGCACCTGCCGCGACTCCCGCGCGGAGCTGCGCACCACGCTCCAGGTGCTGCGCGGCGGCGACTCCGTGGACGGCACCCGCCCGCCGCCGGGCCTGGCGGGCCTCGACGACCTGGCGGCGGCGGCGCGCTCCGGCGGCGCCGAGGTGCGCCTGGACGTCGCCGACGCCGCCGTCGACGTGCCGCGGGGGGTGGGGGCGGCGGCGTACCGGATCGTGCAGCAGTCGCTGACCAACGCGGTACAGCACGCCGGGTCCGCGGTGCACGTGCGGATCTCCGTCACCTACGACGAGGAGGCGGGCGAGCTGCGCATCGCCGTCGTCGACGACGGTCCCGCCCACCCGGAGAAGGCCGCCGCCGCGGCGGGCGCCGGTGCGCGCCCCGGCTACGGCATCGTCGGCATGCGCGAGCGGGCCCGCAGCGTCGGCGGCACCCTGGAGGCGGCCCGCCGCACGGACGCCGCGGGCTTCGCGGTCACCGCCGTACTGCCGTGCGTACCGGCCGGCCCCGACGGCGTCGAGACCGTGGAAGCGGACCCCGCGGATCCCGCGGACAACGCGGGACCCGCCTCCCCGGCGGAACCCGCCGCCCCCGGCGACCATGCCGCCCCCGCCGACCGGCCGGGGGCCCGTACCGCCTTCACCGACAGGAGCCGCACCGCATGACCGCGCAGCCCATCCGCGTCCTGCTCGCCGACGACCAGACCCTGGTGCGCAAGGCGTTCGCCATGCTCGTCGACTCCGCCGCCGACATGGAGGTCGTCGGCGAGGCGGGCAACGGCCGCGAGGCCGTGGCGCTCACCCGCAGCGAGCGCGTCGACCTGGTGGTGATGGACCTGCGGATGCCGGAGCTGGACGGCATCGAGGCGACCCGGCTCATCGCCGCGGACGAGGACCTGGCGGGCGTACGGGTCCTGGTCCTCACCACCTACGACACCGACGAGCACATCATGGCCGCGCTGCGCGCCGGCGCCTCCGGCTTCCTCGTCAAGGACACCCAGCCGGCGGCGCTGCTGGAGGCCATCCGCACCGTCGCCGCCGGCGACGCGCTGCTCTCGCCCGGCCCCACGGCCCGCCTCATCGAGCGCCTGGTGCGGCTGCCGGAGGCGCCGCAGCCGGCCGCGACCCAGCACGGCGGGGCGGCGCTGGGCGCGCTGTCGGAGCGCGAGCGGCAGGTGCTGGTGCTGGTGGCGCGCGGGCTGAACAACACCGAGATCGCCGAGTCGCTGGCGCTGTCGCCGCTGACGGCCAAGACCCACGTGAGCCGGATCATGGGCAAGGTGGGGGCCCGCGACCGGGCGCAGTTGGTGGTCATCGGCTACGAATCGGGGCTCATCACTCCCGGATCTTCCTCATCTTCCGGATGAGCCCCCCGTTTCACACGTAGGATGTCCCTCCTTGTGCGTACGATACCGCCATGCCCCAGGAGCTGAAGCACCCCCAGCCGCGTTCGGACCGCAGGAAGCGCATGGGCGGCCAGATCCAGCGTGAGATCATGCAGCTCATCCTCGACCGGGGGCTGCGCCCCGGCGCGGTGCTGCCCACCGAGACCGAGCTCATGGACGACCTGGGGGTGAGCCGCAACTCGGTGCGCGAGGCGCTCAAGGCGCTGCAGGCCCTCGACATCGTCGAGATCCGCCACGGCTACGGGACCTACGTCGGCGAGGCGTCGCTGACGCCGCTCGCCGACGGGCTGACGTTCCGCACCCTCGTGCAGCTCGGCGGCGACGACGCGCACGCCCTCACCGAGATCCTCCAGGTCCGCGAAATACTCGAAGAGGGCCTGATCAGCCGGGTGGTGGAGAGCATCCCCGAGGCCGACCTCGACGCGCTGGACACCATCGTCGCGCGCATGGAGACCCGCGCCGGGCAGGGCGAGGTCTTCCCCGAGGAGGACCGCGAGTTCCACGAGGTCCTCTACCGCTCGATAGGCAACACCCTGGTCCCGCAGCTCCTCGGCGCCTTCTGGAACGTCTTCCACCGCGTCGCCGGCGCCCGCGGCTGGGCCGACGACCCCTCGCCGCTGGGCACCGCCCGCCGCCACAAGGAGATCGTCGCCGCGCTGCGGGCCCGCGACCGCGAGCACGTACGGGCCGCGATGACCACCCACTTCCGCGGCATCGAGGCGCGCGCCGGGAAGGCGATGCGCGGCGTCGGGTGAGCGGCGCAGGCATGAGCGGAAGGTGAACTGCGGGTAGCTGCGGACGGACCCTTGACCGTACGGGGGGCTGCCTTTACGTTACGCCGGTGGACATCCCACGTCCTACGTAGGACATGGGCTATCCACCGCTGTCCGCGTCACCCCGACGTGCCCGATTGCCCGACGTATCCCGACGAAAGCGAGACGCACCATGCAGCCACGCCTCGCACCTGCCGCAGACCGCTCCCGCCGAAGAAGCCCCCGCCGCGCCACCGCCCTCGCGGCGTGCGCCGCGGTCCTCGGCGCCGGCCTGACCGCACTCGCCCCCCACGCCAGCGCACAGGACCCCGCAGCAGCACCCGAGTTCAGCCAGGAAGTGCTCTTCCAGGCCGGCACCGGCGGCTACTTCTGCTACCGCATCCCCGCCGTCGTCGAAGCCGCCGACGGCACCCTCCTGGCCTTCGCCGAAGGCCGCGTCGACAGTTGCGCCGACAAAGGCGACATAGACATCGTGCTGCGCCGCTCCACCGACGGCGGCGCCACCTGGAGCGCCCCGCAGGCCGTCCTCGCCGGCGACGGCGACACCCGCGGCAACCCCGCCCCCGTCGTCGACCGCGAAACCGGCCGCATCTCCCTCCTCAGCACCCACAACCCCGGCGCCGACGACACCGTCCGCACCCCCTACCTCCAGCACTCCACCGACAACGGCCGCACCTGGAGCGCCGCCCGCAACATGGGCGCCGAACTCTCCAAGCCGGAATGGGACCGCTGGTACGCCACCGGACCCGGCCACGGCCTCCAGCTCACCACCGGCGACCACGCGGGACGCCTCCTCGTCGGCGGCAACCACCAGGGCCTCGACGGCCGCCAGGGCGCCCACCTCCTCTACAGCGACGACGGCGGCCTCACCTGGCAGCTCGGCGCCGACGACACCCGCGCCGTCCAGCCGCCCGACGTCAAACCCCAGGAACTCAGCCTCTTCGAACGCCGGGACGGCTCCGTCTACGCCGCCGCCCGCGACGAACGCGGCACCGACCCCGGCAACCGCGCCGCCGCCGTCAGCAGCGACGGCGGCACCACCTTCGACGCCCCCTTCGCCACCACCCCCGACCTCGTCAGCCCCGTCGTCCAGGGCGCCACCCTCCGCCACGGCGACCAGATCCTCGCCTCCCTGCCCGCCCACCCCGCCGACCGCAAGGTCATGTCCGTACGCGCCTCCCGCGACGACGGCGCCACCTGGGAACCCTGGCAGCAGGGCCGCGTCATCCACTGGGGCCCCACCGCCTACTCCGACATGGCCGGACTCGACGGCGACCGCGTCGGCCTCCTCTACGAAGCCGGCACCGCAGGACCGTACGAGACGATCCGCTGGGCCCGCTTCAACGACGCCTTCCTCGACCAGCCCAACGACGACCCGCCGCAGCCCCCCGCCCCCGCCCCCGGAGCCACCACCCCCGACGTCTCCGGCAGCGGCAACACCGCCTACGTCCGCGGCAGCTCCCACCTGCGCCCCGGGCGGTTCGGCCAGTCCCTCTACCTCGACAACGCCGCCCCCCACATCGACGCCCGCGTCGAGGTCCCCTGGAACGACTCCCTCGACGTCGGCGACGGCGACTTCACCTGGACCGGCTGGTTCAAGTACGGCCGCACCAACGGCGCCCACGCGATCATGTGGGCCTACGGAGTCGGCGGCAACGCCCCCTCCGTCTGGCTGCGCGCGGAACCCGAGCAGAACCGCATCATCGCCCGCATGCAGATGGAACAGGCCGCCGTCAGCGTCCAGACCACCGGCGCGTACAACGACAACGCCTTCCACTTCGTGACCCTGCAGCGCGCCGGCGGAAAACTCACCCTCAGCGTCGACGGCACCTCCTACGCCGCCGACGCCCCGCCCGGCTCACCCACCGCGGGCAGCGAGTTCGGCATCGGCGGCATCGACGTCGGCCAGCGCCTCGACGGCGCCAACCGCTTCCACGGCTACCTCGACGACATGCGCGTCTACGACCGCGCCCTCACCCGCGGCGAACTGACCGCCGTCCGCAAGGACAACGCCCCCGTCCCCCGGGGCCAGCAGCTCCGCCTCCCCCTCGACACCGTCACCCCGCAGTAGCGCCCCGGCGACGCCGGCCCGGGCAGCCACAGCCCGGGCCGGCCCGCCCGCCGCCCACTCCCCGCCGCCCGCACCGCGCCGGGCACGAACCCCGCCGCGTAGGCAAGAATGGGGCCCATGACCCTGTTCCGCGACGACGGCATCGTGCTGCGCACCCAGAAACTGGGCGAAGCGGACCGGATCATCTCCCTCCTCACCCGCGGCCACGGCCGCGTCCGCGCCGTCGCCCGCGGCGTACGGCGCACCAAGTCGAAATTCGGCGCCCGCCTCGAACCCTTCAGCCACGTCGACGTCCAGTTCTTCGCCCGCGGCAGCGACCTCGTCGGCCGCGGCCTGCCCATGTGCACCCAGACCGAGACGATCGCCCCCTACGGCGCCCCCATAGCCGCCGACTACGCCCGCTACACCGCCGGCACCGCCATGCTGGAGACCGCGGAACGCTTCACCGACCAGGAAGGCGAACCCGCCACCCAGCAGTACCTGCTCCTCGTCGGCGCCCTGCGCACCCTCGCCGGCGGCGCCCACGCCCCCCAGCTCGTCCTCGACGCCTACCTGCTGCGCTCCCTCGCCGTCAACGGCTACGCCCCCAGCTTCGGCGACTGCGCCCGCTGCGGCCTCGACGGGCCCCACAGGTTCTTCTCCGTCAACGCGGGGGGAGTGCTGTGCGGCGATTGCCGCGTGCCCGGTAGCGTCGTACCGTCACCCGAGGTACTCGCGCTGCTCGGCGCACTCCTCACCGGCGACTGGCACACCGCCGACCGCTGTGGAGCACATCACGTCAGAGAAGGCAGCGGCCTCGTCGCCGCCTATCTGCACTGGCACCTGGAGCGGGGCCTGCGCTCGCTGCGCCACGTCGAAAGGTAGCCGGACGGAACCGGCCCGCCATGAGACGGGCCCCGGGCGGGCAGAAGCCGGGCAGCGATGAGAAGACGGACGGGAACGACACGGCCCACGCCGAGGAACGGGAGAGCACGGCACATGGCACGACGAGGGATCCGCGGCACGTCCCTGACGCGGCACCGCCGCTCCTACCGGCCCCCCGAGCCGCACCCCTCCGGCGCCCGCGCGCCGAAGCTGCCCGGCGAGCTGGTCCCCGGACACGTCGCCATCGTCATGGACGGCAACGGCCGCTGGGCCAAGGAACGCGGCCTGCCGCGCACCGAAGGCCACAAGGTCGGCGAAGCCGTCGTCCTCGACGTCGTCAAAGGCTGCCTCGAACTCGGCGTGAAGAACCTCTCCGTCTACGCCTTCTCCACCGAGAACTGGAAGCGCTCACCCGACGAGGTGCGCTTCCTCATGAACTTCAACCGCGACGTCATCCACCGCCGCCGCAGCGAACTCGACGCCATGGGCGTACGCATCCGCTGGGCCGGCCGCATGCCCAAACTGTGGAAGAGCGTCGTCCAGGAACTCCAGGTCGCCGAGGAACAGACCAGCGACAACGACGCCATGACCCTCTACATGTGCGTCAACTACGGCGGCCGCGCCGAGATCGCCGACGCCGCCGCCGGCATCGCCCGCGACGTCGCCGCGGGACGCCTCGACCCCAAGAAGGTCAGCGAACGCACCTTCGCGAAATACCTCTACCACCCCGACATGCCCGACGTGGACCTCTTCATCCGGCCCTCCGGCGAGCGGCGCACCTCCAACTACCTCATCTGGCAGAGCGTCTACGCCGAGATGGTCTTCCAGGACATCCTCTGGCCCGACTTCGACCGCCGCGACCTCTGGCGCGCCTGCGTCGAGTACGCCTCCCGCGACCGCCGCTTCGGCGGCGCCATCCCCAACGACACCGACACCGGAATCGGTGAGGGCCTCGACACCGGCATCGACAGCGAGGCGCACACCCGCTGACACCGGCGCGCGCGGCGCGCCCGCACCGCCGCGGTCAGTCCCGCGCCCGCGCCTGCGCCGCGCACTCCGCGCACGTACCGAAGACCTCCACCGTGTGCGCCACGTCCACGAACCCGTGCTCCGAGGCGATCGACTCCGCCCAGCGCTCCACCGCCGGACCGTCGACCTCCACCGCCTTCCCGCACACCCGGCACACCAGATGGTGATGGTGCTCACCGGTGCTGCACCGGCGGTACACCGCCTCACCCTCCGTCGTCCGCAGCACGTCCACATCGCCCGCGTCCGCCAGCGACTGCAGCGTCCGGTACACCGTCGTCAGCCCCACCGACTCGCCACGATGCCGCAGCATGTCGTGCAGCTCCTGGGCGCTGCGGAACTCGTCGACCTCCGCCAGCGCCGCGGCCACCGCCGCCCGCTGACGCGTCGACCTGCCGCGTACCGGGGGACCCGCGGTCGTCACCCTTGCCTCCTGCTGCTCGCTCGAAGCCCTGTCCGCCCCACGAGCCGCCATTGTGCCAGCAGCACCCACGGAAACGGACACAGCCGCCGCAGCCGTCCTCACCGCGCCCCGCCTCCGGCCCGCGCACCGGCCCCCGCACCCGGCCCCGCCGCGACCGGCCCCCCGGCCCCGGCCACCGCCGCGCCACCCGACCGCGACCGCACCCTCGCCAACGGCACCGCCAACGCCGTGACCAGCAAAAACAGCCCCAGCGCAAAGAGTACGATCGTCGCCCCCGGCGGCACGTCCACGTAGTACGAGAACACCGTCCCCGACAGCGTCGTCACCACCCCCATCGCCACCGCCAGCGCCAGCGTCGCCGCGAACGCGCGCGTCGCCTGCTGCGCCGCCGCCACCGGAATCACCATCAGCGCGCTGACCAGCAGCAACCCCACGACCCGCATCGCCACCGTCACCGTCACCGCCGCCGTCACCGCGAGCAGCAGATTCAGCGACCGCACCGGCAGCCCCGTGACCTTCGCGAACTCCTCGTCCTGGCAGATCGCGAAAAACTGCCTGCGCAGCCCCAGCGTCACCAGCAGCACGAACACCGACAGCCACAGGATCGCCGTCACATCGGAATCCGACACCGTCGTCACCGAACCGAACAGATACGTGGTCAGGTTCGCCGTCGACCCGTTCGGCGCCAGATTGATCAGCAGCACCCCGCCCGCCATGCCCCCGTAGAAGAGCATCGCCAGCGCCAGATCACCGCGCGTGTGCCCGTACGAGCGGATCAGCTCCATCGCCACCGCGCCCGCCGCCGCCACCAGCACCGCCGTCCACACCGGACTCGTGTTCAGCAGGAAGCCCAGCGCCACCCCCGTCAGCGCCACATGCCCGATACCGTCACCCATGATCGCCTGCCGGCGCTGCACCAGATAGATGCCCACCGCCGGCGCCGCGATCCCCACCAGCAGCGCCGCCAGCAGCGCCCGCTGCATGAACGGCGGCTCCAGGAACTCCAGCATCATGTCAGCAGCCCCGTCCTGTCCGCCGCGGCCGGCTCACCCGCACCACCCGGGTGCGGATGGCACGCCAGATCGTGCACCCGCGCCGCCGCGTCCGCCTCACCGCGCCCGTACTCCCGCACCACCAGACCGTCCCCCAGCACGACCGTACGGTCGATCAGCGGCTGCAGCGGCCCCAGCTCGTGCAGCACCAGCAACACCGACGCACCACCCTCCACCTGCCCGGCCAGCGCCTCCGCCAGAATCCGCTGGCTCGGCAGATCCACCCCGCCCAGCGGCTCATCCATGATCAGCAACTCCGGCTCCGCCGCCAGCGCCCGCGCGATCAGCACCCGCTGGTGCTGCCCGCCGGACAAACGATTCACCGACTCCTTCGCCCGGTCCCCGAGACCCACCACCTCGAGCGCCCGGTCCACCGCCGCCCGGTCCGCCCGCCCCAGCGGCCGCAGCCGCGACCGCGACAGCCGCCCCGACGACACCACCTCCCGCACCGACGCCGGCACCCCCGACGCCGCCGTCGAACGCTGCGGCACGTACCCGATCCGCCGCCACTCACGGAACCGCCCCAGCGGCGTCCCGAAGAGCTCCAGCTCACCCGACGTCAGCGGCACCCGGCCCACCACGGCCCGCACCGTCGTCGACTTCCCCGAACCGTTCGCCCCCAGCAGCGCCACCACCTCGCCGCGGCCCACCACCAGATCCACCCCGCCCAGCACCGCGCGCCCGCCCAGCGACGCACGCCCACCGCGCAGACTCACCACCGGCTCCACGCCCGCTCCCTCCGCCGAGACCCCGCTCACCTCGCCCCCAGCGCCTTTTGCAGCGCCCCGAGGTTCGCCTCCATGATCTCGAAGTAGTCGTCACCCCTGGACTTGTCCGTCACGCCCTCGATCGGGTCGAGCACATCCGTCTCCAGACCCAGGTCACCCGCGAGAGTGCGCGCCGTCTTGTCGCTGACCAGCGTCTCGAAGAACACCGTCGTCACCCCGTCGTCCGCCGCGATGTCCTGCAACTGCTGCATCCGCGCCGCGCTCGGCTCCGACTCCGGGCTCAGCCCCTTGATCGACTCCTGCACCAGGCCGTAGCGGTCGGCGATGTAGCCGAACGCGGCGTGCGTCGTGATGAACGTGTCCGTACGCCGGTTCTCCAGCCCCGCGGCGAACTCCCCGTCCAGCTGCCGCAGCCGGTCCGCCAGCTCCGCGGCGTTCTTCTCGTACGCCTTCGCGTGCTCCGGGTCCGCCTCCGCCATCGCCTCGCCGACGCCCTCGGCGACCTCCGCGTACCGCACCGGGTCCAGCCAGATGTGCGGGTCGGGCCCCTCCTCGCCGCCGTGGTCGTGCCCCTCGTGGCCACCGTCGGCCTCCTCCTCCGCGTGGCCCCCGTCGCCGTCCTCCTCCCCGTGCTTCTCCAGCGACGTGAACTCCGACGCCTCCACGACATGCTCCGCGCCCGACTGCTCGATGGCCTCGTCCACCGCCGGCTGCATGTCCTTCAGGTAGACGATCAGCCCCGCGTCCGCCAGGTCCCCCGTCTGCCGCGGGCTCAGCTCCAGATCGTGCGGCTCCGTCCCCGGCTTCGTCAGCGTCGAGACCTCCGCGTTCTCGCCGCCTATCTCCTCGGCCAGGAACTGCATCGGATAGAACGACGCGGTCACCCGCAGCCTGCCGTCCTCCGTCGTGGTGCCCGAAGCCCCGTCGCCGCAGGCGGACAGGGCCAGCAGCGCGGCCGTGGACAGCGCCGCGGCGGCGGCGGGGGTGAGACCGGATATGGACCGGCGGGAAGCTCTCATGACACTCATTTTCATCAAAGATGGAAACGATTGTCAAAAATATTGACGGGCGGTACCCTCCGGGCCACCCGGCACCCGCCCGCGGCCCTCCCGGCAGTGGCCCGCCGCCCTCCGCACCCCCGCCCCGCCCGCCCCCCGATTTGAAACCAAGGGCACCGCCGCCGGTAACCTGGAGCACCGCTTCGTCGTCGTAATGAAGAGAGCACCGTGGCCGCCGACAAGATCGACACCATCGTCAGCCTGAGCAAGCGCCGTGGCTTCGTCTACCCGTGCAGCGAGATCTACGGCGGCCAGCGCGCCGCCTGGGACTACGGCCCTCTCGGCGTAGAGCTCAAGGAGAACATCAAGCGCCAGTGGTGGCGCTCCATGGTCACCTCCCGCGACGACGTCGTCGGCCTCGACTCCTCCGTCATCCTCGCCCGCGAGGTCTGGGAAGCATCCGGTCACGTCGCCACCTTCACCGACCCCCTCACCGAATGCACCTCCTGCCACAAGCGCTACCGCGCCGACCACCTCGAAGAGACCTACGAAGCCAAGCACGGCCACCCCCCCACCGGCGGCCTCGCCGACATCAACTGCCCCCACTGCGGCAACAAGGGCGGCTTCACCGAGCCCAAGCAGTTCTCCGGCCTCCTCGCCACCCACCTCGGCCCCACCCAGGACGCCGGCTCCGAGACCTTCCTGCGCCCCGAAACCGCCCAGGGCATCTTCACCAACTTCATGCAGGTCCAGACCTCCTCCCGGAAGAAGCCCCCCTTCGGCATCGCCCAGACCGGGAAGTCCTTCCGCAACGAGATCACCCCCGGCAACTTCATCTTCCGCACCCGCGAGTTCGAACAGATGGAGATGGAGTTCTTCGTCAAGCCCGGCGAAGACGAGACCTGGCACGAGTACTGGATGCAGCAGCGCTGGAACTGGTACACCGGCCTCGGCATGCAGGAAACCAACCTCCGCTGGTTCGAGCACCCCAAGGACAAGCTCTCCCACTACTCCAAGCGCACCGTCGACATCGAATACCGCTTCGACTTCGCCGGCAGCCAGTGGGGAGAACTCGAAGGCATCGCCAACCGCACCGACTTCGACCTCAAGGCCCACTCCGCCGCCTCCGGCCAGGACCTCTCCTTCTTCGACCAGGAAGCCGGCGAACGCTGGACCCCCTTCGTCATCGAACCCGCCGCCGGCGTCGGCCGCACCATGCTCGCCTTCATGCTCGACGCCTACGTCGAAGACGAAGCCCCCAACGCCAAGGGCAAGATGGAAAAGCGCACCGTCATGCGCCTCGACCCCCGCCTCGCCCCCGTCAAGGCCGCCGTCCTCCCCCTCTCCCGCAACCCCGAACTCTCCCCCAAGGCCAAGGGCCTCGCCGCCGACCTCCGCGGCCACTGGAACATCGAGTTCGACGACGCCGGCGCCATCGGCCGCCGCTACCGCCGCCAGGACGAAATCGGCACCCCCTACTGCATCACCGTCGACTTCGACACCCTCGACGACAACGCCGTCACCGTCCGCGAACGCGACACCATGAAGCAGGAACGCGTCTCCCTCGACCAGGTCGGGACCTACCTCGGCGGCCGCCTCCTCGGCTGCTGACCCCCACCCGCCACACCGCGACGGCGCCCCCCGCCCGGGGGCGCCGTCGCCGCATACGCAGACCGCACAGAAGCCGCGCCCCCGGACCGTACGGAAGCCCTGCGCCCGGACCGTACGGAAAACGTCCGGCAAGCTGCGGCACGCGCACCCCGTGCTGCACACTGAGCCCCACAACCAGGCCAGAAGGAGCCACGCACAGCACGAACAAGCAGCAGCAGGAGGCGCGCCATGCACGCGAGGGCCACCAGCCGGGTCACCGCCACCGACCCCGACGGCCGCGCACACACCGTCCACGTCACCGGCGCCGGCGCCCGGCGCACACTCCACTGCGAAAGCTGCGACTGGACCAGAGCCGCCCAGTTCCTCCCCTGGCTCAAAGCAGAAGAACACCTCGCGGAAGCACACCAAGCCGCCGCCGGAACCGGACCCAACGACGGTGCGGCACCCGCCTCAGGGACGTAGACCCCGCACCACCACATCCACCACCAGCGCGAACTCCGCCGCCACCCCCGGCTCCTCCCAGTCCGCCGCGAACGCCGGATCATGGAACCGGCGCGTCGCATCGAACACCGCCCGCGCCACCCCCTCCACCGAACGCCGCGCCGCCTGCGCCACCGCCGCCGCCTCCGCATCCCCCGCCGCCACCGCCGGCGGCACCGACAACACCCCCTGACGCACCCCGTCCTCCAGGATCAACGTCAACTGCCCCGTCAGCTCCGCGACATGCCGCGCCACCACACCGGCCACCGTCGCAGAACCCGCCGCGCCCGCCGCCCCGGCCGCCGCCGGGCCCGCACGGCCCGCGGAGGCGCCGTCACCGATCAGCGCCATGTACGTCGCGAACATCTCCGGATCGTCATGCGCCTTGTGCCGCTTCGCGTCGAACAACTCCGCCAGCCACCGCCGCAACCGCACATCCGCGGGACCCTCCGCCGCCGAAACCTTCTCCAGCGCCGCCGACGTCCGGTCCAGCCACCGCGCCGCCACCGCCGCATGCAGCGCCGCCTTGCTCGGAAAATGCCGGTACACCGAGCCGTGGCTCACACCCAGCACCCGCGCCACGTCCACCACCGTGGCCTTCGCCGGACCATAGCGGCGCAGCACGTCCTCCGTGGCTTCGAGGATGTGCTCGGGGGTCAGGGTTTCGGACGGCATCGGCGCTCTCCGGCTCTCGGGCTCTCCCGACTGGCGTCGGCTCTGCCACCAGCTTCGCAGCCGCCGCCGACAACGACACACCCGCCGCCGGGACCCGCCCCGCCCGGCGACGGCGCAGGCGGAACCGGGGACGGGGCCTGAACCGGGCGGGGGACCGGGACCGGGCGGGGGACCGGGGGCGGCATCCGGCTACGCGCCGGCCGTACCGCCGGACCCGCCGCCCGTCCGCTCGCTGTCCAGCATCGCCATCTGCTCCGGCGCGTACCGCTCGCCCGCCGCCGCGCCCGGCGGCACCGCCTCCTCGATCGCCGCCAGATCCGCCGCGTCCAGCACCACGTCCAGGGCGCCGAGGGACTCCGCGAGCCGGTCCCGGCGCCGGGCGCCGACCAGCGGCACGATGTCCTCGCCGCGGCCGAGCACCCAGGCGATGGCGATCTGCGCCACCGTCACGCCCTTGCCGTCCGCGACCCGCCGCAGCGCGTCGACGAGCGCCAGGTTCCGGTCGATGTTCTCCGCGGCGAACCGCGGGGAGTGCGCCCGGAAGTCCTGCGCGCCGAGACCGCGCACGCTCTCGCGGGTCATGTGCCCGCTGATCAGGCCGCGGGAGAGCACGCCGTACGCGGTGACGGAGACCCCCAGCTCGCGGCAGGCGGGCAGGATCTCGTCCTCGATGCCGCGGGAGATCAGCGAGTACTCGATCTGGAGATCGGCGACGGGCGCGGTGGCGGCGGCCCGGCGCACGGTCTCCGCGCCGACCTCGGAGAGCCCGATATGCCGCACGTAACCGGCGTCGATCAGCTCCTGCACGGCGCCGACGGTCTCCTCGACGGGCACGTCGGGGTCGAGGCGGGCGAGCCGGTAGACGTCGATGTGGTCGGTGCCGAGGCGCTGCAGCGAGTACGCGGCGAAGTTCTTCACGGCGGCGGGCCGGCCGTCGTAGCCGAGGAAGCCGCCGGCGGGGTCGCGCAGGGCGCCGAACTTGACGCTGACGACGGCCTGGTCGCGGCTGCCGGGGCGGGCGGCGAGGGCGTCGCGGATGAGCAGCTCGTTGTGGCCC
The DNA here is from genome assembly GCF_007827615.1 of Streptomyces sp. CNZ287. Lineage (NCBI taxonomy): Bacteria > Bacillati > Actinomycetota > Actinomycetes > Kitasatosporales > Streptomycetaceae > Streptomyces > Streptomyces sp. CNZ287. Next base: position 120,926 of record NZ_VISV01000005.1, on the reverse strand, counting down.
ATGCCGTAGAAGTCACCGGTGTCGAGGAGGGTGACGCCGGCGTCGAGGGCGGCGTGGATGGTGGCGATGGACTCCTTGCGGTCGACGGGCCCGTAGAGCGCGGACATGCCCATGCAGCCGAGGCCGAGGGCGGAGACGCGGGGGCCGGTGGTGCCGAGGGTGCGAGTCGGGATCGAAGTCATGGTGACAAGTATGGAATGACGAATGACAGATGTCAAAATCTGTCAGCGCTACATTCTCACGTGATCCGGAACACCGCCGTCCCCGCCGCCGTTGACCCCACAGTCCGAGACCGAGGAGTAGCCCATGCGTCGAGTTCGCCCCGCGTCGTTCGGCGCCGAGCCGGCTGGTGCCCGGCTGGCGCGGATTCTCAAGTCGCCGAACTACGACCCGGAGGCCGGCGCCTTCCGCAACCCCGTCCCCGCTGGCATCGGCCCGCAGCCCGGCGGCGGTTCCCGCGGCGAGATGTTCCGCGCCCTGCTCCGCCGCGACGGCCGCAAGCCCGCGGGCCCCATCCCCGTGCAGCGCCCCGACCTGTCCGCTCCGCCCGCCGACGGGCTGCGCCTGACCTGGCTCGGCCACGCCACCGTCCTCGCCGAGATCGACGGCCGCCGCGTTCTCTTCGACCCGGTCTTCGGTGAGCGCTGTTCGCCCTTCTCCTTCGCCGGCCCGCGCCGCTTCCACCGCGTGCCGCTGCCGCTCGGCGAACTCGGCCCCCTCGATGCGGTCGTCATCTCCCACGACCACTACGACCACCTGGACATGTCGACCGTCCGCGAACTCCGCAAGGCCGTCGCCCCCGACGTGCTCTTCGCCGTGCCCCTCGGCGTCGGCGCGCACCTGGAGCGCTGGGGAGTGCCGCGGGACCGCATCGCGGAACTGGACTGGAACGAGTCCACCGGGGCCGCGGGCCTGACCCTCACCGCGACGCCCGCCCGCCACTTCTGCGGCCGCGGCATCCGCAACAAGCAGCGCACGCTGTGGGCGTCCTGGTCCGTGCGCGGCCCGGAGCACCGGGTGTTCCACAGCGGTGACACCGGCTACTTCCCGGGCTTCGCCGAGATCGGCGCGGACCACGGGCCGTTCGACGCGGCGATGGTGCAGATCGGCGCGTACAGCGAGTACTGGCCGGACATCCACATGACCCCGGAGGAGGGCGTACGGGCCCATCTCGACCTGCGCGGCGGGGTGCTGCTGCCGATCCACTGGGGCACGTTCAACCTCGCCCCGCACCGCTGGGAGGAGCCCGCGGAGCGCACCGCCGCCGCAGCGGCGGCGGCGGATGTCCGCGCGGCGATCCCGCGCCCGGGCGAGCCCTTCGAGCCGTCGGCGCAGACGCTGCCGACGACGCCGTGGTGGCAGGAGATCGCCGCCCCCGAACGCACCCCCCAGGCGCGGGGCGGCCGTAAGGCCGCCGCGAAGCCGAGCCCGGCGACGGAGCAGTAGTTCGCGGCGGCGAGCCGAGGAGCCGGGCCGGAAGGGCAAGCCGCCTATGCGTCTGCTCGGGCGTGAACCGCTGTAGCCGTGGGTGCGGTTCATGCGCAGCGGGGATGAGGTTACTCATCACATGCCCGTCGAGGTCTTGTGCGGTGGGGAGTTGCAGGAGCTCGGCGGGGTTGCCGCTGTCTGTTGTACACGCTCCTCAGGGACGGAAGGTGCGGCGGTAGGTGTCGGGTGGGACGCCGACGCTGCGGTGGAAGTGGCGGCGCAGGGTGGTGGCGGTGCCCATGCCCGTGGCGGCGGCGATGGTGTCCACGGTCGCGTCGGTGGTCTCCAGCAGTTCCTGGGCGTGGCGAATGCGCTGAGCGTGGAGCCATTGGAGCGGCGTGGTGCCGGTGAGGTGCTTGAAGTGGCGGCCGAGGTGGCGCGAGCTCATGCGGGCCTGCCGGGCCAGGTGCTCCACAGTCAGCGGCTGGTCCAGCCGCTCCAGCGCCCAGGGCAAGAGCTCACCCAGGGGATGGCTGCCCGGGGCGGGGAGGGGCGTGGCGATGAACTGGGCCTGACCGCCGTCCCGGTGGGGTGGGACGACCAGGCGCCGGGCGATCTTGTTGGCGTTGGCCGAGCCGTGGTCGAGGCGGACCAAGTGGAGGCACAGGTCCATGGCGGCGGCCTTGCCCGCGGAGGTGAGGACGTCTCCGTTGTCGACGTAGAGGACGTCCGGATCGACGGCGGCTGACGGGTGTCGCCGGGCCAATTCCTGCGTGTGCGCCCAGTGCGTAGTGGCGCGTCTGCCGTCGAGCAGCCCTGCCGCGCCCAGGACGAAGGCCCCCGTGCACAGTGAGGCCACGCGGGCACCGGCCGCGTGGGCCGCACGCACCGCCTCGACCAGCTCGGCGGGCGGGTCGAGGTCGGTGTCGGCCCAGCCGGGGACGATCACCGTGTCCGCGTGGGCGAGGTGGTCGAGTCCGTGGTCGGGTTCCAGGCGGAAACGGCCGACGTGCACGGGACCGCTCCCGCAGAGAGAGAAGTCGTACCAGGGGTCCACGACATGGGTCAGGTCGGATCCGAAGATCTCTGCGGCCACGGACAGTTCGTAGTGGAGCATGCCGTCGGTGACGGCCAGCGCGAGAAGAGGCACGTCCGAAACTGTACGCGACATGTCGTTTCCGACACTCGTGCGGGGTGTCGGCGGCGGCACAGGATGTGGAGGTCAGGCCGCGGCGGATCGACTCCGCAGCGGGCGTCCGGGGACACGGGAGCGGTTTCATGGGGTCAGGTCAGCTGGTTACGGTGTTCGGCGCCTACGGTCACACCGGGCGGTTCGTGGTCGCGGAGCTGGCCGCGCGTGGGTTCGTTCCGGTGCTGTCAGGGCGCAACGCGCAGACCTTGCGGGAGCTGGCCGATGAGAACGGGCTGGAGGCCCGGGAGGCGTCGGTCGACGATCCGGCCTCGCTGGACCGGGCCCTGGCGGGAACGGCGGCGGTCATCAACTGTGCCGGCCCCTTCGCCTCGACCGCCGGCCCGGTGATCGAAGCCGCGCTCCGCGCGAAGATCCCCTACCTGGACGTGGCCGCCGAGCTTGAGGCCAACCTCGACACCTTCGCCCACTATCGCGAGCGGGCCAGGGACGCGGAAGCGGTGATCGTTCCGGCCATGGCCTTCTTCGGCGGCCTCGGCGACCTGCTGGCCACCGCTGTGATGGGCGACTGGACCCGAGCAGACGAGGCACACATCGCCTACGCGCTCAGCGACTGGCACCCCACCGCGGGTACCCGACTCTCGGGTGCGGTCTCCCGCGAGCGACGCGGCGGCCACCGCCTGCGCTACAGGGGCGGACAGTGGGAGCACCGCACCGACGCCGCGCCCACCCTGGAGTGGACCTTCCCGGAACCGATGGGCTCCCGACCGGTGATCGGGGAGTTCACGATGGCGGACGTCGTCACGGTCCCCCAGCACCTCTCCATCCCCGATGTGACCACCTACATGACCGCCGAGGCGGCCCGAGACGTCGCCGCCCCGCATACGCCGGCCCCCACCGCCGCCGACGAGCGCGGGCGCTCGAACCAGACCTTCCTCGTCGACGTCGTCGTCCGCTCCGGCGGAGCCGAACGCCGGGCCACGGCCGCTGGCCAGGACATCTACGCCGTCACCGCGCCCCTCGTCACCGAGGCCCTCGCGCGCGTTCTGACCGGCCGCACCAAGGCCATCGGCGTCGTCTCCGCCGGTGAGGTCTTCGACGCCCCCGACTTCCTGCACGCGCTCGACCCGCACCTCACCGTCGACCTCCACCCGCGGAAGCAGCACGCGTGAACCGAGCCATCGGCCCAGCCGTCGGCCGTGTGCCCTGCCGCGTGAGTGGACGGATGCGACGGATTCGGTGCCGGAGGGCGGGAGTCCCTGACGGGTTGGTGCACCGGGAGATGTGGCGCTTTGCGCTCGGCCTGCTCGACTCGCTCGGCGAGTGACAGTTGAAGGCGCCGGTCGTGGTCGCGGATGCCGGCTGCGGCGTCAGCACCCCGTTCCGGCTCGGTCTCGAACAGCGGGGGCTGTCCTGTGTCCTGGCTCTGACCGGGAAGGCAGTCGCTCACCCGGAGCAGGTCCGGCCGCACCGGCCCTCTTACGGCGGGCCCGGGCCGCCGACGCCGCAACCGGTGGGACGGTGTCCTGCCCGCCCGGACCCTCCTGGTCGAACGGCCGGACGGACAGGACAGAACCCAACGAAGCATTACTAGGCGCTGTCGGGTGCGATCACGCCCATGCACAAGCGGACGTTCAGCTCAGGTGACCCTTCCACGGTGAAGTAGTGGTCCCTCCTGTTGCGGGGGAATCGCTCGCAGTCCTCTGATGTGCTCGGGCCCTCGATACGGCCGATGACCGCCAGGCCGGAGGGCCGGCACTGCTCCACGGTCCACGCCGCGCCGCCGGGTCCGCTGCCGACGCAGTCGCCCCGGTCCGCGTTGTAGGCGGCGCCGTCGCTGTGGCGGTACACCAGACAGACCGTCACGTCGGGGTCGGGGACGGCATAGCGCCACTCGACCTGCTTGACGTACTGGCACACGCTCAGGTCGGTGGTGCCGTCGAAAGCGCGCACGACCTCGAACACGTCGCCCCCGCCGCACTCGGCCGACTCGAAGTCCATGTTCTTCATGGTCCCGTTGTTGCGAAAGCAGTCGCCTCGGGATACGTCGACGAAGGCGTGATCGGGTCGACCCGAGTCACCGGACGGGCTGGCCCCGGGTGTGGCTCCGGCGCCGCCGGCGGAACCTCGGCCGGTCAGCGCGGTCGCGATCCATACGGCGCCGGATATCGCGACTGCCGCGAGGGTGAGGACGGCCAGCCGCGCACGCCATGAACGTGAGGGTGGTGCACCCGGCTCCGGTTCCAATTCCGGTTCCGGACTGTTCGCCGCTTCTGTGGTGAAGATGGTGGTCGGGTCGAGGTCGTGTGGTCCGGGGAGGACGGTGGTGGGGTCGATGCCGGTGTAGCGGCTTACTTCGGCGTGCTGCTGCCGGGTGAGGGCGTGGACCGCTTCGGGCCAGACTTGCGGAACCGCGGGCGGTGTCCCGATGGTGCTCAGGAGGTGTGCCGCGTCGGGCCGTTCGGCGGGATCGCGGGTCAGGCAGGGTTCGATGACCTCGCGTATCGCGGAAGGGACCTGGTCCAGTTCCGCGGTGGCCATCATGACGTTGTAGCGCGTCTGTTCACTCGTGGCGCCCTGGAACGGATTACGGCCGGTGGCCGCCGTTGCGAGGAGGGTCCCCAGAGAGAACACGTCACTCGCGGGCGTGAGGTCGGCCATGCCCATGGCCTGCTCGGGCGACATGAACCCCGGGTTCCCGATCACCATACCGGTACGAGTCACCGTCAGGAGTTGCGTCTGATCCACCGAATCCGCGGCCACTCCGGCCGATCTGGCGATACCGAAGTCGATCACCACGGGCCCGTCGTCAGCCAGCAGAACATTGGCAGTCGACAGATCGCGGTGAATGAACCGAGCAGCATGGATGTCGCGAAGAGCCGCGGCCAATCCCGCCGCAAGATGCAGCACACTCTCTTCCGGCAACGCCCCGGTCGTGCTCAGAGCGTTCTGGAGCGTGGGCCCGTGGTGGAACGCGTAAGCCAGCCACGGAATCCCGGCGTCCGCATCGGCGTCGACCACCCGCGCGGTGCGGGGGCCATGGACTCTTTGCGCAGCCACGGCCTCACGCCGCAAACGCTGCCGGAAGCTGTCGTCATAAGCAGCGAAAGCGTCACGGACCAGCTTGACCGCGACCAAACCGCCCGCCGGATCGGATGCCAGCAGCACCCGGCCCATGCCCCCCTCGCCCAACACCGCACGAGTCCGATACGGCCCGACCACACGCGGATCAGACGACGCCAGGTCCCACACAAACAGCCTCCCGCAACGATCCTTGTCGACCCCGTGGAACGGGCTACTTCACGGGTCCGACGAGGTACGTCATCGTGTAGACCCCCGTGTCCTCCGTGGTCATTTCCCCCTTGCTGTCCATCGGGGCAACAGTGAGGGAAATGCTCCATTTCTTGCTCTCGTAATTGAAGATGCCTCGTTCACTCATGGCATCACCGAGGGTCTGTTTGAAACCGTTGGCCTCGAATTCCTTGAGCGTGGCGCTCACTGCTTCCTGGGGCACGCCGACGACCTGCGCGCTGTGGAACTCGGCCTGAGTGGGTTCCGAGGCGGCCTTGATCTCGTATCCGACAGGCAAGGGGACTTCCGGCGGCCACTCGTCGGGGACCTCGTCCTGCTTCTCGATGGCCTCCTCCGACGGTTTGCCGGCGGGGGCCGAGGAATTGGCTTTGCCCTCGTCCTTGGCCGGGGGTTCCTCCTGCTTATCGGAACAAGCGGTCAGCAGGGCCAAGGAGACGATGCCGGCTGCGAGCGCGGCTCTGGGGCGAAGCATGGGAGGTGGTCCTTCCGTTGTTGCGGGGTGGGGGGCAAACGCGGGGTCAGTTCCGGACTGCCTCCGCCTTCTCCAGGGACTCGGCCAGCACCGGCATTCCGCCGGGCCAGCGGATCGACAGCACCGTCGGTGAGGTGGCCGAGGCGAACTCGTCGGTGCCGGACAGTTGAGCGATCCGCCCCGCGGCGAAGGCCGGCAGGGCGTTCAGTTCCTCGCTGGCCAGATCCCGTTCGGCCCAGTCGGACGTCGTGGAGTACAGGACGACGACATCGGATTCGAGCCGGTCCAGATCCTCGTAGTCCAGGGAGTGCATCATGCCGTTGCCGTCGGAATCCAGCTCGGCCACCGAGTCCGCCGGCCGCAGGCCCAGCCCTTCGAGCACCCGGACGACCGGGCTGGCGTCGGAGAAGACGTGGACCCTGCGCCGGGGCGGGTCGTTGACGACCGCCGCGAAGGACGACCCGGTGAGCCCGTGCCGCTCACCGAGTTCGGCGAGCCGGGCGTCGGACTCCGCGAGCAACTCCTTGCCCTCCGCGGGTACGCCCAGCGCTTGCGCGGTGGTGGCGATGACGCCCTCCCACGGTTCCACCGAGGCGCCCACGGGGCGGGCCACGACCGGAGCGATGTCCGTGAGTTGTTCGTACTGCTCCTCGGTCAGGCCCGAGTAGGGAGCGAGAATGAGATCCGGTTCGGTCGCCGCGATCTGCTCCTCGGGCAACCCCCAGCTCGTCGAGCCGCCCTCGGTGAAGAGGACGGGGTCGTCGAGACCTTCGTCCTCGTAGGCTTGCGCGACCCAGGGCATCATCCCCTTGCCGGATTCGGACTCCTCCTCGACGATGCCGACCGGGTACTCCCCCAACGCGATCGCGACCTCGGCGGCGCCCCAGCCCCAGGCGGCCACCCGTTGCGGCTTGGACAGGACGACCGTCTCCCCGTAGTCGTGCTTGACCTTGACGGGAAAGACGTCCGCGGCGGCTTCGGCCGGTTTCTCCGGCGCGGCTTCACCGTCGCCACCGTTCGGCCAGAGGACGACGGCGGAGACGACCGCGACGACCGCGACGACCACGGCGGCGACTGCGGCGGCCGGCACGCGCAGGCCGGTGCGCCACCTTCCGCCAGGCGTCACGGGCGCCTCGGCCGGGGGCGGGCCGCCGGGACCGGCACCCGGTTCCGCTTCTGTGGTGAAGATGGTGGTCGGGTCGAGGTCGTGTGGTCCGGGGAGGACGGTGGTGGGGTCGATGCCGGTGTAGCGGCTTACTTCGGCGTGCTGCTGCCGGGTGAGGGCGTGGACCGCTTCGGGCCAGACTTGCGGAACCGCGGGCGGTGTCCCGATGGTGCTCAGGAGGTGTGCCGCGTCGGGCCGTTCGGCGGGATCGCGGGTCAGGCAGGGTTCGATGACCTCGCGTATCGCGGAAGGGACCTGGTCCAGTTCCGCGGTGGCCATCATGACGTTGTAGCGCGTCTGTTCACTCGTGGCGCCCTGGAACGGATTACGGCCGGTGGCCGCCGTTGCGAGGAGGGTCCCCAGAGAGAACACGTCACTCGCGGGCGTGAGGTCGGCCATGCCCATGGCCTGCTCGGGCGACATGAACCCCGGGTTCCCGATCACCATACCGGTACGAGTCACCGTCAGGAGTTGCGTCTGATCCACCGAATCCGCGGCCACTCCGGCCGATCTGGCGATACCGAAGTCGATCACCACGGGCCCGTCGTCAGCCAGCAGAACATTGGCAGTCGACAGATCGCGGTGAATGAACCGAGCAGCATGGATGTCGCGAAGAGCCGCGGCCAATCCCGCCGCAAGATGCAGCACACTCTCTTCCGGCAACGCCCCGGTCGTGCTCAGAGCGTTCTGGAGCGTGGGCCCGTGGTGGAACGCGTAAGCCAGCCACGGAATCCCGGCGTCCGCATCGGCGTCGACCACCCGCGCGGTGCGGGGGCCATGGACTCTTTGCGCAGCCACGGCCTCACGCCGCAAACGCTGCCGGAAGCTGTCGTCATAAGCAGCGAAAGCGTCACGGACCAGCTTGACCGCGACCAAACCGCCCGCCGGATCGGATGCCAGCAGCACCCGGCCCATGCCCCCCTCGCCCAACACCGCACGAGTCCGATACGGCCCGACCACACGCGGATCAGACGACGCCAGGTCCCACACAAACAGCCTCTCTCAGATGAAGTGGTGCGACCTGACTTCGTTTCCGAAGGTCGCGGCCGGTTTCCTGGAACCGGGAGCGAGCGTCAATGTAGTCGATGGCAACCGGGGACCGTTGCGCTTCCGGGGGCGTGGGTTGAGAGGTGGGCTGTTAGGGGGGTGTTTTGGCCCTCTTCGTGGGCCGCGGCGAAGGCTTCGCGGCCCATGGCCTTCGTGGCGCGGGCGGTGATGCGGTCCACGTCGCCGCGTTCCGCCGTCGGCAAGGGGGCACCCGCGGCCGTGCGGAGGGCGGCTGCGGTGCCGAGGAGGCGGGCGGCGGGCAGGTGGTTGCCGGTGAGCGTCTCGACGCCCGCCAGCCCCTCCAGCGCCAGCGCCGCGGCCCGCGGGTCCTCCGAGGCGAGCGCCGCCGCCAGCCCCTCGCGCTGGAGGGCGCGCGCCTCCTCCGCGTCGCCGCGCTGCTCGGCGATGAAGCCCAGCTCCGCCGCGATGAGCGCCACCCCGCGCGGTGCCGCGGAGCAGTCGAGTCCGCGCCACCACTCCAGCCAGGGGCGCAGGTGCGCCTCGGCGGCCTCGGGCCGGCCGGCCCTGCGGGCGACCATGCCGAGGCCGATCTCGGCGAACTCCTCGCCGACCGGGTCGAAGTGCGCGACGGCCAGCGCCCTGGCCTCCTCGTGCAGTCGCCGCGACTCGGCCAGGTCGCCGGTGAGCATCGTGATCCGCCCGAGCCCGGTGAGGCGGTACGACTGCTGGGCCCACAGGCCGAGTTCCTCCGCCCGGCGGGCGTCGTCGCGGTGCAGGCGCGCGGCGCGCGCGTAGTCGCCGGTGATCTCGGCGTGCTCGGCCATGGCCTCGCCGGCTTCGAGCCGGCCCCAGTCCTCGCCCAGTTCGCCGAAGATGCGGGCGGCGGTCGCGGAGTTCCGTGCGAGGACGGCCAGTTCGCCGCGGAAGAGCGCCACGGTCGCCTGGACGACGAGCGCGGCGGCCTCGCCCCAGCGGTCCCCGCGCGCACGGAACTCGCCCAGGGCCCGGTCGGCGAGTGCCCCGGCGCGCGGGATGCTGCCGAAGCCGGCCTCGGCGAAGGCGAGGAACCACACCGCGCGCGTGTCGGCATCGTCCCCGGGGAACTCCGGGCCGTCGCCCGGGGAGTGGCGGGCGCTGTCCTCGTGCGTCCCGTTCTCCGGGGGCGTTCCGCTCTCCGGGGGTGTCTCGTACGGGCCGTCCGTACCGGCTCCGCCGGGCTCGCCTGGCCTGGCCGGGGTGCGGATCGCGGAGTCGAGCAGGGCGAAGCCGGCGTGCCAGGCGGCGGCCGTGGCCCGCGGCACGGTGACGCCGGCGGCCCCGCCGTCAGGGGCGCGGGTCGCCGTGCCTGTCTCCAGGGCGCGCGTCAGCGCTCTCGTGCCTTCGCGGTGGCGGCCGCGCAGGAACCAGTACCACGCCAGGGCGTTCGCCAGCCGCAGCGCCAGGGCGGCGGCGCCCGTCGTGGTGGCGGTGTCCAGGGCGCGGCGCAGGTTGGCCGACTCGGCGTCGAGGACGGTGAGCCAGGGGGTCTGGGTGCGGGTGCAGAGGTGGGGGGCGGCGCGCTCGGCGAGGTCGGTGTAGTGGGTGGCGTGGCGGTGGAGCGCGCGGGGGTGTTCGCCTGCGGCGGTGAGTTCTTCGAGGGCGTAGGCGGCGACGGATTCCAGCAGCCCGTAGCGGGGGCCTCCGGGGCCGGGGGTGGTGACGACGAGGGAGCGGTCGACGAGGCGGGCGAGGAGGCCGGCGACGTCGGCGGGGTCGATGTCCGTACCGGCGCAGACGGCTTCGGCGGCGGGCAGGGTGGTGCCGGTGGCGAAGACGGAGAGCCGGCGCAGGACGGCCTGTTCCGCGGGGGTGAGGAGTTCCCAGCTCCATTCGATCGTCGCGCGGAGCGTGCGCTGCCGTTCGGGTGCGTCCCGCCGGGTGCCGGGGGCGGCGAGGAGGCGGAAGCGGTCGTCGAGGCGTTCGGCGAGGTGGTGGACGCCGAGGGCGCGGACGCGGGTGGCGGCGAGTTCGAGCGCGAGGGGGATGCCGTCGAGGCGGCGGCAGATGGCGGCGACGGCGGCGGCGTTGCCGGGTTCGAGCTGGAAGCCGGGGGCCGCGGCGGCGGCGCGGGCGAGGAAGAGCCGTACGGCGCTGGACTCGTGCAGGCACGCGGCGGCGGGGGCGGTGGTGCTCGCGGCGGGGGTGCCGGCGGCGGTGGTGGGCGCGGGCGGGGTGCCGGGGTGGGGGAGGTCGAGGGGCGGTACGGCGTAGAGGGTTTCGCCGGCGATGGCCAACTGCTCCTGGCTGGTGGCGAGGATGCGCAGGCCGGGTGCCGCGCGCAGGAGGCGGGCGGTGAGCGGCGCGACGGCCTCGACGAGGTGCTCGCAGTTGTCGAGGACGAGGAGGAGGCGTTTGGCGCGTACGGCGTCGGCGAGGACGTCGTGGGTGGGTCTGCCCTCGGTGTCGTGGACGCCGAGGGCCTGGGCGATGACGTCGGCGGGGTCGTCGTAGCAGCGGCGGCCGGCGAGTTCGGCGAGCCACACGCCGTCGGGGAAGTCGCCGGGGAGGCCGGCCGGGGAGTCGGTGAGGGCCTGGGCGGCGGCTTCGAGGGCGAGCCGGGTCTTGCCGACGCCGCCGGGGCCCGCGAGGGTCACGAGGCGTTCGGTGTGGAGGAGTTTGCGTACGTCGGTCAGCTCGCGGTCGCGGCCGATGAGTTCGGTGACGGGCGCGGGGAGGTTGGACGGCGGTGTGGCGGGTGCGGGGCCGGGTGTGCCGGCGGCGGGGCTCGCCGATCCCGGCGCGGGGGCGGCGGCTGTGCCCGCTCTCCCCGGGTCCGCCGCCGTACGCGCGCCCGCGGCCTCCGTGCCCGCGGCCAGCAGCGCCGGGTCCTGCGCCAGGATCGCGCGTTGCAGCGAGGCGACCTCCGGCCCCGGCTCCAGGCCCAGTTCGCGGGCCAGGTGGCGGCGCAGGTCGCCGTAGGCGGCGAGGGCTTCGCTCTGCCGGCCCGCCCGGTACAGGGCGGTCATGTGTGCGGCGCGCAGCCGTTCCCGTAGCGGATGGCGGTCCACGAGATCGGCCAGGTCGGCGGCGAGCGGGCCGTGCTCGCCGAGGGCGAGCCGGGCGTGGGCCAGCTCCTCGACGGCGGTGAGCCGGGTCTCCTCCAGCCGGGCGACTGCGGCGCGGGCGAAGTCCTGGTCGGCGACGTCCTCGTAGGCGCCGCCGCGCCACAGCGCGAGGGCTTCGCGGAGTCCCGCCGCCCGTTTCTCCGGGTCTTCGACCGTACGGGCCCGGGCGAGGAGGGCCGCGAAGCGGCCGGCGTCGACGGATTCGGGGGGCGCGGCGAGGCGGTAGCCGCCGTGTGCGCGTACGACCAGGTCGCGGGCGCCGGGCTCGGCGGTGGCGTGGGCGCGGCGCAACTGCCAGACGCGGGTCTGGAGCGTCGCGGCCGGGTTCGCGGGGCGGCTGCCGGGCGGCCACAGGTCGTCGACGAGGCGGCCCGCGGAGACGGTGCGGCCCTCGTGCAGCAGCAGGTCGGCGAGGAGCGCGCGGACCTTGCGCTCGGCGACCCTGACCGGTTCGCCGGCGTCCGTCCACACCGCCAGCGGACCGAGGACCCCGTATCGCATGCCTCAACGGTACGCAGCCGGTCTGACATCCCGCCCCGCCGTGTCCCGGCCGTCACCCGGCGTGCGCGGTGGGCCGCTCCCGGCTGCGGGGCGCCGGGCCGAGAGCGGATCTGGAGCGGACCGAGAGAGGCGGGCCGCACAGTCGGGTCCGCAGCACCCGGCCACCTCGAAGGGATTCCCGTGAACACCGACCTCACCACCGGCACCGACGCCCCCGATCCCGGCGGCTCCGGCGAGCGCGCCGGGCTGCGCGCGTGGGCCGGGCTCGCGGTGCTGGCCCTGCCCACCGTCCTGCTGGCCCTCGACGTCTCCGTGCTGCACCTGGCGGTGCCGCATCTGGCGGCCGATCTGCAGCCCGGCAACACCCAGATGCTGTGGATCATCGACATCTACGGCTTCATGATCGCCGGCTTCCTGGTGACCATGGGCACCCTCGGCGACCGCGTCGGCCGCCGCCGGCTGCTGCTGATCGGAGCCGCCGCCTTCGGCGCCGCGTCCGTCGCCGCCGCGTACGCCCCGAGCCCCGAGGCGCTGATCGCCGCCCGGCTGCTGCTGGGGGTGGCCGGTGCCACGCTGATGCCGTCGACGCTCTCCTTGATCAGCAATCTCTTCCCCGACCCGCGGCAGCGGGGCCTGGCGTTCGCGATCTGGGCGGCGATGTTCTCCCTGGGGGTCGCGCTGGGGCCGGTGCTGGGCGGCGCGATGCTGGAGTACTTCTGGTGGGGTTCCGCCTTCCTGCTGGGTATCCCGGTGATGGTGCTGCTGCTGGTGGCGGGGCCGTTGCTGCTGCCGGAGTCGCGGGATCCGGACGCGGGCCGGGTGGATGCGGCGAGCGTGGTGCTGTCGCTGGTGACGATGCTGCCGGTGACGTACGCGATCAAGGAGCTGGCTCACGGCCTCGCGGTGCTGCCGCTGCTGGCGGCCGTCGTGGGGGTGGCGGCGGGGACGCTGTTCGTGCGCAGGCAGCGGCGGCTGGCGAACCCGCTGCTGGACCTGGGGCTGTTCGCCGACCGGTCGTTCCGCAGCGCGCTGCTGATCATCCTGGTGGGGACGGTCGCGGTGAGCGGCACGTACCTGTTCGTGACGCAGTACCTCCAGATGGTCGAGGGCCAGTCGGCGCTTCGCGCGGGGCTGTGGCTGCTGCCGCCCGCGGGGGTGCTGATCGCCGCTTCCGTGACGGCGCCGGTGTTCGCGCGGCGGTTCGGTCCGGGGCCGGTGATGGGTGCGGGGCTGGTGGCGTCGGCGGTGGGGTACCTGCTGCTGACCCGGGTCGAGCCGGGTGACGCGGGGGCCATCGCGCTCATCGTCGTGGCGTACGCGCTGGTGAACTCCGGTATCGGGCCGGTGCTCGCGCTGGGTACGGAGATGGTGGTGGGTTCGGCGCCGCCGGAGAAGGCGGGGGCGGCGTCGGCGATCAGCGAGACGAGTTCGGAGCTGGGTGTGGCGCTGGGCGTCGCGGTGCTGGGGAGCGTGGGCACGGCGGTGTACCGGTCGGATGTCGGCGGCGGCGTCCCGGAGGGCACGCCGGAGGCGGCGGTGGAGACGGCGCGGGACACTCTGGCGGGCGCGGTGGCGGTGGCGGAGGAGCTGCCGGGGCAGCGGGGCGCGGAGCTGCTGGGCGCGGCGCGGGAGGCGTTCGCGGGGGGTCTTGCGGCGGTGGGCGTGATCAGCGCGCTGCTGGCGCTGTCGGTGGCGGTGCTGGCGTTCACGGCACTGCGGGGCGCGGAGGGCGCGGCGGGCGCCGGAGGCGAGGACGAGGCCGGAGGCGGGAAGGCGGCCGGAGGCGAGAGCAGGGCCGGAGGCGACGACGGGTCCGGCGCCGAGGACTTGGCCGGTGCGGGTGCCGGAGAGGGTGCGGGTGCCGGAGAGGGTGCGGGTGCCGCTGCCGAGGTCGGGGCCGGAGCCGGGGACGGGGGCGCGGGGAAGTGAGCCGGGGGCGTACGGGGGCAGCTCCCGCCCCCGTACCGCCGCGGGCTCCGCGCCCCGGCTGACGCTTCCGACTCCGTTGTCACCCGGGCCCGTTAGGCTGCCTCCCGAAGCATGGACACAGTGCGCGCATCGGACACGGTGCGCGCACCGAACGGCAGAGGGCGGCTGTGGGGGAGAGCGAAGCGGGGGCCGGTCGGCGGCTCGCCGGACGGTATCGCGTGGTGGGGCAGCTCGGCCGGGGCGGCATGGGCACGGTGTGGCGTGCCGTGGACGAGGTCCTGGGCCGCGAGGTCGCGGTGAAGGAACTGCGGGCGTTCGGCGAGGTCGCCGCGCATGACGCGGGCGAGCTGCGGTTGAGGATGCAGCGGGAGGCGCGGGCCGCGGCCCGTGTCGACCACCCGGGCGTGATCGCCGTGCACGACGTCACGGAGCACGAGGGCCGGCCGCTGATCGTCATGGAGCTGGTCGACGGACCGTCGCTGGACGACGTCATCCGTGAACGGGGCGTGCTCGACCCCGCGGAGGCCGCCGGTATCGGCGCGAAGGTCGTCGACGCGCTGGCCGCCGCCCACCGGGCCGGCATCCTGCACCGCGACGTGAAGCCCGCGAACATCCTGCTGGCCCGCAGCGGCCGCGTCGTCCTCACCGACTTCGGCATCGCCGCGATGGACGACCCGGGCGACGACGGCACGACGCGGCTGACCGCCCCCGGCGAAATGGTCGGCTCCATCGACTACCTGTCGCCGGAGCGCGCCCGCGGCGACCTGCCGGGACCGCCGTCCGACGTGTGGTCCCTGGGCGCGACGCTGTACGCGGCGGTGGAGGGCATGTCGCCGTTCCGCCGCTCCTCCACGTGGTCGACGATCAGCGCGATCGTCGTCGACCCGCTGCCGGAGCCGCAGCGCGCGGGCGCGCTCACCGGTGCGCTGCGGGAGTTGATGGAGAAGGACCCGGACCGCCGCGCGGACGCGCTCCGCGCGGGCCGGCTGCTGGCGGCGGTGGCGGCGGGGGAGCCGCTGCCGGACCCGGCGGAGACGATGCGCCTGGGCGGCCCGCTCACCGCGACCGGCGGCGGTACGGGCGCGGGAGCGGGCGGTTCCGGCGGCGGTGCGGGGGCTGGGGGTACCCCCACGCCCCCAGGCGTAGGGGGAGGGTTCGGGCCCGCGCCGGAGTCGCATACGCCGTCGATGCCGCCGGAGGCCCTGAACGCGGCGGCGGGCCGCGCGGCGGCCGCCCCGTACGGCCAGGGCGGACGGCCGCAGTTCACCCCGCACGGGCAGGGCGGCTCTCCCGGCTCGGCGGACACCTCCCCCGGGCGGCGACCGCCGCGGCGCCGCCGACCCCTGGTGCTGGCCGGCGCCGCGGTCGCGGTGGCGGCCGTGGCGGCTGCCGCGTTCACGGTGCCGGGGTGGGTGGGTTCCGACGACGGCGACGAGAACGCCGCGGGGGCGGACCGGAGTTCGAGCGCCCCGGCCGGGGACGGCAAACAGCGGGGCGACATGAAGCCGGCCGAGGAGAAGGAGGACGGCAAGGAGTCCACATCCCCGTCCCCGAGCCCTTCCGTCGCAGGCACCTCCGAGCCGACCGAGACCCCCGGCAAGACCGCCGACCCCACCCCCGAGCCCACGCGCCCCGACGCGACCTCGGCGAAGCCGACGAGCGGCCCGACGACCTCGGCCCCGCCCGCGGACCCGTGGGACTCCTGCACGTACTACTCGGGCACCGCCCTCACGCAGCGGGGCGACAACGGCGAACGCGTGGTGCAGGTGCAGTGCATCCTCCACGCGCGTGGCTACGACCTCGGCTCGGCCGGCGTCGACGGAGCGTTCGGCCCGAGCACGGAGGCGGCGGTGAAGAAGTTCCAGGGCGCCGAGGGCTTGGCGGTCGACGGCCAGGTGGGCCCCGATACGTGGGGTGCGCTGCGGGGTTGAGTTTCGGGCTAGAACTCGTCGTTCTTCACGGCGGAGAGGAATGCGGTCCATCCCGCGGTGCTGAAGAGGAGTGGGGGACCGTCGGGGTCCTTGCTGTCACGGACGGGCACGAGATCGGGGACGCCTTCCCCGATCTCGACGCATTCCCCGCCGCTGCCGTTGCTATGCGACGACTTACGCCAGGAGCCGACCTCCACGCACTCTCCGCCTTCACCATTGCTGTACCACGACTTACGCCAGGTGATCATGACCTCTCGTAGCCTTCTGCCACCGATTCCAGCATCTCCAGGGACGCCATCGGCGACAGAGCAGCGGCCCTGATCAGATCGTAGGACGCCTGGTATCGGGCAACCAGGGCCGGATCGTCGATCAAGTTGCCCCTGTGGGTGCCCTCCTCGTAGACCATCGACGGGCCTTCGGCGAACTTCATGATCCTCGCCATGCCGCTCATGAAGCCCTGTGCCGCCGCCTCGAAGGGGAGCACCTGCACGACGATCCGGCGCGCGCGGGCCAGATCCGCGATGTGGCGTAGCTGCTTTGCTGCGACCTCGGGCCCTCCGAAGGCTGTGCGGAGCACCGCCTCATGAAGGACCGCCCAGATCTTCGGGGCCTCAGGGGCCCTCAACAGTTGCTGGCGTTCCAGGCGAGCCTGGACGTGCTTTTCGATCACATCGTCGGGCATCCACGGTGCGGTGGCCACGTAGATTGCCCGGGCGTACTCCCGTGTCTGAAGCAGGCCGGGGCAAGCTGCGGGGCGTGGTCGTACAGGTGCGTCGCCACCGTCTCCAGATCCGCCGCATCCGTGAAGTAGTCCGGATACGAACTCCTCCGCGCCAACAGGCAGAGTCGTTGCAGGTGCTCCCCCGTCCCGAAGAGGTCGTCCAGCAGCTTCGAGATCTCCTCCTGCGGCAGGCGCACGCAACTCTCGAAGTGAGCGATGTACGCCGGTGAGCAGAACACCCGCTCACTGAGCCGTTCTTGTGACAATCCCGCATCCTCGCGCAGTCGGCGCAACTCCGCTCCATAGAACGTGCGTGGTGAGTCGTAGGATCCGGCCGTCGTGTCTGTTTCATGTGACCGAAGGTAGTGGCTCATGTGCCGTACGAAGTCGATACATGCGCGGTTGTACGACCGCCGGTACCCTGCCGCCAGCGACGTAAGACCTCAGGGGGACGAACATGGGCGATCTCTGCGTGGACTACGAACGCCTTCAGGTGATCGAGCGTGATCTCGGCATCGTGAAGCGGGAGTTCGAAAGCTGCGAGGATCATCAGGAGCAATTGCGCGGAATATGGGGATCCGGCACCGTCGCGGATGCGATGGAGGATTTCACCACCAACTGGGACCGGCACCGCAAAGAGGTGCTGGAGTCCGTGAAGTCGGTCGGCGAGATGGCGAGCAGCGTCCATCAGTCGTTCCTGAAGACGGACAAGAAGCTTGAGCAGGAATGCAAGGGTGAGTGACGGTCATGGCCCGCCCCACCGACTGGCAGCCGCTCGCCGACTCCGATCCCGTACCGGGGAACGTCGAGGACATACGCGATGAGGCCGCCCGGCTGAAGAAGATCGGCGAGACGATCGAGTCGCAGGTCGGCAAGTTGCGCGACATCGGCAAAGACGGTGCCCTGAAGGGCAAGTACGCCGACAAGCTGCGCAGCGCCGCCACCGATCTGGCCGGGAAGATGGAGAAGACCTCCGGGCGGTACAAGGAGGTCGCCGGGCATCTGTCGACGTGGGCGGGTGATCTGGACGAGGCGCAGAAGGCCGCCGAGCGGGCACTGACGAAGGCGCAGAGTGCCGCCGGGACGATGGCGCAGAACAAGCCGCCGGACCAGGCGTCCTCGCCGGACGCGCCGGAGCCCACCGACGACGAGAAGGAAGCGGAGAAGCGGCGGGAGAAGGCGTACGGGGCGGCCGAGGGGGAGCTGGAAGAGGCGCGCCGGATGCTCGGGCGGGCGACGTCCGCGCGGGACAGGGACGCCGACACCGCCGCCGGGCGGATCAAGAAGTCCATCGATGACGATGTCAAGGACAGTTGGTGGGACAACGTCAAGGACTTCGTCGACAAGTACGCGGACATCATCAAGATCGTCATCGACGTGATCAGTTGGATCGCCACGGCGGTGGCGATCATCTCGCTGTTCATCCCGGGCCTGAACGTGGTGGCGTTCCTGCTGATCGCGGGATTGCTGGTGGTCGGGGGCAGAGCCCTGCTCGCGGCCACGGGCAACGCGAGCTGGATGGAGGTGCTGGTCGACGCCGTCGGGCTGCTGACGATGGGGCTCGGCCGTGCCGGGATGGCCGCGCTGAAGGGCACCAACGCGCTGACGAAGACGGCGGCGACCGGGGCCCGTTCGCAGCAGGTCGCCCAGAACCTCGCCCGGTCGTCCGCGCAGCGGCAGGCCCTGGGCCGGGTGCTCAGCAGCCGTACGGCGAGTCCCGCCGCGAAGCGCTCGGCGCGTGCGCAGATCGACGCGCTGAAGGCGCAGGCGCGGCGGCAGGCGACGAGCGTGCCGCAGAACCTGCCGTCGGTGGGGCGCCTGGGCAAGATCCTGAACATGGGCGACACCGAGGGCCTGTCCCTCATCCGCAACATCGGGCGGATCTCGGACCGGTTCCCCGGCCTGGTCAGCGGCGGTACGGCGGCGAAGGCGGGGGCCGCGTACTCGGCCTCTCTGGGCGCCGCCTGGGGCGGTACGATCGTCGACCTCGGCGACAAGGCGTTCGGCAGCAGCGACATGCTGCCCTTCAAGCCGTTCAACGACTCGTACAACGACTGGAAGGGCGACACCTGGAAGGCGCCGATCGGCTCGACGTGGTGAGGCAGCCGGCGCCGTAACGCCCGAAGGCCGGGCACCCGACGTGAAGAGGAGCCGATGGTCTTCCTGCCCCGCCGCACCACCCCGTCCGCGCGGGGGCGCGCCGACGGGCCGCTGCTGGTGGCCGCCCGCGCCGCCGTGCTGGTGCCGCTCGCGGCGGGGGCGGTGCTCGTCGCGCTGGCGGCGCTCCTCGACGGGACCGCCGACGCGATGGCCTGGGCCGAGCGGGGGCTCCTGTGTGCGGCGGTCGCGGTGCTGGTGCGGTCGGTGGTCACGGCGGCGGTACGGAACGTGGGCGACGGCGAGCTGGAGGTCACCGCGGTCTTCGGGTCGGTGCTGCTGATGATCGCCGCGTACTTCACGGGGCCGGTGGCGCTGGTCGCGGTGCCGGGGGTGGCGCTGGTGACGGGGGTGGTGTCCGCGGTGCGTACGGACCGGGCGGAGCGGCGGCGCACGCGGGAGCGGCGGGAGCGGGACGCGCGGGTGCGGGCGCACCATGCGGAGAAGAAGCGGCGCAAGAGGGAGAGCGGGGGAGCAGGCGGTGGCTGAGCAGGCGGGACGCATCGACTACGTCAAGCGGCCGGGGCGTACGGAACGGGCCGGGCAGCCGGAGCGTACGACACGGCCGGAGGACGCGGCGCCTAGGGAACCGTCCGGGCGGGCAGCGCCCGCGGACCGTACAGAGAGGTCCGTAAAGGACCGGGACGAGGGCGCCGCCGTCGGCTACACCCTCGTGCTGCCGCCCAACTGGTCCCGCATCCCCCTGCGCGACGGCACGGACGAGGCGATCATGCGGATCGTCGACGAGGCCGTCGCCGACCTCCCCGACGACATGCCGCGCGACCGGATACCGCAGGTGCGCCTGGAGCTGGTACGGCGGCTGCGCAAGGCCGCAGCCGACGCCCGCAAGAGCGGCGGCCTCGACCTCTACCTCCCCGTCCAGCAGATGCACGGCGTGACGGTCGCCGCCTCGTTCGTCGTCTCCGAGATCACCCTCGCCACGGGTGCCGACCCGTCGCTGATCCTCGCCCGGCTGCTCGCCGACGCGGAGAAGTCGCAGCCCGCGGCCGTCGACGGGTCCGTCGGCTACCGCAACGAGCGGGTCGCGCGCGGCTCCGGCGAGGAGGGCGGCGAGTACGCTTCGCGGCGCGTCGACTACGTGCTGGCTGTCCCCGAGGACGACACCCGGTGGGTGACGGTGGGGTTCAGCACGCTCGCGGACGGCGATCCGAAGGGGCAGTTCGCGGACGTGCTGGTCGAGCTCTTCGACGCCCTGATGACCACCTTCCGCTGGACGAGGAGCAGCCGGTGAGCTGGATCGAGGTCGACTACGACGACGCCAAGTGGCTGTGGGTGCCGCAGCAGTGGGAGGGCATGCCGTGGTCCGGGCCCGCGGAGTGGGCGGAGGCGTTCGCGGAGGCGTGGTGGACGCTCGCGGACGTCGAGCCGGGTGACGAGGAGGAGGTGGCGCGGCTGCGGGACGCGCTGCTGGAGTTCGCGACCCGCGCGGGCACGGTCTTCCCCGGACAGGACCTGTACCTGTATCTGCCGGACCCGCGGCAGGCGCCCGTGCCGCTGGCGGTGTGGGGGCTGGCGACGGCGGGGGAGCGCAACGACCGGCTGCGGGAGCTGGTGCGGTCGATGGACGCCGAGGCGGTGGAGGCGCCGATCGTGGAGCTCTTCCGCCACCCGCACCTGGGAAACGGGCTGCGGGCCATGCGCTACTTCACCGACCCGGGCGACGGCACGCTCGGCTGCTCGCTGAACTACGCGTTCCGCTCCGAGCCGCACGGCGTGGACGTCCTGGTCCGCGCCCTCAGCTCCGACGTGGGGCGGCTCGCGGCTGCGGCGCAGGACATGGA
This sequence comes from Streptomyces sp. CNZ287, assembly GCF_007827615.1. Classification (NCBI taxonomy): domain Bacteria; kingdom Bacillati; phylum Actinomycetota; class Actinomycetes; order Kitasatosporales; family Streptomycetaceae; genus Streptomyces; species Streptomyces sp. CNZ287. The sequence goes on along the minus strand of NZ_VISV01000005.1, from coordinate 100,246 downwards.
CGAGCTGGCGCTGGCGGTACGGGTCCGGCGGGACGGGGACCGCTGAGGGCACGCTGACGGGCCGCTGACGGGCCGCTGGTCAGGGGCCGCGGGCCGGTGCGTACGCGGTCCTGCCCGCGGTGAGGGACAATGGAGGGTCCGTCCCCGTCCCGTCCCTGTCCCGTCCCCGTACGCAACGAGGTAGTCCCATGTCCGAGCTGCAGATCGGCCCGCACACCGTCTCCCCGCCCGTGGTGCTCGCGCCCATGGCGGGGATCACGAACGCGCCGTTCCGCACGCTGTGCCGGGAGTTCTCCGGCGGCCGGGGCCTCTTCGTCAGCGAGATGATCACGACGCGGGCCCTGGTGGAGCGGGACGCCAAGACGATGCGGCTCGTCCACTTCGACGGCACGGAGAAGCCGCGGTCCATCCAGCTCTACGGGGTGGACCCGGTGTACACCGGGCGGGCGGCCCGCATGATCGCCGACGAGGACCTCGCCGACCACATCGACCTCAACTTCGGCTGCCCCGTCCCGAAGGTGACCCGCAAGGGCGGCGGCTCGGCGCTCCCGTACAAGCGGAACCTGCTGCGGGCGATCCTCCGCGAGGCGGTGGCCGGCGCCGGGGACCTGCCGGTGACGATGAAGATGCGCAAGGGCATCGACGACGACCACCTCACCTACCTGGACGCGGGCCGGATCGCCGTCGAGGAGGGCGTGACGGCGATCGCGCTGCACGGCCGCACGGCGGCCCAGCACTACGGCGGTACCGCGGACTGGGACGCGATCGCCCGGCTGAAGGAGCACGTGCCGGAGATCCCGGTGCTGGGCAACGGGGACATCTGGTCCGCGGCCGACGCGCTGCGGATGGTGCGCGAGACGGGGTGCGACGGGGTGGTGGTCGGGCGCGGCTGCCTGGGACGGCCGTGGCTCTTCGGCGACCTGGTGGCGGCGTTCGACGGGTCGTCCGAGCCGTCGGCGCGGCCGGCGCTCAAGGAGGTCGCGGGGGTGATGCTGCGGCACGCGGAGCTGCTGGGGCAGTGGCTCGGCGACGAGCGGCGGGGCGTGATCGACTTCCGCAAGCACGTGCCGTGGTACACGAAGGGCTTCTCGGTCGGCAAGGAACTGCGCCACCGCATGGCGATGGCGGGCACGCTGGCGGAGCTGGACGACCTGCTGGGCACCCTCGACCTGGACCAGCCGTGGCCGGAGGGCGCGGAGGGCCCGCGGGGGCGCACGGCGGGGCGGAACAAGGTGGTGCTGCCGGAGGGCTGGCTGGCGGACCCGTACGAGTGCGCGCAGGTCGACGCGGCGGCGGAACTGGACACGTCGGGCGGCTGAGGCGGGGGGTGGTCCCCGCCCCGCCCCTACCCGAAACCGGGGGCCGGGCCCTCGGACCTCCGCCTCCTGGGTTATGGCCCGGCGCTCCCGGCCCGCTCCCCCCGGGGCTAGCCTCGGAGTGGTGGACACGACCCATCGGCCCGCCGCGCGGGTCATCTGCCTCGACGCCGCCCAGCGCATACTGCTGCTGCGCTGGCGCGACCCCTTCGACGGTGCGCTGATCTGGGAGCCGCCCGGCGGCGGCATCGAGCCGGACGAGACGCCGCTCGCCGCCGCGCGGCGCGAACTCGCCGAGGAGACCGGACTCGACCCCGCCGCCGTGGCGGAGCGGGGCGTGCCCGTCGCGCGTGACTTCCACTGGAAGGGCACCCACTTCGTGGGCACCGAGCACTTCTTCCTCGCCCGCTACCCCGACGACCGCCCCCCGCTGCGCCGCACCGGTCTCCTCCCCGACGAGCAGGTCACCCTCGCCGGCCACGCCTGGATCGCCTGGCCCGACATCCCCGCACTCCCCGACCCGCTCGAACCCCCGCACCTGAAGGCCGTCCTCGCCGACCTCGCCCCGGACGGCCCCTGGAGCAGCGCCGCAAGCGGCTAGCGGCGTATCGCGACGCGCGCGGTGGTTCCCGGACCCTCCGCTACGGCGTGGAGCGGCCGGCGTCCCCGTAGGCGACCGCGGGCGCGGCGAGCGGGGCGATCTCCCTGGCGAAGAAGTCGTGGAAGTCGTCGCCACGTTCGTACAAGGCGTCGAACCCGGCCGATGTTTCTTCGATCAGGGCGCGATCGGTGAAGCGATGGGACCCCATCGCGTTTCCGTCGTCGTCGTAGAGCACCTCGTACATGGAGACGTCCCCGAGAATCACCACTTCGGGAACGGGGCGGTGCTTTTCGATGTCCGCGATCTTGCTGGCATCCAGCACCCTGATGTTGTCACCTAATTCCACGCGTACGCGCAGCACATGGAATTCCCACTGCACGTACGGGGTCACCGGGAATTCCACTACGCGAAGGCGGCGCTGCACGACTCCGAGCCGCGCTGCCTCCTGGAACTGCTGTGCGTAGGTGTCGCGCCTTTCGTCGGTGAGGGAGAGGGCACGGTCCCACTCACCTGCCGCGAAGGCTTCCCAACTGGCGAATCCGCGCTCTTTGAAGGCTGTCCGCGTTCGAGCTTTCTCATGTGGCGGATTCCACTGGCGAAGACCCGATACGGAGAACTGCTGGCAGCCCGCGGAGGTCTGCGCCCCGCCGCCGACCTCGTCTGGCAGCACCTCGACCGTTCCGTGGAGCCCTGGCTGCTCGTCCTGGACAACGCCGACGAACCCGAGATCCTCCGCGACGGAAGTTGGCTGCGTACCAGCCCTCGCGGCACGGTCGTGGTGACGACGCGCCGCTCGGCCGCCCGTTGGTGGCCGGGGGCCGAGCTGCAGCACATCGGCGTACTGCCACGCGAGGACGCTGCCCGGGTGCTGCAGGACCTCGCCCCGCACCGCGGCACCCAGCAGGAGGCCGACCGGATCGCGATCCGCATCCTCGGCCCCGATCACACCGTGACCCTGGGCGCCCGGCACAACCGCGCCTGGACGCTGTACCGACTGGGCCGCTTCGATGCGGCCGAGCGGGAAACGCGGCTGGTCACCGAGGCGTACCTGCGGCGTTTCGGCCCCGACTACCCGATCACGCTCTCCGCCCGGCAGTTGCTCTCCCGCACCCATGTCGCACGGGGCCGCCTGGCCGCGGGGATCGAGATCATGACGGACGTCCTGGCGAGGCGGGAGCGCAGCCTGGGAGCCGACCACCCCTTCACCGTCGCCGGCCGGGAACTGCTCGGGGATTTCACGTCGCGGCGAGGGCGGACCGGCACTGCGTCGTCGTGAGGGAGGTGAGGAGGACCAGAGGGGGCTGCCAGGACTGGGGGGGGCAGGGGCCGCCGATTCGCGGAACACGGACAACCCGACTCCCAGCGCCGTCGGCGTCAAGGCCGACCACCGGCGTGCGGCGACAGAAGCCGGGTTGCCGGAGGCGGAGTCGCAGCTCATCGCCCGCGACTGGGCGGCGGCCGCGTTCACCGAGGCCGGCCGGTGGGTGGCCGCGGGGCCCTGGGCGACGACGCACCCGGACCGCCGATCTGACGACACGGGGGAAACGACCTAGCGGCGTACGCGGTGGTGGAGGTAGACGACGCCGGAGTCGAAGGTGCGGGTCTCCACCAGTTCGAGGTCCACCTGGCGCTCGATACGGGCGAAGAACGGCGTGCCGCCGCCGAGCAGCACCGGGTTCACCCTGATCCGGTACTCGTCGATCAGCCCCAGCTCCGCCGCCTCCGCGGCGAGCGTCGCCCCGCCGATCGCGATGTCCCCCTCAGCCGGCTCCTCACGCAGCCGCGCGATCTCCTCGGCCAGCCCTCCGGAGGCCAGCCGCGCGCTGCCCTCGACCTCCGTCAGCGTGTGGGAGAACACCACCTTGGGCAGCGGGTTCCACAACCTGATCCACTCCCGCTCCGTCTCGCTGAGGGAGGAGGGGTCCTGCGCGGCGGTCTCCCAGTAGAGCATCGTCTCGTAGAGCCGCCGCCCCATCAGATGAACGCCCACGTCCTGGATCTCCTCGATGGAGTGGCGGAAGACCTCCTCGCTGGGTGCCCCCCAGTCGATGCCGCCGTCGGGTCCGGTGACAAAGCCGTCGAGTGAAACAGCCATCGAATACGTCACGCTGCGCATCGCACGTCCTCCTCGGTAAGGGGTTCGACAGTAAGACCGGCGAACTCCGGGGGACTCATCGCAACGCGCGGCCCGCATCCCCTTGACGGCATCCGGGTGCGGCGTTCGGGGACCGGTCCCCGCCCGTGTCTGACAGCGTGGCCCGGATTCTGAAGCCCGGCAGGTCATCCCCTCAACCACAGTGAGGCCCTGTGAGACGAATACATCGTGCGCTTCTGGTGGGGCTGTTAGCCCTCGGAGTCTCGGCCGCCTACCACCCCGTCGCGTCGGCCGAGGCGGGTCCCCGATTGGCGGTCGCGGGAGTACTGGCCAGCGCCGACGACGGCAACGTGGCCGCCAACACCCTCGACAACGATCTGAGCACCCGCTGGTCCGCCGAGGGCGAGGGGGTGTGGATCCGCTACGACCTCGGCTCGGCGAAGACCGTCGGCTCGGCGTCGATCGCCTGGCACCAGGGCGACACCAGGAAGAACACCTTCGACGTCGAGGTCTCCGACGACGGATCGTCGTGGACGCCGGTCCTGTCGCGAAAGACCAGCAGCGGCACCACGCTCCACCCGCAGAACTACGACTTCGCCGACACCACCGCCCGGTATCTGCGCATCGTCGGCCACGGCAACACCTCCAACGACTGGACCAGCATCACCGAGACGGCGCTGAACGGAGCCGACGGCGGCGGCGATTCCTGTGACTACCCGGCCGACGTGCTGGACCTGACGGACTGGTACATCGGGCTGCCGGTCGGCGAGGAGGAGTCGCCGACCAACGTCTACCAGCCGGAACTCGCCACGTACGCGAACGACCCCTGGTTCACCGCCACGCCGGACTGCGACGCCGTCCAGTTCCGCGCCGCCGTCAACGGGGTCACCACCAGCGGGTCCAACTACCCCCGCTCGGAGCTGCGCGAGATGACGGACTCCGGGGAGACGAAGGCGAGCTGGTCGTCGACCTCCGGCACGCACACGATGGTGATCGACCAGGCCATCACGGACCTTCCCGCGGACAAGCCGCACGTCGTCGCCGGGCAGATCCACGACGCCGACGACGACGTGTCGGTCTTCCGCCTGGAAGGCAGCAAGCTCTACGTCACCTCTCCCGACGACAGCAACTACAAGCTGGTGACGGACGACTACGCGCTGGGCGACAGGTTCCAGGCGAAGTTCGTGGTCGGCGACGGCGAGATCAAGGCGTACTACAACGGAGTGCTGCAGACCACGCTCGCGGCCGACTTCGAAGGCGGCTACTTCAAGGCGGGCGCGTACACCCAGGCCGACTGCGAACGCTCGTCGCCGTGCAGCGACGACAACTACGGCCAGGTGGAGATCTACGACCTGAGCGTCACCCACGACGACGGCCAGGGGGCCGGGGACCCGACGGAGGCGGCAGAGCGGTACGGCTGGGGCGAACCACTGCCGATCTCCGACGAGTTCGACTACACCGGACCGGTCGACCCGGAGAAGTGGGACGTACCGTCGGGCACCGTCGGCGGCACGGCCCAGTGCTGGGAAGGGCACGCCGGGAACGGCCGCAGGTGCGGGAAGAACAGCACCGTCGCGGACGGGATCATGACCATGCGCGGCGAGGCGAACGGCGACACCGGATGGATCAGGCAGAGCCGTGACACCCAGTACGCACGCTGGGAGATCCGCTCCCGTTCGCGGAACACCGGCTCCTCCGGCGGGCTCTACCACCCCCTGCACCTGATCTGGCCCACCGCCGGCGACCGGCTCAAGAACGGGGAGTACGACTGGGTCGAGTACTCGAACCCCGACGCGCAGTGTCTCTCGGCGTTCCTGCACTACCCGGAGAGCCCCTCGGACGAGAAGGAATACCGCGAGCTCTGCCCCGTGGACATGACGCAGTGGCACAACTTCGCGTTCGAGTGGACGCCGGACGCGCTGGTCGGCTACGTCGACGGTGCCGAATGGTTCCGGCTGGCGGACGGCGCGAACTCCGACCGCGGGGACATCCAGAAGATGCCGCTGGGGAACCTCGTCATCCAGCTCGACAACTTCACCGGCGACAGCGGTCTGCGCCCGGCGGTCTTCGAGGTCGACTGGGTCAGGACGTATCCGGTCACGCCGGGAGGGGACTCCCCGGGTGCTCCGGTGCCGGTCACGGGAGTCACGGCGAGCGCCCATGACGGCAACGTGCCGGCCAACACCCTCGACAACGATCTGAGCACCCGCTGGTCCGCCGAGGGCGACGGGGTGTGGATCCGCTACGACCTCGGCTCGGCGAAGACCGCCGGGTCGACGTCGATCGCCTGGCACCAGGGCGACACCAGGAAGAACACCTTCGACGTCGAGGTCTCCGACGACGGATCGTCGTGGAGAACGGTCCTGAGCCGCCAAACCAGCAGCGGGACCACGCTCCAGCCGCAGAAGTACGACTTCGCCGACACCACCGCCCGGTATCTGCGCATCGTCGGCCACGGCAACACCTCCAACGACTGGACCAGCATCACCGAGACGGCGATATACGGAGCCGACGGCGGCGACGGCGGTGATCCCGGCGATCCCGGCCCCGGCCGTACCGTCGAGGTCGCCGACTCGGACCAGTTGCGGGACGCGATGGGGGACGCGCGCGCCGGGGACCGCATCGTCCTCGCGGACGGCGAGTACACGATCGGCAAGATGAGCGGCAGGAACGGCACCGCCGACGAGCCCATCACCGTCGTCGCGGAGAACCGCGGCCGGGCGGTGGTCACGGACGGGCAGTTGGAGGTCGCCGGCTCCTCGTACGTCACCTTCGAGGGCCTGAAGTGGACGAACAGCGACACGCTGAAGATCACCGGCTCGAACAACGTGCGCCTGACCCGCAACCACTTCCGGCTGACCGAGGAATCCTCGCTGAAGTGGGTGATCATCCAGGGCGCGAACAGCCACCACAACCGGATCGATCACAACCTCTTCGAGGAAAAGCACCAACTGGGAAACTTCATCACCATCGACGGATCCGAAACCCAGCAGTCGCAGCACGATCGCATCGACCACAACCACTTCCGCAACATCGGCCCGCGGGCGGCCAACGAGATGGAAGCCATCCGGGTCGGCTGGAGCGAGATCTCCCAGTCGAGCGGATTCACCGTCGTCGAGTCGAACCTCTTCGAGGACTGCGACGGTGATCCGGAGATCGTCTCCGTGAAGAGCAACGACAACATCGTCCGCCACAACACGTTCCGCACCTCGCAGGGCGTGCTGTCACAGCGGCACGGGAACCGCGGCGCCTTCTACGGCAACTTCTTCCTCGGGGAGGGAAAGGCGGGAACCGGGGGAATCCGGCTCTACGGCCAGGACCACAAGATCTACAACAACTACTTCGAGGGCCTCACCGGCACCGGCCATGACGCCGCGCTGCAGATCGACGGCGGCGACGTCGACACCTCGGGCGCACTGAACGCGCACTGGCGCGTCTACCGGGCGACCGTCGTGAACAACACCTTCGTGGACAACGTGTCGAACATCGAGGTCGGCGCCAACTACCGGCTCGCGCCTGTCGACTCGGTCGTCGCCGACAACGTGGTCACCGGCGGCACCGGCAAGCTGTTCAACGAACTCAAGGCGCCGGTGGACATGACCTACGCCGGCAACATCGCGTGGCCGACCGGATCGGCGACGATCGGCGTCACCGTGCCCTCCGACGCCGTCAGGGCGGCCGATCCGCTGCTGGCCCCCGACGGGCCGGTGCACCGGATCGGCGCGGGTAGCCCGGCGATCGACGCCGGCACCGGCCGCTTCGCGTTCGTGACCGACGACATGGACGGTCAGGCCCGCACCGGCGCCGTCGACGCCGGAGCCGACGAGCGGTCGTCGTCCGCCGTCACGCGAGCCCCCCTCACCGCGGCCGACGTCGGCCCGAGCGCCGCGTAGGACGCGCCACACGACCGGTGGCGGCCCAGTCGCCGCCGGTCGTCGCCCGTCGTGCCGGCCGATCCGGTCCGGCACGGGTGCCGCTTCCCGCCCGTACTCCAAGGAGACGCACGTGAACGATCCGAACACCCGGACATCTCCTCCGGTCTTACGCCCGTCCCCGCGCACGCCTGCGGCACGGAGGAAAGGCGCATCAGTGAGACGCATGCTCACCGCCGCGCTCTGCGCCTGCACCGCAGTCGGCTCGGTGGCGCTGCTCGCCCCGGCCGCGTCGGCGGCGACCCTGCCCATCTCGGCGGCGACGGCCAGCTCCCACGACGGCAACGTGCCGGCCAACGCGATCGACGGTGACCTTTCCACCCGGTGGTCAGGGGCCGGTGACGGGGTCTGGATCCGCTTCGACCTCGGCTCGGTCACCACCGTCGACTCGGTAGCGCTGGCCTGGTACGTCGGGGACAGCCGGAGGTCGACGTTCGACGTCCAGCTCTCCCAGGACGGCTCGACGTGGTCGACCGTGCTCTCCCGGGAGACCAGCAGCGGCACCACGCGCAGCCTGGAGACGTACGACTTCGCCGAGGGGTCCGCCCGCTACGTACGGATCGTCGGGCACGGCAACGACTCCTCCGACTCGTCCAAGTGGACGAGCATCACGGAGGCGGCCGTGTCCGGGGAGCCCGGTGGCGATCCGCAGCCTCCCGGGCAGTCCCTCGGCGTCGGCGGGGTGGCGACGCCGCCCGGGGCGATCCTCGTTCCGGACCGGGATTCCCGGTTCGAGATCGAATCCGGCGGCACCTCCGCCGCGCCCAAGGTCTACGACTGCCAGGGCAACACCATCCGCGGCGGCGTGCTGATCGACGCCGACCACGTGGTGATCCAGAACTGCCGGGTCGACGCCGAGCAGCAGTACGGCATCTACTCGGACGACAACACCGACGTGACCATCCAGAACAACGACATCAAGGGCGTCGAGGGCCCCGGCGACCTGAACGCCGTCACGTTCTTCGGCAACCGGCACAAGATCCTCTACAACACCGCCGTCGACTTCGTGACCGGCGACCCGGGTGACAGCCACACCGACTTCATCCAGACGTGGGTGTCCAGCTCGCACCCCATCGCGAGTGACGACGTGCAGATCCGCGGCAACAAGGCCGTCGGCCCGGCGAACCCGGACCGCGAGAACAGCGTGCCGAGCATCCACCAGTGGCTGATGGTCGAGGACTACGGCCGCGGCGGGAACTCCGGCGGCAACACCGACGGCATGAAGAACTGGATCGTCGCGGACAACGAGATGGGCGACAGCTGGAACCAGTCCATCAAGCTCGACGGGCCGGACGACGTGTCGATCACCCGCAACGATTTCACGGGCTCCTCGACCCGGGTCATGGAAGTCACCTCGGCCTCGACCGGCGTGAGGTTCTACGGCGACAACCACGTCGGCCCGGACTACGGGTCGGTCGGCATGACGATCACCCCGGGCGCAGGGCCCGCCTGACGGAACACCGCCCTCACGACGGCAGACCCCCCGACGGGTTCCCCGCGGTCGTGAGGGCGGTGAGCAGGGCGAGGGGGGCGGCCGCCGACCAGGACTGCGGGGAGGCGGCGTGGGGGAAGGGCACCGGGGTGGGCTGGGAGGCGCGGGGGTAGCCGGCGGTGGCCTCCGGGAGACGGCCCGCGCTGTGGGCCGCCAGGTCGGTGAGGGCCCTCGCCACCGTACGGGCCTCCTCGTGGAGGCCGTAGCGGGCCAGACCCAGGGTCAGGATCGCGTTGTCGTGCGGCCAGACGCTGCCGCGGTGGTAGGCCATCGGGTGGTACGCCCCCTGCCCCGCGGCTATGGTCCGCACCCCCCAGCCCGAGAAGAAGTCCGGCTCCAGCAGCCGCCGTCCCACCCGCCTCGCCCGCTCGGGATCCAGCAGCCCGGACCAGAGCAGGTGCCCGGCGTCGGAGGCCAGCGCGTCGGCGGGGCGGCCCGCGCCGTCGAGGGCCAGGGCGGGGAAGTCCTGGGCGGAGAGCCAGAAGTCGGTGAGGAAGCGGGCGCGGAGGTCGTCCGCGGCGGCGGTGAGGCGGTCGGCGAGCCGCCGGTCGGCCCAGGCGGTGCTCGCGAGGCGGGCGGTGTGGACGAGGGCGGCGTAGGCGTAGCCCTGGGGGGCGGCGGGCGCGAGGGCTCCGGTGACGCGGGTGCCGTCGGCGGCGCAGAGGGCGCCGGGGGAGTCGCGCCAGCTCTGGTTCGCCGGTCCCGTGCCCGCGCGGCCGTCGTCGGCGCGGTGGCGCAGGTAGCCGGAGTCGCCGAGGCCGCCGTCGCGGAACATCCACTCCACCGCGGCACGGGCCTGCGGCTCCAGACGGCGGGCCGGCTTGTCGTCGCCGGTGTGCCCGGTGAGCGCGCCGAGGAGGACGAGGAAGAGCGGGGTGGTGTCGACGGCCCCGTAGTAGCGCCCGTACGGCACCTGGCCGAAGTGGGCCAACTCGCCGTGGCGCACCTCGTGCACGATCTTCCCCGGCTCGCCGTCCGCCTCCTCCGCCTGGGTCGCGGCGAGCGCGAGGAGCGTGGCGCGGGCGAGCGCGGGGCGGTGGCGGAGTGCGAAGAGCGAGGTCACGAGCGCGTGCCGGCCCACCAGCGCCAGGTACCACGGCACCCCGGCCGCCGGCACCCGCACCTGCCCGCCGCCGGGTCCGGCGGCGGGGATGAGGAGCCCGTCGAGGTCGGCGAGGCCCTGCTCGGCGGCTTGGGCGAGGCCGGGCCAGGGGGCGGGGTGGTGCGATGCGGGGACGGGCGTCGCGGCGGTACGGGCCGTGCCGGCGGCACCGGGCGGCACGTCTGCGGCACCGGGCGCGGCCTCCGGCCGCGATGCGGCGACGGCGGCCGGCCGCGGGGCCGCGCCGACTGCCGCCTCCGCGGCCTCCGTCCCCGTGGCCCGGGCGCCGGCGTCCGTGGCCGCCCGGCGTGCCGCTGCGTCCACGGCCGGGTCCTCCTCCGCCGGGTCCTCCGTCACCGTCCCCGGCCCCGCCGTCGGCAGCGGGCCCGCCCCCGGACGGGCTGCGGCACGGAGTGTCAGCTCCGTGGTCTCGTGCGGGTCCAGTTTCAGGTGCCACACCAGGCGTCGTGCGCCGCTCCCCGTCTCCTCCACCGCATCCGGCGGCGGCTCCGCCGTGACCGTGGTGCTCGCCTGCCAGCCGCCGCGGCGGTAGTGGAACTCCACGCCCGCCGGCAGCACCTCCCGGCCCCGTACCGCGTGCGACTTGCCGTAGACGCGGTGGTCGGCCCGTAACTCGAACTGGTCGGCGAAGTCCGCGTCCACCGTGAGCGCGAGCCACAGCTTCTCCGGCTCCGCGCGGTTGGAGGTGACGCGCAGGACGTCGACCAGCGCGCCGCCCTCGACGCGCTGCTCGCGGAAGACCGTGTGCGGCGGCGGCTCGTCGCGGCCCGTGGGCGGTACGAGGACGGCCGCGGCGGGCTCCGCGACCAGCAGGGTCGGTACCGCGCCGTCCACCGTCAACTGCCAGCGGCTCAGATGCCGGGTGTCCCCGAGGAAGAAGCCGTCCGGCTGCGTGCCCCGGGCGCCGGTGATGTCCCCGGCGCGGGTCACCGCGGCGAACGCCCCGCCGTGGAAGAGAAGACGGTGTTCCACGCCGCTCATGCGAGCGCCTCCCTCGGCGAGGTGTCAACGCGTCATCGCGCTATTAAGTCTGGTTGGCACGCAAAACTAGCGCGCGTCTGTCGGGTCGACAAGCAGAACCGGGGGCGCACGTACGCACGTTGCGGGAGCATGGCCCGCCCGCCTCCGGCTCCGGGCGGGCCGGCCCGTGTTTCGCACGGACCGCTGTCCACATCGTGAGATCCTGCCCGTCCGATCGCGTGATTCTCCCCACGCTTGATAGGGCTTGCGCTCAAACGAGCGCTCAAATGTGGACGTCATCTCTCGTATGCGCGGCACTGAGTGCCACTCTCATTCCTTCACCCCTCGAAGCCACCGACGCGTTCCGTAACGCGGATGACCCGCCCCGGCTTGCCGATAGCCGCCCGTCCGGGATCGTCGTTAAGAGAAGTGAAGAAGGGGCGCGGCTCCCGGTCGCCGACAGGATCCCAGGTGTGAGGGCCGAACCCCCTCGTGATCGTCTACGCCTCATCCCCGGGAGCCTTCGATCTGGGTATGTTCCTCGCCGTCAGGGCAGCTCCCCGCCAGGGGTCCCACACGAGGAGTCGATCCCGTGCCGGAAACGAAGCCGGATAAGAAGAAGGCAGCGAAGAAGTCCCCGGGGAAAGGGGCCGCCTCCGCCAAGGCCGCCGTGGTCAAGTTCGTCTACGACTTCCACGAGGGCAACAAGGACCTCAAGGACCTCCTCGGCGGCAAGGGCGCCAACCTCGCCGAGATGACGAACCTCGGCCTGCCCGTCCCGCCGGGCTTCACCATCACCACCGACGCCTGCAAGGTCTACCTCGCCAGCGGCGCCGAGCCCCCGGCCCTCCGCGACGAGGTCAGCGCCCACCTCGACGCCCTCGAACGGCGCATGGGCAAGAGGCTCGGCCAGGCCGACGACCCGCTGCTGGTCTCCGTACGCTCCGGCGCCAAGTTCTCCATGCCCGGCATGATGGACACCGTCCTCAACATCGGCCTCACCGACGCCTGCCTGCCGGGACTCGCCGCCCAGGCCGGCGACGAGCGGTTCGCCTGGGACTCGTACCGCCGCCTCATCCAGATGTTCGGCAACACCGTGCAGGGCATCGACGGCGAGCTGTTCGAGACCGCCATCGAGGACGCCAGGCGCGCCAAGGGCGTCGCCACCGACGTCGAGCTGGACGCCGCCGACCTCGAAGCCCTCGTCGGCACGTTCAAGGACATCGTCGCCAGGGAGACGGGACGGCCGTTCCCGCAGGACCCGCGCGAGCAGATGGACCTCGCCGTACGGGCCGTCTTCGAGAGCTGGAACGGCGAGCGCGCCAAGCTCTACCGCCGCCAGGAGCGCATCGCGGGCGACCTCGGCACCGCCGTCAACGTCTGCTCCATGGTCTTCGGCAACCTCGGCCCCGACTCCGGCACCGGTGTCGCCTTCACCCGCGACCCCGCCAGCGGCCAGCAGGGCGTCTACGGCGACTACCTGCAGAACGCGCAGGGCGAGGACGTCGTCGCCGGCATCCGCAACACCGTGCCGCTCGCCAAGCTCCAGGACCTGGACGAGAAGTCCTACGACGAGCTGATGCGGATCATGGAGACGCTGGAGACGCACTACCGCGACCTGTGCGACATCGAGTTCACCATCGAGCGCGGCAAGCTGTGGATGCTCCAGACGCGGGTCGGCAAGCGCACCGCGGCGGCGGCGTTCCGTATCGCCGTGCAGCTCCTGGACCAGGGGCTCATCACCGAGGCCGAGGCGCTGCAGCGCGTCAACGGGGCGCAGTTGGCGCAGCTCATGTTCCCGAGGTTCGACAACGGCCACAAGGGCGACCTGCTCGCCCGCGGCATCGCCGCCTCGCCGGGCGCCGCCGTCGGCAAGGCGGTCTTCGACTCGTACACGGCGGTGAAGTGGTCGCGCTCCGGCGAGAAGGTCATCCTCATCCGCCGCGAGACCAACCCCGACGACCTCGACGGCATGATCGCCGCCGAGGGCATCCTCACCTCCCGCGGCGGCAAGACCTCGCACGCCGCCGTCGTCGCCCGCGGCATGGGCAAGACGTGCGTGTGCGGCGCGGAGGAGCTGGAGGTCGACACCAAGCGGCGGCAACTGACCGCGCCCGGCGGCGAGGTCATCGACGAGGGCGACGTCGTGTCCATCGACGGCTCCAGCGGCAAGGTCTACCGCGGCCGGGTGCCGGTCGTGCCGTCGCCGGTCGTGGAGTACTTCGAGGGCCGCATGCACGCGGGCGCCGAGGACGCCGACGAACTCGTCGTCGCTGTACACCGCCTCATGTCGTACGCGGACCGCATCCGCCGGCTGCGTGTCCGGGCCAACGCCGACAACTTCGACGACGCCGCCCGCGCCCGCCGCTTCGGCGCGCAGGGCATCGGGCTGTGCCGCACCGAGCACATGTTCCTCGGCGAGCGGCGCGAGCTGGTCGAGCGGCTGATCCTCGCCGACCACGAGGAGGAGCGCGACGCGGCGCTGAAGGAGCTGCTGCCGCACCAGCAGCGGGACTTCGTGCAGCTCTTCGAGGTGATGGACGGGCTGCCGGTCACGGTGCGGCTGCTGGACCCGCCGCTGCACGAGTTCCTGCCGGACATCACGGAGCTGTCGGTACGGGTCGCGCTCGCCGAGTCCCGCAAGGACCACAACGAGAACGACCTGCGGCTGCTCCAGGCCGTCCACCGGCTGCACGAGCAGAACCCGATGCTGGGCCTGCGCGGCGTGCGGCTCGGGCTGGTGATCCCGGGGCTCTTCACGATGCAGGTGCGGGCCATCGCGGAGGCGGCGGCGCAGCGCCTGGAGGCGAAGGGCGACCCGCGGGCGGAGATCATGATCCCGCTGGTGGGCACGGTGCAGGAACTGGAGCTGGTACGGGACGAGGCAGAGGCCGTCATCGCGGAGGTCGAGGCTGCGCGGGGAGTGGAGCTGAAGCTGTCGCTGGGCACGATGATCGAGCTGCCGCGCGCCGCACTGACGGCGGGTCAGATCGCGGAGTCGGCGGACTTCTTCTCGTTCGGCACCAACGACCTGACGCAGACCGTCTGGGGCTTCTCACGCGACGACGTGGAGGCGAGCTTCTTCACCGCGTACCTGGAGAAGGGCATCTTCGGCGTCTCCCCGTTCGAGACGATCGACAAGGACGGCGTCGGCGCGCTCGTCCGCGACGCGGTGGAGGCGGGGCGGGCGACGCGCCCCGACCTGAAGCTGGGCGTGTGCGGCGAGCACGGCGGCGACCCGGAGTCGGTGCACTTCTTCCACGACGTGGGACTCGACTACGTCTCGTGCAGCCCGTTCCGCATCCCGGTGGCCCGGCTGGAGGCGGCACGGGCGGCGGCCCACGCGGCGGCGAACGGGACGCGGAACGGCGCTGCGCAGAACGGGACTTCCCCGAACGGCAAGCCGGCCCGCGACGCCAGGACCGGCAGGAAGCCGCAACCGGCCACCTGATCCCCCGGCCACCGTCGGCGTTTGCCCTGACCCTCACCCGACGGCAGACCGGTTCCCAGAGGGGCGGCGCCCGTGCGGGGGCGCCGCCCCTCGACCCTGGTTCAGGCGAGCCACTCGCGGTAGCGGGTGGGGGCGATGCGGGCGTCGGGCGGGGGGAGGAGGGCGTCGCCGGGGGCCGCAGCGAACATGCCGGCGGTGGTGTCGGTGACGACCGCGCGGCCGTCGGGGCGGGCCGTCAGGGTGATCCGGCCGAGTTCGTCCAGGGGGAAGACGTCCGGGCCCGCGATGTTCACCGTGCCGTTCAGGGGGCTGCCCGCGGCGACCTCGGCGACCGTGTCGGAGACGTCCTGGGCGGCGATCGGCTGGACCGGGGTGGAGGGGAGCCGGACGGTGTCGCCGTCGGTGGTCATGGCCAGGGTCGGCGCCATGAACTCCATGAACTGGGTGGCGCGGACGATGGAGTACGGGATCGGGCCGGCCTTCAGGATGTCCTCCTGCAAGGACTTGGCCCGGTAGTAGTCCAGGCCGGGCACCAGGTCGACGCCGACGATCGACAGGATCACCGCGTGCCGTACCCCGGCGCCCCGGCACGCGGCCAGGATGTTGTCCATCGAGGTCTGGAAGAACGCCCGGGAGGCGTCGTCGAACGTCGGGGAGTTCGTCAGGTTGACGACGACGTCGGCGCCGGCCACCGCCTCGGCCAGGCCCTCGCCGGTGATCACGTCCACTCCCGTGGACGGTGAATGCGGCACGGCCTCGTGTCCCGCCGCGGTCAGCTTCTTCACGACCTGCGACCCGATCAGGCCGGTTCCGCCGATGACTGCGATCTTCATGGGTCACCTTCCGTCGAGCACACGGCAGTCAGGGCGGCGCGCCGTGCCGCCTGCGGTACGCACACCCCCGACCACCGTAAACGCGCCCGGTGCACCGCGCCCGCCGACACGAAAGCGCTCCGTGCGGGAAGGGAGACCGGCCGCTCACCGCGAGGACCGCGGGCGGGGCGGTGTTCGTTACGCTGTCGTTCGCTCTACGGGGCCGCGGGTGGCGGTTCCGGGCAGGCGAGGCGGTCGGCAGGCCGCCGGGGGTGAGGGGGGAGCATGTCCCGACCGGACGAGTCGGCCGTGCCGCACGGCCGTACGGGGGACGCGGGGTGGTCCGCGGTCGCGCCGCCGCACCTGCCGCTGGGGGCGGCCGACCCCGCCGTGGCCGGTCCCTACCGGCTGGAGGCGGTGCTCGGCGCGGGCGGCATGGGCCGCGTCTATCTGGGGCGCACGCCGGCGGGCAGCGCGGTGGCGGTGAAGCTCGTGCACCGCGAGTACGCGGGCGACGCGGCGTTCCGTCAGCGCTTCGCACAGGAAGTCGCCGCCGCCCGGCGGGTGCAGGGCCTCTACACCGTGCCCGTCGTCGACGCCGACCTCCAGGCCGACGAGCCCTGGCTCGCCACCGCGTACGTGCCCGGGCCCTCGCTCCAGCACGCGGTCGCCGAGAGCGGGCCGCTGCCCGCCGACGCGGCGCTGGCGCTCATAGCCAGAGTGGCCGAGGCGCTGCAGTCCATCCACGCCGCCGACGTCATCCACCGCGACCTCAAGCCCTCCAACATCCTGCTGACCGATGACGGGCCCAAGGTCATCGACTTCGGCATCGCCAGGGCCGCGGACCTCACCGCCGTGACCGCCACCGGCGTACGCACCGGCACCCCCGCCTACATGGCGCCGGAGTACATCCGGGGCCAGACGGTCACCGAGGCGGGCGACATCTTCGCCCTCGGCGGCGTCGCCCACTTCGCCGCGACCGGCGGGCACGCCTTCGGCGGCGGTACGGACCACGGCGTGGTCTACCGGATCCTGGAGCAGGAACCCGACCTCGACGGAAGTCCCGAGCCGGTACGGGCCGTCGCCGCGGCCTGCCTGGCGAAGGATCCGGAGCGGCGGCCGACGCCCGCCGAGGTCATCGAGCTGTGCCGCCTGGCCGCCGCCGCGGGCGCGGGTGGACACCCGGCCACCGTCTTAGCGGTGCCGGCGCCGGGCACCTCTCCCGGCGTCGCGGGACCGGCCGTGGCGTCAGGCCCGGGGGACGCGGAGCGTACGGTGTCCGCCCGGCCCACGGCGCTCGACGAGGCCGGCACGCCCCCCGCCGGACCCGCCGCGCCGGCAGCGCCCGGCCCGCACGACCTCGCCACCCGCACCGCCGCCGCCCCGGCCGCCCCCGGCACCGTGCCCCGCCCCCCGGACCCCGACGCCCGTACCGGCACCCTCGCGCCCCTGGCGCTGCTGATCGGCGGGGCCGTCGCCGTCGTTCTCGTCCTCGTCCTGATCGCCGTCTTCCTGCCCTCCGGCGACCCCGGCAAGCCGCAGGCGGACTCCCCGTACGACACGTACGAGCCCACCGGCACCCTCGCCTTCCCCGCCCGCGCCGCCGGCCCCGCGGGCATCGACTTCAGCCCGGACAGCGAGACGCTGGCCACCGTCGGCGACGACGGCAAGATCCGGCTCTGGGACGTCGCCCGCCGCAAGCAGCGCGCCGCCTTCACCCAGGACGACGAGGCCGGCAACGTGTTCGGCGTCGGCACCGTCACGTACAGCCCCGACGGCAAGCTGCTCGCCACCGGCCTCCCCACCGGCCAGACCGGGCTGTGGGACGTGGCGAAGCACCGGCCGCTCAACTACCTGCACATGGGCGGCGAGAGCCTGGCGTTCTCGCCGGACAGCAAGCTGCTCGCCATCGGCAGCAGGACCGGCTCGGTGTACCTGTTCGACCCCGCCGAGCGCTCGGACGACATCGTCGCGTACTTCGACCACAGGTCGGACGTCACGGCCCTCGCCTTCAGCCCGGACGGCAGGACGGTGGCCTCGGCGGGCGACGACTCCGAGAGCAACTCCGGCCGCAACGACACCACGCAGCTCTGGAACGTCGCGAAGCTCGACCCGCAACCACACGGCCAGGACGGCCCGCGCCAGATCCTCGACCAGCCCCGGGAGGCGACGGCCGCGGCGTTCAGCCCGGACAGCAGGACCCTCGCCGTCGGCCACCCCGACGGCGAGGTGTGGCTGTGGGACGTGACCACGGGCCGTAAGAAGGGGATGCTCCGCAACGACTACCTCACCGCCGTCGCGGACCTGGAGTTCAGTCCGGACGGCAAGACCATCGCCACCACCACCGCCCTCGGCGGCGGCGTGCTGCTGTGGAACGTGGCCGACCGCATGCCGCGCGCGCTCCTGGAGACCGGCGAGGAGGACGAGGAGGGGAAGGGCGCGGTCGAGGAGGTGACGTTCAGCCCGGACGGGAAGCTGATCGCGGGCGCCGACCGCAAGGACGGCGCCGTACGGCTGTGGCGGAACCCCCGGTGACGGGGGCGGGCGGGCTCAGGTGCGGAACGGGCCCGATATCTCGTACGTGAGGCCGCCCGAGGAGCTGCCCGTGGTGCCGCGCTGGCTGGAGAAGTAGAGCCGGGTGCCGTCCGGGGTGAAGGCCGGGCCGGTGATCTCCGAGCCGCCCTGGCCCTCGACGCGCAGGAACGGGGCGACGACGTCGTCGGGGGTGATGAGGCAGATCTCCATGGTGCCGCCGTCCTCGGCGACGTAGAGGTCGCCGGAGCGGCTGCCGGTGACGTTGTCGACGCCGGTGAGCGGGGCGGCGCCCGGTACGAGGGAGTCGTCGTACGCCAGCTCCAGGGTCTGCGCGGCCGCGTCGTACTGCCATACGCGGCCGTCGCCCTTCGTCGTGAACCAGCAGATGCCGCTGTCGCTCGCGTAGTGGCAGCCCTCGCCGCCGTCGAACCGCTTCGCGCCCGCGACCTGGTTGCGCGTCGCCGTCGACGCCCCGCTCGGGTCCGGCACCTGCGCCCACGTCACCGGGCCCGAGGTGCCCGAGCCCATCCGCAGCACCTCCAGGGTGCCGGCGGAGAGCGAGCCCCAGGTGGTGGGCCGGAAGCGGTAGAAGCAGCCGTCGGAGACGTCCTCGGTCAGGTAGACGACCCGCCGCTCCGGGTCCGCGGCCGCCGCCTCGTGCGTGAAGCGGCCCATCGCGTCCCGCCGGACCGCGGCCTTCGCGCCCCAGGGGTCGGTCTCGTAGACGTAGCCGCGGTCGACCTCCTCGCAGGAGAGCCAGGTGTCCCACGGCGTCTTGCCGCCCGCGCAGTTCTGCCGGGTTCCGGAGAGGATGCGGTACGCGCCCGCCACCTCGCCGGCGGCGGTGAAGCGGATCGAGCCGGCCCCGCCCGAGGGGGTGACCTCGGAGTTGGAGACATAGATCCAGCCGTCGCCGTCGGCGAAGCAGGCGCCGCCGTCGGGCGCGGGGTGCCAGGTGTACGACGTCCCCGCCACCTGCTGCCCGGAGCGGGCCACGACCCGGCTGGTGAAACCCTGCGGCAGCCGGATCCCGTTCCCGTCCGCCTGGCCCGGCGCCCCGTACGGGCCGGCCCCCGGCTGCGCCGGATCCGCGGCGGCGGAACCCCGCCACAGACTGCCGCCGAACGCCGCGGACGAACCGCCGACGACCGCTCCGCGCAGGAAAGAACGGCGCTCCACGACCATCCACTCCTTGAGGTGGGGGAGCCCGGGGACAGCCGCCCGCGAGCCGCCTTCGCACCATAGAACTGCGAGGTTGACGGAGCGGCAACAGTCCGGTTACGCAGAGCTGTCCGCTCGCCGTCAGGCGGCGGCACGGGCGGTGGCGGCGGCCGGGGCGCCGGGGGCGCCGGCCCGGGTGCCGGCGCGGGCGAGCTCTTCGTCGTAGCGGTGGAGTATGAGCCGGGCGAGCGCCGGGTGGGCGCCGAGCGGCGCCGCTACGGTCAGACCGAGGTCGCGGGCGGTGGCGGCGGTGCGGGTGGCGAAGAGGCCGGGGGCGGTGAAGCAGCAGGCCACCCCGATACGGCGGCAGCCCCGGGCGGCGAGGGTGCGGGCCGCCTCCGCGACGGTCGGCGCGGCCGCGGAGGCGTACGCGGGCAGCACGGGCACCCCGAGCCGGCCGGCGAGCAGCGCGGCGGTGGCGGCCGTGTCGGCCGCCGCCGGGGCGGCCCGCGACCCGGCGGCGGCGAGCACCACCCCGTCACCGCGCCACCCGGCTTCCGCCAGCCGGCCGGCGAGCGCGGCGGCGAGGAGGGGATGGGGCCCGAGAGGGCCGGCGACGCGGGCCGAGGGCCACACCCCCGCCGCCCGTACCGCATCCGGGATGTCCCTCGTGACGTGGTGGCCCCGGGCGAAGAGCAGGGGGACGAGGACCGCGTCGCCCGTCAGCGTGTGCAACGTGTCCCGCAGCAGCGGTTCGTTCAGTTCCACGTGGGCCGGCCGTACCCGCAGCCCCGGGCGCTGCGCCCGTACGGCCGCCAGCAGCGCCCGTACCGTACGCGCCGCCGCCGGGTCCCGGCTCCCGTGCGCCACCGCCACCAGCGTCGGGCGCCCCCGTCCCCTGCCCGCCGCCGCAAGACCCGTGCTCAGCTCGGCGGTGATCCTGCTCATCAGCTCTGCCGCGGTCGTCATACGGCGAGCCTGCCCCACCGCCGTTGCGGCGCCGTTTCCCCGCCGCTTCGTCTTGTTGACGGCTGCTCACTCCCCTGCGCCCCCGCCGCTGAGGACGGCGAACCCCGCCCGTAATACCCCCGTCCACCGGGGGTGACATCCGTCCCGCACCCTCACCCCATGACCGTCGACACCCACTGCCCCTACTGCTCCCTCCAGTGCGGCATGACGCTCGCACCGGCCGCCGCCGGCGACGGGCTCGACGTGCGGGAGCGCCCGGCGTTCGACGTCAACCGCGGCGCCCTGTGCGGCAAGGGCCGCACCGCGCCCGCCGTCCTCGGCTCCGCCGCCCGGCTGACGCAGCCCCTCGTACGCGACGGCCGCGACGACCCCGGCGCACCGCTGCGCCCCGCCTCCTGGGCCGAGGCGCTCGACCGCGTCGCCGCCGGGCTCGCGGCGGCCCGGGACGGGCACGGGGCGGACGCCGTGGGGGTCTTCGGCGGCGGCGGGCTGACCAACGAGAAGGCGTACGCGCTCGGCAAGTTCGCCCGCGTCATCCTCGGCACCTCCCAGATCGACTACAACGGCCGCTTCTGCATGTCGTCCGCCGCCGCCGCGGGCACCCGTGCCTTCGGGCTCGACCGCGGCCTGCCCTTTCCCCTCGCCGACATCCCCCGCACCGGCTGCGTGATCCTCGTCGGCGCCAACCCGGCCGAGACCATGCCGCCCGCCCTGCGCTACTTCACCGAGCTGCGCGCCAACGGCGGCACCCTCGTCGTCGTCGACCCGCGCCGCACCCGCACCGCGGAGCAGGCCGACCTGCACCTCGCCCCCCGCCCCGGCACCGACCTCGCGCTCGCCCTCGGGCTGCTCCACCTCGTGATCGCCGAAGGCCGCACCGACGACGCCTACATCGCGGAACGCACCGCCGGCTGGCCCGCCGCCCGCGCCGCCGCCATGGCCCACTGGCCGGAGCTGGTCGAGCGGATCACCGGCGTGCCCGTACCGCAACTGCGGCGGGCCGTCGCGCTCTTCTGCGACCCCGGGGCGGCCATGGTCCTCACCGCCCGCGGCCCCGAGCAGCAGTCCAAGGGCACCGACACGGTCGGCGCGTGGATCGACCTCTGCCTGGCCACCGGGCGTCCAGGACGCCCCTACTCCGGCTACGGCTGCCTCACCGGACAGGGCAACGGGCAGGGCGGCCGCGAACACGGCCAGAAGGCCGACCAGCTCCCCGGTTACCGGCTGCTCACCGATCCCGCCGCCCGCGCCCATGTCGCCGCCGTCTGGGGCGTCGACCCCGGCACCCTCCCGGGCCCCGGGCGCAGCGCGTACGAACTGCTCGACGCCCTCGGCGCCCCCGGGCCCGACGGGGTGCGGGCGCTGCTGCTCATGGGCTCCAACCCGGTGGTCTCCGCGCCGCGCGCCGCGCACGTCGAACGGCGGCTGCGGTCGCTGGACTTCCTGGCGGTCGCGGACGTGGTGCTGTCGGAGACGGCGGCGCTCGCGGACGTCGTGCTGCCCGTGGCGCAGTGGGCGGAGGAGACCGGCACGCTCACGAACCTGGAGGGGCGGGTGCTGCTGCGCCGCCGCGCCGCCGACCCGCCGCCCGGCGTACGCGGCGACCTCGACGTGCTGCGCGGCCTCGCCGAGCGGCTGGCGCCGGCGCGGGCGGCGGGGTTCCCGGTGGCGGCGGAGGAGGTCTTCGCGGAGCTGCGGCGGGCGTCGGCCGGGGGGAAGGCGGACTACTCGGGGATCACGTACGCGCGGATCGAGGCGGAGGGCGGCGTGTTCTGGCCGTGCCCGGAGGGCGGCGAGCCGGTGCCGCGGATGTTCCTCGACCGGTTCGCGACGCCGGACGGGCGGGCGCGGTTCTCGGGGGCGCAGCACCGGCCCGCGGCGGAGGAGACGGACGCGGAGTACCCGGTGTGGCTGACGACGGGCCGGGTACTCGCCCAGTACCAGTCGGGCGCCCAGACGCGCCGGGTGAGCGAGCTGAACGCGGCCTCACCGGGGCCGTACGTGCAGATGCACCCGGAGCTGGCCGCCCGCGTGGGCGCCGACGAGGGCGACCCGGTCGCGGTTCTCTCCCGACGCGGCCGGGCCGTGGCGCCGGCCCGGATCACCACGGCGATCAGGCCGGACACGGTGTTCATGCCGTTCCACTGGCCGGGCGCGGGGCGGGTGAACACGGTGACGAACCCGGCGCTGGACCCGGTGTCGCGGATGCCGGAGTTCAAGGTGTGCGCGGTACGGATCGAGCGGGCAGGGCGCGCGGGTCCCGCGGGGGAGTAGCGGCGGGTGCGTCGCGTACGCGGCGTCAGGCCGTCGTCTGCCGCTCCACCCACGCGAGGTACCCGGCGCTGCCGTGGGTCACCGGGGTGGCGATGATCTCCGGCTCGTCGTAGTCGTGCGCCTCGCGCAGGTGGGCCTCCAGCTCCGCGTACCGTGCCGTCGTCGTCTTGAGGAGCACCTGCCACTCCCGGGTCTCCTCGACCGCGCCCTGCCAGCGGTAGACCGACGTGACCGCCGCGCTCACCTGCGCGCACGCCGCCAGCCTCGCCTCCACCGCCCCGCGCGCCAGCGCATCGGCCTTCTCCCGGGCGTCCGTCGTCGTGAGCACTGTCAGGAAGTCCGTCATGCCCACTGATCGTAGGCGAGCTTGGCGACCAGACCGACGACCGTGACGACCAGGACGCCGCGGACGAAGCCGCTGCCCTTCTTCAGCGCCATGTGCGCGCCGAGCCAGCCGCCGCCCAGGTTGAAGACCGCGAGCAGCGCGGCCAGCGACCACAGGACCGTGCCCTGGACCGAGAACATCACCAGTGCGCCGAAGTTGGTGCAGACGTTGACGATCTTGGCGGTGGCGGACGCCTGGACGAGGTTCATCTGCAGCACGGCCGTCAGCGCGAGCACCAGGAACGTGCCCGTACCCGGGCCTATCAGCCCGTCGTAGAAGCCGATGCCCAGCCCCGCGAGCGCCACCGCGGCGGCGATCCGGCGCGGCGTCACCGGGCCGGTCGCGGGGGCGTCCGTGCCGAACGACGGGCGCAGCGCGACGAACGCGAGCACCGCGAGCAGCACCACCATGATCACCGGCCGCAGCACGTCGCTGCTCACCCCGGCCGCGAAGAACGCCCCCAGCGCGGAGCCGGCGAGCGCCGCCGCCCCGATGCGCACGGCGAGCCGTACGTCGACGGGGGACTTGCGGGCGTACGTCACCGCCGCGGCGGAGGTGCCGACGATGGCCACGGCCTTGTTCGTGCCGAGCAGATACGCGGGCTGGAGATGCGGATACCCCAGCAGCAGCGCGGGCAGCAACAGCAG
Organism: Streptomyces sp. CNZ287; assembly: GCF_007827615.1. Classification (NCBI taxonomy): domain Bacteria; kingdom Bacillati; phylum Actinomycetota; class Actinomycetes; order Kitasatosporales; family Streptomycetaceae; genus Streptomyces; species Streptomyces sp. CNZ287. The sequence continues at coordinate 76,493 of NZ_VISV01000005.1, read as the reverse complement.
CCCGCCGCCGCCGACCACGGCGTCGATCCAGCCTGCCGCGGCGGCGGCGAGACAGAGCATGACCAGGGTCAACAGGGGTATGTCGGGCATCGTCGGGCGAGCGTAACCCCCGGTGGGGAGGCGTCCGGGAGGCGGGGTGGAACCGGGATCAGGGGCGGCTTCGTTTCAGGGGACGGGGAGGGGAGTTCCGCGTGGGGACGCTGTGGGGGGACCGGGCGAGACGGGCCGCGGTGGCCGTACGGGAGCGGCTGCCGGGGACGGGGGCGCGGCGGCCGGCGGGGCGGGCGCGGCCCGGTGTACGGGCGCGCGGGCCGGGTGGCGTGCCGCGGCCGCGGTGGCCGCGGACGCGGGCCGGGCAGCGGCGGGCGCTGCGGGCCGCGGTGCTGGCGTGCGTCCTCGCGCTGCTGCCCCCGGCGTGGCTGTTCGTCGCCGCCGGCGACCGCGTCGTGGCCGCGGAGCGCGCGCCGCGCGCGCCCGTGGCGCTCGTCTTCGGCGCCGGGCTGTGGGGCGAGGATCCGTCCCCGTACCTCGCGCACCGCCTCGACACCGCCGCCGAGCTGTACGAACTCGGCAAGGTCGACGCCATCCTCGTCAGCGGCGACAACAGCACCCGCGGCTACGACGAGCCCACCGCCATGCGGCGCTACCTCGTCGGCCTCGGCGTCCCCGCCGCCGCCGTCGTCCGCGACCACGCCGGCTTCGACACCTGGGACTCCTGCGCCCGCGCCCGTCGCGTCTTCGGCGTCGACCGGGCGCTGCTCGTCAGCCAGGGCTTCCACATCCGCCGGCCGCTGGCGCTGTGCCGGGCGGCGGGCATCGACGCGTACGGGGTCGGGGTGGACGAGCCGCGGCGCGGGGCCTGGTACTACGGCGGCCTGCGGGAGATCCCCGGCGCGGCGAAGGCGGCGTACGACGCGGTGTTCACGCCGGACCCGCGCCATCTGGGCCCGCGGGAGCGGGGCGTGGACGAGGCGGTGGCCGCGGCGGGGTAACCGGGGGCGGGGGCCCCGGCCGAGGGCTGGTGGGGACCGTCCGCCGTGCTGGCGGCGGACGTTCATCGGATGAGCTGGAGGGCCTGCTGCATCAGCTCGTCGTCGTTAAGGGTGAAGGTGCCGGTGTGGAGTACGTCGTGGCCGTACATCTGCTCGGCCAGGGGGATGCGGCGGTCGAGGTGCAGGCTCCACGCCGTGTGCTGGACGTCGAGGCGGGGGCCGGAGCCGCCGATGCGGGCGGACCAGCCGGTGCAGATCACCCAGCCGGCGCAGGCGTTCTCGTGCCCGCGGCGGGAGCCGTACAGGCCCTGGGCGTGATGTGCGGCGGCGACCGCCAGCAGTTCGGGGTGTTCCAGTTCCGGCACCGGCAGGACGCCGACGATGGCTGTGGTGCCGAAGTCGCCGGTGGTGGTGTAGGCGAGCAGGCAGCGGCGATCGGGCCAGTGGTGGGTGAGCGTAAAGACGGTGACGCGGCCGGTGCCGGTCTGCTCGCTGCCCATGCTGCTCCTGTCGGTCTGTGTCGGCCCCCGCGGCACCGTAGCCGCGGGGACTGACATGTCGGGGTATGTCAGCGGTGGCCGGGTGACGGGTTGCCGCCTCCGCCGTCGCCGTCCTCGATGTCGGTGTTGTCGTCCTCGTCGCCCGGGTCGCCCCAGGCGGCGGGGGTGATCGTCAGCGGGTTGTTGAAGGTCATCGGGTGTGCCTCCTCTCCGGCGCGCCCCGGACCGCCCGGGGCGGTGGTGTGGCGCCCCGCCTGCCGGGCCGGCAGGTTGCGGCAGGTGGGGGCGCGTCCGGCCGGGCCGATGTGCGGTCGTTCGGCCGGAGCCCGCCCCCTGGCCAAAGGATTCGGTCGGCCAGGGGGCGGGAGTTCAGTGGGCGGGATGCCGGCGGATGAGGACGGAGCAGTCGGTGGCGGCCGAGTGGTCGCCGCGGTTGCGCGCGTCCCGGCGCTCCTTGCCGAGCTGGCTGCAGTTGCAGGATGATCGATCGCTCGTCGAACGCTGCGCCGCGGCTTTCGAGGACGTCTGGGCACGCGCGATCCCGCACGAGGAATACGAGATCCAGTAGCACCGATGCCCATGTCCCCGTCGTCCAGTGCTCAAGAGGCGCGTGCAGCTCTCGCGGCCCGGCTGCGAGAGCTGCGCCTGGACGCGGGGATCACCAGCAAGGAACTCGCCGCGCGCTGCGGCTGGTCGGTCGCCAAGCCGTCACGTATCGAGAACGCCCACACTGCCCCGTCCGACGCCGACATACGCGCCTGGTGCACCGCGTGCCACGCCGAGGGGCAGGCTCCCGACCTCATCGCCGCCAACCGGCAGGCCGACCAGATGTACGTCCAGTGGCGGCGGCTCCAACGCACCGGACTACGCCGACTGCAGGAAGCCGCCGCACCGCTGTACGAACGCACCAGAGCCTTCCGCACCTACGCCTCGAACGTCGTACCCGGCTACCTGCAAACGCCGGCCTACGCCACCGCTCTGATGGGCACCATCGCCAGCTTCCGCGGCACCCCGGACGACGTGAGCGAGGCTGTGGCCGCGCGCATGCGGCGCTCACGGGTCATCCGCGAAGGCGACCACCGCTTCGCGGTACTCGTCGAGGAACACGTGCTGAACCATCGCCTCGGCGACGCGGGCGTGATGTCGGGCCAGTTGGGCAACCTGCTCGCGTGCATGACGCTGCCCGCGGTCTCCCTCGGCATCGTGCCCACTGCCATGCCGCGGGAGACAGTCATGTGGCCGCTGGAGGCGTTCACGATCTTCGATGACTCGCAGGTCAACGTTGAACTGCTGGCCGCGCGCGTGCGAGTCACCGCGCCCAGCGAGATCGAGTTGTACGAGCAGGCGTTCGCGAAGTTCACACAGCTTGCGGTGTACGGCGCGGAAGCGCGGGCGCTGATCCTCAAGGCGATCGAAGCGTTGGGCTGAGAGCGCGACGAATCGCCCCCTGCACGGCCGTGCAGGGGGCGATTCGTCATGTCGCTCAGACCTCGAAGCGTCCCGCGCGGACCGAGTCGACCAGTCCGGCGAACTGGTCGCGGGTCAGCAGCAGCGCCGGCCCCGCAGGGTCCTTACTGTCGCGTACCGCGACGGCCCGTTCGTCGACGATGCCGACCTCGACGCAGTCGGCCTGCGCGCCGCTGTGGCTGGACTTCCACCAGGCCACGGCGAGGGTTGAGGCGTCGTTCATGTGGTTCATACCTGATCCCTTTTCTCTGCGATTCGCTCGGCGGACACCTCGACCGGCAGGGCGGCATCCCGTAGCCGGCTGATGGCGTCCCGGTATGCGCTGACCTGTTCCTGGTCCTCGAAGTACACGAACGAGGTCAGGCTTTCTGAGTGCGCCACGTCGAGGTCCCGATGTCCCTCGAAGCTGAGCACGGAGAACGAGCCCAACTGCCCGACGTGCGGCGGGCTGTCCGTGGGCAGGACTTGAATGCTGATGTTCGGCCGCTTGCTCAGCAAGTGCAGCCGGGCGAGCTGATCGCGCATGACGCCCTCGCCCATGCACTGCGTGGACAGGGCGCTCTCGGCGATGATCGCCCACAGGTCGAGCGGGTTCTCACGGGTCAGGACGGCCTGCCGAGCGAGGCGCACCTCGACCAGCGCATCTACCTTGGCATCGACAGTCTCGGACATCGCCGTCGCCCCGATGATCTCCCGCGCGTACTCGGCCGTCTGGAGCAGCCCCGGGATGACGGAGAGCTGCCACGTGTACAGCGCTTCAGCCTCGGCCTCAAGGCTGATCAGATCCTCGTACACAGGTGACAGCACGCCGCGGTACGACTGCCACCAGCCGCGCCGGGCACCCTCGCGGGTCAGCGCGAGCACGGCGGCCCGCAACTCCGTGTCGGTGACCTCGTACTGATCGAGCAGTGCCTCAACGTCGACAGCCTTCGCCGCGCTCCGTGCAGTCTCCAGCCGTGACAGCTTCGCGACGGTGATCCGCCCGCCGGACTGCTCGGCCGCCTCCTCCAACGTGAGGCCGCGCCCGTCGCGAAGAGCGCGCAACTTGGCGCCGAGCCTGCGCCGTCGCACTGTCGGTGCGCTCACTTCTCCTCCGCTCCCGTGGTTCTGCCCGACAGTCTGCCGTGCGTGATCAGCGCGTGTCATGCCGCTTCCCCTCTCCTTGGTCACACTCTCGTCAACGATTGAGAATTCTCATTCTTTCATGCATTTGCTTGCGTGGCGCAGAGAGTGGGGAGCACGCTAGGGAGAGAATTCTGACGATGCTGAGAGTAAGGAGGGTCGACGCATGGTGTACGAACACCTGTCGCCTCAGCCGGAGTTACTACAGGCGATCGAGGCAGAGCCGGACGACAGCGGCCAACCGCACCGGAGCCGCGGTGTCGGCATCCGCCGCCGGACTGCCGCGGCTGACCGGTTCCGCGGCGACCCCGACTCCGTGCCCACCCCAGAACGGGCGGACTCCGCGTGAACTCGCGCATGTTCCCCCGCAGCGCCGCGGCCGTCGGCCGTGCACGGAGTTTCGTGGCTGGTCACATCGATGGATGCACCTCCGAGCAGGCCGACGACATCCGCGTGTGCGTCTCCGAACTCGCGACCAACGCCCTGCAGCACACCCCCGTTGGCCGGCGTTTCCTCGTTCGGATCATCTGCACCGACAGCGTCGTCCGCATCGAGGTGCACGACGCCAGCATCGCCACCCCGCACGTGTGCACGCCTCTGGACACCGACGACCGGGGCCGCGGGCTGATGCTCGTCTCCACGCTCGCGGACGACTGGGGAGTATCCGACCGCACCGGCCCTGGCAAGGTCGTGTGGGCCGAGTTTCAGCTCAGGCAACCCGCAGCGGCTACGTGTTAACGGCCCGCCCCGGGGTGCGGGGCCCGTGGCGAGCACATGGCCCGAACGCGCCCCGCCGCCCCCGTGACTCCCGCCCCGCGTGGCTCAACTCCCGCCCCCGCCGCCGGACATCTCGGCGAGGGCGGAGGGCGGCCCGGCGTGGACCCCCGCCGCCCGCGCACTCCCCGTGACGGGCGGCAGGGGCACGGATCGGCCCCCGGGAGACGGAGCGCCGTCGCCGGGCGCTCGACCTGGTGTACGCCGGTATCAGCGTCACCGACCGCGGGGGAGAGTCTCCATGGCCTTCGGGACCGCGGCGTAGGCTGCGGCTCTGCCGGGCCCCGGTCTGTACGCCAGCGCGATGCGGTCCGGCTCCAGCCCGATCTTGTGCGGGTGGATGCAGGGCAGCGAAGTGTGCGGTCCCGCGCCGCCCGCCGGCCGCTCACAGCGCCGCCCGTCCGCCGCTGAGGGCAGTGTTGCGCCGCGGAAACAGTGGTGATGCGGCGGGGTAACGGCCCCGCCGCAGGGTGGGCGCATGAACCTGCCCGTGCCCGAAGCCGCCGCACCCGCCGGCCCCGCCGCACCCGCCGGCGGGCGTCGCGTCGTGATCGTCGGCGGCGGCATGGCCGGTACGCGGCTCGCGCGGCAGCTCGCCGGTGCCGGGGCGGGCGTGACGGTCGTCGGGGAGGAGCCGCATGCCCCGTACAACAGGGTGCTGCTCGCCGACGTCCTCGCCGGGCACTACGCGCCGGACGTGATCCGCCTCCCCGACCTTGCGGCGGGCCCCGCTGTCCGCGTGCTGCGGGGCGTGCGCGCGGTGCGCGTCGACCGCGCCGCGCGCCGGGTGGAGTGCGACGACGGGCGGGCGGTGCCGTACGACGTGCTGGTCCTGGCCACCGGCGCCTGGCCGGTGCTGCCGCCGCTGCGCGGGCTGTTCGACGACGACGGCGACGACGCCGGCGGTGCCGGTGTCGCCTTGCCGGCGGGGGTGCACGCCTTCCGGACGATGGACGACTGCCTTGCGCTCGCCGCGGCGGCGACCCCGGACGCCGCCGCGGTCGTGGTCGGCGGCGGGCTGCTCGGCGTCTCGGCCGCCCGGGCGCTGGCCCGCCGCGGCGCGCGGGTGGTGCTGGCGCAGCAGGGGGAGCGCCTGATGGAGCGCCACCTCGACCCGGCGGCGGCCGGGCTGCTGCGGACCCACCTGGAGGAGCTGGGGGTGGAGGTCCACACGGAGTGCCGGGTACGGGGCGTGCGGACACGCGCCGCGGCGCCGGGGCGCCCGCGCCGTACGGCACGGCCCCCGGCCCGCAGGGCCGACGGCGACGGCCCCGCCGCGCCTGCGGACGGCTCCGCCTTCGCCCCTGCCGGAAGCGCCCGCGTCGCCGGGCCCGGCGACGGCCCCGCCGCGCCCCTGACCGGCTCTGCCGCCACCCCGCGCCCGGCCCCCGCCACCCGCGCCGTCACCGGTGTCGAACTCGCCGACGGCTACGTCCTCGACGCCCGCCTCGTCGTCCTCGCCTGCGGTGTCCGGCCCCGCGTCGGGCTCGCCAGGGCCGCCGGGCTCGACGTAAGCGCGGGTGTCGTCGTGGACGACGCGCTCCGTACCTCCGATCCCGCCGTCCACGCCATCGGCGACTGCGCCCAGCACGCCGGGGTCCTCTACGGACTGGCCGCCCCCGCGCTCGACCAGGCCGACCTGCTCGCCCGCATCCTCACCGGGTCCGGCCCCCGGGAGCCCCGCTACACCGGCACCCGCGCGCTGACCCGCCTCACACTCTCCGCCGCCGACACCCCCCTCGACCTCGCCGCCTTCGGCGAAACCGAACCGGCCCCCGGCGACGACGTCGTGCACCTCGCCGACGCCACCCGCCGCGTCTACCGCAAGGTCGTCGTCCGCGCCGACCGGCTCGTCGGCGGCATCCTCCTCGGCGACCTCGCCGCGGTCGGCGCCCTCGCCCGGGCCTGGGAGGGCGACACGCCGCTGCCCGCGGGCACCCCGCTGCACCACCTGCTCACCGACCACCTCGGAGGTTCCGGACCATGACCGCCGCCCCGCACTCCCGCACCCTCGTGCTCGTCGGACACGGCATGGTCGGGCAGCGCTTCCTCGAAGCCCTCGCCGAGCACCGCGTCACCGACACCCACCGCGTCGTCGTCTTCTGCGAAGAGCCCCGGCCCGCCTACGACCGCATGCACCTCACCTCCTACTTCTCCGGTACCACCCCGGAAGGGCTCTCCGTCACCCCCGACGGGTTCATGGCGGAGCACGGCATCGAACTCCACGTCGGCGACCCCGCCGTCGCCGTCGACCGCGCCGCGCGCACCGTCACCTCCGCGGCGGGCCGCACCGTCCCGTACGACGTGCTGGTGCTGGCCACCGGCTCCTTCCCCTTCGTCCCGCCCGTCCCCGGCAAGGACGCCCGCGGCTGCTTCGTCTACCGCACGGTCGAGGACGTCCTGGCCATCGAGGCGTACGCGCAGGGGGCGAGCGCCGGAGTCGTCGTCGGCGGCGGACTGCTCGGGCTCGAAGCGGCGGGCGCGCTGCGCGGGCTGGGGCTGGCGACGCACATCGTGGAGTTCGCGCCACGGCTCATGCCCGTCCAGGTCGACGAGGGCGGCGGCGCCGCGCTCCGCCGCACCATCGGCGACCTGGGGCTCGACGTGCACACCGGGGTCGCGGGGAAGGAGATCCGCACCGACGCCGCCGGCGCGGTGACCGGGATGGAGCTGTCGGACGGCTCGGTGGTCGCCGCGGACCTCGTGGTCTTCTCCGCGGGCGTACGCCCCCGGGACCGGCTCGCCCGCGAGGCGGGCCTGGACGTGGGCGAGCGCGGCGGCGTCGCCGTGGACGAGCGGTGCCGGACCTCCGACCCGGCGGTCTTCGCCATCGGCGAGTGCGCGCAGGCCGCGGACGGCCGGGTCTACGGGCTGGTCGCGCCCGGGTACGAGATGGCGGAGACCGCCGCCGCCGCGATCGCCACCGCACAGGCCCCCGCCGCCGCCCCCAAGACCTTCACCGGCGCCGACACCTCCACCAAGCTCAAGCTCCTCGGCGTCGGCGTCGCCTCCTTCGGCGACGCCCTCGGCACCGCCGACGACTGCCTCGACGTCGTCTACTCCGACTCCCGCGCCGGCCTCTACAAGAAGCTCGTCGTCGCCCGCGACGGCACCCTCCTCGGCGGCGTCCTCGTCGGCGACACCGACGCGTACGGCATGCTCCGCCCGCTCACCGGCAGCGTGCCGCCCGTACCGCCCGAGCAGTTGGTGCTCCCCCCGGGCGCCGGCGCCCCCGCCGCCCTCGGGCCCGCCGCGCTCCCCGACGACGCCGTGGTCTGCAACTGCCACAACGTCACCAAGGCCGCCATCCGCGGCGCCGTCGCGGAACACGACTGCACCACCGTGCGCGAGGTGGAGAAGTGCACCCGCGCGGGATCCGGCTGCGGCTCCTGCGAGAAGGTCCTCACCGCGCTGGTCAACGACGAGCTGGCGGCCCGCGGCGTCGCCGTCGACAAGGGCCTGTGCCGCTGCTTCGCCCACACCAGGACCGAGCTGTACGAGATCGTCCGCGTCAAGCGGATCAGCTCGTACGTCCGCCTCCTCGACGAGCACGGCCGCGAGGAGGCGCGCAGCGGCGACGGCTGCGAGGTGTGCAAGCCCGCCGTCGCGTCGATCTTCGCCTCGCTCGCGCCCGAGATCGGCGCCGCGGGCTACGTGCTCGACGGCGAACAGGGCGCCTTGCAGGACACCAACGACCACTTCCTCGCCAACCTCCAGCGCAACGGCTCGTACTCCGTCGTCCCGCGCGTGCCCGGCGGCGAGATCACCCCCGGCAAGCTCATCGTGCTCGGCGAGGTGGCGCGCGACTTCGGGCTCTACACGAAGATCACCGGCGGCCAGCGCATCGACCTCTTCGGCGCCCGCGTCGACCAGCTCCCCGCCATCTGGGCCCGGCTGGTCGAGGCCGGGTTCGAGTCCGGGCACGCCTACGGCAAGGCGCTGCGCACGGTGAAGTCCTGCGTGGGGTCGACCTGGTGCCGCTACGGCGTGCAGGACAGCGTCCGCATGGCCATCGACCTGGAGCTGCGCTACCGCGGGCTGCGCTCGCCGCACAAGCTGAAGGCCGCCGTCTCGGGCTGCTCGCGCGAGTGCGCGGAGGCGCAGGGCAAGGACTTCGGCGTCATCGCCACCGCGAACGGCTGGAACCTGTACGTCTGCGGCAACGGCGGCGCCACCCCCCGGCACGCGGACCTCCTCGCCCAGGACCTCGCCGACGACGAGCTGATCCGGCTCATCGACCGGTTCCTGATGTTCTACATCCGCACCGCCGACCGGCTGGAGCGCACCTCGGTCTGGCTGGAGCGGCTGGAGGGCGGCCTCGGCCACCTGCGGGACGTCGTCGTCGCCGACTCCCTCGGCATCGGCGCCGAACTGGAGGAGCAGATGGCCGCGCACGTCGCGCACTACCGCGACGAGTGGGCCGCCACCCTGGCCGACCCCGAGCGGCTGGCGCGCTTCGTCTCGTTCGTCAACGCGCCGGGCGTGCCGGACCCCACCGTGCGGTTCGTCCCCGAGCGCGACCAGGTCAAGCCCGACCTCACCCTGCTGTCAGGCCCCGCCATCCCGGTGCGCGGGACGCTGGAAGGAGCCTCCGCATGACCACGACGGCGTACGCGCCCGCCCGGACCGTCCTGCGCGTCGAGATCCGCACCGCGGCCGGCTGGCACCCGGTGTGCGACCTCGCCCTGCTCACCCGCGGCCGCGGCGTCGCGGCGCTGCTGCCGGACGGCACCCAGGTCGCCGTCTTCCTCGGCCGCACCGGCAACGCCTACGCGATCGGCAACCGCGACCCGTTCACCGGTGCGTACGTGCTGTCGCGGGGGCTGCTCGGGTCGGCGCCCCCGGCGGAGGGGGGCCGGCCGTTCGTGGCGTCGCCGCTGCTGAAGCAGCGGTTCGACCTGGCGACGGGACGGTGCCTGGACGACGAGGAGGTGGCGGTGCCGGCGTACGAGACGCGGATCGCGGAGGTGGCGGCGTAGCGGACGGCACACGACCGGCACCGGAGGCGCCCATCCCGTACGAACCGGGGCGTCCGGCCCGTACCGCCCGAACCCCCGCGCACCGGCCCGGCTACCGTTCCGTGCATGGGGTACACCGACGCCGACCTCGAACGCTGGGCCCCCGAGCCCGACAAGCGCCCCGGCCGCACCGCCTTCCAGCGCGACCGCGCCCGCGTGCTGCACTCCGCCGCGCTGCGCCGGCTCGCGGGCAAGACCCAGGTCGTCACGCCCGGCGTGAGCGACGACGGCGTGGGCGGCCAAGCCCTGACCTTCGCCGACGCCACGCCCCGCACCCGGCTCACGCACTCCCTGGAGTGCGCTCAGGTCGGCCGCGAGCTGGGCGCCGCGCTCGGCTGCGACCCCGACCTCGTCGAGACCGCCTGCCTGGCGCACGACCTCGGGCACCCGCCGTTCGGGCACAACGGCGAGCAGGTGCTCGACGAGCTGGCCGCGCCCTGCGGCGGCTTCGAGGGCAACGCGCAGTCGCTGCGGCTGCTCACCCGGCTGGAGCCCAAGCGGTTCACCGACGACGGCAGGTCCGTCGGGCTGAACCTCACCCGGGCGGCCCTGGACGCCGCCACCAAATACCCCTGGCGGCGCGGCGGCCACCCGGCGGGCCCGGACGCGGTGAAGTTCGGCGTGTACCCCGACGACGGGCCGGTCTTCGACTGGCTGCGCGCGGGCGCGCCCGGCGGTCCCGCGGGCCGCACCTGCTTCGAGGCGCAGGTCATGGACTGGTCCGACGACGTGGCGTACTCCGTCCACGACGTCGAGGACGGCCTGCACGCCGGCCACCTCGACCCCGCGGTGCTGCTCGCCGGTCCCGAGCGGGCCGAGGTCTTCGCCGTCGCCGCCGGGCGGTACGCCCCGGGCACGGACGCCGCGGAACTCGCCGAGGCGCTCGACCGGCTGCTGGCCCAGGAGTGGTGGCCGCACGGCTACGACGGCACCGCCGCCGCGCAGGCCCGTCTCAAGGACGCCACCAGCCAGCTCATCGGCCGGTTCTGCCTCGCCGCCGAGGGCGCCACGCGCGCCGCCTACGGCACGGGGGCGCTGTCGCGCTACGCCGCCGAGCTGATCGTGCCGCGGGCGGAGCGGCTGGAGTGCGCGGTGCTCAAGGCGGTCGCGGACCGGTTCGTCATGCAGCGCCCCGACCAGGCGCGGCTGCGCGCGGACCAGCGGGTGGTGCTGGGGGAGCTGGCCGGGGCGCTGACGGCGGGGGCGCCGGCGGGCCTGGACCCGCAGTTCCGGGCGCTGTACGAGGAGGCCGCCGACGACGCCGGGCGGCTGCGGGCGGTGGTGGACCAGATCGCGGCGCTGACGGACGCGGCGGCGCGGCGGCTGCACGCCCGGCTGACCGGGTAGCTCCCCGCACGCGGCGGCGGTGCGCCCCCGGCGCCACGACCGCCGCCGGGGTGAACGGCGAGTTCCGGCCACCGGCGCACCGTCGGGCACGGGGGCGGGCGGGGAGGCCGGAGCGCCCCCGGTCGCGTACCGGGGTCCCGCCCCGCCCCCGTACCCGCCCGTCACCGCCCCCACCAGCCCGTTCTCCCACCACCCGCCCCTGCACCGCCGCCGCTCGCGGCCCGCCCCCGATCCCGCCCGTCCCGTCCGCCGCCCCGCCCGTCCGCCCAGCCCTGGCGCGCCTCCCCCTTCCGCCGTCACGCCCCGGTGCGGGAGGCTCGCGGTGTCGGCAACGCAGCCGAGGACACGGCAAAATGGATGGTCGGGGCCAGGGACTAGGAGGCGTGAAGTGGTCGACGCACATCAGACGTTCGTCATCGTCGGTGGAGGACTGGCCGGTGCGAAAGCAGCAGAGACGCTGCGATCGGAAGGGTTCACCGGCCGGGTCATCCTCATCGGCGACGAGCGCGACCACCCGTACGAGCGACCGCCGCTGTCCAAGGGCTACCTCCTCGGCAAGGAAGAGCGCGACAGCGTCTTCGCGCAGCCGTCCGGCTGGTACGCGGAGGCGGAGGTCGAACTGCACCTCGGGCAGACGGTCACCGCGCTCGACCGCGCCGCGAAGACCGTGAGCCTCGGCGACGGCACCCGGGTGCACTACGACAAGCTCCTCCTGGCCACCGGCGCCGAGCCCCGCCGCCTCGACATCCCCGGCACCGACCTCGCCGGCGTCCACCACCTGCGCCGCCTCGCCCACGCCGAGCTGCTGCGCGGCGTCCTCGCCGCCCTCGGCCGGGACAACGGCCAGCTCGTCATCGCGGGCGCCGGCTGGATCGGCCTGGAGGTCGCCGCGGCGGCGCGCACGTACGGGGCGGAGGTCACGGTCGTCGAGCCGGAGCCCACGCCGCTGCACCGGGTGCTCGGCCCGGAGATCGGCCAGGTCTTCGCCGACCTGCACGGCGAGCACGGGGTGAAGTTCCACTTCGGCGCCCGGCTCACCGCGATCACCGGCAAGGACGGCATGGTGCTGGCCGCGCTCACCGACGACGGCGAGGAGCACCCGGCGCACGACGTGCTGGCCGCCATCGGCGCCGCCCCGCGCACCGCGCTCGCCGAGGCCGCCGGGCTCGACGTCGCGCCCCGCGCGGAGGGCGGCGGCATCGCCACCGACGCCTCGCTGCGCACCTCCGACCCCGACGTCTACGCCACCGGCGACGTCGCCTCCTTCCTCCACCCCGCCGCCGGGGGCGGCCGGCTGCGGGTGGAGCACTGGGCGAACGCGCTCAACGGCGGCCCGGCCGCGGCCCGCGCCATGCTCGGGCAGGACGTGACGTACGACCGGGTGCCGTACTTCTTCTCCGACCAGTACGACATGGGCCTGGAGTACTCGGGGCACGCGCCGCCCGGCTCGTACGACCAGGTGGTGTGCCGCGGGGACGTGGGGCGGCGGGAGTTCGTCGCCTTCTGGCTCAAGGAGGGCCGGGTGCTCGCGGGCATGAACATGAACGTGTGGGACGTCACCGAGGGCATCCAGAACCTGGTCCGCTCCGGCGCCCGGGTCGATGCGGAGCGCCTGGGCGACCCGGCGGTGCCGCTGGCGGACCTGATCGCGTAGGGAGCGGACCGTGCCGCGGCGGGCCCGCCGTCCGTCCACCTGACGGTCGCGGGCCCGAGGCGTGCGGCGGAGAGGGCGCCGCCGTACGGGCAACGCCCCCCGCCCGGCGGGAGTCCCGCGGGCCCGGCCTATGCTCGGCGCATGGCCATCCGCACCGCCCGGGTCGACGTCGCCGAGATCTTCGCACTGCGCCACTCCGTGCTGCTGCCCGGACGCCCGCCCGCCGAGGCGGAGTTCGCGGAGGACGGCGCGCCGGGCGCCTTCCACCTCGCCGCGTACGACGAGCGGGGCGCGCTCGCGGCCTGCGTCTCCTTCTGCCCCGAACTCCTCCCCGGCGACGGCACCCCCGCCTACCGCTTCCGCGGCATGGCCAGCGCGCCCGCCGTCCGCGGGCGGGGCTACGGCGTCGCCGTCCTGGCCGCGGGGCTCGCCGAGGCCGCGGCCCGCGACGCGCACCTGGTCTGGTGCAACGCCCGTACCTCGGCGGCCGGTTTCTACCTGAAGCACGGCTTCGAGGTGCGCGGCGCCGAGTTCGACATCGAGGGCGTCGGTCCGCACGTGGTGATGACCAGGAAGCTCACCCCCGGCGGCTGACCGGGAGACGCACTACTACCGGCGGGTACTCCCGCGGGAGTAGCGGCCCGCCCGGGCCGCCCGGGGCAGTAGCGCCGGTCTCGGTCGCGGGAGCGAGGACACCTGCCCGGGCTGCCGGGACGCTGGGTACGTACGAGCACGGGAACATCAGTCGTCCCGAACGGGTGGGGGAGGTGTCCGGGTAGCGGCGGCGCGTCCGCCTCCTGTGCGGGCCCGCTCCCCCCGGCCGGGTCCGCGACGGGCGGCGTCCGGCGGCCGGCGCGGTGCTCAACCCACCAGCCTGCGGGCTCCGGTTCCCCCGGCCGGAACCCGCGGTCCCCGCCCCGCCGGGCGGCACCCCCAAGGGCTGCCCGGCGGGGCTTCCACCGTCGCCCGGAGCCCCTCCCCGCGACGACACGACCGGGCCGTCCGGGTGAGGAAGAACCGCATGCCGTCACCGATATCGGTACAGGGGCGGTTCGTGATGCCCCTCCGCAGGGACATAGCGCTCGCGGTGTCCGTGGCGGCCATGTCGGCGGGGCTCGCGCTGCTGGCGGAGGTCGAGGAGGGCGCGCACCGGCCCGACGCGCTGGGCTGGGTGCTGCTGGCCGCCACCTGCGCCGCGCTCGCGTGGCGGCGTCCTGCGCCGATGGCGGCGTTCGCGGCGGTGATCGCCCTGCAACTCCCGTACCACGCACTGCAGAACGTCCACCACGCGCCGGGGCCCGCCACCGTCGTCGCCGTCTACTCGCTCGCCTTCGCCGGGCCCCGGCTGCGGACCGCGCTGGTCGTCGGCGGGATGCTCGCCGCGCTGACGGGCGTGCTGACGACGGTCGACATGAGCCGCGCCATGGACATCCTGCGGATCTCCGGCTGGATCATCGCCGTCGCCCTCTTCGGCGAGGCCGCCCGGGTGCACCGCAACTACCTCTCCGCGATCGTCGAGCGGGCCGAACGGGCCGAGCGCACCCGGGAGGAGACCGCGGCCAGACGCGTGGTCGAGGAGCGGCTGCGCATCGCCCGCGACCTGCACGACCTGCTGGCGCACAGCATCACGCTGATCGGGGTGCAGACCTCCGTCGCCGCCCACCTCCTCGTCTCGGATCCGGACCGGCTCGACCGCAAGGCCGTCGCCGAGGCGCTGGACGGCATCGCCGGCACCTGCCGGCACGCCCGCGCGGAGCTGCGCACGACGCTCCAGGTGCTGCGCACGGGCGACGGCGGCCAGGACGCCACCGGGCCGCTGCCGGGGCTCGCGGGACTCGAAGGACTGGCCGAGGCGGCGCAGTCGGCGGGCGCGCGGGTGCGGTTGGAGGTCGCGGCGGAGCCGGAGGTGCCGCAGGCGGTGGGGGCGGCCGCGTACCGGATCGTGCAGCAGTCGCTCACCAACGCCGTGCAGCACGCGGGGCCCGGCGTGCGGGTGCTGGTCGAGGTGCGCTACGACGAGGACGCGGAGGCGCTGTCGGTCTCCGTCACCGACGAAGGACCGGCCGGCCGCGGCAGGGAGCCGCTGCCGGCGGCGGGCCCGCGGCGCGAGGGCTACGGCATCGCCGGCATGCGGGAACGCGCCCGTAGCGTGGGCGGGTTGCTCACCGCGGGCCACCGTCCGTGCGCGGCCGGTTTCGCGGTGGCCGCCGTGCTGCCGTGCGCCCGGGAACCGGACGCCTGAGCCGGCCGCGGCACCGCCGCCTTCCGGCTGCCGTACGCGGCCGGGGCCGCCCGCCGCCGGGGCACCCCCGCCCGCCGGCCCCCCGCCTGCGGGCGCACCTGCGCGGATACGCGTGACCGGGCCTGCTCTTCCACCGATCCTTCAGCGGTTCTGGATGTGCGGAGCGCACGCTGGTCACGCGATGCGGGGAGATGAGATGCACCGGAAAGAGGCGACGTTGTTGGTGCTCTCGGGGGACCACCTGATCGACGCTGCCAAGGGGGCAATCTGGTGAGCATTCTCGTGGAACTGACCCGCTCTACGGCACCCGGCGAGTGGGACGCCGACCTCGCTCCCGAGGGGCCTCCGGGGCTCCACGACACCCTGATCGGCCGGGAGCAGGAGATCGCCGACGTCCGGGCCAGGCTGGCGGCCCCCGGCTGCCGGCTGCTGACGGTCACCGGCCTGGCGGGCGTGGGCAAGAGCGCCCTCGTACGCGCCGCGCTCGCGGACCGTACCGGCACGGACCCCAGCGCCGCGGTGAGCGTGGACCTGGCCGCCGCCGCCGACGCGGACGGCGTCTGGACGCGGGTCGCGGCGGCACTGAGCCGGCCGCCGGACGGCGACGCCCGGGAGGCGGCCTGGACGGCGCTCGCCGACCGCGCGGCCGACCGCGAGCTGCTGCTCGTCCTCGACAACGGGGACCTGGCCGCCCGCGCCGTCGCCGGGGACATCGCCGTGCTGCTGCGGCGCATCCCCAGGCTGTGCGTGGTGTTCACCAGCCGGGTCGCGCTCGACATCCACGCCGAGCGGATCTTCCCGCTCGGCCCGCTGGCCACCGGCGCCGCCGGGGCGGCGGGACCGTCCGCGGCGTCCGACGCGGCGCGGCTGTTCGTCGCCCGCCTCCAGCCGCACTACCGCTGGGCCGTCACCTCCGCCGCGGACCGCGACGGCATCGCGGAGATCTGCGCACTCCTGGAGGGCGTGCCGCTGGCGGTGGAGGAAGCCGCCCGCGCGGTCGGCGCCCTCAGCCCGCGCCGGATGCTCCAGCGCATACGCGACGGCGAACAGCTCTACAGCAGAAGGCTGGTGGACGTACCCTCCCGGCACGGCTCCATGGACGCCGCGCTCTCCTGGGGAGACGCGGCGCTCACCGCCGGCGAGCTGCAACTGCTGCGCCGTCTCTCGGTCTGCGAGGGCGCCTTCGACCTGGCCGTGGCCCAGCAGGTCGCCGGCCTCACCTGGGCGCAGACCGTGCAGGGACTGGACGCGCTGGTCCGCAAGAGCCTGCTGCACAGCGTCAAGCGCGAGGGCGCGGAGCCCGAGTTCCGGATGTTCCGCGCCACCCGTCAGCACTACCGCGCGCGGCTGGCCGCGGACCCCGCGGACCTGGCGGCCACCCGGGCGCGGCACGCCGCGCACACGCTGGAGTTCGCGCTCCAGGCCCGGCAGGGGCTGCGGCTGCCGAAGGAGCGCGCGTACTGGCTGGAGCTGGTGGCCGAGCGCACGCCCGATCTGTTCGCGATCGCCCGGCTGAACCAGGAGACAGGCGAGCACGCCGCGGCAGCCCGGATGCTGCTGGCGCTGGAGGAGGCGTGGACCGTACACGACCTCCTCGGCACCGCGGGCGCACTGCTCGACGGCTCCCTGGCGGCGCTCACGGGCGCCGAGGGCGCCCAGGCCACGGAGGCCGCGGCCCGCTGGGCCCTGACGGAAGGCGACTGGGCACGCGCCGAGGCGTACATAGAACGCCTCGGCCGCTCCCTCGACGCCGCCGCCCGCGCCGCGGCGCTCCGCGCCGAGCTGATGCTGGGCCGCGGCGACGCCGTGGGCGCCCTCCAGCAGGCCGAGTTCGCGCTCGCCGGCAAGCGTGCCCCGGGCGGCACGGTCGCGGCCGCCCGCGTACTGCGTACGCTCGCCGCCGCGCGCGCCGCCGTCGGCCGGCGGCAGCCGGAGGAGCCGCTGGTGAAGGCGGCGCGCGGGCTGCTGGAGCTGGGCGAGCCGCGGCAGGCGGCGCTGACGCTGGCCGCGCTTGCGGTGGCGCAGCGCGGCCACGCCCGGGCCCGGGCCGGGGCAGGCGAGGCAGTGGAACTGCTGCTGGCGCACGCCGCGCCGGTACGGGACGTCCGCGCCGTGCTGCTCGCGGCCGCCGGGACGGTGCCGGCCGGCGGGGAGGCGTACCGGCGGCTGGGCGCGCTGGCCGACCGGATCCCGGAGCGCGGCGACGACCCGCCGCAGGGGGCGCCGGAGCCCGCGGCC
This sequence comes from Streptomyces sp. CNZ287, assembly GCF_007827615.1. Classification (NCBI taxonomy): domain Bacteria; kingdom Bacillati; phylum Actinomycetota; class Actinomycetes; order Kitasatosporales; family Streptomycetaceae; genus Streptomyces; species Streptomyces sp. CNZ287. The sequence continues at coordinate 59,139 of NZ_VISV01000005.1, read as the reverse complement.
CCCGACGGCCACGGGGGCATGCTCCTCGCCGCGCGCGCCGCGCTGGCGGAGGCCGCGCGGGAGGAGGCGGAGGCCGCGCCCGCGGGCGGTCTTGAGCGACTGACGCACCGTCAGCTCCAGGTGGCGGAGCTGGTGGCCGAGGGGATGACGAACCGGCAGATCGCCCGCGCGCTGGAGCTGTCCGAGTGGACGGTGGTCAACCACCTGCGGCAGGTCATGCAGCGGCTCGACTGCCCGTCCCGGGTGCACGTGGCCCGCATCGTGCAGGGCCGCGCCACCGCCCGGCTCTCGGGCTGAAGCCCCCGCGCCCGTAGCCCGCAGGCGGCGGGCCGCCCGGGCAGGCGGATCCGTACGACAGGGAGCACCGGCCCCCGCGCGACGGCGCGGGGGCCGGCGGTTCCTGTCCGGGGGCCGGGCACCCCCGTGCGGTGGTGGTGCCCGGCACCCGGCTCAGCCCCGCCGCGCTTCTTCCGCCCGGCGGTTGCTGCGGTCGTCGCGCCCGCGCGGAGGCGGTCCCGCCGGGGCGAGGACGGCGCGGGCGATGGCGTCGGTGTCGGTGAGCGTCGCCGAGCCCACCGCCGGGCGGATCGCCGCCGCGGTGACCCCGTCCGCGGACTCCGTGGGCACGCCCACGGCGAACCGCCGCGGGTGCGGCGCCCCGTCGCCGTCCACGACGTGGAACGGCCGCCCCGTGACGGCGAGTCCGCCCGCGACGTAGCCGGTCCTGCCGGGGCCCAGCCCGTACGGGCGGCACTGCCCGGTGTCGAGCAGGTGCCGCAGCAGCGGGTCGGCGGTGCGGCGCAGATCGACGCCGGGCAGCCGGCCCTCGACGAGCACCCGGGCGGTCTCGCGCGAGCCACTGACCCACGGCGACTCGCAGGCGAACGTGCCCGCCTCCCGGTCGGCCGCCACCTGCATCCCCGGGCCCACGATCCGGGCCACGCCCGCGCGGACGAGCGCGATCAGCTCCTCGGTCCGGCGGGCCGCGGGGCCGCCGGAGAGGTAGGTGCCGAGCGGGGCGAACCAGCCGTCGAGGTCGCGGCGGCGCGACTCGCCGCCCAGACCCGCGTGGTCGACCGCGAGCCGGACCTCGTCGCGCAGGTCGTGCAGCACGTCGAGGGCGGCCTCGACCGGCCCGCCCGCGGCGCCCCCGCGGGGACCGGCACCCGGGCGGACGCCGTGGAGCACCGGCGCCCGCTCCGGCCGGTCGCGGCCGGGGAGCAGCGCGGTGTAGAACGCGGACTCCATCTCCCGGGCGATGAGCGGCCACAGGGACTCGCGGAAGTCGAGCGGCCCGTCGTGCTGCGCGCGCAGCCGGGCGGTCAGCTCCTCGGTGAACACCCGCGGCAGGCGCCGGCCGCCGCCGTTGCGGTGCCCGCCGCCCGTCCCGTACGGGACCGCGCGGCGGGCACCGCACAGGACCCGCGGCTCGCGGCCGGACGGCCGGTAGGTGACCCGGCCGTCCCGGTCGCGGTCGAACCGGCCGCCGCGCCCGGTGGTCAGCAGCGTCAGGTAGTCGAAGAAGTTCAGCCCGAGACCGCGCAGGACGACCGGCTCACCGGGGGCGATCGCGCTCAGGTCGGCGTCCGCGGGGTTCCCGGGGGCGACGTAGACCAGGCCGAACTCGGCGGCGAACGCGGCGTACCCGCGCTCCCGCGCGGTCGGCAGCACCGGCATCCGGCCCTGCGCGAGCACCACGGCGTCGAGGCCGGTCAGCCGCCTGCCGCCGGTGAGCCGGATCTCCTGGGTGCCGCCGGGCCCGTCGTCCAGCGCCACCGCCTGCGCCGCGTGCACCCGCAGCGCGAGGGACTCCGCGCTCGCCACGGCGACCTGCCGGAACACCCACCGGAAGTAACTGCCCGCGAGCGCCCGGGTCGGATACGAGTCCGGGCCGAGCCGGCGCGCCTCGGCGGCGTCCGCGCCGCCGGCTCCGGAACGGGCCAGCGCCCGCGCCCACTCGTACAGTCCCGGCCCGCGGCGCTGCGGCGCGTCCGCCGGCATCACGCCCTCGCCGGCGAACGCCGTCACCCGGCCCGCCGTCCTGTCCAGCAGAAGCGAGCGGTCCTGCCCGGTGCGCCACTCCCGGCCCGCGCCCGGCGGCAGCGGGTCGATCAGATGGACGGTCACCGCGCGCCCCGCGGCGTGCGCGGCGAGGCGCTCGACCACCGAAAGGCCGCGCGGCCCGGCGCCGACGACTCCCACCACGAGTGACTTCTCGCTCATCAAAGGATCTCCCTCTCCGGGGAGTTCACCCCCGGTGCGCGGGGTCGGAGCGTCGCGGGTCAAACCCCAGCCATCCTGAACGCGCGGACGGGTGCGGGACAGCGGCTGATTCTTGCTAGCCCGCGGGGCGGAATGGCGGCGCCATTGCCATGTCGCCCGCCGGGCCGCGGTCGTACGCTGCCCGGCCGCTTACCGAGGAAGGCGCGCGCGGTCACTCCGCCCGCCGGTGCAGCGCCAGGTGCGTCAGCACCCCGGCCAGCAGCCCCCAGAACGCCGCCCCGACGCCGAGGAGTTCGATGCCCGAGGCGGTGACGAGGAACGCGACGAGCGCGCTGTCGAGCCGGCTCGCGTCGCGTGTCGCCGCGGCCAGCGCGCCGCCGGTCGCGCCCAGCAGCGCGATGCCGGCGATGGCCGCCACCAGCGCGGCCGGGAGGACCGCGAAGAGGCCGAGGAACGCCGAGCCGAAGACCCCGACGACGACGTAGCCGACGCCGGCCGCCACCCCGGCCCCGTACCGCCGCTCCGGGTCCGGATGGGCCGAAGGACCGCTGCAGATCGCCGCGGTGATCGCGGCGAGGTTGATCCCGTGCGCCCCGAACGGCGCCAGCACCAGCCAGGCGGCGCCGGTCGAGGTGACCAGGCGGTCCGCGTCCGGGCGGTAGCCCGCGGCGTTGAGCACGGCGAGCCCGGGGGCGTTCTGCGACGCCATGGTGACCAGGAAGAGCGGCAGCGCGATGCCCACCGCGGCGTCCAGGGTGAACTCCGGTGCCGTGAACGCCGGCACGGCCACGCCCACCTCGCCCGACCAGGTGCCGAAGTCGCCGGTGGCGGCGGTCCAGGCGCAGCCGGTGAGCAGCGCGCAGGCGGTCGCCCAGGAGGCGGCGAAGCGGCGTCCGGCGAGATACGCGCCGAGCATGAGGACGACCAGCGTCAGGTCGCCCTCGGCGGTACGGAACAGCCGCAGCCCGAACTCCAGCAGGATCCCGGCGAGCGTGGCCGCCGCGACCTCCGGCGGCAGCAGCCGCATCAGCGCGCCGAAGAGCCGGCTGAGGCCGAGCAGCACGGTGAGCACCGCGGCGATCACGTACGCGCCGGTCGCCTCGGCGAAGGAGTGCGTGGTCAGCGCCGTGACCAGCAGCGCCGCCCCCGGCGTCGACCAGGCGGTGAGCACCGGGGCGCGGTACGCCAGGCTCAGCAGCACGCACGTCACGCCGCTGCCCAGCGACAGCGCCCAGAGCCACGACTCCAGTTGGCCGGCGGTGAGGTCCCCGGCGCGCGCGGCGTGGAGCACCACGGCGACCGGACCCGTGTACGAGACCACCACCACGACGACGCCGGCCACCACCGTCGAGACGGTGAGGGCCGGCCGACGCTTGGCCGCGGGTGCCGCGTCAGGGGTCAAGGGGCGCTCCGGTCAGGCGGGTGCGGCGAGCGGGCCGGGGCCGGCCGGCACCGGCACGCCCCCGGCGGGTCCGGGCGCGGCCGTGCGGCCACGGCCACGGTAGCCGCCGCTCAGCGCGGCCGGCGGCCGTACGTGGAGATGAGGATCTGGCTCAGCCAGCGGTTCGCCGGGTCGGCCATCTCCTCCAGCGCGGCGTCGATCCGCGCGTCGTCGAGGAGCCCGGCGCCGGTGATCCGCGGGCGCATGAACTCCAGCCAGAGCTGGTAGTGCCGCGCCTGCGGCGAGCCGCCCTGCATCATCACCGTCCGGCCCTCCGCGGACACGTCCTCCAGACCGCACTCCAGCACCGCCTGGAGGTCGAAGTGGCCGCCGCGGGGCTCGTGCCCGGACTCGCGCATCAGCCCGTAGCCGGCCGCGCGGACGTCCTGGAGGAAGTCCTCGGAGACCACGCTGCGGAAGAGCGGCAGCGAGTCGGTGTCCTCCAGGAAGAGCCAGCCGCCCGGCTTGAGCGCGGCGACCATCTTGCGGACCGCGGCGGGGCGGTCGGGCAGGTGCTGGACGAGCATGCGGGAGTGCACCAGGTCGAACTGCCCGGCCGGCAGCTCGTCGGTGGTGATGTCGACCTGGAGCACCTCGATGCCCTTGTCCTTCAGCCGCGCCAGCCGGCCGGTCTCCAGGTCGGCGGCGGTGACCCGGCCGGTGGGGCCCACGAGTTCGGCGAGCCGCTCCGCGGTGCCGCCGTAGCCGGCGCCCACCTCCAGCACGGACCAGCCGGCGGCGACGCCGAGCCGGTCCAGCCGCTCACTGGTACCGGGGTCCCAGATCGCCTCGTTCGTCAGCAGCCGTTCGGTCTCCTGGTCCCACAGTGGATCGAAGACATAACGCTTCGCGGGCTGTTCTGAGTTGGACACACACGCCCCCAGAGATAATCCGGCTTTCGCGTTGGGAGCGTAGGAGCCGGAATTGCCGGACGGCCATGGCAATTCCGTGTCCCCGGGCCGGACGGGACGGCAGATATCTGCCACCGCCCCGGCTCCGCCTCCCGCCGTAGCCTGCTGAGGTACCTCGCTTTCGTACCGGACGGACGACCGTAAGGAATGCGTGTTGCGTACTTTCATCGTCGGTTTGGGACGCTCCGGCCGCGAGCTCCATCTGCCGGTCCTGCTGCGCCTGCGGCGCCGGTTTCCCGATCTCTTCTCCGCCTCGCCGCCGCTCGGGTACGACACGGGGCCGGCCGGCGGCCCGGACGACGACGCGGAGATCGAGACCGTCGGCTCGCTGGCCGCGGCCCGGCTGCGGCTCGACCCGGCGGCGACGCTGGTGCACGTGTGCACCCCGCCCGGCGAGCGGGCCGGCGTGCTCGCCGCTCTCGGCGAGCTGGGGTTCGTCAACGTCCTGGTGGAGAAGCCGCTCGCGGACACCGCCGAGGCGCTGGCCGAACTGGCGGCGGTCCGGGAGAAGTACGGGCTGCGGATGGCCGTGGTCGCGCCGTGGCTGCACAGCACGCTCACCGAGCGGCTCGCCGACCTCGTCGAGAGCGGGCGCTTCGGCCCGCTGCGGCACATCGGGATACGGCAGCACAAGCCCCGTATCCACCGCACCCTCAACAGCGCCGGGCACCGGACGGCCTTCGACGTGGAGCCGCCGCACGCGGTCGGCGTCGCGCTGCGGCTGGCCGGCGACGCCGACGTCACCGGCGCCGCCCTCACCGACGTGGACGTCGGCGGCCGGCGGGTGCCGGGCATGGGCGGGGCCGAGCTGACGCTGCGCCACCACTCGGGCGTGGTGAGCCGGCTGGAGTGCGACCTCACATCGCCCCGCCGCGAGCGCCGGATCGAACTGGACTTCGCGTCCGGCCGGGTCGTCGGCCACTACCCCGTCGGCAGCGAGGACCACTACGCGCACCTGACCGCGAGCCCCGTGGACGGCCCTCCGGCGGAGTCCGTCTTCCCGGACCTCGCCCTCGACGCCTGCCTGCTCGACGCCTACCGGCACCTCGCCGGCGACGACCCCGACGAGGCCGTGCTGGACGCACGGGTGCGGCGCCAGATGCAGGTCGTCCGGCTGCTCGACGCGGCCAAGCACATGTCCGGCTCCAGGACGGAGGCACGTGATGCCGGCTGACACCCTCCCGCTCTGCGGAATCGGCGACGAGGCGGGCGCCCCGGCGGCGGTCCAGACCGGCGCCCTGAACGAACTCGGCTGGCCGCTGATCGAACTGCGGTCCGTCGACGGCGTCGCGCTCGCCGACCTCGACGACACCGCCTTCGCCGAGCTGGCCGGCTCGGTGCGCGCCGCCGGTCTCGGCGTGCACTGCGTCGACTCCCGGATCGCCAACTGGGCCCGCCCCGTCACCGGCGACTTCGACGAGGACCTGCACGAGCTGGACATCCTCGCCGAACGCTGCGCCACGCTCGGCACCCGGTACGTACGCGTCATGTCGTATCCCAACGACGGGCTGAGTCCCGGCGCCTGGCGGGCCGTCGTCCTGCGGCGCATGGCGATCCTCACCGAGCGCGCCGAGCGCGCCGGGCTGGTGCTGCTGCACGAGAACTGCGCCGGCTGGGCCGGCGCCAGCGCCGACCGCATGCTCCAGCTCCTGCGGTACGTCGACAGCCCCGCGCTGCGCCTGGTCTTCGACACCGGCAACGGGCCCGCCTACGGCTACCGGGCGTACGACCTGCTGCCCCAGCTCACGCCGTGGATCGAGCACGTCCAGATCAAGGACGCCGTCGTCGAGGGCGACGAGATCCGCTACACGCTGCCGGGACACGGCGAGTGCCGGGTCCTGGACTGCCTGCGGCACCTGATCGACCGCGGCTACACCGGCGCGCTGTCGATCGAGCCGCACGTCAAGGTGCGCCCGCACGAGTCCGCGACCGCGGGCGACGACGAGACCCGCGCGGCCTTCGTCGCCTGCGGCCGGGCGCTGGAGGAACTGCTCGCCCGGATCGGCAAGGTGACCGTATGACCACGGCGCAGGTACGGCTGTCGCGGGCGGACCGCGACCTGTTGCTCGATCTGGTCGGGTTACCGACCGCCGGGCCGATGGAGACCGGCCCGGACGCGGAGCCGCCGCGGCTGCGCGAGGCGCAGATGCGCTACGCCAGGGCCGCGGCCGAAGTGGGCTTCGAGGTGGCGTACCACGCCGCGCCGGGCCCCGAGTGGCTGGACCGGCCCGACGTGCCCGCGCAGGTGCGCGACATGGCGCGGCGGGTCGACGGGTTCCTCGACAGCCAGCCGAGCCTGGTGCTGCGGCTCGGCGGCGCGCTGCCCCGGGCGCGCACCCTGATGTTCAACGTGCACCTCGACACGGTCGCCGGCGGCAAGCCGCCGCACCTGGCCGGCGACCGCTTCCACGGCCGCGGCGCCGTCGATGCCAAGGGGCCCGCGGTCGCGCTGCTCGCCGGGCTGCGGGCCGCGATCACCCGGGTGCCGGCGCTCGGCACCGACGTGGGCGTGCTCATCCAGGCGGTCTCCGGCGAAGAGGGCGGCGCCATGGGCGTCTTCGGCACCCGGCCGCTGGTGGAGCAGGGCTGGACGGGACGCATCAACGTGTTCTGCGAGCCGACCCGCGGCCTGCTCGTGCCCCGCGCCACCGCGGCGGCCACCGCCCGGATCGCCGTCGCCGGCGCCGACTCCATCGACGACCACCCCGACGCCGGCCACAACGCCTCCGTGCTCCTCGGCTTCCTCGCCCAGCGGCTCGCCCGCACGCTGCCCGGCGCGGTGGCCGAGGGCCGGGTCTGCGTCGCCGGGCTGCACACCGGCGCCGCGCACAACAAGGTCTACGGCACCGGCGCCCTGCTGCTGAACCTGGCGTACCGCACCGCCGCGGCCGGCCGGGCGCAGGAGGAGGCGCTGGAGCGCGAGCTGTCCGCCGGAATCGACGAGTTCGCCGCGGTCTTCGGCGGGCTGCCGGACTTCGCCCGCACCGCACGGGACGCCCGCCGGATCACCCGGCTGGCGTGGCTCAAGCGCGGCCTGCCCGCGCTCGACAACCGCGACGCCTGGGCGGAGCAGGTGCTGACCGGGGCCGGTCTCGAGTACGCCCCGCCGGACGCCCCCGCCTGCACCTGCGACGCCATCTGGGCCCACGCCCTGCCGCACGCGCACACGGTCGTCTACGGCCCCGGAGACCTCGACGCCAACGGCGCCCACGCCGCGGACGAGTACGTCGACGCCTCCGACCTGGAGCGCTACGCCGACGGCATCGCCTCCATGGTGGCCGCCTTCGCCTCCGCTACGAACGGATCGTCATGACCCTGCTGCCGTACCACCAGCTCACCGACTTCACCACCGAGGTCTTCCAGGCCCACGGCGTGCCCGAGGACCGGGCGCGTACCGCCGCGGAAGCCCTCGTCTACGGCGACCTCGTGGGCATGCGCTCCCACGGCCTCGCCAACCTCACCCGCCTCTACCTGCCGCTCTTCACGTCCGGCCGGGTCGCGCCCGCCGCCGAGCCCGAGGTGCTCGCCGACCGCGGCGCCACCGTGCTGCTCGACTCCCGCAAGGGCCTGGGCCTGTGGGCCGCCGCGGAGGCCATGGACCTCGCCGCCGAGCGGGCCGGGCAGTACGGCATCGGCATGGTGTCCGTACGCGACGCGACGCACCTCGGCTGCGCCGGCTTCCACGCCGCCCGCGCCGTCGAGAACGGCATGATCGGGCTGGTCGCCTCCAACTGCGGGCGGCAGCGCATCGCCCGCCCGCCGGGCGGCCGGGTCGCCATGCTCGGCACCAACCCGCTCGCCGCCGCCGCCCCCGCGGGCCCCGGGCAGGCGCCGTTCGTGCTGGACATGAGCACCACCGTCGCCCCCACCGGCAAGGTGCGCGAGGCGGCGCGGGCCGGCCGGTCCATACCCGAGGGCTGGCTGCAGGACGCCGAGGGCCGCTGGGTGACGGACCCGCACGCGCTCGACCGCGGCGAGGGCTTCCCGCTCTTCCTCGGCGGCCAGCCGGAGACCGGCGGCTACAAGGGCTACGGCCTCGCGCTGCTGGTCGAGGTGCTGGCCGCGCTGGTGCCCGGCGCCGGGCTCGGCCCCGACTCCGAGGCGTACTCCGGCACCGGCGGCCCGAGCGGCCGCGACGACGACATCGGCTTCTTCGTCCTGGCCGTCGCGCCCGCCGCCCTCCGCCCCGAGGAGGACTTCACCCGCCAGGCGGCCGGGCTCTTCGCCGCCCTCACCGGCAGCCCGACGCTGCCGGGGACCGACAAGGTCGTCTACCCGGGCTGCCGGGAGGCGGACCTGAAGGCCGCGGCGCTGGCCGAAGGCGTGCCCGTGGCGGACGCACTCCTCGGCGAACTGCGCTCCGTCGCCGACGACCTGGGGCTGAAGCTCCCGGAGGGAGACCGCAATGACCGGTGACGACACCACCCGCCCGCTGCGCATCGGGCTGATCGGCCTGGGCGTGATCTCCCGCTTCTACGCCGCGGCGCTGGAGGAGGTGCCGGGGGTCGAACTCGCCGCGGTGTGCGACCTGCGGGACGAGGCGCTGGCCCCGTACCGCGACCGCGTCCCCTGCTTCACGAGCCACGCGGACCTGCTCGAGGCCGGCGGCCTGGACGCGGCCGTCGTCAACGTGCCCAACGACGCGCACGCGACGGTGTGCGGCGACCTGATCGCCGCCGGGCTGCCGGTGTGCGTGGAGAAGCCGCTGGCCACCAGGCTTTCGGACGGCCGTGCGCTGGTACGCGCGGCCCGCGACCGCGACGTCGTGCTGTTCACCGCCTTCCACCGGCGCTACAACGGCAACGCGCTCGCGCTGCTGGAGGCCATCCCGCCCGGCGTGGGCATCGAGTGGATGGTCGTGCGCTACCTGGAGAAGATCGAGGAGCACGCCGGCGCCGACGCCTGGTACCTCGACGCCGACCGCTGCGGCGGCGGCTGCGTGGCGGACAACGGGCCCAACGCCTTCGACACCGTGCGCCAGTTCCTCGGCCCGGTCGAGCTGGAGTCGGCCGAGGTGGTGCGCGACGAGGCCGGCACCGACCGGCAGGCGAAGGTGTCGCTGACCGCCGCCTCCGGCGCCCGCGGCCGGGTGGAGCTGGACTGGTCGTACGAGGGCGAGCGCAAGGACGTCACGGTCCGGCTCACCGACGGCTCGCTGCACAGTGCCGACATGCTCGAAGGCTACCCGGAGTTCAAGCAGTCGCTGTGGCACGAGTACCGGGGCATCGTGACCGACTTCGCGCAGGCCGTACGCGCCGGGGAGGACCGCGCCGAGGGCGGGCTCGCGGCGCTGGAGCTGGTCGCGGAGATCTACCGCAGGGAAAGCACGGCCGGCGAGCCGACGACGACGGGAGCAGCGCGGTGAACCCGCAGGAGGACGGCGACAAGCTGACGGTGACGGGACGGCTGGTGAAGATCCTCGTCCACCGCCGCGAGGACCGCGGGATGTCCGTGGACGAGTGGGCCAGCCGCTGCGTCCGCAGCGGCGAGGTGCACGAACTCGTCACCACCGACCAGCACGACACCACGACGGGCGCGCGGGTCGACCGGGTCGGGTTCCTCGGCTTCGTGGAGATCTCCGAGGCCGGTGTCGTCGACCGCGGCGACCCGGTGGTGATCGACGGCAAGCGGGTCGGCTCCGTACTCGGCTTCGACTCCTGCCACTTCCCCAACCACTACAACATCCTCATCGCGGTCGACGCGACCGTCACCGGCCGGGAACTCGGCCTGACGCCCGACATGAAGGTGTCCATCGGCCCGCAGCCGTGATCCGGGCCCTCTTCCATTCACCGCCGAGCGGCGGCCCGCAATGATCCACGCGCTGAAGGACACCTTGCGCGGTGCTTGGGAACCAATTGCGGCCGACTTGGCGCCGAGTTGTCGACGGGGCCCGCCACCCCTGGTCAGCGGGGACCGGCAACCCGGCCGCCTGTGACACTGCTTGTGCCGAACCAGGCGGTCGGTTACGCTCCCGTGAGGTCTCTGGGGGATATCACGGGGGAGTGATCACCGATCGAGCCTCCGTTTACGTGCACGAGTTATCGGAAGGGTTCGAGAGCGCGATGGAATTTTCCCTACTCGGTCCACTGCGCATGCACGAACAGGGGTGCTCTTATACTCCGACGGCGCCCAAACAACGACAGCTTCTCTCGTTGCTCCTGCTCAACGCCAACCAGGTTGTCTCCACGCGCACATGCATAGAGGAACTCTGGGAGAACACTCCGCCCAACACCGCGCTCTCGACGGTCCAGTCCTACATCCTGCAGTTGCGGCGCATCCTGCGCCGGGTGCCGCGGGTGGGCAGTCTCGAGGCGGCCCGGCGGATACTGGAGACACGGGACGGCGGCTATCTGCTCACGGTGCGCGGGGACGAGCTGGACACGAACACCTTCGCCACGCTCGTGGCCAGCGGCCGGTCCAAGCTGTACACCGACGACGTCGCGGCGACCGAACTCCTGGGCCGGGCACTGGCCTTATGGCAGGGGTCGGTGCTGGCGGACGTCCAGGTCGGGCCGGTGGTCAGGGCGTACGCGGTCGGACTCGAAGAGGACCGCATGAGCGTCCAGGAGCAGCGCATCGACGCCGACCTGCGGCTCGGCCGGCACCGCGAGGTGCTCGGCGAACTGAGTTCGCTCACCACCAAGCTGCCCACCCGGGAGAGCCTGCACGCCCGGCTCATCCTGGCGATGTACCGGTCGGGACGGCGCAGCCAGGCCCTGGAGGTCGTCCACCGGCTGCGTACGACGCTCCGTGAGGAACTGGGCCTGGAGCCCTCACCGATGATCCGGAATCTGCAACAGGCGGTGCTGACCTGCGACCCCGAATTGGACGATCTCCTGCGCGGTCCCGACCTGACGAAGGCCGTCCACGCCGGCCCATTCGACCTCGTGGCGCCCGGCCGGGTGGAGCAGCACGCGCTGGCGTCCGCCGCTTTCGGTAGGGACGGATAGCGGGGCCCGGATTCCGTGTCCTCCGGAAAAGCACCTTCGGCGTTCGCGCCGAGGGTGCTTTTTCCCTGTCCAAATGAACTCGGCGGGACGTATGTCGGAACTGCGGTATACATGTCCTGACATCCACCCCGCGGCTCAGAGGGATTCCACATGGTCCGCGGCCGGCACCCGGTGCCGGCAGTCGAAGATATAGCCGGCCGTCGCCACGAGATGCGCGTAGTCGAAGGCGTCGTGGTCCGTGGCGACCAGCACGACGTGCGCCGCCTGGACCTCCTCGTCCGACAGCTCCACCCGCACCAGCCCCGCGACCCCCGGGTCCTCCGAGACCACGGGGTCCGCGACCCGCACCTGGGCGCCCTCCGCGAGGAGCTGCTCCGCGAGGCGGACCGCGGGCGACTCCCGTACGTCGCCGGTGTTCGGCTTGTACGCCAGCCCCAGCATCAGCACCCGGGCGCCGTGGAGCGTCTGGCCGCGCCTGCCGAGGCCCCGGGTGACCCGGCGGACCACGTACTCGGGCATCTGGGTGTTCAGCTCGTCGGCCAGCGCGACCATCCGGAACGGCCTGCTGAGATCCTGCTCGACCTTCCACGACAGATACAGCGGGTCGACCGGGAGGCAGTGGCCGCCGACCCCGGGGCCCGGGGTGAAGCGCATGAAGCCGAACGGCTTGGTGGCGGCGATGTCCAGCGCGTCCCACACGTCGACGCCGAGCGCCTCCGCGTGCATGGCCAGCTCGTTCACCAGGGCGATGTTGACGTGCCTGAACGTGTTCTCCAGCACCTTCGCCATCTCGGCCACCCGGACCGTGGGCGCCGGCACGACCGTGTCGACGATCGAGCCGTAGAAGTCCGCCAGCCGGCGGCGGGAGCGCTCGTCGACCCCGGCCACGACCTTCGGCGTGGTGGTGAACGTCCAGCGGGTGTTGCCCGGGTCGATGCGCTCCGGGCTGTAGCCGAGGTGGAAGTCCGTGCCCGCGGCCAGCCCGGACAGCCGCTCCAGCAGCGGGGCGAGGACGTCGCCCGTGGTGCCGGGGTAGCTGGTCGACTCCAGTGAGACCGCCGCCCCCGGCCGCAGCCAGCGGGCGAGGGTGGTGCCGGCGGCCTCGATGTACGACAGGTCGGGCAGGCCGTCGCGCATCGGGGTGGGCACGGTGATCACCGCGAGGTCGAAGCCGGCGAGGTCGTCCGGCTCCATCGTGGGCCGGTACGCCCCGCTGTCCAGCAGCGCGGCGAGGTGCGCCGAGTCCACGTCGCCGACGTACGACTCGCCCACCGCGAGCTTCTTCACCCGGTCCTCGTCGACCTCGAAGCCGACGACCTCGTACCCGCGCTCCGCGGCGGCGACGGCCAGCGGCAGGCCCACGTAGCCCTGCCCCATGACGACGACCTTCTCGCCCATGCCCGTACCCCCTAATCGAAGAATTCGCACACCGAGTCCGCGATGAACTCCACCTGGAAGTCCGTCAGGTGGGGCCAGATCGGGATGGCCAGGTTGCGGGCGCTGACCTGCCGGGCCCGCGGCCAGTCGGCCCCCTCGGGGGCGTACTTCGCGAACGCGGGCTGGAGCGGCAGCGGCACCGGGTAGTAGATGTGCGTGCCGATCTGCTTCTCGGTGAGCCAGGCGCGCAGATCCTCGCGCCGCTCGACCAGGAGCGAGTACACGTAGTAGCAGCGGCCGTTGCGGCCGGCGGGCGGGGCGACGAGGCCGCGGTCGGCGAGCGGGGCGAAGCGCTCCGTGTAGTAGTCGGCGATCCGGGCCCGGCGCTCCAGCCGGTCGGCGAAGCCGCCGATCCTGTGCAGCTGGAAGGCGGCCAGGATCTCGTCGAAGCGGCTGTTCTGGCCGATCTCGTGGTGCAGGAACCGGGTGATGCCGTCCTGGCCGTGGTTGCGGAGCATCCGCACCCTGCGGGCCAGGCCCTCGTCGTCCGTGACGACCATGCCGCCCTCGCCGGCCGTGCCGAACGCCTTGACCTGGAAGTAGGAGAACACCCCGAGGTCGCCCCAGGCGCCGGACGGGGTGCCGTCGAGCACCGCTCCCTGCGCGACCGCGGCGTCCTCGATCACCGTCAGCCCGTGCGCCCGGCCGATCTTGTTCATGGCCGGCATGTCGGCCATGATCGAGAAGACGTGTGCGGGCATCAGGGCCCGGGTGCGCTCGGTGATCAGCTCCTCGGTGCTCGCCGGGTCCATCACCATCGTGTGCGGGTCGACGTCGGCGAAGACCGGGGTCGCGCCGAGGTTCGCCACCGAACTGGCCACCGGCTGGCAGCAGAACGCCGGGACGATCACTTCGTCGCCGGGGCCCACGCCCACCGCCTGGACGGCGAGGTTGAGCCCGCCGGTCCCGCTGGAGCAGGCGACGGCGTGCTCGACGCCGGTCGCGGCGGCGGTCGCGCGTTCGAGTTCCGCGGTGCGTCGGCCGAGGATGAACTTCTGCTCGTCGTCCGTGCCGACCTCGTAGAGCAGGTCGAGGAACGCCTGCCGGTCCTGCTCGAAGAGGTCGTCGGGGAAGAACGGGATGGTCACCGGTCGGCACCTCCGGCGTAGAAGTCGGCGACGGCCCCGCAGACGATGTCCACCTGGTCCTCGGTGAGGTCCGGGTAGAAGGGCAGGGCCAGCGTGCGCTTGCAGGTCCGCTCCGCGACCGGCAGCGAGCCCTCGGGGTGCTCGGGCCCGGCGTAGCAGGGCTGCAGGTGGAGCGGGCGGGGGTAGTACGTCTCGGTGCCGATGCCGCGGGCCGTGAGGAACTCGACCAGCTCGTCCCGCTTCTCGACCTCGATGAGGTAGACGTAGAACACCGGGTCCGCCTGCGCCGGACGGGGCACCAGCCGGGGCAGGGAGTGGATGCCCTCCTGCCCGCGCAGCCGCTCGTCGTACGCGGCCGCCAGCTCCCGGCGCCGGGCGATGTCGGCGTCCAGCCGGGTGAGCTTGGCCAGCAGCACCGCGGCCTGGACGTCGTCCATCTTGCTGTTGGTGCCGGAGACGCCGGAGAGGTTGGAGATGCCGGCGATGTGGTCCAGCGTCTTGCCCATCCGCCCGTGGTGGCGCAGGATCGCGGCCTGCTGGGCGATGTCGTCGTCGTCCGTCAGGATCATCCCGGCGTCGCCCAGGGCACCGAGGGTCTTGGTGGGGAAGAAGCTGAGCACGCCGCCGGCGCCGAGCAGCCCGGCGTGCACGCCGTCCCAGCGCATGCCGATGCCCTCGGCACTGTCCTCCAGCAGCTTCAGGTCGTGGCGCCGCGCCAGCTCCGTGAGCCGGTCCATCGCCGCGAGCTGGTGGAAGAGGTGCACGGGCATCACGGCCTTGGTGCGCTCGGTGACGAGCGCCTCGGCGGAGTCCGCGTCCAGCGCGTAGTCGCCGTCCGCCGTGATGTCGGCGAAGACGGGACGGGCGCCGGCCATCGTGACGGACGACGCCGTCGCGAAGAAGGTGAACGCGGGCACGATCACCTCGTCCCCGGGGCCGATGCCGGCGGCCCTGAGCAGCAGGACGAGGGCATCGGTGCCGCTGTTCACGCCGAGGGCGTGCCGGGCGCCGGTGTACTCGGCGACGGCGCGCTCCAACTGCCCGACCTGGCGGCCGTGGGAGTACTTGCCCCGGTCGAAGACGGCGTTGACGTGGTCACTGATCTGCGGCCACAGCTCGGTGAAGCTCCGTGCCTGGGAGAAGAACGGCACAGGTGGGGCCGCAGCTTCGGAGTGGGTGAGCGCCATACGGGCCAGCGTAGGGAGCGATTCCGGGGGCGGCCACGGACAAGTTGTTGCCTGCACGGAACGCCCCCGGGGTGACAGTCCCCCGGGGTAGGAGCGGCTTCTACGGCTCTACCGCTCTACCGCCGCCATCGCGCAGCGCAGCGTCTCCCGGCTGGCCGTCCCCAGCGCCTTGCGCACGTGCGCGCGGGCCTCGGCGAGCGTCGCTCCCGCCCCCGGGAAGTCCGGCATCGCCTCCGGCCGCAGCACGGCGGTATGCCGGTGCACGGCCCGTACGCCGCCGGCCGTCTCGGTGAACGACCACTCGGTGAGGTGCGCGGCCAGCAGCGCCGGCAGCCGCAGCCGCTTGGAGAGGATCCGCCCGGGGCCGGGGCGTACCCGCACCGACTCCGTGGTGTGCGTGCTCCCGTCGGGGAGCACCGTGTCCAGCTCCAGGAACTGCGCCCGCGGCGAGACCTCGGTGAGCGCCGCCCGGGCGACGTGGGGGACCAGCTCCGCCCAGGCGCCGGCGCGCCAGAGGAAGTCATGGACGGCCGCCGGCGCGGCCGCGATCTCCAGCTCGTCGGCGAAGGTGAGCAGCACGTCGCCGATGCGGTCGGCGTGTTCGGCGGCCTGCTTCAGGCTCTCCAGCCCCGACTCGGCGTCCGCCTCGGCCGCCGCGCGGAGCCGGGCCAGTCGCTCGGGGTCGTCGCCGGCCGCCGCGTACGCCTGGTCGAGCACCACCTCGCAGCCGCCCGCCGCCGGGCGGATCCGCCAGGTGCCGCTCCGGCCGGCGGCCGGGGGGCGCGGTCCTTCGTACCGGAAGCCGAGGGTGAGCGCGTCCGGGTCGGGCGTGAGGCGTACGCGCACGTCGCCGACCCCGCCGTCCGCGGTCGTCCAGAGCCGCAGCACGTCCTCGCCGCCCTCCGCCGGGTCCCGTTCCGCGTGCACGACGGCGGGGAAGAGCCGGGACCAGCCCGGCGCGTCGGAGAGGAGCCCGTACACGACGATCGGGGGCGCCGCGACGGTGCCGGTGTGCCTGACATGGTGGGAATGCGCCATGGTGGATCGTCCCCTTCTCCGCCTGACGTGCCGTGGCTTCGATCGTGAAGAGCGGCAGTGAGGATTCGATCGTCTCTTGCTGGTGGCTCGACGGAGGCTGCCTCCACTCACCATCGCGGCACCAGGCCGGGGGTGGACCATCGGGGACGCGTACGTCCGTCGTCCGCAGGAGGTCACGTGCCCGAACCGCCGCAACGAGACATCGAGACCACCCGCCGCAGCCTCGCGCGGTGGCTCGCCGGCCGGCTGCCGGAGGCCGGGACCCCCGAGGTCGGGGTGGAGGCGCCGCGCGGACGGGGCTTCGGTCCCGAGACCCTGTGGGCCGTCGCCGCGTGGCAGCGGACCGGGACGCGGCGGGACTTCGCCGTACGGGTGGCGTCCACGCGGTATCAGGTGCTGCCCGAGTCCCGGCTCGTCGACGAGTACCGGGTGCTGCGGGCGCTGGCGCCCACGCCGGTGCCGGTGCCCGCCGTACTGGGCTACGAGGCCGATCCCGCCGTGCTCGGGGCGCCGTTCTACGTCACCGAGCGCGTCCGCGGATGGACGCCCGCGGAGCGGTCCCCGTACCGCGCGGGCGGCGCGCTCGCCGACCGCGACGAGGCGGGACGGGCGGAGCTGTGGTGGGCGGGCCTCGGCGTGCTCCGGACGCTGCACGGCCTGGACGCGGACCGGCTCAACGTCGCCTTCCTGGCGCACGCCACCGGCGCCCCGAGCAGCCTCGGCGGCCAGCTCGACTTCTACGAACGGCACTTGGACCACTTCGCCGCCGACCGCTCCGGCGTCGTCCTCGCGGCGCTCGACTGGCTGCGCGAGAACCTCCCGGAGCCCGCGGGCCCGCCCCGGCTGCTCTGGGGCGACGCCCGGCTCGGCAACATCGTCTTCCGCGGCGCCCGCCCCGCGGCCGTACTCGGCTGGGAGACGGCCCTCCTCGGCCCGCCGGAGGCGGATCTCGCCTGGTTCCTGCACGTCGGCCGCCACCTCGCGGGCGACGGGCCCCGGCTCGCGGGCCTGCCGGGACGGCAGGCTACGATCGACCGCTACGAGGAGTGGCTGGGCCGGCCGATCGCCGGACAGTTGCCCTGGCACGAGGTGTTCGCCGGCTTCCGCTTCGCCCTCGTCGCCGCCCGCACGGGCCGGCTGCTGGCCGAACAGGGCCTGGCCGACGGAGCGTCGGAGGTCCCCTTCACACGCGCTGCCGAGCGCCTGCTCGCGGCGATCCTCGCACCCCTCGACACCGTCGCCGTCTGATTCCGGCGGGTCCGCGGCGGGCCCCTTCAACAAAACAAGGTCGGCGATACAGCACCGACTTTGGGACAAGGTGTACGGACACCTCCGAGTGAGACCGTACGTGATCGTCAGCCAGCCCCGGGCCTCGGGGTCACGCGGGATGGAGTCCTGTTGTCGCCTCAAACCGGCACGAGATCTTCGGGCCTGGAGCGCGGACCCGATCCGAGAGCCGTACGCAGCCGGGCCGCCGCCCTCGACGCCGCGCGCGCCCTGCTGGTCGAGCAGGGCTGGGCCGCCGTCACGCACGTGTCGGTGGCCGCCCGCAGCGGCGTCGGCCGCACCACCCTCTACCGCCACTGGCCCGACCCCGCGGAGATGATCCGCGACGCCATCACCGAGGGCCTGACGATCGCGCACGTCCGCCGCACCGGGGAGCTGCGGCGCGACCTGCTGGGCGAGCTGAACGTGGTCCGCCGCTGGCTGCACGACCCCACCGCGGAGCGCGCGCTGCGGGCCGTCATCGAGCGGGTCAGCGTCGATCCGGCGTACGGCGAGCTGAAGACCTCCCTCTACACCGCGGCCTCCGAGGGGCTGTGCGCCATCGTCGACACCGCCAGGGAGCGCGGCGAACTGCCCGCGGGGCTCGACACCGACCTGGCCGTCGACCAGCTCTCCGGCCCGCTGATGTTCCGCCGGCTGGTGGCCGAGCGGACCTTCGACGGCGGGTTCGTGGAGTCGGTCGTCGACTTCTTCCTCAGCGCGTACGACGACACCTCCTCCTGAAGCCGCCGTTTCCCCGGGCCGCCGCGGCGGCGGGGCGCGGGGCTGTCGGCGCCCGGCCGTAGACTGCACTCGTGGCAGGCAGGATCAACGACGACGACGTGCGGACGGTCAGGAACGCGGTTCCGATCGACGCCGTCGTCTCCGAGTACCTGCAGCTCCGTCCCGGCGGCGGGGGCAACCTCAAGGGGCTCTGCCCCTTTCATGATGAGAAGTCCCCTTCCTTCCATGTGAGTCCGGCCAAGGGCCTGTACCACTGCTTCGGCTGCCAGGAAGGCGGGGACACGGTCGACTTCGTCATGAAGGTCGAGCACCTGTCCTTCTCCGAGACGATCGAGCGCCTCGCCGCCCAGGCCGGCATCACCCTGCGGTACGAGGAGGGGGGCTACACCCCCGGCCGCCAGCAGGGCGAGCGCACCCGGCTGCTGGAGGCGCACAAGGTCGCCGCGCAGTACTACGCCGAGCAGCTCGGCTCCGCGGAGGCCGAGATCGGGCGCGGGTTCCTCGCCGACCGCGGCTTCGACCAGGCGGCGGCGGAGCGCTTCGGCGTGGGGTACGCGCCGGCGGGCTGGGACCACCTCACCCGCTTCCTCCGCGGCCGGGGCTTCACCGACAAGGAGCTGACGCTCTCCGGGCTCTCCCAGGACGGCCGCCGCGGGCCCATCGACCGGTTCCGGGGGCGGCTGATGTGGCCGATCCGGGACATCACGGGCGAGGTCGTCGGCTTCGGCGCCCGCCGGCTGCGCGAGGACGACAACGGGCCGAAGTACCTGAACACGCCGGAGACCCCGATCTTCCGCAAGTCCCAGGTGCTGTACGGGATCGACCTGGCCAAGCGGGACATCGGCAAGCAGGGCCGGGCGGTCGTCGTCGAGGGCTACACCGACGTGATGGCCTGCCACCTGTCCGGGGTGACGACGGCCATCGCGACGTGCGGCACGGCGTTCGGCGGCGAGCACGTCAAGATCCTGCGCCGGGTGCTGACGGACAACTCACGCTCCGAGGTGGTCTTCACCTTCGACGGCGACGCGGCGGGGCAGAAGGCGGCGCTGCGCGCGTTCGAGGACGACCAGAAGTTCGCGGCCCGTACGTCGATCGCGGTGAGCCCGGGCGGCATGGACCCCTGCGACCTGCGTCTTGCCAAGGGCGACGAGGCGGTGCGGCAGCTCATCGAGGAGCGCTCGCCGCTGTTCGGCTTCGCGATCCGCTCGTTCGTCACGCAGCACAACCTGGACACGGCGGAGGGCCGTTCGGCGGCGCTGGAGCAGGCGGCGCC
Source organism: Streptomyces sp. CNZ287 (assembly GCF_007827615.1). Lineage (NCBI taxonomy): Bacteria > Bacillati > Actinomycetota > Actinomycetes > Kitasatosporales > Streptomycetaceae > Streptomyces > Streptomyces sp. CNZ287. Next base: position 39,581 of record NZ_VISV01000005.1, on the reverse strand, counting down.
GGTGGTGGCGCGGATCAAGGACGTCGCGATCCGGCACGAGTACGCGGTCCAGCTCGCGGGGATGCTGGGGATCCTGGACGAACGGTTCGTGGTGGACCGCGTACGCCGGCTCGCGCGGTACGCGGCGCAGGGCGGCGGTGGCCGGGGCAGGGGCGGCCAGGGCCAGGCGCAGGGCCAGGGCCGCGGCCCCGGTCAGGGGCCCGGCGCGGGCGCGCCGCCCGCAGGGCCGGGAGCCGCGGCGCCCGCGGCCGGCGCTTCCGGCGGCCCGGCGCTGTACATGCGGACCCCGGCGCTGCACCGCGAGCGCGAGCTGCTGAAGCTGGCGCTCCAGCACCCCAAGCTGGTCGCCCCGGCCTTCGACGCCTACCTCGCCGACGAGTTCACGGCCGCCCCGTACGCGACCGTCCGCGCCGCCATCGAGGCGGCCGGCGGCGTCGCCGCCGCAGACGACAGCGCCGCGTACCTGGCCCGGGTCCGCGACGCCGCGCCGGACGACGGCGTGCGCTCGCTCATCACGGAGCTGGCGGTGGAACCCCCGCGCAGCCGCCGCGACCCGGACGCGATCTACGCGGGCGAACAGCTCGCGGGCGTCCGCCTGGCCGCGGTCGACCGCCGCATCGACGACGTCCGCAGCACGGTCCACCGCCTGGGCGCCCAGGGCCCGCCGGACCAGTTCGAGTCGGCCCAGCGCGAGTTGTGGACACTCCAGCAGTACCGCGAATCCCTCCGCGCCCGCGGCGCGGCCGCGCTCTGACGCGAACACGGACGGGCGGCGCCGGTCAGCCGCCTCCGGCGGCCGCCTCCGGCGGGTTGATGCCGAGATGCTCCATGATGGCCACCTGCCCGGACACCAGCACACCGAGCACCTGGCTGTGCTCCAAGAGGGTCTTGCCGTGTGCCTCAAGGGCCTTGCTGTGCGCCTCAAGGATCTTGCCCTGCTCAAGCTGGGTCTGCCGCAGCGACTGAAGGAGCTGTATGTCGGCGCGCCGCTGCTCCTGCAGCGCCGCCACGTCGCGGTCCGAGTTGACCGCCAGGTGCCGTGTGGCCGCCTGCTGTTCGGTCAGCTCGTGCACCTGTGCCTCCAACGCGTCCAAGCGTCGACGAAGTTCGTCGATTTCGCCCATGAGCAGCGATTCCTCTCGTGCTGAGGGCACAAGTCTGACCGGCGGACGCATGGTGGTCAAATCACCAGTGTGACCATAGCGTCACGCTGTGCGAGGGGATGCGCTGCCCCAAGCGTGCACATTCGTCCGTTGCGTAACCGTCCGGTCACGAGCCGGACACAAAATGTGGTCGCACGACCCTACTGCCGGGCGTGTGTCGTACCCCACACTGGGGGCGGTGCCTGAGTCCTCGGAGCGTGGCGGGGTTGTCCGGAACGGGCGACAAGCCGCCAGGGATCCGCTATCCACGATCGGGACGGAAGGCGGCGAGTCCGCCGCTGCCGTTCCGCTGCCCCACGTCCCCGAACCGGCAGTGACCACCCTGGAGGTCGCCCCCGTGCAGACCCAGACCCTCAAGACTTCCGTACGGGCCGGGCGCGAGGGCGCGCCCGACGTCCTGACCCTGCCGAACGGGGCTCCGGCGGGGCTCGACGAGCCCGGCGCCGCGCCCGCGCCGCCGCCCCCGGCATCCGCCGTGCGGCCCGATCGGGGCGGGCCCACGTCCGACCTCTTCCGGCAGTATCTGCGCGAGATCGGCCGCATTCCGCTCCTCAGCGCCGCCGAGGAGGTGGAGCTGGCCCGGCGGGTCGAGGCCGGGCTCTTCGCCGAGGAGAAGCTGGCCGCAGAGCCGGACCTGGTCACGCCGCTCGCGCTGGACCTGGACAAGCTCGTCGTGCTGGGCCGGATGGCCAAGCGCCGGCTGATCGAGGCGAACCTGCGGCTCGTCGTCTCCGTCGCCAAGCGGTACGTGGGCCGCGGGCTGACGATGCTCGACCTGGTGCAGGAGGGCAACCTCGGGCTGATCCGCGCGGTGGAGAAGTTCGACTACGCCCGCGGCTACAAGTTCTCCACGTACGCGACCTGGTGGATCCGCCAGGCCATGTCCCGCGCCCTCGCCGACCAGGCCCGGACGATCAGGGTCCCGGTGCACGTCGTCGAGCTGATCAACCGGGTCGTGCGCGTCCAGCGCCGCATGCTCCAGGAGCGCGGCTACGAGCCGACGCCCGAGGAGGTCGGCGCCCATCTCGGGCTGCCCGAGGAGCGGGTGAGCGAGGTGCTGCGGCTGGCGCAGGAGCCCGTGTCGCTGCACGCGCCGGTCGGCGAGGAGGAGGACGTCGCGCTCGGCGACCTCATCGAGGACGGCGACGCCGCCTCGCCCGTGGAGTCGGCGGCGTTCCTGCTGCTGCGCGAGCACCTGGAGGCGGTGCTGTCCACGCTCGGCGAACGGGAGCGCAAGGTCGTCCAGTTGCGGTACGGGCTGATCGACGGCCGGCCGCGGACGCTGGAGGAGATAGGCCGCATCTTCGGGGTGACCCGCGAACGGATCCGGCAGATCGAGTCCAAGACCCTCAACAAGCTGCGCGATCACGCCTTCGCCGACCAGCTCCGCGGCTACCTGGACTGATCCGCGGTACGGCACCGGCACGGGCTCCGGCCGTGAGGCGCCGGAGCCCGCTTCCGCATGGATGGAACCGGTCCGGCCGAGCGGGCGCGTGGGGCCTGCGAAGGACCCCCGCCCGGCCGGACCGGGGTCGGGGGAACGCCTGGGTGAAGTTAGCATCGCCGGGGCGGTGTTGAAAGACTTTGCAAGGGTCTTTCCAACGGGTTGACCGTGCTCTGTTGCGCCCCCTACCGTCATCCGGGAACGCGGATCCCGGATCGTTCTGCAAAATCTTGCGATCCTCGGTTCCGCAGACCGATGTGGCTGTGGCGCGTCAGCTCTCCGAGACCAGGAGGGTACACATGGCTCAATCGGTACGGAGGCGGCGGCGCGGCTCGCGCCTGCTGCCCGGGACGGCGCTCGCCGCTCTCGTGCTCGGGCTGCTGCCCGCCGCCACGGCGCACGCGAACACCGAGGCGGTGGCGAGGGACACGGCCGCGGGGAACGACGTGATCGCCAACCTGTGGTCGTGGAACTGGAAGTCGGTCGCCGCCGAGTGCACCGACGTCCTCGGGCCCGCCGGGTACGGCGCCGTGTGGGTGGCGCCGCCCGCGGAGTCGCTGTCCCACCCCCGGCACCACTGGTGGGACGTCTACCAGCCGTACAGCTACGGCCTGAGCGGCCGCTTCGGCACCGAGGCCGACTTCACCGCCATGACCGCCGCCTGCAACGGCGCGGGCGTCGCGGTCTACACCGACGCCGTCGTCAACCACACCGCCGCGCAGACCGGCACCGGCTACGCCGGTACCGCGCTCGGCGACAAGTACGCGCCGCCCATGTACTCCCGGGCGGACTACAACGTCGACGTCTGCAACCGCGAGATCAGCAACTGGGACGACAAGTGGGAGGTCCAGAACTGCGAACTGCTCGGACTGCCGGACCTGAAGACCGGCAGCGACTCCGTCCGGGACAAGATCGCCGGATATCTGAACTCCCAGATCGCGCGCGGCGTCTCCGGCTTCCGTGTGGACGCCGCCAAGCACATCCCCGCCGCCGACCTGGAGGCGATCGCCGGCCGGCTGGACGACACCGCGGACGGCTCGCGGCCGTTCGTCTTCCACGAGGTCTTCCCCGGCAGCACCCCCGCGCCGGACGAGTACTACGGCAGCGGCCGGGTGCTGGACTTCGCCTTCGGTGACCGGGTGAAGGCCGCGTTCCAGAGCGACATCGCGCAACTGGAGAACCTCGGCCCCGGCCAGGGGCTGCTGCCCGCGGGGAACTCGGTGTCGTTCGTCACCAACCACGACACCGAGCGCAACGGCCGCCACCTGACGTACAAGGACGGCGACACCGCCGTGCTGGCCAACGTCTTCCAGCTCGGCTGGACGGAGGCGCCGCCCACCGTCTACGCGGGCTTCGCGTTCGCCGGCAACGACGACTCGCCGCCCGCCGACGCGGACGGCTTCGTCACGGGCACCGACTGCGCCGCCGGCTGGTCCTGCCTCGACCGCGACCCGCGGATCACGGGGATGGTCGGCTGGCGGAACGCGGCCGGGGACGCGGAGGTCACCGACTGGCAGTCGCCGCGCGGCAACGTCGTCGGCTTCGGCCGCGGGGACCGCGGGTTCGCCGCGCTCAACAACACCGGAGAGCCGGTGACCCAGGAGTTCGGCACGGCGGTCCCGGACGGCGTGTACTGCAACGTGCTCGACGACTGCGCCGGCAAGGTCACCGTCGCCGGCGGCAGGGTCACGCTCGACCTGCCGGCCAGGGGCGCGGTCGCCTTCCACCCGTAGGAGCAACGCCCGGCGATCCGGCCCGGCGCCCGCGGTCAGGCACGCTCCGCGGACGCCGAGGCCGTCGAGCCGCGGACCACCAGCTCCGGGTGGAAGACGAACTCGCTGTGCGGGGCCGGGGTGCCGCCGATCTCCTCCAGCAGGGCCCGGACCGCGGCCTGGCCCATCGCCGTCACCGGCTGGCGGACCGTCGTCAGCGGCGGGTCGGTGAAGGCGATCAGCGGGGAGTCGTCGTAGCCGACGACCGACACCTGCCGCGGTACCGCGAGCCCGCGCTGCCGGGCCGCGCGGATCGCGCCCAGCGCCATCATGTCGCTCGCGCACACGATCGCCGTGCAGCCGCGGTCGAGCAGCGCCGCCGCCGCGGCCTGCCCGCCCTCCAGCGAGTACAGCGAGTGCTCGATGTCCGCCCGCGCGTCCGCCACCGGCACGGACAGCACCTCGCGCATCGAGTCGAGGAACCCCTCGACCTTCCGCTGTACGGGCACGAAGCGGCCGGGCCCGAGCGCGAGCCCGATGCGGCGGTGGCCCAGGGAGGCGAGGTGGGTCACCGACAGCCGCATCGCGTCCCGGTCGTCGGGGGAGATGAACGTGCCCTGGAACTTCTCCGAGTAGCCGTTGATCATCACGAACGGCACGCCCTTGCCGCGCAGTCGCGTGTAGCGCTCCATGTCGGCGGTGGTGTCGGCGTGCAGCCCGGAGACGAAGACGATGCCGTCCACGCCGCGCTCCACCAGCATCTCGGTCAGCTCGTCCTCCGTCGAGCCGCCCGGCGTCTGCGCGGCCAGCACCGGGGTGTAGCCCTGCCGGGTCAGCGCCTGGCCGATGACCTGGGCGAAGCCGGGGAAGATCGGGTTGTCCAGCTCCGGGATGAGGAGCCCGATCAGGCCCGCGCTGCGCCGGCGCAGCTTCACCGGCCGCTCGTAGCCGAGCACGTCGAGCGCGGCCAGCACGGCCTGCCGGGTGGTGTCCGCCACGCCCGGCCTGCCGTTCAGCACCCGGCTGACCGTCGCCTCGCTCACCCCGGCCTGGGCCGCGATGTCGGCGAGCCGCGCGGTCGCGGGACCTGACTGTTCCTGGCGCACGTCGTGCCTCCCTTGTTCTCGCTGAGACCGTAACTCCTTGCAGAAATTACTTGCAAGGTCTTTCGATCGCATGTCAATCCTGTTAGCTTCCTCGGCGTCCGGCGCCGCGCTGTGCGGTCGCGGTTCCCTGCCTGAAGGAGAGTTCACTATGCGACGTGGCATAGCCGCCACCGCCCTGGCCGCATCACTTGCGCTGGTGGCGACGGCCTGCGGCGACGACGGCGGCGACGGCGGGAGCGCCGGCGGCCAGGTGACGATCACCTGGTGGGACACCTCCAATGCCACCAACGAGGCACCGACGTACAAGGCGTTGATCAAGGAGTTCGAGAAGGCGCACCCGGACATCAAGGTCGAGTACGTCAACGTCCCCTTCGACCAGGCGCAGAACAAGTTCACCACCGCCGCGGGCACCAAGGGGGCCCCCGACGTCATCCGCACCGAGGTCGGCTGGACCGCCTCCTGGGCCAAGTCGCAGTTCCTCGCCCCGCTCGACGGCACCGCCGCACTCGGGAAGCAGGACGACTTCACGCCGTCGCTGCTGAAGCAGGCGCAGTACGAGGGCACGACCTACGGCGCCCCGATCGTCACCGACACGCTCGCGCTGTTGTGGAACAAGGACCTGCTGAAGAAGGCCGGCCACGACGCGCCGCCCGCCGACTGGGACCAGCTCATGGACGTCGCCGCCGACGTCGAGAAGAAGACCGGCGCCGACGGCTTCTGGCTCCACAAGGACCCGTACTACACGCTGCCGTTCCTCTTCGGCGAGGGCACCGACATGGTCGACGCCGAGGCGCAGAAGATCACCGTCAACTCGCCCGGGGCCGTCACCGGCGTGGAGAAGGCCAAGGAGATCGTCGACGCACCCGGCACCGCCGACCTCGACGTCACCGCCGACGCCTACGCCCATATGCAGGACGCCTTCGTCAACGGCAAGGTCGCCATGATCATCCAGGGTCCGTGGGAGCTGACGAACGTCTACGCCGGATCCGCCTTCAAGGACAAGGCCGACCTCGGCATCGCCCCCGTCCCGGCCGGCTCCACCGGCAAGGCCGGCGCCCCCACCGGCGGCCACAACCTCTCCGTCTACAACGGCTCCGACGAGGCCCACAAGGAAGCCGCGATCGAGTTCACCGGCTGGATGACCTCCGCCGACACCCAGGCGAAGATCGCGGTGGAGAACGGCACCCTGCCCACCCGCGCGTCCGCCTACACCGCCGAGGTCAAGGCCGCCCCCGGCGTCGCCGACTACCAGCAGGTGCTCGCCGACACCGCTCAGCCGCGCCCCGCGCTGCCCGAGTACAGCACCCTGCTCGGCGACGACTTCGCGCAGAACCTCGCCGCCGTCCTCAAGGGCGACACCGGCGTCAAGGCCGGACTCGACGCCACCGCCGAGAAGTTCGGTGAGCTGGTCCCCGACTTCTCGTAGCGCGGCAGCGGTCCTGAAGGGCACCGAATGATCAGCAGCCTGAAGCAGTCGTACAGCCGCCACTGGTACGCCTACGCCATGGTGGCCCCGGTCGTCGCCGTCCTCGGCGTGCTCGTGGCCTACCCGCTGGGCCGCGGCGTCTACCTGTCGCTCACCGACGCCACGAGCGACAACGTCGGCCGCACCATCGGGGTCAACGAGATCCCGGACAGCTTCTCCTTCGTCGGCTTCGACCACTACGTCGAGATCCTCACCGGCAGCGCCGCCGACACCTTCTGGAAGCAGTTCGCCTGGACGCTCTTCTGGACCGCCGCCTGCGTCGCCCTCCACTACGGCATCGGCCTGGGCCTCGCCGTCCTGCTCAACCGCAGGATGCGCGGGCGCACCCTCTACCGGCTCGCGCTGATCCTGCCGTGGGCGGTGCCGACGTTCGTCACCGTCTTCTCCTGGCGGATGATCCTCGCCGACGGAGGCGTGCTGAACTCCGTGTTCGCCTCCGTCGGCATGCCGGAACCGGCCTGGCTCAGCGAGCCGTTCTGGCAGCGGACGGCGGCGATCGTCGTCAACACCTGGTGCGGCGTGCCGTTCATGATGGTCTCGCTCCTCGGCGGGCTCCAGTCGATCCCGAACGAGCTGTACGAGGCCGCCGAGACGGACGGCGCCACGCCCTGGCAGCGCTTCCGCTACGTGACGCTGCCCGGACTGCGCGCCGTCAGCAGCACGGTGATCATGCTGGGCGTCATCTGGACGTTCAACCAGTTCATCGTCATTTTCCTGCTCTTCGGCTCCACCGCGCCCGACACCGAGATCCTGGTCACCTGGGCCTACCGGCTCGGCTTCGGCCAGACGCCCCGGGACTACGCGGGCTCCGCCGCGTACGGCGTGATCATCCTGTCCATGCTCGTCGTGCTGGTGTCGGTCTACCGCCGCTGGCTGAACCGCAACGAGGAGGCGGCCGTCCGATGAGCCAAGCAACCACCTCCCGCCCGACCCGCTCCGCCGCCTCGCGTCCTCCCCGCCCTGCCGCCTCCCGCCCGCGCCGCCGCGGCGAGCGCAGCACGGCCGCCTCCGTCGCGCTGCACGGCACGCTGCTCCTGGCGAGCTTCGTGGCGCTCTTCCCGGTCGCCTGGCTCGCGTGGATCTCGCTCGGCCCCGACAAGACCGACTTCCTGCACGCCGGCGAGATAGCCGGGAAGGTCAGCCTGTCGAACTACACCACCGTGCTGTCCGACACCGACTTCCTGCACTGGGTCGGCAACTCGCTGATCGTCAGCCTCGGCACGTGCGTGATCGGCGTCTTCGTCTCCGCCAGTGCCGCGTACGCCGTCTCGCGCATGCGCTTCCCCGGCCACCGGCAGCTCATGTGGACCTTCCTGGTCACGCAGATGTTCCCGTTCGCGATCCTCATCGTGCCGCTGTACAACATCCTCGCCGGGCTGGACCTGCTGGACACGTACTGGGCGCTGATCGCGGTGAACCTCACCCAGGCCGTGCCGTACTGCGCCTGGCTGCTCAAGGGCTACTTCGACACCATCCCGCACGAGATCGACGAGGCGGGCCGCGTCGACGGGCTCACGCCCTTCGGCACCTTCTGGCGGCTGGTGCTGCCGCTCGCCCGGCCGGGCATGGCGGTGGCGGCGTTCTACACCTTCATCACCGCGTGGGCGGAGTTCGCCTTCGCGTCGGTGTTCCTCCTCAGCTCCGACAAGTACACGCTGCCGATCGGCCTGGCGACCTTCGTCAGCGAACACGACCAGCAGTGGAACCTGATGGCCGCCACCGGCGTGCTCATCGGGCTCCCGGCGGCGGCGTTCTTCTACCTCGTCCAGCGCCACCTGGTGACCGGCCTGACGGCCGGCGCCGCCAAGTCGTAAGCGCTCCGCCCCCTCCGCCCCCTCCGCACCGCCCCTCCTCCCGCAAGCCACTGGACGCGGCCCGCACGCCGCCCGCCCACCGACGACCCGGGGAAGACATGACCCAGCACCTGGCCGCCCGTACGGCCACCGACTCCGCCGCCGACCTCGACTGGTGGCGCGACGCCGTGATCTACCAGGTCTACCCGCGCAGCTTCGCCGACGGCGACGGCGACGGCACCGGCGACCTGCCCGGCATCCGCGCCCGGCTGCCGTACCTCGCGAAGCTCGGCGTCGACGCGGTGTGGCTCAGCCCGTTCTACGCCTCCCCGCAGGCGGACGGCGGCTACGACGTCGCCGACTACCGCGCCATCGACCCCGTCTACGGCACCCTCCACGACGCCGACGCCCTCATCCGCGACGCCCACGAGCTGGGCCTGCGGATCATCGTGGACGTCGTGCCCAACCACTCCTCCGACCGCCACGAGTGGTTCCGCCGCGCGCTGAGCGAGGGCCCCGGATCCCCGCTGCGCGCCCGCTACCACTTCCGCCCCGGCAAGGGCGCGAACGGCGAACTGCCCCCCAACGACTGGGAGTCCATCTTCGGCGGCCCCGCCTGGACCCGGGTCCCGGACGGCGAGTGGTACCTGCACCTCTTCGCTCCCGAGCAGCCCGACTTCGACTGGGAGCACCCGGCGGTCGCCGACGAGTTCCGCTCCATCCTGCGCTTCTGGCTCGACATGGGCGTCGACGGCTTCCGCGTCGACGTCGCCCACGGCCTGGTCAAGGCCGCCGGGCTGCCCGACGTCGGCGGAACGGGACAGCTCGGGCTGCTCGGCAACGCCGCCATGCCGTTCTTCGACCAGGACGGCGTGCACGACATCTACCGGAGCTGGCGGCGCGTCCTGGAGGAGTACCCCGGCCGGCGCATCGCCGTGGCCGAGGCGTGGACGCCGACCGTCGAGCGCACGGCCAACTACGTCCGCCCCGACGAGCTGCACCAGGCGTTCAACTTCCAGTACCTCGGCACCTACTGGGACGCCGCCGAGCTGCGCCCCGTCATCGACGCCTCGCTTGCCGCCATGCGCCCCGTAGGCGCGCCCGCGACCTGGGTGCTGTCCAACCACGACGTCACCCGGCACACCACCCGCTTCGCCAACCCGGCCGGCCTGGGCACCCAGTTGCGCTCCGCCGGCGACCCCGTCCGCGGCCTGCGCCGCGCCCGCGCCGCGACGCTGCTGATGCTCGCGCTGCCCGGCTCCGCGTACCTCTACCAGGGCGAGGAGCTGGGCCTGCCGGACGTCACCGACCTGCCCGACGAGGTGCGGCAGGACCCGGCGTTCGCCCGCGGAGCGGGGCAGGACGGGTTCCGCGACGGATGCCGGGTGCCGATCCCGTGGACGGTGACGGGGAGCTCGTACGGCTTCGGGGACGGCGGCAGTTGGCTGCCCCAGCCGGCCGGGTGGGGCGAGCTGAGCGTCGAGGCGCAGACCGGCACGCCGGGCTCGACGCTGGAGCTGTACCGCACGGCGCTGGCGGTACGCCGGGCGCACCCGGCGCTGGGCGCGGGGGACGCGGTGGAGTGGCTGCCGGCACCGGACGGGGTGCTGCTGTTCCGGCGCACGTCGGGGGACGCCGCGTTCGTCTGCGCGGCGAACACCACGGGCGCGCCGGTACGGATCACGGTCCCGGCGGGGCGGCTGCTGCTGGCGAGCGCGGAGCAGGCCGGCGGTGAGCCGGGCAGCCCCGGCGGCGGCGAGGTGGAGCTGCCGGCGGACACCACGGCGTGGTGGTCGGCCGGCGAGTCCTGAGCGATACGGACCGGGGGAGCACCCGGTGCGTACGGAGCGGGGAACGCCCGTGCCGTACGTGCCGGGTGCACGCCCTTCCGGGTGGCGGTTCCTCACGTCCGCCGCGCCCCGGGCCGCCGGTTGCCGATAGCCTCGGTGAGCTGGATCGGGGCGAGTGCGGAGGCAGTTGATGCCGGGTCGGGAGACGGGGAGGCCGGGTGCCGGGGGCGGCCGGGGGATACGCCGCGACCTGCGGAGCCGCCCCTTCCCGGGCGCAGCGCTCGAACAGGCGGGCGGGCAGGCCGAGATCCTGCGGGAACTGCGCACCTGGGCCGAGCACGAGGCCGAGGACGCCATCGAGTGGTATCTGAACGACAAGCGCCTCAAGCGCCGCGGCTCCCGCGTCATCAGCGCGCTCACGATCCTCCTCGCCGTCGCCGGCACGCTGATCCCGCTGGCGAGCGTCGTCTCCGGCGGCCCACCGCAGGGCTGGGGCTACGTCCTGCTGGCGCTGGCGGCGGGCTGCAAGGGGTTCGACCACTTCTTCGGGCTGTCGTCCGGCTGGATGCGCGACATCACCGCGGCGCAGGCGCTGCGCGCGGAGCTGAACGACTTCCGGATGGCCTGGGCGGCCGAAGGGCTCCGCGCGGCGGACGGGGCCGCATCGGGTGACACCCTCGACCCGGCGGCGCTGGAACGCCGGCTCGCGCTGCTGACGTCGCTGGTGGAGGCCGTACGGCGGCAGGTGGAGTCGGAGACGGCGGAGTGGCTGAACGAGTTCCGCGCCACGGCCCAGCAGTTGCAGGACAACGCGGGACTGCCGCCGGGCGAGCGGGGGTGAGCCGGGGGTGACCACGGAACGGATGGTGACGGTCGTCCTGCCGGGCGGCGCGGAGCGGGACGTGGTGCTGGGAGCGCCGGACAGCGCGCGGGTGTCGGTGGTGGCGCAGGCGCTCGGCGTCTGGTGCGGCGGACGCCCGGGCCCGGAGCGGCTGTTCCTCGCCGACGCCACGGAACTGCCGCCCGGCGTCGCCCTCGCGGACGTGCCCGTTCGCCCCGGAAGCAGGCTCTGGCTCGGCGAACCGCCCGCCGACCCGCGGTGGAGCCTCGGCACGCCCGAGGCGATGCACGGCGAACTCCTCAGGAAAGGCATCGCGGAACCGCGCGACGGCGGCACGCTCCTCGTCTCCCACCGCCGACGCGGGGCAGCGGAGCCCGGGCGCGGCGGCTGGCGCCGCCTGCTGACGCGCGAGCGGCGTCGTCCGGGCTACGAGCCGTGGCTCGTGAACCCTCGCCTGTTGCTGAGTAGCCCGGCTGAGCTGTGGCATCGTGCCGCGGACAGCGTGGAGTTCCTTCGTCTTGCGCTGGGCTACACGATCAACCCCCGCGAGGAGGGCCTGCCGCCGATCACGGTGGACCTGCCCCGCACCGGGGTCCTCGGCCTTGCGGGGCGGCACGCGGCAGGTGAGGTCGGCGCGTGGCTCGTCGCCCAGATCGTGGCCACGCACAGCCCCGCCGATGTCGACGTGCGCGTGCTGAGCACCGGCCGGGACGACGCCGCCTGGGACTTCCTCCGCTTTCTTCCCGGCACGTCCTCCTCCGGCCCGCGGATCACCCACGACGCCGGGGCGGCGGCCCGGCACCTCGGCGACCTGCTCGGCCGCCGCTCAGCCCACCGCGGGGGTACGCAGCCGGCCGCGGCCGTGCTGGTCCTGGACGGTGCCCGCAGGCTGGGCGCGCTGCCGGGGGTGAAGGAACTCCTCAGGAGCGGACCCCGGTACGGGGTGTTCTCGATCTGCCTGGAGAACGAGGTGCAACTGCTGCCCGCCGAGTGCCGCACGGTGGCCGAGACCGACGGGTCCGCCCGGCTGTGGCGGGAGGGGGAACTCGTCAACGCCGACTGGTACGCACACCGGGCGCGCCCTGCAGGGACCGACCGCGTCGGCCGTATCCTCGCGCCGCTGCGCGATCCCGCCTCCGAGCAGCCGGACAGCCCCCGGCTGCTCGGCCTGCTCGACCTGCCGCTGTTCGACATGGACGCGCAGCGGCAGCGCTGGGCGCGCCCCTCCCACGGGCTCTCCGCCCCGATCGGCGAGTCCCAGGGCGTGCCGGTGGCCATCGACCTCGTACGCGACGGGCCGCACGCCCTCGTCGCCGGCACGACCGGTTCCGGCAAGACGGAGTTCCTGCGCACCTGGATCGCCTCGATGGCCGCCTGCCACCCGCCCGACGCCGTGTCGTTCGTGCTGGTGGACTACAAGGGCGGCAGCGCCTTCGCCGACTGCGCCCGGTTGCCGCACACCGTCGACGTCATCGTCGACTTCGACGCGTACCTCGTCGAACGCACCCTCACCGGACTCGCCGCCGAGCTGCGCAGGCGCGAGGAACTGCTGCTGCGGACCGGGGTGCACGACATCGGCCAGTACACCGACCTGTTCCGCGCCGGCGACATGCGGGCGGCGGAGCCGCTGCCGCGGATGGTGCTCGTCGTGGACGAGTTCGCCTCGCTCACCCGGGAGTTCCCCGACTTCGTCAGCGGCCTCGTGGAGATCGCCCGGCGCGGCCGCTCCCTGGGCGTGCACCTCGTGCTCGCCACCCAGCGCCCCGGCGGCGTGGTGACCCCCGACATCCGGGCCAACACCAACCTGCGGATCGCGCTGCGCCTCGTGGACCGGAACGAGAGCACGGACGTGATCGACGAGCCGGACGCGGCCTGGCTCGGCAAGTCGGAGCCGGGGGCCGCGTACGTGCGCACCGGGGCGGAGACCCTCGTGCGCCTGCGCACCGCGCGCGTCGGCGTCCGCCACGCGCCCGTCCCCGAGCACTGGTCGGACGTGCGGGTACGCGACGCGCACGGCGATCCGGAGGACAGCGGCTCGCTGCGCGTGGAGTCCGAGCCCACCGGCATGACGGACCTCACCAGCCTGGTCCACCAACTCGCCGCCGCCGCCGCCGTCCTCGGCATCCCCCGGCCGCCCGCGTTCCTGCCGCCGCCGCTCGCCGACGTGATCCAGCTCGACGCACCGCTGGCCGAGACGGACCTGCCCGAGCGCGGGCGCGACCTCGTGCCCGTCCCCATCGGCCTCGCGGACGTGCCGGAGGACCAGTTCCGTACCGTCGCCGTGCTCGACCTCGCCGACAAGCTGCCGCTGCTCGCCGCGGGCGGCCCGCGCAGCGGGCGCTCGCAGCTCCTGCGCACCGTCGCCGGCTCCGTCGCCCGCCAGCACAGCAGCGCCGACGTGCACCTCTACGGCATCGACTGCGGCACCGGCGCCCTCCAGGCGCTCACCGAACTCCCGCACTGCGGCGCCGTCGTCTCCCGCAACGAACGCGACCGGCTCACCCGGCTGCTGGACCGGCTCACCACCACCGTGCGGGTCCGGCAGTCGCAGCTGGCCGCGGAGGCGTTCGCCGACGCCGCCGCGCAGCGGCAGGCGGTGGCGGCGCACCGGCGGCTGCCGTACCTGCTGGTGTTCGTGGACGGCTGGGAGGGCTTCGTCGACGCGATGCAGGACGTCGACTACGGCAGGCCCGTCGAGGACTTCCTGCGGCTCTGCAGGGAGGGCCCGCGGGTGGGGGTCTGCCCGGTCGTCGTGGGCGGGCCGCAGGTGCTCCACGGCCGGATCAGGGCGGCGGCGGCGGACGTGCTCGTGCTGCGGCAGGCCGATGAGACGGACTACGTGGACGCGGGCATCCGCCCCCGGCTCGTGCCCGGCCGCATGCCGCCGGGGCGCGCGCTGTACGCCGAGGGCAGGGACCGTACCGTCGTGCAGATCGCCCTCCTGCCGGGGGGCGCCGAGACCGGCCGCGGCCAGGCCGAGGCGCTGGCGCGGATCGGCGCCGCGGCGCGGCAGCGGGACGCCGGAGTGCCGCCCACGCGGCGGCCGTTCCGGGTCGACGCGCTGGACCTGGCCGCCGACCGGTTCCACGTCGGCGGCGGTACCGGCCGTCCCGTCGGCCGCGACGCGGAGCTGTACTGGCTGCGCGACCGGTACGCCACCGGCACCTCCGTCGCACTGCTCGGCCCGCGCCGGGCGGGCAAGACGTGGGTGCTCGGCGAGCTGGAGCGGCGCCTCGTCGCGGACGGCGCAGGACAGGTCCGCAAGCTCACCGTCCCGCACCGCGCCAGCCCCGTCGACAGCCCCGACCAGCTCGCCGCCCTCCTCGACCCCGCCGTGCGCGGCGCGACCAGCCCCGCCGAGGCACTGCTCAACCGGGCCGCCGACCGCGCGGCGCGCGCCGACCGGGAGGCGTTCCTCCTCGACGAGGTCGGCCGGCTCGCCGAGTACCACCCCGCGGCCGTCTCCTGGCTGCGCGACCTCGGCCAGGCCGGCGCGTGGCTCGTCTACACCGGCACCGAGAAGGACTGGCAGACCGTCGTCCGCTCCGCGCTCACCGCCCCCGGCTCCAGCTTCGGCAACGACGTCGACAAGCGCATCCTCGGCCCTCTCGGCGAGCCGCATGCGCTGGCCTTCCTCACCGGCACCGCCGCGAACCTCGGCGTCGACATCGCCCCCGACCGCGCGGGCGCGCGGATCCTCGCGCTGGTCGGCACCTGGCCGTTCTACCTCCAGGTGATGGGCGACGCGGTCGTACGGGCCGTGCAGGCGGACGACCGCCGCCCGCTGACGAGCGGTCCCGCGCTCGAAGAGCTGTGCAGGCAGGAGCTGCTGATCGGGCGCAGCGAGCAGTTCCAGTCCCGCTGGGCGGAGATCGGCCCCGCGGGCCGTGCCGCGCTGCTGCACACGCCCGGCGCGCCCCCGCCGGAGCCGGCGCCCGCGCAGCGCATGGAGCTGCGCGACGTGGGGCTGCTCCGGCCGGGCGACGTGTGGCTGGCGGACCGGCCGTTCTTCGACTGGATCGCGCTGAGCCAGGTATCGCTGCGGGACGAGTCGTTACGCGGCCGGGGCCGGCGCGTGCCGCCGGGAGAAGAGCCACGGGCCGAGGGCCCCCGAACCGATGAGGAGCAAGCCCCATGAGCCGCTTCCGGCCGAGCCGGGCCTACCAGCCCGAGCTGGACGTCCGGTTCCCCGGCGACCACGTGCCCGGCTGGGCGCGTCCGCTGGTCGAGGGCCAACTGCCCAACTCCGCCGCGTGGCTGGTGGAGCTGCCCCGGCGGGCGGGCAAGACGTGGCTGGCGCACGCGGTCGAACGGGCCAGGGCGGAGCGGTTGTCGCTCCGGGTCGACCTGCGCTCGACGGCCGGGGCGGTGCGGCGCAGCGGGCTCGGATGCCTGACGGGCGGCAAGCAGGCGCCGCGGGTGGCGCCGGGGTGCGTGGTGCTGGTCGACGAACCGGCGGTGGCGCGGGGCGCGGAGGACGGCGCCCGGGCCCGTACGCGGAACGCCCCGGCCGCGCCGGGCGCCCCCACCCGCCCCGCGGGGGGCGGCGTCGACCCCGCGGCGCTGGCGGCGGGTCTCGAACAGGTACGGGAGGCGGGCGCGGTGCCCGTCGTCTTCGCCACCCCCGCAGAGCAGTTGCTGCTCGCCCCGCACCTCGGCGCCGACGCGCCCAAGGACGTGCTCCGGCCGCCGCGGCTGGCCGACGGCGAGTGCGCGCGCATGGCCGGGCGCGCCCCGGAGTGGGCGCCCGTGGTCGTCGAGCTGCTGCGGGCGGCGGAGCCCGCCTGGCTGCAGACCCCGTTCCTCCTCGAACTCGCCCTGCAGACCGCCGAGGAGCACCCCGCGCTCCGCACCGACGCGGCGCGGCTGGCGACGGCCGCGTACGAGGAGGCGTGCGGCCGGCACCAGTACGTACCGCAGTGGTTCCACGACGGCCTCGCCGCCGAGCACCGGGCGGCGCTGCGGGCGCGGCGGTGGCACGACGCGGGCGTGGAGATCGCCGTACGGGCCGCGCACACGCCGCCCGCCGACGACCCCGTCCTCGCCCGGCACCTGCCCGACGTGCTCCGCATCCACCACGTCACCGACCTCCACCACGGCGGCGGGTTGCGCGCCAACGTGGACGCCAAGGACACCTCGCAGGCCGGGCAGCGGCTCGCCGAACTGGCGGGCGCGGGCTCGCCGCTGGACGCGTACCTGGACCACGTGCGCCAACTCGCGGACCAGGGCCGGGCGCCGCACCTGGTCATCGCCACCGGCGACCTCGTCAACCGGCCAGTCGACGCCGACGGCGAGACGGCCCTCGCCTGGCTGCGCGCACTGGAGGACCTGCTCGCCGGCCACCCGGACCTGCGCCCCGGCGACCCGCGGGTGCTCCTCACCGGCGGCAACCACGACGTGTCCTGGGAGCTGTGCCTGGACGACGACCCGCAGGCGCGGCACCGCTGGTTCGCCCGGATCTTCGCGGCCTATCCGCACCCCGACCTGCACGAGCCCGACACCGCGGCCCGCCGCGTCTACGTCACCTACCCGGACGCAGGACTGCGGGTGGCGCTCCTCGGCACCGCCGAGTCCGGCGGCGAGCCGGCGCACGACCGGGACCGCGAGCGGCTGGAGCGGTTCCGCGAGACGTACGTGGCGGCGGCGGACGCGGCGGACGAGGACGCCGTACGCCGCGTCGTACTGGAATTCGAGCGCCACGACCCCGGCGTCATCGCCCGGGGCGTACTCGACCGGCTGACGCGCGAACCGGGCTACGTCACCCTGGCGGCCCTGCACCACCCGCTGTCGCCGGTGCCCGCGGTGGAGATCGCCCCGTACTCGGGGGTGGTCAACGCGGGCCAGGCGAAGTGGACCATGGCGGAGGCCGCCACGTCCCTGGTCCTCCACGGCCACACCCACCTCGGCTTCACCGCGGCCGAGCGGCTGCTGGGCACCGCCCGCCCCTGGACCACCCGCATCGCGGGCGCCCCGGCGCTCGGCAGCCGGGAGTCGGACGAGCGCAACGGGTACAACGAGGTGTTCGTCGCCCGCGAGGGCGGCGACCACGCGCTGGCGCTCCGCACGGTCCGCTACGAGGCCGGCACCTGGACCCCGGGCCCCACCGTCGGCTTCACCCCCGGCGCGCCGGACGAGACCCCCCTGACCCTCCTCTGCGGCGACCGGGCCTGACCCTGGCGCGCCTGAAGGGACGACGCCGAAGCCGCCGGCCGCCTCTGGGCGTCCCCTCGGCGCACGAGCCCGCCCGGCCCTCGGGGTGCGCGTCCTGGCCTGACGTCCCGCAGGCCAACCTGGCTCAGCTCTGCGGCACTTCCTGCTCCGCCCGCTGCTCCTGGTCCTCCGACCCGGGCTGCCCGGGCCCCGGCTCGCCGCCGGCCGTGTCCCCGGCCGCCACCGCACCCGCCGTGCCGGCTGCAAGCCCCCCCGTGCCGGCCGCAAGCCCGAGCGCACCGGGGTACACCGACTCCCGTACGGCCGCGTACTGCTGCCGTACCGCCTGGCCCAGGGCCTCCTCCTCGTCCGCCTCGAACGTCTCGTGCGGCCCCGTCTCCCACACCGGAGGAGCATCCGCGCCGAGCCGGCCCTCCGCCACCCCCAGCGCCCAGGCCGCCTGCCGGGCCGCGCCGAGGGCCGCGTAGTCCGCGGACGCCGGGACCACGACCTGCGCCTGGAAGATCGCCGGCGCCAGCGCCTGCACCGCCGGGAGGCCCGCCGCGGCGCCGAGGAGGAAGACGCGGCGCACGCGCACGCCCCGGGTGCGCAGCACCTCCAGCGCGTCCGCGAGGCCGCACAGCATGCCCTCGAAGGCCGCGCGCGCCAGGTGCTCGGGGCGCATGCTCTCGCGGCGCAGGCCGTGCAGGGAGCCCGCGGTCTGGGGCAGGCTCGGGGTCCGCTCGCCGTCGAGGTACGGCAGGAGCACGAGCCCGTGGGCGCCGGGCGTGGAGGTGAGCGCCAGCTCGGAGAGCCGCTCCAGGTCGGTCGGCGCCAGGCCCAGCAGCTCGGCGGCGCCGCGCAGGGCCCGGACGGCGTTGAGGGTGTGGACGACCGGCAGGTGCATGCCGGTGGCGTCGGCGAGCGCGGTGATGGTGCCGCCGGCGTCGGGCAGCGCCGCGTCGTGGACGGCGTAGACCGCGCCGGAGGCGCCGAGGGTGACGACCGCGTCGCCGGTGCCGAGGCCGAGACCGAAGACGGCGGCCATGGTCTCCCCGGTACCTGCGGAGATCAGCAGCCCCTCGGGGGTGCGCCCGGCCGCCTCGGCGGGGCCGAGCACCTCCGGCAGCCCGGCCTCGTGGCCCAGGGCCAGCTCGACGAGGTCGCGGCGCCACTCGCCGGCGTGCGCGGACCAGTAGCCGGTGGTGGAGGCGGAGCCGCGGTCGGTGGTGCGGCGGGCGGGCCTGCCGAGCAACTGCCAGACCAGCCAGTCGTGCGGGGTCATGAGCTGCGCGGTGCGCTTGGCGTGGTCGGGCTCGGTGGCGGCGAACCGGCGCAGCTTGGTGACGGGCAGCTTCGCGTCCGGCACGGCACCGACGGCCTCCGCCCACGCCGCCCGGCCGCCCAGCTCGCCGGCGAGGTCGGCGGCGGCGCCCTGGGCCCGCTTGTCGTTGCCGGTGAGCGCGTGGCGTACGGGCGCGCCCGCAGCGTCCAGCGGTATGACCGCGTGCTGCTGGGCGGCGACCCCGATGGCCTGTACGCCCTCCAGCACGCCGCCGTCGGCGGCCTCGCCGAGCGAGAGGAGCCACGTCTGCGGATCGGCCTCGTACGCCGGCGTCGTCTCGTCCGCGGACTCGGACACCGGGTGCGGCGCGTAGCCCTGCTTGAGTACCGCGCCGGTGTCGGCGTCGCAGACGACGATGTTGGTGCCTTCAGGCGAGCTGTCCAGACCGGCGACTATCCCCATGCCGCAGATGATGCCCTATCCGGGGAGCCGCTCGGGCACCGGCGGGGATTCAACCGGCGGGACGGACGGGATCCGGCCCGCCGGGCGCGGCGCCGGCTCGAACCGGCGCGCGCCCGGCGGGCGGGCCCGGGATCAGGTGTTCGTCGTACCCCAGTCGTCGGACTCCTCGCGCCGGCCGCGCGTGCCGTTCGCGTGCCCGCTCCCGAGGAAGTGCACGCGCGAGGCGACGTTCTCCGGCACCACGTCCGCGAACTTCGTGGAGAGCGTGCTCGCCGCCTTGGTCACGGCGTCCCGGCTGGTCAGCGCGGCGGCCTCGGCGGCGTTGCGCACCGCGGGGGACTCGCTGAACTGCTGCGCCGCCTTCCGCAACTGCTCGTAGCGCTCGCGCCCGGCCCGACTGCCCAGGACGTACCCGACGGCGATCCCCGCAACGAAGCTCACCCGGTACCGCATGGTCTCCACCTTCCCTCGGACTTCCTCCACTGGGCTGTTCCCACCCTGCTGTCACCGGTACGGGTACCCGGAGGAGGGGAGGGGTGAATACCGATTTCGGAGCGGACCCAGCCATGCGCTAATGTATGGCGAGCAGCACAGGAGCGCCCCCCGGGAGCCGGAAGGGCCTCCGTGCGGAGCAGTCCTCCGTAGCTCAATCGGCAGAGCAGCCGGCTGTTAACCGGCAGGTTACTGGTTCGAGTCCAGTCGGGGGAGCAGGAAAGCGAAGGCCCCGAACGGGGCCTTCGCTCCTTTCTGCCCGTACGACCCTGTCGGCCCACCGCCGCCCCCCGGAACCGGAAGCGGTCCACCCGCGTCCTTCCGGACATGCGCAGCGGCCCGGCCCCGCCTTGGCGACGGGGTCTCCGGGCGACAGATCGTATGAGCGGCTATGCTGCGGCAGACGGCGCGCACATCTGTACGTGACGCGCCGGACGGGGCGGTAGCTCAGCCGGTTAGAGCAACGGACTCATAATCCGTCGGCCGTGGGTTCGAGTCCCACCCGCCCCACCCAGATCCTCCCCCGAAGGATCGTTTCGACCAGGGGTTACTTGCTGAATCCCCGTCGGCGTCCGCGTCCCGGACGGCCGCAGAGATCGTTTGCTGGCCCGACAGCCGCGTGAGCACGGGTTCGGCCGTGCCATCCGCAGGGGCGCGACTTTCAGCTCGGTTGCGATGAGCCGCGGGACCGCCTGGACCTGCCGCTGCCGCAGCGTGAGCTTCGCTCCCGGTATGCGGGCCGCAAGGCGGTCAGTGTGCGGGCGGGGTGTCCACCGCAAGGAAATCCAGCGGTGGCGAGTCGAGGTTCCGGTACGGAGCGCGGGGGTCGATGCCGGCTCCGCGCAGGGCCGCCGCAACCGCGTCGGCCTTCGGTGCCTCGCCTCCGCCGAGTGCGTGCTCCATCAGCCCGGTGGCGACGGCCATGGCACGGTGCTCCCCGAAGCTCAGCCGCCGACCGGCCCCTTCCGCAGCAGGCGGTTCCCAGGCGACGGCAGCGCCGGGTGCGAGCTGTGCGGCGAAGGCGGACACATCCGCACCCTGGCCCGGCAGGCCCGCGGACGACGACGCCACGTCCACCGCCGCGCTCCAGTCCGCGGGGCCCAGATAGACCACCAGGCCGTCGCGGCGGGGAAGGAACGCCGACGACGAGCTGACCTTGGCTCGGTACGGGACCTCCCGGTCCTCCAGACAGCGAAGCACCGCCGACCACACGGCGGGCACGGCTTCGGCGGCGTCCAGGTGCACGTACACCCGCAGCAAGGGTGTCCCGCGCGGGCCGCCCCGGCTGCCGTCGGCCAGGAAGTAGCCCGGGGACAGGGCGGGCCTGGCGGCGGGCAGCGCGACGCTCACCCGGCCCTCGTCCGCCTCTCCCCGCACACGTTCGGCCGGCACCCGGACACGCACGCCCCCGATGTCGGCGAGCAGTTCTCCTGCCCGCCATTCCGCCGGCCGCGCGCGTACGACCGTGTCCCGGTGCGGCATGGCGGCCAGCAGTCGGGACTCGACGGCCGCGTCCCGCCGGGCGCCGGACATCCAGGTCTCCGGTCCGAGTGCGAGCCCCGCGTGCAGCCGCTCATAGACGGCGAGTTGCAGCAGCGTCCGGAGGTGGATCGGTCCCTCGGCGACGAGTTCCTCCCCCCAGGCCAGGGCCGAGCGTCCGCCACGGCGGACGGTCACCCGGCACAGCGCGTCCTTGATACCTCCGGGCAGCGGATTATCCGCGTGCGTCATCGAACCGCTCCGTCCTTGTGAGCCTGGCGAGGTCCGCGGGGGCCAGGAGAGCGGTCCGGGCAAGCCCGAACACGGCGTGGTGGAACGCCCCGAGCCGCACCATGCCGGCACCGTGGGTGAGCAGCCGGTCGAGAAGGTGCCATCCCGCGAAGGACGCGGCCCGCTGCGGCAGGCCGGGATCGTCCGGTGCCCGGACCGAGCAGTAGCCGAGCCAGAACGCCGTCATCACCGGCTGCACGCTCCCCAGTTCGGCGGCCACCTGCGCTGGGCCGCCGGCGGGCCGCTCCCCGGCGCGGGCCGGCCGGTACGCGGTCGCCATGGCCTCGAACAGCCACTCGCCCAGCAGCGCGCCGATGTCACGTGCGGCGTCTGCGACGCGGAACTCCTCCCAGTCCACGAGGTATGCCGCGCCGTCGACGAACAAGAACTGATCCAACCGGACATCGCAGTGGGCCGGGACGCAGCGGACCTCGCGCTCCCGGCGGCGCAACGCCCGCACGGCGTCGCAGAGCCCGGCATCCCGCTGCAGCAGCCGCCACAACTGGATCTCGGCCCCGCTCGCACCCGTGTACCAGGACAGCGGGATGGCCTCCAACTGCTCTGTCGGCGGGAGCACCAAGGTCTCGGGGTCGAGTGACGCGTCCTCCTTCGGCTCGGGCGGCTGGGCCCGGTGGAGTGCGCCGATGGCCTCGCCCACCTCCCGGGCGGATGCGGGCCCGAAGCGGCCCTTCCTCACCAGCTCGTCCGCGGAGACCGCGGGTGCCAGCAGTTCGTGGACCACGAGGCGTTCCTCTTCGTCGACACCGAGGAGCGCCGGCCGGTGTACACCCGGAAGGTGCAGGTTTTCCAGAGCCCGTACCCGCGCCAGGCCCGGTACGGTCTCGCGCTTGACGAAGACACCGCGGCCCTCGGACGTCATGCCGGAGCACTTGTCGTGACGTCCCGGATGCGCCGCCACCGATTCCGGCACGAGCGCGCTCATGCCGAGTTTCGCCAGACAGGCGTCGACGATGCCGAGATCGAGTACGGGCGCATTCCACGGCCGGATCATGCAGTGCATTCTGCTGCCGTGACATACACGGGATATACGCGCTGCCTACGTTCCGCGGAGAACTGCCGCAAACGCCGCGGCGGTCTGCTCTAGGGTGTATACGTGCCGACTGATATCGCAGAGGCGGGACGCACTCTCGCCGACCCCCATGCCTATGCCGAGGAAGTCAGGCTGTATTCGGCGCTTTCGCTCCTGCGTCGGGAATCTCCGGTGCACTGGGTCGAAGCGCCCGGATACAACCCGTTCTGGGGGGTGACGCGGCACGCCGACATCCAGGACGTCGAGCGCCGCAGCGCCGTCTTCCGCAACGGACCCCGGCCCATGCTCGTCAGCCGCGCGATGGATGAGATAAACCGCCGGCGGGAACAGGACGATGCGGTGCTGCGCCCGCTCGTGCACCTCGACGGCCCGGAGCACAGCACGATGCGGTCGGTCACCGCCGACTGGTTCCGGCCCCCAAGGCTCAGGCGCCTCGACCGCACCGTTCGCACCCTTGCGCGGCGCACCGTCGACCACATGGCGCGGATAGGGAATTCCTGCGAGTTCGTCGGCCAGGTCGCGGACGTCTACGCCCTCCACGTCCTGCTTTCCCTGCTCGGAATTCCCGAGAGCGAGTACGAGACGATTTTCCGTTTCACCCCTGCCGCCCGCCGTTCGCTGCCCCGCCGGGCCAGGCAGGCGGCGATGGACGACTTCCACACGTACTTCTCGGAGTTGGCGGCACGTCGCCGTGGCCACTCCGCGGACGACCTGGCCTCGGTCATCGCCAACGCCGGCGTCGCCGGTCGGCGGCTCACCCCACGCCAGACCCTCGCCCAGTACGTCATCATCATCGCCGCCGGCCACGACACCACCAGCGCCACGATCGCGGGCGGCCTGCACGCACTCATCGGGAATCCCAGCCAGCTCCGCCTGCTCCGTGACGATCCGGGACTGCTGGACACCGCGGTGGAGGAGATCATCCGCTGGGTAACTCCCGTCAAGGCGTTCATGCGGACGGCCGTTGAGGACGACGCACTGCGGGGCGTGCACATACGAAGAGGTGAATCGCTGCTGCTGTCGTACCCCTCGGCCAACCGCGACGCGGAGGTCTTCGAGCGCCCGGACGAGTTCGACGTCCGGCGGCGGCCCAACAGACACCTGTCCTTCGGATACGGCGTTCACCACTGCCTGGGCGCCGCGCTGGCACGCATGGAGATACGCGCCTTCTTCGCCGAACTCGTTCCCAGGCTCCTGTCCGTGGAACTCGCGGGGAAACCGGAGCTCATCAGGACCACCTTCTCCGGCGGGCTCAAGTACCTCCCCATCCGGTATTCCGTCGCCCCGGCCCGCACTCCGCACCGCAACGGAAAGGGTCCCCATGCATGCGAGGACCGATGAGACCGCGGACGGACCCGTCCACGGGGATGCCTTCGGCATGCAACTGGCCGATTCCGTGCGGCACGCGCGCCCGGTGACGGCGTTCGTGGAGCGTTCCGACGGGCTGATCATCCCGTCCGGGTCGGCGCAGTGGCTGGACGAGGAGGGCGACTGGCCGCCGGAGGTCTGCGCATTGCTGGGCCGGGCCCGCGGCCGCGTGCTCGACGCGGGCGCGGGAGCGGGCAGGCACGCCGTGCATCTGGCCCGAAAGAACCATGACGTCACAGCGCTCGACAACTCGCCTCTGGCGCTCGGACTGTGCGAGCGGCGAGGCGTCGCACGCATCGTGCTCGGCGAACTCGCGTCCGTCGCCGCCCTCTTCCGCGGCACACCGCCGTTCGCGACCGTGCTCTTGCTGGGCAACAACGTGGGGCTGCTGGGCTCAGAGGCGATGGGGGCCGGGATTCTCCGCCAGTTGCACGCGATCACGGCCGACGACGCGGTCATACTCGCCGAAGGCAGGCGCCCTGTCGACGGCACCGTGGAGAACGCCGCGTACGTGGAACGCAACCGGATGCTCGGCAGACTCCCGGGCGAACTGCGGATGCGTATCCGCTACCGGACCACCGCTACGGACTGGTTCCCGTACCTGTTCTGCACCCCGTCGGAACTCGCCGCCATCGCCTCGGCCGCCCATTGGACGATGGCGGAGGTCACCGCCTTCCGCTACCCGCACGACTCCCCACGGCACGCCCCGCTCTCATACACGGCCGTGCTGCGCAAGAGCGCACAGGACGGCACCGCCGCGGGCCCGGCGGTGCCGTGACGGCATCGCCGCGCGGGGCGGCGGCCCTCAGCTCCTGCTGGACTTCTCCACGATGACGTCGCCGAGGACCAGGTAGTCGATCTCCGTACGCAGGAAGCAGGACAGCGCGTCCTCCGGCGAGGCGACGATCGGTTCACCAGCCACGTTGAAGGAGGTGTTGAGGAGGCAGGGGACCCCGGTGAGTGCAGTGAACGACCGCAGCAGGCCGGCCAGTTCGGCGTTCTGCCGCGGACTCACCGTCTGGATCCGCGCCGTGCCGTCGACGTGGCAGGCGCCGGGGATCCGTTCGCGCCACTCCTCCCGTACCGGGAAGACGAACGTCATGTACGGGGACCGGGTCTTCTTCCCCATCTCGAACACGGACGGGGCGTCCTCCTCCAGGACGACCGGGGCGAAGGGGCGGAACGGCTCCCGTCGTTTCACCCGCAGGTTGATGATGTCCTTGATATCCGCGTGCTGCGGGTTGGCCAGGATGCTGCGGTTCCCGAGGGCACGCGGCCCGTACTCGACCGGGCCCTGGAACCACCCGACGACGTTCTTCTCCACCAGCAGCTTCGCTGCCTCGTCCGCGACCGCGCCACCGGGGACGACGCGCCAGGAGACCTCGTCACGACGGGCGGTGAGCGCGGCCAGCACGTCGTCCTCGTCGTACGAAGGCCCCAGATACGGGGAGTGCTCGGCGACCGCTTCGCCTCCTCTGCGCGCTCCCGCCACGCAGAGCGCGGCGCCGATGGCCACGCCGGGGTCGCTCGCGCCGAAGCTGACGTGCATGTCCCTGAACGGCGACTGGTTGAGCATCTTGGTGTTGGCCACACAGTTGAGCGCCAGCCCGCCTTCGACGATGAGCGTGTCGAGGCCCGTTGCCGCCGCCAGCGCGCGCACCTGATGCGCCGTGACGGTCTCCACCAGGTGCTGGACCGTCGATGCCACCTTCACCCGGTAGTCGAAGCCCTCCCGCGCGTGCGGGCTGCCGTCGAAGAGCATGTCGAACAGGGCTCCGCAAGCCTGTGTGTCCGCCGGTGCGGAGATCGAGTAGCCCCCGCCCTCGTGCAGCTCGACGAGGCGGTCGAGGAGCACGTTCCGAGCCGGTGGCCTCCCGTACCCGGCGAGCCCCATCACCTTGTACTCGTCGCAGTTGGGCACGAACCCCAGGTAGCGGGTGACCTTCCCGTAGAACAGGGCCAGGGAGTCCCGCATGGCGACGGTGCCCAGGTCCCGTTGCCGGATCACGCCGTCGTGGATCTCGCCCGTGATCGCGGACGCGTGCTCGGCACGCCCGTCGCTCACGAGGAACGCGGCGTGCCTGACACCGGAGACGTGGTAGCCGCACATGGCGTGGGCGAGGTGGTGTGACACCGGGACCAGCCTGTTCGGGTCGACGTCATACCCGGTGCGCGCCACGAAATCCGCGTGGATCGCCTCTGCGCTCAGCATGCCGGTGTACAGCTCCCCGAGCCGGTGCAGGTGGTCGAAGGTCCCGCTCAGCGGCATCCTCGCCCGCAGCACCTCCTCGATCATCCCCTCCATCACGGGGCGGGAGAAGCTCCACGGAAAGGCGAAGACGTCGACCTGCTCAAGGGAGATCCCCGCTTTCCGGAGGCACCATGCGATGGCCCGGGCCGGGAAGTCGGCGGTCTTCTTCGTCCGGCTGAGCCGCTCCTCCTCGACCGCGGCAATCAGTTCGCCGTCCACGACCAGCGCCGCCGCCGCGTCGTGACCGATCAGCAGGTGCCGGTCCACGCCCGTGGCACCGTAGTGGCGGCGGAACAGCCCGGCCGCCCGGGTGAAGCCGTTGTACCCGAGGACTATCACGGAACACTCCTCCTCCCTCGTCTGCGGACGGGAGCGAGACGCCACCGGGAGAGGCGGCGCCTCGCTCCGCTCATACGGAACCTCGTGACCTCAGGTCACTCGGTGCCGTCCGGCGCGGACAGCGAGCAGGTGGAACAGCAGCTCGGGTTCGTGGGCCAGCAGTCGGTCCAGCCCGGGCTCTCCTCGACACCACTCAGCGCGGTGGCGACCAGCTCCTCCCAACTGGCTTCCGGGGCACTCTCGGTGGTCAACTCGGCGGTTGCCGTCTCGGGGGGCATCCCTTCTCCTCTCTCGGTCACCTACATGAATCGATCAGCTCCCACCGGGGGTGAGCCGCTGATCGACAACCTGCCGACGCCGCGCTTCTGCGACGTCGTAGCCCAACTCGGCGGCGAGACGGCTCATCCGGCGCACCATCTCCTCCGGCAAGCCCCACGCGGGGTCGAAGCGCACCGGACCCGGGTCCGGAACCGGTCTGAGCCGTGCGTGCGTCAGGAAGGTGCGGTCGCCTCCGTACAGGTCGCCCGACGGGCCGAAGCCGGCGAACCGCCACCGCTCCGTCTGCAGCATCCGCGCGATCACGGCGTCGCCCGAGTCCAGGCCGAGCCAGTCGAGAACGGCCGGCAGCGTCGTCCCGGGCCTGCGCAACAGGTCCTCGCCGCGCACTCGTATCCACTGGTGCGCGGGCAGGGCGGCGAGCCGGTCCCGGATGCGGCTGTGCGCCAGGTACCAGGAGGAGGCCGCACCCACCAGGCGGACCGCACGGTGGGTGTAGAGCTTCGGTTCCTGGGCGTGCATCGAGCGCTGCGTCGTCACCGGGTGCCGGGTCAGGTGGAGATATCTGGCGTTCGGGTAGTGGTCCAGGCAGCGTGCGAGCATCTCGTCCGTGGCCACGGTGTCCGGCGACTTCTCCGCGCCGACGAGCGGCGCGACCTCCTTGAGGAGGTGGGCGAGGACTCGCGGGGCCGGCCAGTCGGCCCGCCGCGCCAGCCACTCGCCGGCGCGGTTGACCGCCTCCGGTGTCTGTTCGCCCTCGTGGACGTCGGCGATGGCCCGGTACAGCCCGCTCAGCCGTCCCCGGTGCAGCTCCGGCGGGTATCCCTTCGCCGTGCCGCCGCGTATCAGGTCACGCACGGTCGCCCCGGCGAACACCAGCAGCTCGGGGAATCCGTAGATCTGCGGGTGGCCGGAGAGGAGCGCCAGCGTGATCGTGGAGAAGGAGCGGGGCGGCGCCAGCACGAAGACCGGCTCCGGGTGTGCCCGCCGCCCGGCGCCCGCCTCCCGCACCCGCGGTGGCCGGGTCACGTGAGTGTCTCCTTCGGGTGGCCGACGGCGAGGGTCAGCAGATGGCGCGTCCCGGCCGGCTGCCGTCCCGCCGCGACGGTCGCCCGGTGGCAGCTCCGGCCGAACACCCAGCCGCCCAGCCCCGCGGAGAGCGCCGCCAACCACAGGGCGTGGGTGAGCGCGCCCGCCCCCACCAGGTGCCGGGGGTAGTCGGCCCGGGCGCGGCGGGCCGTGCCGCAGACGAGGAAGAGGACGGCGGCGTCGGTGTAGTAGTCGGCGAGCAGCGGCAGCCAGGCGTCGTCGGTCAGCGGCCGTGTCCCCGCCGGCGTGGCATAGACACCCTGCGGGGGTTCCCCCGGCGACCGGCGTACGACGATGACGGCGTACTCCTGCTCGTCCGCCGACGCGGGCCTCGCCCGCCGGTGTGTCGCGAACGCCGTCGCCAGGAGTGCCCGCACCCGGTCCTCGGCGACCGGCTGCGTGGTGAAGTCGCGGATCGTACGGCGCCGGTCGAGCATCCGCGCCGGCAAAAGCGGCGCGGGCCGGTCGGCGCCGCGCGGAGCGGGCCATTGGGCAC
Source organism: Streptomyces sp. CNZ287 (assembly GCF_007827615.1). NCBI lineage: Bacteria > Bacillati > Actinomycetota > Actinomycetes > Kitasatosporales > Streptomycetaceae > Streptomyces > Streptomyces sp. CNZ287. Next base: position 11,217 of record NZ_VISV01000005.1, on the reverse strand, counting down.
GCGCGCCGGCGGTCGGCGCACGGTGGCGGGTGTCCTCCACGTACTCCACCACGTCGGCGATCGGCAGCAGCGTCATGAGTCCTCCTCCGGTGCCGCGCCCGCCGCGCCCGTCGCGCCTGCCAGGCCCGCCACCGCCGCCACGCACTCGGACTCCTGATCCAGTTGCAGCAGGTGCGGCAGTTCCTCCGGCCACGTCGCCGCGAAGGACACGGCGACCCCGTCCCCCTGCGCGGCGACGGCCAGTTGCGTCGCCGCGAAGCCGGCGTCCAGGTGCGCCAGCCGCCACGAGAAGTACCCGTACCTCGGATACAGCCGCCCGACGGTCGCCACGAGGACGACCGCCGCGGTGACATCGCCCGCGTCGAGCCCGGTGGCCGCGAGCACATCCTTCAGCGGCACCGCGTCGGAGCGGACCGACAGCATGCGGTGGCCGACGTCGTCGTAGGAGAAGACCGTGCCCGGCAGCCCGAACGGATCCGCTTCCGTTACCACGTAAAGCTCCACAGAGCCGCGCCCGCCGCTGCTGGGCGCCCAGCGGCGAGGGCCGGCCCGGCCGGTGCCCGCGCCGACGAGTCCGGCGGTCCGCGTGATCAGCCCGGCGAGCCGCGCGGGCGGCACGGGCACCGCCTCGCTCTGCGGCAGGCCGCCGCGCATCGGGGGGAGATCCGGTTCGGGCGGCAGCTCACGGGCCGGAACCGACATCCGCCGGGGGCGCTTGTGCAGCAGCGCCTGAAGCTGCTCCTGCTCGGGGGCGAGCAACCGCGACTCGGCGCTCAGCCCGGGCGGCGGCAGGGCCTGGTACCACTCGTAGCCGTCGACGAGCCGTGCCGGCTCGCCGGACTCCGCGTGCGCCGGGCCCGCCTTGACCACCGCGGGCCCGCCCGCCTCCTCATCGCAGTCACCGTCGGGGGCGAAGAGATAGCGCTCGGTGGCATAGTCGGAGAGGGAGGTCCGCAGCAGGGTGCGCAGCGAGCACACCGCCGTCGTACGCGCCAGCACCGCCAGCACCTCCGTGGCCACCAGCCCGGCCAGCACGCCCCGTGCCGCCGGGCCGCCGTCCACGAGGACCGTGCCGAGGGCGTCGTAATCCTTCCTGAAGCAGGCGGCGCACGAGGGGTCGCCGGGGTGGAACAGCGGTCCTGCCTCCACCGCGTCGCGGGCGTAGGCGATCCGCAGCACCGGGACGCCCTCGGCGGCTGCGGCCCGCACCAGGGAACCGACGGCCTCCGGCCGCCCCGGCGGGTCGAGGACCACCGCCAGGGAGTTGCCGGCCGGATCGCCGGCGGTCTCGACCGTCCCCACGCCGCTCGCGGTGAGATCCGCACGCAACCGGCGTACCAGCTCCGCGTCGCTGCCGGCCGTGAGGAGCACGCGCGCGCCGGCGAGTTCGTCCAGCAGCTCCCCGGTCCCGCGGTACGCGCCCGCGGTGGCGAGGAGACGGGAGTAGAAGACCGCGCTCTCGTGGGGCAGGTCGCCGTCCGTGCGTGCGTCCTCGACGACTCCCCAGTCGGTCAGCAGCCGTACCGCCTGCCGGATACGCGCCGGCGCGACGGAAAGCTGCACGGACGCCTCGTCCACGCGGCGCACTCCGTCCAGCAGAGGCAGCAACCGGGGTACGAACTCCTTGGCCGTCTCCCCGTTCAGCAGGATGCGATGAGGCCCCCCTTCGATCACGACTCCCGCCGGGACGACGACCGTCGCCAAGCCGCGGCACAGCGCCGGAAGCCGCTCGGAGCCGCTCACGGCTGCTCCGCCTTCCCGGCGACGGATGCGGATGCGGGGCTGCGGGTCAGCGCCGCCCGCAGGCGCTCCTGGCGTTCCTGGGCACCGGACCCGCCGCAGCGGGGGCATCCGTGCGTCGGAACGACACGGTCCGTCCGCAGGCCCCATGCGTCGAGCCGGATGGTGGTGACCTCCCCCGTACGCCCGGATACGAGTGCACCGCCCGCGACCGCGGCGGCCAGCCGGGCGTGGTGCGGGAGGTGGCCGACGGGGCCGCAGCCGGGGTCCTGGTCGTAGACCGTGTGCAGGGCTGCCGTCACCGCCCTCTGCCGGTCGTGCTGCCGCTGCCGCTCCCGGTAGCACAGGAAGCACGGCCGCTGCGGCGGGCGGACGAGAGGGCCGACCCGCACCACGATGCCGTCCATGATGACCGGCAGCCAGGGGGTCGCGCTCCGGTGGGCCAGTTCGTCGGCCCGTTCGGCCAGGCTCGGCGCCGGGCGCCACGCCACCACGACCACCGCATCCGGCGAGCCCTCGAACCCGCGGGGCAGGTCCGTGACGGGGAAGGTCTCCGCGTCCGGCAGGTCTGCGGCGAGCAGGCGGGCGGTGCGCTCGCCGAATCCGCCGGCTCCTGTCACACGTACGGCACTGGCCACGCGTTCAGCTCCTCCTCCGGACGGCTCGGGAACCCCATCGGCTCCGGTGCGGCGTACAGCCGCGGGTGTGCGCGGTACTGGGCGTACCGGTGGAACGTCAGCGGCTGCAGTGCCGGGACGATCACGCAGACGGCGGTGAGCCCCGCCTCCTGCAACTCGCTGGTGGTCCGGTCCACCGCGACGACCTGCTGTCCGCGCGCCGTGAACCCCTCGACCAGATCCCCCAGGGCTTCCCGCGCGTCCGGGGCCAGGGCAGGCCGGGCGTCCGGGAGGCGGGGCCGGCGCGCCGGGCCGCCGTTCCGCTCCGGTAGCAGGAAGCCGAAGGCGGCACGTCGCTCCCGCATCCCCATCTCGTCCGCACCCGCCATGACCGTCCTGTGGTCCTCCCGGTTCGGCCGGTGGTGCAGGGCCCGTCCGGTAACCGCCTCCAGAAGCGACTTGGCGGCGGCCTCGGCCAGGCTGCGACCGGTGGCCACCGTCATGCTCTGGGCGCACCGCTCGTCGTACTCGGCCAACTGCAGGCAGCAGACCGTGGGAACTCCGACATCGGTGGTGGCGTCGAAGAAGTGCGTCTCGATGAACTGCCGGTCGCACATCTCCAGAACCGCTGCCAACTCACCAGCCGGGGCCGGAAACCGTATCGGGTGGAGCGGAAGCTGCTGGAGCCAGATGAGTGCGGCCGCGTCCCGCTCGGCCACTTCGCACAAGCCACGGAAGACGGCCTCCACCGGATTCGTATGCACTGCATACCCGGTGGAGATGCGGTACCAGAAGTTCTCGGAGTCGCGTACGGGACCTCCGTAGCGGGCCATCACCGCCGGAACCCACCTGTCCTCACGGGAGGTCAGCTCGAATCCCCGCAGCCATCTGATAAGCGCCTCCGGTCGGTACCGGGTCAACGGGCATCGGCCGCTTTCGTACTCACGAGTCGAGCATGCCGGTAACGCGGCCAGGTCGATGACGGGACCGTCGAGTTCGGCGGCACGGGCCAGCACGTCCGGCCCGTCGGGAAAGTCGGCGCCCGCGTAGCGCTCGGCCGCCTCGGCGATGGCGGTCAGCCGAGCCAACTCCGGCCTGTCCACGGCTCGGCCGGAACCGCTGAACTCGTCCGCCCTGTCGATACCGGGAGCCGCACCGACTTGGGCAGCGGCCAGTGACAGCCGTCCGAAACCCCGCAGTTGTGCCGCCGAGGTCACCTCGGATATCACACCGTAAGGGGAGACAAGGCGCCCAAGGCGCATCGCGAGGACCTCCGAGAATTCACTCATTCCCACACCTGCTCTCGCAACGACTGTAGCCAGCGGGATACGAAGGACATACGAAGGACATACGGTGCACACGTTCACTGCCCAGCGCCCGTCCCTTGCTTTAACCTGGCTTCGCCACCGGGTTCAGGGGCGCCCGCCGCAAACAACGTATTGCCGCAAGGGAGGCACGACATGACGCAGGCAGCAGATGCAATGCCGGAGCAGTCGAGGATGTCGCGTGAGTCGTCCACCGGGGCCGTCTGGCAGCTTCCGCCCCAGGTCTGTCGCATCACCCGTTTCCTCGGCGAGGACCTGGCGGAAACGCTGCTGGAACGTGCCATCGCCGTCCCCGGGGAGGAACTGGCTCCCGCCCGGATTCGCAACGACGAACTCGAACCCTCGATCCGCCGCTCCCGGACACGCCACCGCTTCGGGGCCCCGGAGCTGATGAGAGTCATCGGGTCCGTGTGTGAACGTCTGGAGGGGACTCTGGGCGTCTCATGCCGGGACGCCGAGCCCCGCTACAGCCTCAATGTCCACAACGACGGTGACTTCTACCGTCCTCACCAGGACGCCGGCCCCGGGGCGCCGACCGGCGACGTGGAGAAGATCCTGACCTTCGTCTACTACCTGCACCGCACGCCGGCGCCCTTCACCGGAGGAGCGCTGCGCGTCTACGACGCCGCAGCGCCCGTCCACGCGGGGGGCGCGTTGACGCCGCAGGACTGCAGCTACCGGGACTGGCCCCCGGAACACGACAGCATTGTCTTCTTCCGGCCCACGGCCCTGCACGAAGTGCGACCCGTGTTGTGCCCGTCCAAGAGCCACGCCGATAGCCGCTTCGCTATCAACGGATGGCTGTGCCGCCGCATTCAGAACCCTGCTGATGCGCCACGGTGACGCGCTCCCTTTCCCGCCGCAGCGGGGGCCCTGAAACGCCCCGGGAACTGAGAGGCCCGGCGCTGCCGGTAAGCAGCGCCGGGCCGATTCCGTGCCGGCCCGCAGGCGCACTCGGCAGAACCCGGGGAACGACGGTGTGACGCGGCGGGTATCCCTCTCAGTCCGCCACGAACGTGGTGATCTGGGTGGTGTGCGCCATGTTCATGGTGGTGATCGGGACGGCGTTTCCTGAATCTGTGATCTCCGCGGCGGACAGATCCTCGGGGGTGGCGTAGGCAGCGTATCCCTCAATCAGCTCTGCGGCGTTCATGGCACTCCCTGAATGCGTCGAGAAACATGGCGACCGTTCCATGAAAGGAAGGCACTTGCGGACGTTCGCAGTGAACCACGGTCGGGAGATGGGAGACCAGGGGTGCGCGCGAGAACGTATGCCTCGCGTATGTACGGATCGCGGCCGCCTCTGTCCCCAGCGCTTCTGTGGAGTTGCCGACGTACGGATGTGCCCGGAGCGTGGAAGGCCGGCTCGCCGCGGACCTCACACCTCCAGACCCAGTGCGGAGGCGAACTTCCCGGGCGCCAGAACGGCAGACCGTCCGATACCGGCGGCGGCGCGTTCCACCGCGGTCAGCCTGGGACGGCCCTCCGCTCCGGCGAACATACGGTCGATCAGGTGCCATCCGGCGAATCCGGCCGCACGGGCGGCGAGTCCGGAGTCAGTGGCGGTTCTGCTCTCCCGGTAGCCGGCACAGAAGGCCACGGTCCGAGTCCGCAGCCGGTCAAGCTCCCGCACACCGCGCTCGACCACTTCCTGATGCGACAGGTGACCGGGTTCGGCGATACCGGGATCCAGTTCCCTGGACGGAATTTCCAGCACGGCCCGATAGAGCCACTCGCCGGCGAAACTCCCCACGTCACGAGCCGGATCGGCCATCCGGAACTCCTCCCAGTCACAGAGGTAGAGGGTGCCGTCGTGCCGGAAGAACTGGTCGAGACGCAGATCGCAGTGCGCCGCCGTCCTCTCCGCGTGCGCCTCCTCGGCCCGGAGCGCGCACAGCGCGGCCGCGAGGGCCGTGTCCGGCTGCAGCATGCGCCATCCCTCCAGACAGCCTCCGCTGGCCCTGGCGAAGTAATCCAGCGGCAGGCAGTCGAAGAAGTCGAGGGGCGGCAACCGCGGCGGGTCGGTCTCCAGCGCCGGCTGCTGCTCCGGGTCCAGGGAGTGCACCATGCCCACCAACCGTCCGGCCTGGTTCGCGAGTTCGTTGCCGAACTCCTCCGTCGCCGCAAGTTCATGCCCCGAACGAGCGCCTTCCAGCCACTCGAACGCGATGGTCAACTCATCCTCGTCCCAGCCGAGGCAGACAGGGGTGGACAAGCCATCGGGCCACCCTCCGGCCACGGCGATCTGCTCGAAGTCGCACATGCGGCGGAAACGCCGCACGGCGTCGCGGCGGCTGCCGTGCAACTGCTTGAGGAAGACACGGCGACCCGAGCTGGTCAGGACCGCGAAATTCGCGTTCCGCCCCGGGAGAGACACACCATCACGCCCATCCGGTTCACCGAGTCCCAAGCGGTCCATGAGACGGCGTGCGGACGAGGGGACCTCGATGTCGTCAGTCACTCGTGCGGCCAAACCTGGTCGAGGGTGCCGGTGAGGATCTGTTGTTGGAGGATGCTGAGGGAGTGCATGGGTTCCAGGCCGAGTTCGGTGATGAGGTTCTTGCGGAGGGTGTGGTAGACGTGGAGGGCTTCGCTCCGGTGTCCGGCTTGGTAATAGGCGCGCATGAGCAGGGCGTGGGTTTGTTCGCGCACGGGGTGGTCGGCGGCGAGGGTGCCGAGCCGGGAGATGGCTTCGGAGTGGCGGCCGGCGGCGATCAGTAATTCGCTGCACTCTTCGTGAGTGCGTAGGCGGAGTTCTTCGAGTCGGGCCGTCTCGGCTTCGAGCAGGGCGCCGCTGGTTCCGCCGAGTGCGGTTCCGTGCCACAGGCGCAGTGCGGCGTCGTATTCGCTGATCGCGCGTTGGGTCTGTTGCTCCGTCGTGAATCGGTGTGCCTGGTCGACGCGTGTGGTGAAGCGGTCGAGATCCAGTTCGCCGGGTGTCACGCGAAGGGTGTAGCCGGAGGGGCGGGTGAGGAGGGTGTGGGGTGGGGTGTCGCCGAGTTTCTTGCGCAGTTCCGATATGAGGGTGCGTACGCGCATGTCGGGTGACGCCGGCAGGGCTTTCCCCCAGAGCGCGTCCATGATCCGGGGCACGGAGACCGACTGGTTGGCGCGGAGGAGCAGAAGTGCGGCCAGGGACCGCTGTTTGCCGTTCAGCCGGAGCCAGCCCGCGCCGGCCCTGACCTCGACGACACCGAGCACCTGATACGCGACAGAACTAGTCATGCCACATCCGTTCCGGAGGATGAAGAGACCGGGGAAGGCGTCCGCGCGCGGCACCCGCCCGGACGACTCCGCGCCCACGGTGGACATCTGCCTTATCCCTGTTCCTTCTCCGGCCGGCAGCCACACGCAAACCGCAGTCAGCCATGCTCCCGCCCGCCACTCCTCCCGCGCTTGTAAGTTCGTGCGCGATCCCCGCCTCCGTGTGCAAGCCCGAGAATTCGGCCGTGACCCGCACGCGCTCCTCACCGGCGACGCCCTATGCGTCACCGACGGGGCTGCGGTGGCCCTCCCGCCGGGTGGACGCCCGGAACCCCGCGGACGGGACCGCCCGTCCACGGAACTCGGGGGCCCGCCCGGGACTCCACACATCTGAGTACCGCGCATCTGCCCGTGATGGACGGACGGAGTGGAGCCAGGGTCGTCCTGGCTCCACTCCGTGGTGCGGCGTGTCACTGGAACTGTGCGAGGAACCTCCAGATCTCTGCTTTGGTCCAGGTGATGACGCCGCTTTCGTTGGTGGAGCCGTCGACCGGGCCGGGTATGTGGCCGCCGTAGAGATCATGAGCCGGCTGCTCCGCCGCCGGAGCCGCGAGTGCCCGGTCTCGCGCCTTTGTGCCCGCAGGGGTCAGGCAGCAGCAGTTCCGCCGCGATCTCCGCCGGGTACGGCGCCGCGGCCACCTCCGCCAGGTCGAAGAACTCTGCGCACGGTCGTGAGGGATCCGTCCGGCGACCGGGCGCGGTCCCTCTCCGCCGCCGGCGTGGAAACCGTACGCGGTGACCTCCGCGATCCGGAGTCGCTCCGCGCCGCTTTCTCCGGCGCCCACGGCGTCTTCAGCGTCCAGCCGAACTCCGGCCAGGCCGGGGCCGACGGGACCAACGAGGACGAGGTCCGCTTCGGCGCGGCGGTGGCCGAGATCGCCGGGCGCTGCGGCGTCGCCCACCTCGTCTACAGTTCGGCGGTCACCGCGGGTTCGGCAAGGGGCGTGGACCATCCCGACACCGAGAGCCGTATCGAGGCCCATGTCCGGAACCGGGACACCCGCCAGCCCCGTCATTCGGCCGGCCACGTTCATGGAACTCCTGGTGACCCCCGGCATGGGCCTCGACCGGGGACACCTGTCCTTCCTGCTGCGCTTCGACCGCTGGCTGGGGCCCTGGCGCGGGCCTCCTCGACAAGGCGCTGCGGCCTCCGAGCGGCTGACCGAGGCCGCCGACGACGGGGTGGAGCCGGTCGCGGCCGGTTCCACCCCGCGCCCCTCTTCCGTGCCGCCCTCACTTCATGCGGTAGGCCGCCGTCACCTCGACCTCGACCAGCCAGCCCGGCACTGCGAGAGAGGCGACTTCCATGGTCGCCCGGGCCGGGCGGGCCCTGTTGACGAGGATCGGCGGCTTCGGCGCCGAGGTGCCCATCGGCGCCGGGACCGTTTCGCCCGAGGCCAGGTCGACGTTGGCGTAGAACTGCCGGTACGCGCGGTTCCAGCCGGCGTAGTCGGCGAGTTCGGCGCGCGGCGGCTTCATCAGATAGCACTTCATCGTGATGACGTCGGCCGGAGCCAGTCCGGCCACGGCGAGGTTGTCGGAGATCTTGCGCAGCACCACCAGTGCCTGCGCCTCGGTCACCGTGACGCCCTCGGCGCCCTCGGTCATCGACGGGTCCGTCCAGTGCTCCGGCGTACCCGCGGGAGCGGCCGGGTTGAGCGCGTCGGGGCCGAGGCCACTGCTGGCGTAGAGAGCGACGGACTCACCGGTCGCCACCCCGGTGGCGATGGCCGGGTTGCTCTGCCCGCTCGGCAGCATGACCTTGACCTGGCGCGGCCCGGGCCGCCAGCCGCGTGCGGCCGCGAAGGCGGTGGCGGAGGTGAGCAGTGCGCCCCCGGCGCCGGCGGCGGTCAGCATCACGGCGCGTCGCTTCGGTGCGTTCATCCCAGCATCACTCTCTCGTGCAGTTCGGTGACGACCTTGCGGGCCGAGGTGATGGCTCCGTGCTGCCAGGCGATCGCGTGGCTGAGCCAGTCGCCGGTGAAGTACACGTGGCCCGCGGGCTCGAGCAGCCGCCGGTACTCGGGGCCGGTCTGCGACTCCCAGCCGACCCATCCGCCCTCGATGAAGGGGGTGCGGTGCCAGGCGACGCTGAAGGAGGCGGCGAGTTCGGTGCGGTACTTGTCGCCGTGGATGCGCACGCCCTGACTCACTGCCCGCGCCTCCCGCTCGGCGTGCGTGAGCCGGCCGTAGGCGACGGCGTCCGCTCCGAAGTTGTAGTAGCCGATGAGGGTGCCCCGCCGGCCGTGGTAGCCGTACGAGGGGTACCAGATGGTGGCCAGGTCGGTGTCGGTCGGGGTGATGCCGCCGTAGAGGTGTTCGTCTGTCTCCCACCAGCGGCGGCGGTACTCCAGGCCGATCTTGCCCACGGGGAGGGGAGAGGGAGTTCTGAGCGCGGCGGTGACGTCGGCGCCCAGGTTGTGGTCGAGCCGGGCGGCGATCATCGGCGGGATTGCGGAGACGACGAAGTCGGCGCGCTCGGTGTGGTTGCGGCCGCGGGCGTCCCGCCAGGTGACCTCCGCGCCGTCGGGGCGGTCGGTGACGGCGGTGGCCTCGGCCCCGTAGACGATCCGCTGGCGGCCGATGGCCCGCGCCAGCGCGTACGGTATCCGGTCCATGCCGCCCTTGGGCTGGAACATCAGCATGGCCTGGTCGTAGCCGAACTCGAAGGTGAAGCGGTGGCCGATACGGCTGGCGAAGACGTCCGAGAGAGAGGGGACGGGGTCGAGAACGGTGCCCGCCTCCAGGCCGGCGCCGGGCTCGACGGAGTAGCCGCGGCGTTCGCTGCCGGAGTACGCCCAGCCGTCCGCGCGCCCTCCTATCCCGCCGAACTCCTCCAGGAACGCCAGGAGCCGCTCCTTGTCGTCGGCGGTCAGCTCCTTGTCCAGGGCGCCCTGGTCGGTGGCGGTGGCCAGCAACTCGGAGACGTAGCCGTAGACGTCGGCCTTGGCGGTGCGCCAGCGCACCGGCTTGCCGGCGAGCGAGCCCGCGGTGTTCTCGTGGTAGATGTAGGCGTTCGCGTTCTGGTTGGTGAAGACCTCGAGCTCCACGCCCAGTTCGCGGCAGTACTCCAGCGTGACGTGGGACTGCGGCAGCCGGGCCGGGCCGGCGTTCATGTACTGGTCTTTCGAGAACGTCGCGTGCTGGGTTCGTCCGTCGAGGTCGGTCTGGGTGGTGCCGCCGCGCACCGTCCAGTTGCGGCCGCCCGGCCGGTTCGCGGCCTCCAGGATCCGCACGTCGTAGCCCGCCTTGCCCAGCTCGTACGCGGTGACCAGCCCCGCGATGCCGGCGCCGAGCACGATGACCGAGCCCGCGGCCCGGCCGGAGAGGGTGAAGTCGCCGCGCTGCGGCGGGCGGAACTCGGTCGCGGCCGCCTCGACGACGGGGGCCAGGCCGAGCGCGCTCATCGTGGAGTACAGCACTCCGGCGCCGCCGGCGGCACCGACGGAGCGCAGGAAGTCCCGGCGGGTCGCTGAACCTGAACCTGCCAAAGTCTCCTCCTTGCCCGCGGCCGCCCAGAGAACCGGCGGCCACGTGTTCGTGGATCGGTCCGGCTCTGGGGGGTGGGAACCGGCGTGCGAGAGGAGCCTCTCCCCGGCGTGTTTCCCGCATATGCCGATTGCATCAACGGCCGGTTGAAGCCTCGGGCGGTCACGCGCCTCGGCGCGGAACACGCTACGCGAGCTGTTCGGCCTCAGGAGGGTGCGGCTGTACGGCGTCGACCTCGCCGCCCTCCGCACCGCGGCGGGCGGCGACTGGCTCGCGTTTCTCGCCGCCGCCGAACGACGGCTGACGGAACTCGTCGACGACGTGGCCCCCGCGGGCCCGGCCCGGGTGGCGGCGCTCTACGGCCGACTGACAGGCCCTCGCTCGACGCTCTTCCAGCCACCGGGCTGACCGGGGGCGGGTCTTCCCCTGGCGGGGGAGAACCGCGGGCGGCGTTTCGTCGTCTCTCTCTGCAGGCCGCACGGTGCCGCCGCAGGTCGGCGGGGCCGTGGCCGGGACGGCCGGGAACGATCTGCGGAGGGCGCCGTGGGGACACGTCCGACGGACTGGCATGTACTCGACCTGGACGATGACCCGACGCCGGGTGATCCGGAGCGGGTGAAGCAGTTGGCGCGTGAGCTGCATGACTTCGCCGATGATGTGGCGGATGCGTTGCGGCAGATCAAGGGCATGGCCGGTGAGGACGCGCTGCTGCGGTGGGCGGGGAAGACGGCGAAGGCGTTCCAGGACGAGTTCGACGAGGTCCCGAAGAACCTGAAGAAGCT
>NZ_VISV01000004.1:195328-450438 GCF_007827615.1 Streptomyces sp. CNZ287 | reverse complement strand
AACTACACCGTCGAATGGAACTACCTCTTCGCCGCCTCCGTCGTCGCCATCATCCCCGTCGTCGTCCTCTTCGCCTTCATCGAACGACACGTCGTATCGGGTCTGACGGCCGGCTCGGTGAAGTAGGTTCCGGGACGGCACCACCCTGACCCGCACCCCGCACCCCGCAACCCGCACCCCGCACCCCGCCGGCGCCGTCGGCCGGCGGGGTGCGGCGTACCACGGCCGGGGGAGCGCGGGGGCGCGGGCGGCTGCGCCGGACGGGCGATATACACCGACACCCCGTGTTCCCTGCGTCGTGCCGCGCCGCAGGTCGGTAAGCATCAGCCGATGCGACGAGTTATCACACAAACAGGAGCGACCGCGGCCCTGTGCGTCGCCCTTGTCGTGCCCGCCGGCGTTCCGCACGCCGCCGCCCGCCCCGACCCGGGGACCGACGGCAAGGCCGGGGTACGGGCGGTGCGCGGCACCGTCGACCGGCTGTTCCGGGACGCCGCCGCGGCCACCGAGCGCTACGAGGCCGCCCGCCGGGCGTCCGCCGCGCAGCGCGTGAAGATCGCCAAGCTTCAGCGGGCCGTCCGCGCCCAGCACCGCAGGCTCGTCGTGCTGCGCGGCCGGATCGGGCAGCTCGCCGCCCACCACTACCGGTCCGGCGGCCTCGGCCCCACCGCCGCGCTGATGTCCGCGCGCACCCCCGAGGACCTGCTCGACCGGGTCTTCCTGCTCGACAAGGGCGAGCAGGCCGCGGCCGGCCTCTACCACCGCGCCGAGCAGGCCGAGCGGCGGCTCGCAGACGAACGCGAGCGCCAGGCCGTCGCGCTCGCCGACCTGCGGGCGGAACTGCACACGCAGGCGCGGGTGAAGCGGTTCATCGAGCGCAAGCTGGAGCGGGCGCAGGGCCAGCTGGACGGCCTGCAGACCGCGCAGGCCGCCCGCTCGCGCAGCTCCGCCTGCCCGCGCGGCGAGCGCTCCCGCGCCGTGACGCTGAGCGCGGACGGCAAGGCGCTTGCGGGCCGCAAGTGGACGGCGCCGGTGGGCCGTTACACCCTCTCCTCGCGCTTCGGCCAGGCCGGCGGGATGTGGTCCTCCCGGCACACGGGCCTCGACTTCGCCGTCGAGGAGGGCAAGCCGGTGGGCAGCGTCGGCTACGGCGTGGTGTACGAGATCGGCTGCGATGACGCCTTCGGCAACTCCGTCACCGTCCGGCACGACGACGGCTACTACACCTTCTACGCCCACCTCTCCGAGGTCCGCGCCAAGCCCGGCGAGCGGGTCTTCCCCGGCCAGCCCCTCGGCCGCGCCGGCACCACCGGCAACTCCACGGGACCGCACCTGCACTTCGAGGCCCGGGTGACACCGCAGTTCGGCTCGGGGATCGACCCGGAGCCGTGGCTGAGGGGCAAGGGCGTACGGCTGCGCGAGGCGCCGGCGGAGTAGCGCTCAGGCCCGGGACTGCGGGCCGCCGGTGATCCGCTCGTGCTCCTCGTCGGACACCGCCTCGCCGGAGGCCGGCAGCAACTGCGGTATGCCGTCGCGCACCGGATAGCGGCGCCGCAGCCGCGGGTTGTAGAGCGCGTCGCCGGAGTCCAGCAGGGTCAGCGGCCCCTTGTCGAGCGGGCAGACGAGGATCTTCAGCAGCGGGTCTTCGGGGTTCACGGGACTGGTCCTCCACGGTGGGGGGTCGGTACGGGGGCGGGCGGCAGCGCGGCGGGAGGCCGCCGCTCGGGCGCGGCGGGCTCGGGCGCGGGCGCGGTGCCGGGTTCCGGTGCGGAGCCGGGCAGTCCGCCGCGTACGGCCTCCGGCCCGTCGCCGCCCGCGGCCTCCGGCTCACCGTCGCGTACGGGCCCGGGGCCCGGCGCGTCGCCGGCCGGCTCCTCCGGAGCAGGTTCGTCGTGGCGCGGGAGCGCCAGCAGCACCGACACCGCCAGCGCGATCCCGCCCAGCCGCAGCAGCAGCCGCGGCGCGTCATGCGGCAGCGGCTCACCGAAGACGAACGTGCCCGCGGCGACGGCGTGCAGGCAGTTGGCCGTCGTGCACACCGGCACGATCAGCGACGCCCGGCAGCGTTGCAGCGCGGCCTGCGACATCACCAGCCCCGCCACCGCGGTGAACGCCAGCGTGTACGGGTACGGCGACGCCAGCAGGTCGCCCGCGGTGCCGAGCACGTCGGAGCCCGACACGAGACCCGACACGCCCTTGATCGTGAGCGAGCTGACCCCGTACAGGAAGCCCACCCCGACCCCGTACGCGATGCCCGTCGTCGGGATCCGGTGCCGCCGCTTGGCGCGCAGCTCCGCCGCCAGGTACAGCCACAGCCCCGCGGCCAGCGACGGGAGCGCGACGAGCAGGAACCGCCCGGCCGGCGCCGAGGTGCTGACCGTGTCCGCGTCCTGGTCCAGGGAGAGCACGATCATCCCCAGCGAGAGCAGGATCGCTGCCACCCCCGCCAGTTCGCGCGCGCTCAGCCGCTCGCCGAGGAACCGCGACGACAGCAGGACCAGCAGCACCAGCCCCGAGACGAGGATGCCCTGCGCGGCGGCCAGCGGCAGCGTGCGGTAGCAGAGCAACTGGGCCGCGAAACCCAGCCCCAGGCTGAGGCAGCCCGCCAGCCAGAGCGGGCTGGACACCAGTACCCGCACCATGCGGGCCGGCCGCTTCACGCTCAGCTCCGGCAGCGCCGACAGGGCCCGCTTCTCCAGCACGAAGCCGCAGCTGATGAAGACGTTCGCCAGCAGCGCCGCCGCAACCCCCCACCACATCGACTACTCCCGCCTGGCGTGGACGAGCAGGATCGAGGCCAGCGACGGCGCCCGGCACAGGGCGCGGTCGAACGGCCGCAGCGGCCTGGGCACGTCGTGGTACGGCGCGCCGGCCACCTTCTCCACGGTAAAGCCGGAGGCCGCCAGAAAACCCCGGAGTGCGCGGGCCGTGTAGAGCCGGAGGTGGCCGACGACCTGGCTGCCGGGGCGGCCGTGGATGCCGCGCAGGCTGACCTCCGAGAACACCGGCTGCACGCCGGCCAGCAGCAGCGCACGGTTGTACCAGGCCGCCAGGTTGGGGGTGGAGAGCAGCAGATGGCCACCGGGCCGCAGCACGCGGCGCAGTTCGTCGAGCGCGGCGTCCGGATCGACCAGGTGCTCCACGACCTCGCTGAACAGCACGGCGTCCGCGCTGCCCGCGGCGAACGGCAGCCCCGCGGGCTGCGCCGCGCCGTCCGGCAGCCCGCCGCGGACGACGTGGACCGGTGTGCCGGCGGCGGCGTCGCGGGTACGGGTCCTGGCGCGGCGCAGCGCGTCGTGCGACCAGTCGACGGCGACGATGCGCTGCCCGCCGGGGCGCCGCGCGTCGAGCACACCCGCGGCCACGGCGGCGGCGGAGCCGTCGCCGCACCCGACGTCCACGACGACCGCGGGCGCCGCGCCGGTACGGAACGGGCCCAGGGCGTCCGCCAGCATCCGCGCCTGCCGCCGGCTGCGGGCGTCGCCTGAGGCGACGGGGACCGCCGGGTTCTCGTAGAACTCCCGCAGCGAGGCCGGGGCCCCGGCCCGGCTCACGCCGGATCCCCCGCGTCCTCCGCGCAGGCCGCGAGACCCTGCTGCATCAGCTCGCCGATGCGGACGGCCGCGGCGTGGTCGAGGAGGGCACGGGAGTAGCGGATGGCCAGGTGCAGCCGGCCCGCGGTGGACGCGGCGGTGATCGCGAGACCGCGCGGCATCCGGGAGGGGGCCGAGAACCACACCGCGGTCGGGCGGCCGGCGTCGCCGAAGTCCAGCGGGTAGACGATGCGGCCGATGTTGGAGAGCAGGGTGGTCGACATCAGCGGCGCGGCGGCGCTGCGCAGCGTTCGGGCCAGCACGCCGCGGACGCCGACGGGCAGCACCGGCGCGGTGAGCACCCTCCCGTAGAGGCCCAGCGGGTGGCTCGGCTCGGACTTCAGCGTGTGCGTACGGGCCATGGTGGCGCGCAGCAGCCGCTCGACCGCCGCCCGGTCAGGCGCCTCGCCGCCGGTCAGCGCCTCCGCGTCGGCCCGCTCCCCGGGGCCGAAGCCGACCTCGGTCAGCCGGGTGCCGTTGCCGATCAGCATCTCCGCCGACTCCCGCGCGCGGTTGTCGACGGGCATGGTGATGCGCACCGGGGCGGTGCGGGCGCCGTGCGCGCGGTTCCAGCGGGCGGCGGTGAGGCACGTGGCGACGAGGAGCTGGTCGTTGACGGTGGCGCCGTAGGAGGTGCGGCGGGGGGCGGGCAGGTCGAGGAGGAGCAGGCCGTTGCCGGTGCCGGGAGCCCCGGAAGACGACGTGTCGCCGGCGATGCGGGCGGGGCGGGCGGGGCGCGAGCGGCCGGCGTCGGCGGCCGGGGGCGGGGGCGGCGCGGAGGCCGCCTTCGGTCCCGTACGGGCCGGGGAGGCACCGCCGGGGGAAGCCGCCGGCTGCGGTTGGCCGCCCGCGTACACCTCTGCCGCGGTCGCCAGCACCCGCAGGCAGGAGGGACCGTCCATGGCCGTGTGGTTGACGGTGGCCATCAGGACCGTGCCGCCGTCCCCGGTCTCGACGGCCTCGATGCGCACCGGCGGCGCGGCGTCCAGCGGCGGGCAGTCGGTCAAGGTCCGCTCGCGCGCCGCCTCCAGCACGCCGGGCCCGGCGGGCAGGAACGTGACCGGGTCGACGTCGGCCTCCGGGGTCACCTGCCACTGGTAACGGCGGTGCCACCAGCGGCTGGCGGCCTTGCGCTGCTGGAACCGCGGGTGCCTGCGTGCGGCCTCGGCGAGCGCGGTGCGCAGCCGCTCGGGCTCGAACCGCCCGGGGAAGTGGAGCTCGATGTGCACGGTCTCCGGCTCCACCGGATCCGTGCAGTGCAGCGAGACCTCGTCCACCGTGGGGAACGGGACCCGTCCCGGCGCCGCGGGGGCGGGCCGGGCGGGCTGCGTCACCGTCATCTACGCCTCTCCTTCGCGGTGGGCGCCCCGGGTGCGGGGCGCCCACCGGTGTTCACTTGCCGTTCTCCTCCCGCCGGTCGGCGGGCGTGCCGTCGTCCGGCGGGGTGTCCGCGGGCGGTGCGTCCGCGGGCGGGGTGTCCTCTACGTCGTCCGCCGGGCCGGCCGGATCCGCCGCGTCCGGCGCCTCCGCCGTGCCGCTGAGCGGGATCGGCGGCTTGGGCACGAAGGCGTCGCGCGGCTCGTCCTGCGCGGTGCCCAGCGGCGGGGTCGCCGAGTCGTCCGCCGCCGCCCGCTCGGTGCCGAGCGCCGGCGTCCGGTCGGCGCCGGACTCCGCGGCTGCCGCCGCCGCGGCGCTCGCGCCCGCGGACCTGCGGCGCCAGAACCGCTGCGTCGGCCGGTCCGGTTCCGCCTGCGGCGCGGCGCCGGCACCGGGCTCCGCCGCGACGGCCGTACGTCCGGGCGGCCCGCCGGGCCCGGGCGGCGGACCGCCCGCGGCGCCGGCCGCACCCGCCGCGGGCACACCCGCGCCGTACGCGGGGAACGCGGCCGTCTCCGCCTCCGGGTCGACGTCCGGGCCGTACCCGGTCTCCGGCCCGGCCGGCTCCGGCCGCTCCGCGGTGACCAGCGCCGCGGCCAGCGCCAGCACGGCGAGCGCCTGCGCGACGCCGCTGAAGGCCCCCTCGTCCATGCGGACAGCCTCGCCCGCACCGGTCAGCGCCGCAACACCCGCGCCGGCCATGGCCACCAGGGCCAGCGGCGCGAGCAGCCCGGCCCGGGTCCGCGCCAGCAGCGCCAGCGCCGGGACGATCAGCGCGTACGGCCCGGCCACCACGGCGACCACGGCGGTGAGCACCAGCGCGCCCAGCACCCAGCCCGGCGCCGGCGGCGCCGGCTCGGCGACGACCACCTCGCGCCGCCCGGCGCGGACGAACGCCAGCCCGAGCAGCGCCAGGATCGCGGCGACGCCGGCGAAGATCCCGGCGTCGTACCAGACCGCCGGCTTGTACTCCAGCTTCACCTCGCCGCTCTTGTCGGCGGGCACCAGGAAGCCCTGCTGCCAGCCGTCGAGCCGCACCGACTCCAGCTCCTCGCCGTCGAGCGTGGCCTTCCAGCCGTCGTTGTAGTTCTCGTACGTCGTGAGGTACGCGTCCTGGCCCTCGCCGACCGTCACGGCGCGCTCGTCGCCCGCCCAGTCGGTGGCCTCCACGTCGCGCCCCGCGGCCGCCGCGGCGGGCTCGCCGCGGGTCAGCGTCAGGTCGGTGACGGCCAGCGCCTCGCCGTCGCCCGCGGCGACCGCGTGCCGGCCGGCGGCCAGCTCCACGGGACCCGCGGTCTCGCCGTCGCCCGGGCACAGTTCGATGTCGACGGGCCGGCGGTCGACCAGGTCGCCCAGCGTGCCCTCGGCGCGGGTGTTGAGGAGTTCCCCGTCCACCGACACCACCGGGCCGCTGCCGCACTCCAGCTCGAACGGCTCATCCTTCTTCACCGGCTCGGTGCGCAGGTCTTCCTCCGCGTCCTCGCCGAGCGCCGGCACGTAGACCTCGGTGAGGCCCACGGGCAGTTGCACGTCGCGGTCCGCGAACGGGTTGTGCACGGAAAGCGACTCGGTCTCGGTGACCTTGATGTCGATCCTGTCCGTCGTCACCGGCGGGATCCGCACCCAGCCGTTGGCGTCCACGCCCACGGTCTGCGCCCCGGTCGGGGTGCTCACCTCGACCTCGGTCGGCCGCGCCGACAGGCCGCCGGCGGGCGCGAGTACGAACTCGCTGATCTCGGTGGCCTCCGGCCAGGTCAGCGTCAGCGACTCGTCGGCCCCGGCGATCCAGGCCGTGGTCAGGTCCTCGTCGACCAGGTTGCGCGGGCTCAACTGCGGGCTCAGCGGCATCGTGGAGCCCGCGGTGACGTTGATCCGCTCCTCCGGCAGCGCGCTCAGGTCGTCCAGCAGCGCGTCGAGTTCCCGCCCCTGTACGGGCAGAGCCCTGCCGGTGACGGTGTACTCGCCCTCCCCGGACTCGAAGCGCCGCTGCAGACCGGTCTCGGCCGCGGCCGGGTTGAGGCCGCCGAGGTCGCTGCCGCGGTGCAGGGAGATCTGCTCCGCGTCCGCCGCGACCTGCTTGGCGTCCGCGGGCAGCCGGAGCTGCCTGCTGACCGGCGAGACGCCGGGGATCTCGACCTCGGCGAAGCCGGCGCCGGCGAAGCCGGTGCGGGCGCCCTCGGTCTTGCGGATGGTGATCCGCAGCCAGTCCGCCTGCCCCTCGGGGGACCTGACGGTCTGCGTCCGGCCACCGGCCTGCAGCGTGCTGACCTCGCTGCCCCGCGGGGTCTCCACCTCGACCTCGACGGGCTCGGGCCGGACGCCGGCGCCGGGCAGCGGCGTCAGGTCCAGCGTGCCCTCCAGGTTCGTGGGCTCGGTGAAGTCGATCTGCAGCCACTCGCCCTTGGACGTGTCCGGGTTGCCCTCGGCCCAGCCGGTCTGCGGCACGCCGTCGAAGGCGTTGACCGGGTCGAACTGCGGCAGGTGGAACATCCAGTTGCCGCTGGTCGACGCGGTCACCGCGGCGGCGCCGTCGAGGACGGCGGTCGTCTGGTGCTCGGTGCCCTTCTCCGGCACGATCATCCGCGGTTCGTCACCGGGGTCCTGGAGGCTCTCCTCCGGGTTCTTCTCGTCCTCGGTGTAGGTGTACGAGGTGTTGTTGTTGACCACGCCGAACCGGGTGTCCGCCCGGCGCAGCCCGTCGGCCTGCACCTTGAGCGCCGGCTCCTCGACGCCCGGGTGGGCGTCGCCCGCGAGCACCGCGGGCCGGCCCTGCCAGCCGGGGTCGGCGGAGAGCGGCAGCAGCGACTCGGGACCGCCGCTGAGGACGGCGGTGCCGGCGGCGTTGAGCGTGCCGGCCGGTCCGGGACGCAGGTCCTCGCCGTCGGCCGGCTGGTAGATCTCCACCGCCCGCTGGCGCGAGAACAGCCCCTCGATCTGCAGCGGCGTGCCCTCGGGGATGCGGCCGCCGGTCAGCTCGGGGCCGAACTCGGCGACCTTCTCGTAGCCGGAGGACGTGAGGGTCTGCTTCACGGTGGTCGGCGGGACGTAGCCGACCTGGTCGGGGTCGAGGTCGTTGCGTACGACGACGTAGTGCAGGCCCGCGCGGGCCAGGAACGCCTGGAGGCCCGGCACTTCGCCGCCGGTCATCAGCGCCTGGTCGACGGCGTCCATCGCGCGCCGCGAACCCGCCGTGCCGAACGGCACGTAGTCGCGCTGCGCCCAGCGGGACTCGGCGAGCACGTCCAGCGGCTGGTCGATCGGCTTGCCCCACTCGTACGTGCCGTGCGCGGTCGCCGGCACCACCAGGGCCCGGCTGTCGGGGGAGTACTCCTCCAGCCAGTCCGCCGTCTGCTCCCAGTGCTTGGGCAGCTTGTCGAATGCGCCCGGCTGCAGCACGTCGCCGTTGGCGTACGGCAGCACCAGGCCGGGCAGCACGACGAGGGCCGCGATCGCGGGCACCCACGCGCTGCGCCGCGGGTTGGCGCGGGTGCCGCGGCGCTCGGCGGCGACCGCGACGATGTGCGCAAGGCCCAGGGCGAGCGCCAGGGCAAGGCCGGGCTGGAACTTGTAGATGTTGCGGAACGGGCTCAGCCAGCTGTCCAGCGCGTCCTGCACGCCGCCGGAGAACGGGGCGCCCAGCGCGCCGCCGTAGCCGGCCAGGGTGACCAGCGCGACGACCATCACGGTCAGCACCAGCCAGCGCCGCTCGGGCAGGTCACGCCGGGCCAGGCCCGCCAGACCGAGTCCCGCGGCGAGCACGGAGGAGAGGATCGGCAGCCAGCCGGTGGCGACGGTCCAGCCGCCGGGCAGCCACGCCTCGCCGAAGTTCAGGTACGCGACCCAGTTGCCGGTGCCGCGCAGCACCTCGGTCGCCGACATGGTGGTCGTGGTGTTGTGCGCGGTCTCGATGAACGGCAGGAAGTTCTCGCCGTAGATGCCGAGGAGCAGCAGCGGCACGATCCACCAGAGGCACGCCAGCAGCACCCCGGGCAGCCACCACGCCAGCAGCCTGGTGCGGCGCGAGCCGGTGCGGGTGCACACGTACAGCAGCGCGGGCAGCAGCGCGGCCAGCGTGGAGGCCGCGTTGACGCCGCCCATGAACGGGATGATCAGTGCCGAGCGGGCGGCGGCGACCCGCGGCGTCAGCCGCTCGTCGAGCAGCGGCAGCAGCACCCACGGCAGGACCGCGCCGGGCAGCGCGCCGGCGGAGGTGGAGCCGACGATGATGGTGAACACGGGCCACAGCGCGTACGCCACGGCGCCCAGCACCCGGGTCCCCGGGGTGCCGAAGCCCAGCCGGTCGGCCAGCTTCAGCGCGCCCCAGAACGCGGCGGTGACCACGAGCGACAGCCACAGCCGCTCGGCCAGCCACGTCGGCATCTGCGCCACGTCGGTGAGCAGGTAGTACGGCAGCATCGGGAAGGCGTAGCCGAAGTACTGGTCGTGGATGCCGCCGAAGCCGTTCTGGTCGTGCCACAGCTCGCCCAGGTCACCGGCGAACTTCCACGGGTCGACCACCACGCCGAGCTTCGTCTCGAACGTCGTCTTCCCCGCCGAGGGGATGAGCCAGGCGACGAACGCGAACGCCCAGAAGCCGAGCGGCCAGCGCCAACTGCGCCGGCTCTCGGGCGGCCGCGCCCCTGCCGGCCCCGAAGGGGGCGGTGGTGAGTAGGGCCGGCCGGGCGTGGCCGGCTGCGCGGGGAGCGTGGAGGTCATGGGCACCGCCGGAGTATGAGAAGAAGGTTCCAGGTGGCGAACTCGCGTACGCCGGGGACACGGACGACGGCCTCGGCGAGGAAGGGCCAGTAACGGGAGCGGGCCGCGACGACCTCGACGTCGTCCCGGGCCCGTACCGCCTTGAGCGTGGGGCCTATGTGGATGGCGAAGAGGTTCTCGCCCAGGGTGTGCTTCGGGTCGCGTCCGGTGCGCCGCGTGTAGCGGCGGCGCGCCCGGTCCGCGCCCAGGTAGTGCCAGGGCGCCTGCTCGTGGCCGCCCCAGGGGGAGAGCCAGTTGGTGAACGCCACGTACAGCAGGCCGCCGGGCTTGGTGACCCGGATCAGCTCGCTGAGGAAGGTCTCGGGGTCGGCGACGTGCTCCAGCACGTTGGAGGAGAACGCCACGTCGGCGACGCCGTCGGCGAGCGGGAGGAGGTAGCCGTCGGCGACCACCGCACCGGTGGTCACGTCGGAGCCGGCCGCCATCTCGCCGGCGTCGCAGTCGAAGAGGTACGCCTCGGCGCCCCGGCTGCGGAACTCCTCCGTGAACCAGCCCCCGCCGCCGCCGACGTCGACGACCAACTGGCCCTTGAGCGGCGTGATCCGCTCGACCTGGTCCGCCGCGTCCCGCGCCAGCAGGCCGTACGCGCGGGCGGGGTCGTCCTGCTCCTTCATGAAGGCGCGGAAGAGGGCGACAGAACGCCGGATGGAGGGGTCCCGCACCGCCGTCACCCTCCCCGCTTGTCGTGCTGCCCGGCGCGGGCGAGGGCCTCGTCGGCGACGGCGCGGAAGTCACGCACCGTCGCCTCCCAGCTCAGCCGGGCGGCGCGCCGCCGGGCCGCGGCGCCGAGGGCGGCGCGCCGCTCCTCGCTGAGCGCCAGCGCGCACCAGTGGGCGGCGAACGCGCTCTCGCCGCGGGCCAGCATGCCGGTGTCGCCGTCGCGGATGGAGTCGCGCAGGCCGGGGATGTCGAAGCCGATCGCGGGCGTGCCGCGTACCGCCGCCTCGGTCACCACCAGGCCCCAGCCCTCGACGAGGGAGGGGTGCAGCAGCAGCCAGGAGGAGGCGAGGAGGCGGTGCTTCTCGCCCTCGGAGACATGGCCGGTGAACGTCACGCCGGGACCCGCCATCGCCTCCAGCCGGCCGCGCTCGGGTCCGGTGCCGACGATGACCAGCCGGCCGCCGGTGACCGGGCGCACCCGCTCCCACAGCCGCAGCAGCAGGTCGATGCGCTTGTACTCCACCAGCCGGCCCATCGCCAGGAACAGCGGCTCGGGCGACTTCTGCGGCAGCGGGCCCGGGTCCTCGACGCCGTTGTGGACGACCCGTATCCGCTTGGGGTCGACGCCTATGTTGCGCAGCGCGGTGGCGGTGGAGGAGGAGACGGCGACCAGGAGGTTGCCGCGGTGCGCGCCGGCGAGCGCCCAGTGCTCCAGCCGGCGGCCGAGGCGGGCGAGGGGGCCCGGGTAGCGCATCGCCCACAGCTCGGTGTGCACGTGGTTGACGAGGCAGAGCGACGGGCCGCTGTGCCACAGCGGCGCCAGATAGGGCATGCCGTTGCAGACCTCGACCAGCAGGTCGGTGCCGCCGACGTGGCGGGAGAGCGCGCGGCGCGCGCGCAGGAAGTGGCCGGCGTCGCCGCCCGCGGAGACGACGCGGTAGTCGCGGTACGCGGCCGGGCCGCCGCAGACGAGGGTCACCTGGTGGCCGTGGTCGGTCAGCCCTCCGGCGAGCCGGTCCACGAGCAGTTCCGAGCCGCCCGCGGCGGGGTTGCCGAGGTCCCGCCGGGCGAGGAAGGTGATCCGCCGGGCGGCGTGGGCGCCGCCGCCGCCGTCGCCGCCGCGGCCGTCGGCCGCGCGGGTGCCGGCGGCACGGGCGCCGCCGTCCTCGGGGCAGCGGCTGCCGCGGCGCTGGGCGTCGTGGCCTTCCGCGCCCCGGCTCGCGGGCACGCCGGCGCTCCCGGCCGGGTGCGGGTGCGTACGCCGGAGTGCGTCCGCGTCCAGGGACGGGGGTACGTGCTGGGGCATCGGTGCTCCCACTCGTCTCAGGGTGCGGGCGGGTGGTTCAGGGCCGTTCGTGGGGTGCGGCATGGCGGTCGGGTGGACGGGGGCGACGGGGACGCCGGCCGGGGGGGACCGGCGTCCCCGTCACGGGGGCGGGGGGTGAGGGGCATCAGGCCGCGACCGGCTGGGGCGGGACGCCGTCCGGCTCCCGGCCGCGGTCCGGCTCGTCCCGCCGGCCGCCGCGGGCCAGCAGCACGGCGCCGGCGCCCGCGAGTACGAAACCGGCCACCAGCGCGACGACCGGCAGGGTCTCGCCGACCAGCTTCAGCCTGCTGCTGTCCTCGTCGGCGAGGTCGACCTGTTCCTTCTGGGTCTCCTCGGTGAACGCGATGCCGTCGCTCTGCAGCAGCGTGACCTCGTCGGTGCCGCCGCCGGGCTGGCGCAGCGTCTTCTTCGGTGCGATGGAGGCGTAGATGATGCGGCCGGTGCGCTCGTCGGCGACCAGCTCGATCTTCTCGTTCGCGTACCACTCGTCGGCGAACACCTGCTCCTTGTCGGGCAGTCCGACCATCACACCCGGCACCTGCCGGGTGCCGGTCTTGACGGGCTCGATCTCGCCGGTGAAGGCGAGCCCGGTGTAGCCCTGGATCTCCCGCGTGCCGTCGTACTTCAGCGCCACGGTGTCCTGGGCGGTGCTGTCCCACCAGCGGTACGTGCGCTTCTCGACGTCGAAGGGGAACTTCAGGTACGCGTCGCCGCCGAACCGGTTGCCGTCCACGCCGGTGTCCTCGTCGCAGCAGTGCTCCGGCGCGTTCGTCTCGCGGTTCATGACCCAGCGCTCGGTGGTGAACTGGAACGCCCGGCGCGGGTCGTCGATCTCCCGCGTCAGCGGGGTGTCGATGGTGGTGGCCGCGTCCCAGACGGCGGTGTCGTCGTCGCTCGCCGCCACGTCGCCCAGCACCCGCCGGACGATCGTCAGCTCCTGGTTGTTCCGTTCCTTCTGCGTCTCGGTGTCGTAGAAGGTGCCGGTGCCCTCGTAGCGCGTCGTCGACTCGATGTCGACGGGATTCAGCTTGGCCCGCGGCTCGACGTAGAACGCGAGCATGGGGGCGAGCACGAGCAGGAAGACGCCCAACCCCAGCAGGATGAGGGACAGGGGTGACGCGGTACGGCGGCTCATGCTGCACTCCCGGCAGGGGCTGGTTTACGACGCTGGTTTGTCACCGCGGTGCAAGTTCTACGGGTCGGTAACGTAAGGCTGTGCTTGACAGGGTGTCAATGCTGCTCCCACACTCAGCGTCCATGCAGAACCGACTGGTAGCCGCCGTGGTGACCAGCGTCGCCGCCGCCGCTCTCGCCGTGGGCGCCGCCCTCGGCCTGGTGGCCGCGCTGAACGCCACGCCGGAGCAGCCCAACGTCCCGCTCATCAGCTTCGACGGTCGCTGACCTGGTATTCGTCCCCGCCGCGGAGGCCGCGGCGGGGGCCTTGCCACGCCCGGGCGGCCCTCGTCGCGCAGAGGGCGACACGCCGAGGACACGGTGTCGTATCGATGTCCAAAAATTGTCGACCAGGTGACAAGTAGTCACCGTCCGGTGGCACAGTGCACCGGTGGTCGGCGGCGGTACGCGGCGCGCGCCGCGCCCCGCGCGGCGGGAGTCAGCCGAACTCGGCCCACACGCACTTGTCGTTGCCGCGCGGCTCCACGCCCCACACGTCCGCCAGCCGGTCCACCAGCAGCAGTCCGCGGCCCGAGACGCCCGCTTCGCCCGGTTCGCGGCGGTGGGGCAGCGCACTGGAGCGGTCCTCGACCTCGACGCGCAACCTGCGCTCCGGCGTACTCAGCGGGCGGATCGTCACGATCGCGGGGCCGTCGGTGTGCAGCAGTGCGTTGGTGATCAGCTCATCGGAGACCAGCTCGATCTCGTCCGCCCGCTCGCCCGCACCCCAGGAGCGCACCGCGCTGCGGATCATGTGCCGGGCGGCGGAGAGCGCGTCGGGGTCGGAGGGCGGGATGTACTGGCGCAGCCGGCTGCCGGGCTGCGCGGTGTCGCCCGCGGTGCGGCGCAGCATCACCAGCGCCATGTCGTCCTCGACCTGCCGCTCGTCCACCACGTCGCACAGCCGGTCGGACAGCTCGTCGATGTCGCGCGGCCCGGTGCGTACCAGCTCGGCGAGTTGCGCCATGCCCTGGTCCAGGTCGGTGCCGGGGACCTCCACCAGGCCGTCGGTGTACATCAGCAGCGCGTCGCCGGGGTCGAGGACCATGGTCGTCACGGGGTAGTCCAGTGGGCCGAACGTCGCGGAGAGTCCCAGCGGCAGCCCGCCGGGGACCGGCAGCACGCGGCAGCCGCCGTCCGCGTGCCGCACCAGCGGGTCGATGTGGCCGGCCCGGACCAGTTGCAGGGCGCCGGACGACAGGTCGATCTCCGCGTACGTGCACGTGGCGAAGCGCTCGGTCTCCAGCTCGTGGAGGAACTCCGAGGCCCGCGCCATCACGGTGGCCGGCGCGTGGCCCTCGCCCGCGTACGCCCGCAGCACGATGCGCAGTTGGCCCATCACCGCGGCGGCCTGGGTGTCGTGGCCCTGGACGTCGCCGATGACGACGCCGACCCGGCCGCCGGGCAGCGCGATCACGTCGTACCAGTCGCCGCCGATCCCCTGCCCCTCGTGCGCCGCCCGGTAGCGCACGGCGACCTCCGCGCCCGGCACCTCGGGGATGCTGCGCGGCAGCATGGCCTGCTGGAGGTCCTCGGCCAGCCCGTGCTCGCGGTCGTGCAGCTTGGCGCGCTGGAGGCTCTGCCCGATGCCGCTGCTCAGCGAGACCAGCAGGTTGCGCTCCTCCGGCGAGAAGGCGCTCTTGTCGCGGTACGAGAGCCCGAGCGCGCCGATGACGCGCCCCTCGGCGATCAGCGGCAGAAACGCGGCGCAGTCGATGCGCAGGGACTCCACGTACGGGTAGAGCCGCGGGTACGCGGCGGCGAACTCCGCGCGGGAGAGCACCAGCCGCGGCCGGCCCGTGCGCACCACCTCGCTCACCGGCAGCCCTGGCTCGTCGACCCGGGTGAAGTCCGCGAGCTGCACCTCCGTACCTTCACCCATGGTGATGATCTGGATCCGCCCGGCGTCCACCAACCCCAGCACCATGTTCACCGCGCCGAGCCGGGCCAGCCCTTCCTCGCCGCCGAGCACGCCGATCACGTCGTGCACGGTGGTGGCATTCGCCAGCGCCGCGGTGGTCTGCTGCACGACGCCGGTCTGCCGGCGGCGCTCCTGGTCCAGCGCGAACTGCTGCGCGGAGTAGTTCAGCTCCAGCGTCGCGTCGCGGACCATGCCCACGACACGGTGCGCGCGGCCGCCGTCGTCGCGCAGGATCACGCCCTGGGTGTGCGTCAGCCGGGACGTGCCGTCGCGTAGCTGAACGCGCAGGTACGCGCTGTAGGCGGGGCGGTCCTGCGCGATGGCCCGGGAGATCAGCGCGTCGAGCCGGGCGCCCTCCTCCCGGGTGACGCGCGAGCCGAGCGTCTGCGGGTCGCCGTCGTACTCCTCCGGCCGCAGGTCGAAGACCCGCAGCGCCCCGTCGTCCATGTGCATCTGCCCGCCGTCGAGGTCCCAGTCGAAGCTGCCCATGCGGTTCAGCTCCATGCTGACCGCCGCGGGCGCGGGCCAGTCGCCTGCCTCCGGGGCCGGCGCAGCCGTGCCTCCCCGCTTGCTCATGCCGTTACTTTCGCACTTTTTGTACGGATATTCGAGTGATCCGCCATTCTACGCCCCGCGGAGCCACCCGCAGAACAAAGCGGTGGCGCCCCCGCCCGCCGCCCCGGCATGCTGACCCCATGCTGATCAGGGACGCCACCGCCGACGACTGGCCCGCCATCTGGCCGTTCTTCCACCGCATCGTCGCCGCCGGCGAGACCTACCCGTACCCGCTGGACATGAGCGCCGAGCAGGGCCGCGAGGTGTGGCTGCTGCCGCCCCCGGACCGGACGACCGTCGCCATCGACGACGAGGGCCTCATCGTGGGCTCGGCGAAGATGAACGCCAACCGGCAGGGCAACGGCGACCACGTCGCCAGCGCGAGCTACATGGTCGATCCCGACCGGCACGCGCGCGGCGTCGGCCGCGCGCTGTGCGAGGACTCCCTGCGCTGGGCCCGCGCCCGCGGCTTCCTCTCCATGGAGTTCAACGCCGTGGTCGAGACGAACCTCTACGCCGTGAAGCTCTACGAGTCCCTCGGCTTCCGCATCACCGGCACCCAGCCCCGCGCCTTCCGCCACCCCAGCGAGGGTCTGGTCGGCCTGCACTGCATGCACGTCGATCTCTGACTCCGGTCCCCATTGCCCGCGGTGGAGGCGGGCGTTACGCTGCGTTCGTCATTTCGATAACTGGTCGAGATTTCGGACCTTCGAGGGGTGGGTGAGCGCGCATGGGGCGACTCGTACCGGCCGTGACGCGCGCTCTCGACATCCTAGAACTCTTCCTCGACCGGGACACGACGCTCTCCGCTCCCGAGATCACCCGCAAGCTGGGCCTGCCCAGGACCACGGTGCACGAGCTGGTCACCACCCTGGCCGCCCGCTCCTACCTCGGCGCCGTCCCCGGCCAGCCCGGGCGCTACCGGCTGGGGGTGCGCACGTACCAGCTCGGCAGCACCTTCGGCGAGCAGCTCGACCTCGCCGCCGAGGGCCGGGAGGTCGCCCGCGAGGTCGCCGAGACCTGCGACGAGACCGTGCACATCGCGATCCTCGAGGACACCGACGTCATCTACATCGCGAAGGTCGACAGCACCCGCGCGGTCCGGATGGTCTCCGCCACCGGCCGCCGGCTGCCCGCGCACTGCACCGCCGTCGGCAAGATGCTCCTCGCCTCGCTGCCCGAACAGGCCCTCGACGCACGGCTGCCGGAGAGCCGGCCGCTGGTCGCGATGACGGACCGCAGCCTCACCTCCGTACGCGACCTGCGCCGTCACCTCGCCGGGGTGCGCGAGCGCGGCATCGCCGTCGAGGAGCGCGAGTCCAACCCGGACGTGAGCTGCGTGGCGGCGCCGGTGCACGACTCCGCGGGCCGGGTGGTCGCCGCGCTCAGCATCTCGGTGCCGATGATCCGGTGGAGCGGGGAGCGCAGGGACGAGCTGGCGGAGCTGGCCGCGAAGGGCGCGAGCCGGCTGTCGGAGCGCCTGGGCCACCGGGGCGGCAGGGCCGGGACCAGGTGAGCCGGGGGCTCGGCCGGTACGGCGGTCCCGGGCGGACCGGGGACGCGGGCAGGGCGCGTACACGGGAAGTGAGCCGGGGACGCACCCGGAGACGAGAGCCGGGGCGTACCCGGGAAGGAGCCGGATGACGATGCTGGACGTGGCCGTACGCACGCGCGCCGAGCTGGGCGAGGGACCCACGTGGGACCCCGCGGCCGGCCGGCTGATCTGGGTCGACATCCTGGGTGCCCGCATCCACGCCTACGACCCGGCCACCGGCAGGCGCACCGTGCAGACCACCGAGCAGCACGTCGGGTCGGCCAAGCCGCGCGCCGGCGGCGCCGGTTACGTCGTCAACCTGCGCGACGGCGTCGGGCTCTACGACGCGGACGGCGCGTTCCGCTGGCTCGTCCACGAGCCGGTCGCGGGACGCCGCGGCAACGAGGCGATGGTCGCCCCCGACGGCGCCCTGTGGGCCGGCACCATGCGCTACGACTCCACCCCCGGCGGCGGCACCCTGGCCCGGGTCACCGGCGACGGCACGCAGACCGTCGTCCTGGACGACGTCACCGTCAGCAACGGCACCGGCTGGAGCCCGGACGGCAGGCTCATGTACTACGCCGACACCCCCACGGGCCGCATCGACGTCTTCGACACCGACGGCGCCGGGGTCACGGGCCGGCGCCTGTTCGCCGCCGTGGAGGACACCCCGGGCTCGCCCGACGGGCTCTGCGTCGACGCCGAGGGATACGTGTGGGTGGCGCTGTGGGACGGCGCCGCCGTGCGCCGGTACGCCCCGGACGGCACCCTGGACCGCACGGTGGAGGTGCCCGTACGCCGCCCCACGTCCTGCGCGTTCGGCGGACCTGAGCTGACCGACCTGTACATCACCTCCTCGTCGCTGGCCGACGCGCACCCGCTGGCGGGTTCCGTCCTGGTCCTGCCGGACGCGGGCCGCGGGCTGCCGCAGGCGCCGTTCGAGGGGTGAGGCGCGGATGACCGCGGAGACGGCGGCGGGGACGTTCCGTATCGGCGGGGACCTGGAGGTCGGCCGGCTCGGGTTCGGGGCGATGCAGCTGCCCGCCGGACCGGCGGACGCGCGGGCGGCGTCGGTCGCGGTGGCGCGGCGGGCGGTGGAGCTGGGCGTCACGCTGATCGACACGGCGCACCTGTACGGCGGTGGGGCCAACGAGGAGCTGCTGGCCGAGGCGCTGTACCCGTACCCCGAGGAGCTGTTGATCACCACGAAGGTCGGTGTCGCCCGCTCCGCCGAGACGGGGGAGTGGGGGCTGGACGGCCGGCCCGAGGTGCTGCGCGAGCAGGTGGACCACGCCCTGCGGCGGCTGCGGGTGGAGCGGATCGAGCTGCTCCAACTGCACCGCATCGACCCGGAGGTGGACCTCGCCGAGCAGGTGGGGGCGCTGCGGGAGCTGCAGGAGGCGGGGAAGGTCGCGCGGCTGGGTCTCTCCGAGGTGACGGCCGGGGAACTGGCGCGGGCGCGGGAGCTGGTGGACGTCGCGAGCGTGCAGAACCGCTACAGCGTGGGCGACCGGGAGCACGAGGCGGTGCTCGACGCCTGCGCGGCGGCGGGGATCGCGTTCCTGCCGTGGCGCCCGGTGCTGGGCGCGGTGCCGCCGGCGGACGCCGCGGGCGCTCCGGACGCCGGGGGCCCCCAGGCCCCGTACCGGGTGATCGGGGCGGTGGCCCGCGAACTCGGCGCGACGCCGGTGCAGGTCGCGCTGGCCTGGCTGCTGGCGCACTCGCCGGTGGTGCTGCCGATCCCGGGGACGGCGAAGCTCGGGCATCTGGAGGAGAACGTCGCGGCGGCGGGCGTACGGCTGGAGCCGGCGCATCTGGAGCGGCTGGACGCCCTGTGGTCGTGAGGCCCGCGGGGCCGCGGCCCCGATTTCTGAAATCGATTGCGTACCGAAGGGCTTGACAGGCCCTCCCTTCAACTCCTGCTCTGTGCATACCCCTTGACCGACCCGCTGACCGCGCCTAGCTTCTCGTGAAATCGATTTCGAGAAGACTGGGAGGCACCGTGGACAGACATGGCCGGATTCGCGGCGGCACCGCCGCCCTCCTCGCCGTGGTGACGGCGCTGGCGACCGGGGGCCTGGCGGCGGCCGCGCCCGAGGCGCCCGAGCCGCGCGGCGGCCCTGACCGGGCCGCCGCCAAGGGGCCCGTCGGATGGGACACGTACCGGCAGCTCGACCGGCTCTCCGACCTGCCGGCCGGGGTGCACACCAAGCAGTTCTCCAGCTTCGACCGCACCGGCGGCAACGCGCACGACGGCTTCGACGGCAAGTACTCCTGTCTGCGGACGACCCCCGCCGGCTGCGTCATCGCCGAGCAGGCCGGGGCCGGCGAGATCGGCGCCATCTGGTTCACCCGCGACGAGGGCGACGTCAGCAGGACGGGCCGGATCACCGTCGAACTCGACGGCGAGAAGGTCGTCGACGCACCGCTCCAGGACCTGGTCGACGGCAAGCTCGGCGCCCCCTTCGTCAGCCCGCTGGTCGCCAACGCCGACCAGACGTCCGGCGGCGTGGTGATCGAGGTGCCGATGCCGTACCGCGAGTCGATGCGGATCACCACCGAGCACAACCCGCTCTTCCACCACGTCTCGTACCGCACCTTCGCCGACGCCGAGGGCGTCACCACCTTCGACCCGGACGACCCCGCCGCCGACGTCGTCGCCGCCCTGCGCGCCGCCGGCACCGCCGACCCCAAGCCGGTCGTGCCCGGCGCGCGCACGCAGCGCACGGGTCTCTCCCTCGCGCCCGGCGCCTCCCAGACCCTCGCCCGCGCCGACCGGCCCGGGCTCCTCACCGAGCTGCGCCTGAAGCTCCCGCAGGCCCCCTACGTCCAGCCGCGCAGCGAGACCGACGACGGCAGGGCGTACGGTGCGGGCGGCGGCAGCGAGTTCACCCTCGCGATCGACCCCGGCAACGAGGGCGTGCGGCTCACCCGCCGCTACGACCCGATCATCGCGAACCAGGTCGCCACCGTGTACGTCGACGGCCGCGAGGCCGGCACCTGGGGCCCGACGCCGCAGGCCGGCGGCGGGCTGTGGGGCGAGGACAGCGTGGAGCTGCCCGCGGAGCTCACCGCGGGGAAGTCGGAGATCACCGTACGCAACGCCTTCGTCTCCTCCGACCTCGACGTCAACGAGTTCACGTACTGGGCCGACAGCCGCGTCGGCGGCGAGACGCGCCGCACCGACACCATGGACGTCGGCGACGCCGCGAGCGAGACCGCCCACGGCTACGCCATCACCGCGCCGAACTGGCAGGGCGTGCGCACGTACGACTACCCCCTCGGCGACGGCGAGCGCGCCGAACTCGCCGCGGCCCAGGACGTGCTCCGGGGCCTGCGGCTGCGCGCCACCTTCGACGGCGAGCGCACCGTCGACGCCCCGCTCGGCGAGTTCTTCGGCTCGGGCCACGCGACCGCGCCCGTACGGGCCCTGATGTACGGCATCGACGCCGAGGCCGCGGGCGGGCCCGTCCTCACCTCCTGGTGGCCCATGCCGTTCGCGCGGAACGCGAAGGTCGAGCTCTACAACGGCTCCGGCACGGCGGTCACGTCCGGCACCGCCGAGGTCACCGCCGCCCCGTCCCGCACCCACGCCCAGGCCGTCGCCTCCGGCGACGCGGGCCGCTTCCGCGCCACGTCCCACGCGGGGCCGACGGTGCCGGGGGAGAGCTGGGACTTCCTCGCGACGGCCGGCACCGGCAAGTTCACCGGCGTCACCCACACCATGACCGGCGAGCTGAACCGCAACTACCTGGAGGGCGACGAGCGCGTGTACGTCGACGGCGCCCGCACCCCGCAGATCCACGGCACCGGCACCGAGGACTTCTACCAGAGCGGCTGGTACTTCAACCGCGGCACCTACGCCCAGCCCTTCAACGGCAACCCCGCCCACCTCGGCCCGCCCACCGGCTGCGCGGCGGACCGGGACTGCACGGGCACGTACCGGCTGATGATCCACGACGCGGTGCCGTTCACCCAGGCCATCGACTTCGACATCGAGCACGGCTTCGTCAACGACAAGCA
This sequence comes from Streptomyces sp. CNZ287, assembly GCF_007827615.1. Taxonomy (NCBI): domain Bacteria; kingdom Bacillati; phylum Actinomycetota; class Actinomycetes; order Kitasatosporales; family Streptomycetaceae; genus Streptomyces; species Streptomyces sp. CNZ287. The sequence continues at coordinate 429,499 of NZ_VISV01000004.1, read as the reverse complement.
GGCGGACTACTCGTCGACCGCGTACTGGTACGGCGAGAAGAAGGCGACCGGCGCGAAGACCGACACCCTGGACGTGGGCGACCCGGAGAGCGAGGAGGCCCACGGCTACACGTCGGACGCCCCTGGTGACGTCACCGGGCTGGACTCCGTCTTCGAAGGCGACGCGCAGAAGCCGCTGCGCCTCACCGCAGACGTCCGCGCCACGACGGCACCGGTCAGCTTCACCCTGCGCGTCGACCGCGGCAACGCGGGCGTGGAGCTGCGCCGCACGAGCGACCAGGCGGCGCCGTACCAGCGCGCGGCGGTGCGGGTCGACGGGAAGCGGCTGCCGGACTGGCTCCAGCCCTTGGGCAACGCGGAGCGCCGCTGGCTGGACGACACGTACCAGATCCCGGCGAGCGTGACGGCGGGCAAACGGGAGATCACGGTGACGCTGACCCCGGCGGCGGACGCCCCGCCGTGGTCGGCCGAGTCGTACGAGGCCCACAGCCTGCGCGACGGCGGCTGACCCCGTCAGCTCCCGTCAGGCGGGGAACAGCGGGTGGCCGTCCCGGGCACGGGAGGGCCACCCGCCGGCGCACAGGGTCAGTCCGTGCCGAAGGAGTGCACGGTGGTGGAACGGTACGTGTCGCCGGGCCGGAGGACCGTGGAGGGGAACGACGGCTGGTTCGGCGAGTCGGGGAAGTGCTGGGTCTCCAGGCAGAAGCCGTCGCCCTGGCGGTAGACCCGGCCCGAGGTGCCCGTGAAAGAGCCGTCGAGGAAGTTGCCGCTGTAGAACTGCAGACCGGGCTCGGTGGTGGCGATGCTCATCGTGCGGCCCGAGGACGGCTCCCGGACCGTGGCGACGCGTTCGGGGGCGCGGGTGATGCCCTTGTCCAGGACCAGGTTGTGGTCGATGCCCTTGCCGTAGAGCAGTTGCTCGTGGTCGTCGCGCAGGTCCGCGCCGATCGTCTTCGCGCGCCTGAAGTCGAAGGGGGTGCGGGCGACCGGGGCCAGTTCACCGGTGGGTATGAGACCGGCGTCGACGGGGGTGTAGCGGGAGGCCGCTATCCGCAGCTCGTGGCCGTAGACGTCGCCGCTGCCCTCGCCGGCGAGGTTGAAGTAGACGTGACTGGTGAGGTTGACGACCGTCGGCGCGGAGGTGGTGGCGGCGTAGTCGATGCGCCAGTCGCCCCCCGCGGTGAGGGTGTAGTCGACCCTGGTGGTCAGCGCGCCCGGGTAACCCATCTCGCCGTCGCCGCTGACGTAGCGCAGCGTCAGACCCACGCCCGCGGCGGAGGTGAACGGCTCGACGTCCCACACCCGCTTGTCGAAGCCCTTGTCGCCGCCGTGGAGGCTGTGGTCGCCGTCGTTGAGCGGCAGTTGGTAGGTCCGGCCGTCGAGTGCGAAGCGGCCTGCGGCGATGCGGTTGCCGTAGCGTCCGATGAGCGCGCCGAAGTACGGGCTCAGGGCGACGTAGTCGCCGAGGTCGCCGAAGCCGAGCGACACGTTGGCGTACCGCCCGTGCCGGTCGGGCACCTCCAGGGACTGCACGATGCCGCCGTACGACAGCACTCCGAGCCGGGTGCCGCCGTTGCTCAGCGTCCAGCGGTCCACGCGGGTGCCGTCGGCCAGCGTGCCGAAGGGCTCGCGCACCGGCTTGCGGGGGCGGCCCGCGGTCTCCGCCGCGGCGGGGGCCGCCAGGCCGGCGGCGGCGAGGCCCCCGGCAGTGGCGGCGAGTAACGTCCGTCTGCTGGTCGCCGAAGTCGCGGCGAGCGGGGCTCGGTCCTGGGTCATGTCGATGCAGCTCCTCGTTGAGGGAAGGGGGCAGGACGCACGCGTCACGCGCTACGCGCCCGCCCGGCGTTTGTTCCAGATGTCGAAGCCCACCGCCGCCAGCAGCACCAGGCCCTTGATGACCTGCTGGTAGTCCGTGCCGAGGCCGACCAGCGACATGCCGTTGTTCAGCACGCCCAGCACCAGGCCGCCGATGACCGCGCCGAACACCGTGCCGATGCCGCCGCTCATCGACGCGCCGCCGATGAAGGCCGCCGCGATGGCCTCCAGTTCGAACATCTCGCCGGCCTTCGGGACGCCCGCGTTCAGGCGGGCCGCGTAGACGCAGCCGGCGAGGGCGGCGAGGACGCCCATGTTGACGAAGACCAGGAAGGTGACGCGCTTGTCCTTGACGCCCGACAGCGTCGCCGCCGCCCGGTTGCCGCCCAGGGCGTAGACGTGGCGGCCCACGACGACGTTGCGCATCACGTAGCCCAGCGAGACCAGCAGGCCCGCCATGATCAGCAGGACCACCGGGACGCCGCGGTAGCTGGCCAGCATCAGGGTGGCGGCCACGACGGCGGCGACGATGAACGCGCACTTGCCGAGCCACAGGGGGTACGGCAGCACGTCCAGTTCGTACGACAACTGGCGGCGGCGGTCGCGCCACTCCTGCCACAGCAGGAACAGGCCGACGCACAACCCCAGCAGCAGGGTCAGGTTGTGGTAGTTGGTGTCCGGGCCCGTCTCCGGGAGGAAGCCCTGGGCCATGTTCTGGAAGCCCTTGGGGAAGGGGGAGAGCGACTGGCCTTCGAGCACGATCTGGGTGAGGCCGCGGAAGACCAGCATGCCCGCGAGCGTCACGATGAATGACGGGATGCCGACGTACGCGATCCAGAAGCCCTGCCACGCCCCCGCCGCCGCGCCGATGAGCAGCGAGCACACCAGGGCCAGCGGCCACGGGAAGTCGTGGTTGACCATCATCACGGCCGACATCGCGCTGGCGAACGCGCACAGCGAGCCCACCGACAGGTCGATGTGCCCGGCGATGATGACGATCATCATGCCCATCGCCAGGATCAGGATGTAGCTGTTCTGCTGGACGATGTTGGAGACGTTGCGCGGCAGCAGCAGCGTGCCGTCGCTCCATACCTGGAAGACCACGACGATCAGTCCGAGCGCGACGAGCATGCCGTACTGCCGCATGTTGTTGCGCATCGCGTCCAGCAGGGCGCCGGCGAGCGCGCCGCGGGATCCGCCGGCGGCGGGGGCGGCGGGCGGGGTGTCGCGCTTCTCGGTGGTCAGCGGGCTCATCCTTCGTCCCTTACGTGCGTGGTCATGTGGCGCATGAGGACTTCCTGAGTGGCTTGCGACCGCGGCACCTCGCCGGTCACCCGGCCCGCGGCCATGGTGTAGATCCGGTCGCACATCCCGAGCAGTTCGGGTAGCTCCGAGGAGATGAAGACCACCGCCTTGCCGCGGGCGGCCAGCCGGTCGATGACCGTGTAGATCTCGTACTTCGCGCCCACGTCGATACCGCGGGTGGGCTCGTCCAGGAGCAGCACCTCGGGGTCGGCGTGGATCCACCTGCTGAGCACGACCTTCTGCTGGTTGCCGCCGCTCAGCCGGTTCACGGGCTCGAAGACCGTCGGGGTCTTGATGTTCATCGACGTGCGGTAGCCCTCGGCGACCCGCCGCTCCTCGTGCTCGTCGACCGCGCCGCGGCGGACCAGCTTCGGCAGGGCGGAGAGCGTGATGTTGCGCATGACGTTGTCGATGAGGTTGAGGCCGTACGTCTTGCGGTCCTCCGTGACGTACGCGATGCCGTGCCGCACCGCGTCCGGCACGGTGCGGGTGTCGACCTCGCGGCCGTCGACCCGTACCGTGCCGGACTCGTACCGGCCGTAGGAGCGGCCGAAGACGCTCATCGCCAGCTCGGTGCGGCCCGCGCCCATCAGGCCCGCGATCCCGACGATCTCACCGCGCCTCACCTCGATCGAGACGTCGTCGACGACCTTGCGCTCGTGGTCGATGGGGTGGCGTACGGTCCACCCCTCGACGGCGAGCGCGACGGTGCCTTCATCGTCGCCCCGGTAGTGGGAGCGCTCGGGAAAGCGGTGGTCGAGGTCGCGGCCGACCATCGCGCGGATGATGCGGTCTTCGGACAGTGCTGGACCCTCGCCGCCCGACTCCGCATCCCGTACCGCCAGCGTCTCGATCGTCCGGCCGTCGCGCAGGATCGTCACCCTGTCCGCGACCTGCCGGATCTCGTTCAGCTTGTGCGAGATGAGGATGCAGGCGATGCCCTGGTCCCGGAACTCCCGGATGAGGTCCAGCAGTTTGCGGCTGTCCTCGTCGTTGAGTGCCGCGGTGGGCTCGTCGAGGATGAGGAGCTTCACCTTCTTCGACAGGGCCTTGGCGATCTCCACGAGCTGCTGCTTGCCCACGCCGATGTCGGCAATCCGGGTCTGTGGCTTCTCCGCGCCCAGACCGACGCGCTTCAGCAGCGCGGCGGCGGCGCGCAGCGTCTCGTTCCAGGAGATGACGCCGCGCTTCGCCTGCTCGTTGCCGAGGAAGATGTTCTCCGCGATGGACAGGTACGGCACCAGCGCCAGCTCCTGGTGGATGATGACGATGCCGCGCTCCTCGCTGGCCGCGATGTCCTTGAAGGCACACGGTGCGCCCTCGAAGAAGATCTCGCCCTCGTAGCTGCCGTGCGGATGGACTCCGCTGAGGACCTTCATCAGCGTCGACTTGCCGGCGCCGTTCTCGCCGCAGACGGCGTGTATCTCGCCGGGTGCGACGGTGAGGCTGACGTCGGCCAGCGCCGTGACCCCGGGGAAGGTCTTGGTGATGGCGCGCATCTCAAGGACCGCAGCGGTCACGTGAGGTCCCCGGCCTTGTAGTAGCCCTCCTCGACCAGCAGGTCCGTGTTGGTCTTGTCGATGCTGACGGGATCCAGCAGGAACGCGGGGACGACCTTGACGCCGTTGTCGTACGTGTCGGTGTCGTTGACCTCCGGCTTGCCGCCGGTGAGCACGGCGTCGGTCATCTGCACGGCCTGCTTGGCGAGCTTGCGGGTGTCCTTGTAGACGGTCTGCGTCTGCTCCCCGGCGATGATGGACTTCACCGACGCCAGCTCGGCGTCCTGGCCGGTGACCACCGGCAGTTCCTTGCCGCCGCTGCCGTAGCCCGCGCCCTTGAGCGCGGAGAGCACGCCGATGGAGATGCCGTCGTACGGGGACAGCACGGCGTCGACGTCCTCGCCGCCGCCGTAGTTGCCGCTGAGCAGGTCGTCCATGCGCTTCTGCGCGGTGCCGCCGTCCCAGCGCAGAGTGGTGACCTGGTTGAGCCCGGTCTGGCCGGAGCGGACGGTGAGCTGCCCGGAGTCCAGGTACGGCTGGAGCACGGCCATGGCGCCGTCGAAGAAGTAGCGGGTGTTGTTGTCGTCGGGGGAGCCCGCGAAGAGCTCGATGTTGTACTCGGCGTCCTTGTCCTCGTCGAGCTTCAGCGCGTCCACGATGTACTGGCCCTGGAGCCTGCCGACCCGCTCGTTGTCGAACGAGGCGTAGTAGTCGACGTTCTCCGTCTCCAGGATCAGCCGGTCGTACGCGATGACGGGGATGTCCGCCTCCTTGGCGTCGGCCAGCACCTCCGTCAGCGAGGTGTTGTCGATCGCCGCGACGACGAGCGCGTCCACGCCCTTGGTGATCATGTTGTCGATCTGCGAGACCTGGTTCTCGACCTTGTCCTCGCCGTACTGGAGATCGGTCTCGTAGCCGGCGGCCTCGAACTGCTTCACCATGTTCTCGCCGTCGGCTATCCAGCGCTCCGACGACTTCGTGGGCATCGCGATGCCGATCGTGCCGCCCTCGGCGCCGTCTTTCTTCTCCTCGCTGCCGCCCTCGCTGTCCTGGCCGCAGGCGGCGAGGGCGAGGGCGAGCGCGGACACGGCGGCGGCGGTCCGCAGACGGGCGATTCGGGGCGTGCGGGGGGTGCGCATGGTGGTCAGTTCCCTTCGGATACGGAGGCGGGGGAGGAAGCGGGGGCGGGGGTGGCGACGGGCCCGGGGCCGGGTCCGGTCCCGGGAGCGGCACCGGACCCGGCCCCCGGGAACCTGTGCAGCGCCCCCGGCAGCCGGGACCCGGGCGGCGACATCGCACCGCCCGCGCCGAGCCGGTCGAGGAGGTCCAGGACCAGCCGCCCCCGGCGTACCCGCTCGCGCGCGGTGGCGAGCACCGTCTCGCGCATGTGGGCGCCGTACGGATAGATCCCGGGGGCCTTGGAGAGGCCGAACTTCAGGTACAGCGGCGCCCCGCGGCGGATCAGCTCGGCGGCGTCGTACATCCGCACGTAGCCGCCGAGGTCGTCGGGCGCCTCCACGTACAGGTCCATCGGCGCCGCGCTCACCCGGCGGATCTCGGTGAGCTGCTGGAGCGAGAGGTCCGAGGGGATGTTCAGTGAGTCGGCGCCCAGCCGTTCCCACACCGCGTACGCGGCGGGGTTCACCGGGCCGACGAGCGCGGAGACCTTGAACGTGGTGTCCGCGGGCAGCTCGCCGATCTCGCGCAGCCCGTGCAGCAGCCACAGCACCCCCTCGTCCGCGACGAGCAGGCACCGCACGCCCAGCCGGGCGGCGCGCAGCGCGTCCTCCACGCAGCCGGCGAGCTGGTCGTGCCCGCGGGCCCGCAGCCCCCCGCCGCCGGAGGGGCTGCGGGTGGCGCCGCCGGTGTCCCAGGTGCCGCGCGGGCCGGTGAACAGCGACAGCTCGATGTCCCGCGCCGCGCAGGCCGCGACCATGTCGGCGATCTCGGCGTCGGTGAGCATCCACACGCCGCTGCCCTGGCTGATCCGGTGCACGGGCACCCCGAGGCGGGTGCTCTCCTCCAGCACCGCGGCCAGCGCCTCCGGCCCCTCGACGGAAGGGATCTCGGTGCGCCAGCGGCCGCCGTCGGGGAAGGCGTACGGCGAGGTGTCGGCGGGATCGGGCGGCGGGGCCGCGAAGCCGAGGCGGCCGAGGGCCGGTTCACCGGGAGCGTGAGGCACGGTACTCCTTCGTTCGTTATATCGGACGTCGTTCGGTTTCGTACCGATGGGAAGGCCGCGGCGGGCCGCACGCGCACCTACGGCCGCAGCAGCACCTTGCCCACCGCCGGATCCCCGCCGCCGACCAGGCCGACGGCCTTCTCGTAGGCGTCCAGCGGCAGTTCGTGCGTGATCAGTGCCGCCGGGTCCAGCTGCCCGGCGCCGAACGCCCGCACCGCGTACGACCACGCCGCCGACGAGGCGCCGAAGACCCCGTACACGGCGATCTGCCGCATCGCCAGGGCCACCGGGTCGACCCCCGCGGCCCCGCCCGGCGGGATGCCCGCGACGACGACCCGCCCCCCGCGCCGTACCAGCTCCACCGCGGCCGCCGCGGAACGCTCCGCCCCCGCCGTCTCCACGACCATGTCGTACGCCCCCGCCAGGCCCCCGGCAGCGCCGGGCGCCACCGCCCGCGCGCCGAACCCCCGCGCCGCCTCGGCCCGTTCCGCCCGCGGCTCCACCACCAGCAGCTCCGCCGGCGCGTACCCCGCGAGCAACTGCACCGCCAGCAGCCCCAGCGTCCCGCCCCCCACGACGGCCACCCGCTCACCCGGCAGCGGCGCCCCGCGCAGCACCGCCGCCGCGGCGACGGCCGCCGGCTCCAGCAGCGCGGCGGCGCGCAGGTCGGCGTCGTCGTCCAGGACGTGCAGCAGCCGCGCCGGCACCGTGACCGTCTCCGCGAACGCCCCGGCGCGGGTGAACCCCGTCTCGTCGTACGGCCCGGCGCACAGGTTCGTCTCGCCGGACCGGCAGCGGGCGCACACCTGGCAGCAGCGGAACCCCTCCGCCACCACCCGCCGCCCGGCCAGCGCCGCGTCGGCGCCGGGCCCGACCTCCGCCACCGTGCCCGACCACTCGTGGCCGGGCGTCAGCGGGTAGGTGACGTAACCGGCCGGGCGGGTGCCGTCGTACACCTCGCGGTCGCTGCCGCACACCCCGGCCGCGTACACCCGCACCCGCACCTCGCCAGGCCCCGGCGGCGACGACGCCACGCTTCCGACCCGCGCCCGCCCCGGTTCGTGCAGCACGACCGCGCGGTGGGACTCAGCCATCGGGGTTCCTCTTCTCCCAGCCGTCCGCCCACAGATCGAAGTGCGCCCGCTGCTGGGGGAACTCCGCCGCCGCGTCGGTGTCCAGCTCCACTCCCAGGCCCGGTGCCTCGGAGCGCGTGAAGTAGCCGTCGACCACCTCGGGCGCGCCCTTGACCACTTTCTTGATCTCCGCGTCGGCGAAGTCGTTGAAGTGCTCCAGGACCTTGAAGTTGGGGGTGCAGAAGCCGACGTGCAGGGAGGCGGCGGTCAGCACCGGGCCGCCGACGTTGTGCGGCGCGAGCAGCACGTAGTGGGTCTCGGCGGTGGCGGCGAGTTTGCGGGTCTCCAGGATGCCGCCGACGTGCCCCACGTCCGGCTGCACGATGTCCGCGGCCTGGCTCTCGAAGAGCTCCCGGAACTCGATCCGGTCGTGGATCCGCTCACCTGTCGCCACCGGCACGTCCACCCGCCCGGCCACCTTCGCCAGCGCCTTGAGGTTCTCCGGCGGCACCGGCTCCTCCAGCCACGCCGGCCGGAACGGCGCCATCTCCCGCGCCAGCCGCACCGCCGTGGCCGGGGAGAAGCGGCCGTGCATCTCCAGCATCAGCTCCGTCTCGTCGCCGACGGCGTCGCGTACGGCCTCGATGAGGGAGACCGCGTAGCGGGACTCGGCGTGGTCCAGCTCCAGGCGGCCCGCACCGAACGGGTCGATCTTCAGCGCCCGGTAGCCGCGCTCGACCACCCGGCGGGCGGCCTCGTGGTACGCCTCGGGCGTGCGCTCGGTGGTGTACCAGCCGTTGGCGTACGCCTTGACCCGGTCGGTCACCGCCCCGCCGAGCAACTGCCACACCGGCACGCCCAGCGCCTTGCCCTTGATGTCCCAGCAGGCCGTTTCCACGCACGCGATCCCCGACATCACGATCTCGCCCGCCCGGCCGAAGTCGCCGTACTTCATCCGGCGGACCAGATCCTCGATCGCGAACGGGTCGGAGCCCGCGATGTGGTTCACCTCCGCTTCGCGGAGATAGCCGACCAGGGCGTCGGTGCGGCCCAGCATCCGGGTCTCGCCGACCCCGGTGAGGCCCGCGTCGGTGTGCACCTGGACATAGGTCAGGTTCCGCCAGGGGGTACCGACGACGTGCGTGCTGATTCCCGTGATGCGCACGGCTGGTGGCTCCTTCACCGCGTTCGAGATTTCGTCAGGCGTTCGAAATACAGGCGTGACGGTAAGGAGGCGGGCGGCAGGTGTCAACGGTCAGCGCACGGCGAACTCGTAGACCGTGGCCGAACGGTAATGCTCGCCGGGCCGCAACACGGTCGAGGGGAAGTGCGGGTGGTGCGGGGAGTCGGCGAAGTGCTGGGTCTCCAGGGCGAGTCCGTCGCCGGGGCGGTAGGCCCGCCCGGACGGCCCGGTGAACGACGGGAAGACGAAGTTCGCGGTGTAGAGCTGTAGTCCCGGCTCGGTGGTCAGCACCCGCAGCGAACGCCCCGAGGCGGGCGAGGAGACCTCGGCGACCGGCTCGGGCGTGGCGGTGACGCCCTTGTCGAGCACGAGGTTCTGGTCGTACCCGAGTCCGATCAGCAACTGGGGGTGCCCGGAGCGCAGTTCCGCGCCCACCGGACGCGCGGTGCGGAAGTCGAACGGCGTGCCCGCCACGTCCGCGATCTCGCCGGTCGGCGCCGAGGTGGGGGAGTTGACGGTGAACCGGCTCGCGGCGACGCGCAGCCGGTGGTCCTCGATGCTGCCGCTGCCCTCGCCGTCGAGGTTGACGTACGAGTGGTTCGTCAGGCTCACCACGGTCGGCGCGTCGGTGGTCGCCTCGTAGTCGAAGCGCAGCGCGCCCTCCGCGGTCACGGTGTACGTGGCCCGCACGTCGAGCGTGCCGGGGAAGCCCTCCTCGCCGTCCGGGCTCGTCCGCGACAGCAGCAGCGCGGCGGACCCGGGCGCGGCCGGCGCCGCGGCGGCGGCCCATACCCGCTTGTCGAAGCCGCGGGCGCCGCCGTGCAGGCAGTTGGGGCCGTCGTTGGCGGGCAGCGGGTAGGTGCGGTCGCCGAGAGTGAAGGAGGCGCCGGCGATGCGGTTCGCGTACCGCCCGATGAGCGCGCCGAAGTACGGGTCCGGATGCTCCACGTACTCGTCCACGGTCGCCAGCCCCAGCACGACGTTCGCGTACCGCCCCGCCCGGTCCGGCACCTCCACGGACTGCACGATCCCGCCGTACGACAGCACCCGCACCCGGGTGCCGCCCGCGACCAGCGTCCACCGCTCGACGGGCGTGCCGTCGGCGAGCTTCCCGAAGGGCTCGGCGGTCACGGAGGGCGCCGGCACGGCGCCGGGCGGGGGCAGGGGAGTCTCGGCCATGACAAAACCCTATGCGGCCCTCCGGACCGTCCCCCAGACCGCCGCCCGCCGGCCGCTCGCCTACCCCTCCCGGGCCTCCCGGAGCTTCTCGTACGCGATCTCCGCCAGGGCGTTCTGGCCGTCCTCGTCCGGGTGGAAGGAGTCCCAGCGGCTCAGGTGGTCGCCGGTGAAGGCGTACCGGAACGCCGCCCCGTCGTCGTACACGCACAGCGGATGCTTCCCGCACTCCTCCGCCAGCACCGCGTTGTACGCCACCACCCGGTCCTGCACCTCCTCGCGCCGGCCGCTGGCCGTCGTGCCGAGGTCCGAGGGGTCCGCGAGCATCGACTGGCAGATGCCCAGCGACCAGACCTGCCGGGTCACCACGCTGCCCCGGCCCACCTCCCACAGCCGCATGAGGCTCGGCACGCTGGACACGTACACCTGCGTCCGCGGCAGGTCGGCCTCCAGCCGGTCCAGCGAGTCCGCCACCGCCGTGCGGTAGTCCGCCACCGGAGTCATTTCCTCCGCGCTCTCCGTACAGGCGTCGTTGGCCCCCATGAGTATCGTCACGAGATCCGGCCTGCGGGCGATGGCCTCGCCCGTCTGGACCGGCAGATCCGCCACTTGCGCGCCCGAACGGGCGAAATTCCACGTGTGCCCCGACGGCTTGTCCAGCAGCCGCCGCGCGAGGCTCTCCACGTCCTTCGAATCACCCGTCGACCAGGACTTCTCCGGGCAGTCGGTGAGCGGCTCGCAGGCGTGGAACCCGCGGGTGATGGAGTCGCCGAGGGCGGCCACCGACGTCGGCGGCCGGGGCGCCGCCCGGGCCTCCCGCGAGGGCGCACCCGCCTCCTCCGCGCCGCCTGACGGCGCGGCAGATCCCTTGTCCTTCCCCTGTGTCGCGCCCTCGCCGGTGCAGCCGGCGAGGACCAGTGACATCGCGACCGCCCCCGTGAAGACGAGTGCCGCCCCTTTGCGCATCCCTGCGCTCCCTCCCGCCCCCGAGGTCCTCCTCCGAACGTAGGTCAGCATGCCCAGGACCGACCGTACGGCACGCGCGTGGTGCGACGGCACGGTAGCTTGGCTGAGGCTCAACGGGCCGTATCGCGGCGGGATCGCACCCGGTAACGGAGTGTCCTGTTTACCCGGAAAGGCGACCCGTGGTGTTTACTCTAGGCAACTTCGAGCCCGCGGATGGAGGCCCCCGGTGACGACACGTGGAGTTCTGTTCGTCCACTCTGCCCCGCGGGCGCTCTGCCCGCACATCGAGTGGGCGGTCGCCGGCGTCCTCGGCGGCCGGATCAGCCTCGACTGGATCCCCCAGCCCGCCTCGCCCGGCACCTGGCGCGCCGAGTTCTCCTGGCAGGGCGAGCCCGACACCGCCTCCCGGCTCGCCTCCGCGCTGCGCGGCTGGCACCTGCTGCGCTTCGAGGTCACCGCCGAGCCGTACGCCACCGCGGAAGGCGAGCGCTACAGCTCCACCCCCGACCTCGGCATCTTCCACGCCGTCACCGGCGTGCACGGCGACATCCTCATCCCCGAGGACCGGCTGCGCGCGGCGCTGGCCCGGGCGCAGCGCGGTGAGACGCAGTTGGAGGCGGAGATCGCCAAGCTGCTGGGCAAGCCGTGGGACGACGAGCTGGAACCCTTCCGCCACGCGGGCGAGGGCGCACCCGTCCGCTGGCTGCACCAAGTGGTATGACCCGGCGGGCCGTCGGGCCCACCGGCTCACGGTGAAGACACGCAGGGACGGGCCGGGCCGCGGCGTCAGACCGAGCGGAACGCCAGCACCACGTTGTGGCCGCCGAAGCCGAACGAGTTGTTCAGCGCCACGATCGGTCCCTCGGCCGGCAGCGGCGTCGCCCGCACGGCGATCAGCGCCGGGTCGACCTCGTCGTCCAGGTCCTCGACGTTGATCGTCGGCGGCGCGACGCGGTGCTTCACCGCCAGCACCGCCGCCACCGACTCGATGCCGCCGGCGCCGCCCAGCAGATGGCCGGTCATCGACTTCGTACCGGAGACCAGGACGTGCCCCAGCTCGTCGCCGAAGACCTTCTCCATGGCCTTGATCTCCGCCACGTCGCCCTGCGGCGTCGACGTCGCGTGCGCGTTGACGTGGACGACCTCGGCGGGCGTCAGGTCGTTGTGCGCGAAGAGGTTCTCCAGCGCCGCCGCGATGCCGCGGCCGCTCGGCTCCGGCTGCGCGATGTGGTGCGCGTCCGCCGACAGCCCCTGGCCGACCGCCTCGCAGTAGACCTTCGCCCCGCGCCGCTTCGCGTGCTCCGCGGACTCCAGCACCAGCACGCCCGCGCCCTCGCCGAGGACGAAGCCGTCGCGCGCCTTGTCGTACGGGCGGGAGGCGCCCTGCGGGTCGTCGTTCTTCTTCGACATCGCCATCATGTTGGCGAACGCCGCGATGGGCAGCGGGTGGATCGCCGCCTCCGTGCCGCCGGCCACGACGACGTCGGCGCGGCCGGTGCGGATCATCTCCATCGCGTACCCGATCGCCTCCCCGCCGGAGGCGCAGGCGCTGACCGGCGTGTGCACGCCGGCCCGGGCGTTGATCTGCAGGCCGACGTTGGCCGCCGGGCTGTTGGGCATGAGCATCGGCACGGTGTGCGGGGAGACCCGCCGGGCGCCCTTGTCCCGGAGGTTGTCGTACTGCTCCAGCAGCGTCGTCACGCCGCCGATACCGGAGGCGACGACCGCGCCCAGCCGGTCGGGGTCGACCGCCGCGTCCTCGCCCGCCTTGGCGGTGAACCCGGCGTCCGCCCACGCCTCCCGGGTGGCGACGAGCGCGAACTGCGCCGCCCGGTCCAGCTTGCGGGCCTGCGGCCGCGGGATGATCTCGGTGGGCTCCACCGCGACCTCGCCCGCGAAGTGCACGGGCAGTTCCGCGGCCCAGTCGTGGGCCAGGTCGGCGATGCCGGAACGGCCGGCCACCAGGCCGTCCCAGGTGGAGGCGCTGTCGCCACCCAGCGGTGTGGTGGCGCCGATTCCGGTGACGACCACGGTGCGATCGGTCGCGTTCACGTCGATGCTCACTCCGAAGGTTGAGGTGTTCCTACGGCACCACCGCGGGCCGCCGCCCGCGCCGGGGGGCGCGGGGGAGGGGGTGGCGACAGCGGGAGAGCCGGGCGGTCAGCTCTGGTGCTTGAGGATGTAGTCCGTGGCGTCGCCGACGGTCCTGAGCGCCTTGACGTCGTCGTCCGGGATCTTGACGTCGAAGCGCTCCTCGGCGGCGACGACGACCTCGACCATGGAGAGCGAGTCGACGTCCAGGTCGTCGGTGAACGACTTGTCCGGCTGGACGTCCTCGACCGGGATGCCGGCGATCTCGTTCACGATCTCCGCGAGACCGGCGACGATCTCTTCCTGAGTGGCGGCCATCTTGGGGACTCCTTCTTTCCGTTCCTTGAGGGTTCTCATGGGAGTGAGCTGCGCGGCGGCCGGGGCGGGCCCGGCCGCGGGTCAGGGCAGGGTCACGACCGTGGCGGCGTAGACCAGTCCGGCCCCGAACCCGATGACGAGGGCGGTGTCCCCGCTCTTCGCCTGCCCGGTCGCCAGCATCCGCTCCATGGCCAGCGGGATGGAGGCGGCCGAGGTGTTGCCGGTGGTCTCGATGTCGCGGGCGACCGCGACATGCTCCGGCAGCTTGAGGGTCTTCACCATCGAGTCGATGATCCGCATGTTGGCCTGGTGCGGGATGAAGACGTCCAGCTCGTCCGGCGTGATGCCGGCGGCGTCCAGGGCCTCCTGGGCGACCTTGGCCATCTCGTAGACCGCCCAGCGGAAGACCGTCTGGCCCTCCTGGGTGAGCGCGGGGAACTTCACGTCGCCGTTCTCGTCCAGGGGCAGTTGCCCCAGGTCGCCGACGCGGAAGCGGTCCCACGGCAGGGTCTGCTTGATGGTCTCGTGCTTGTCGCCCTCCGAGCCCCACACCGAGGGGCCGATGCCCGGCTCGTCCGCGGGGCCGACGACGACCGCGCCGGCGCCGTCGCCGAAGAGGAAGGCGGTGGTCCGGTCGGACTTGTCGGTGAGGTCGGAGAGCCGCTCGACGCCGACGACGAGCACGTGCTCCGCGCTGCCCTCCACGATCAGGCCCTTGGCCAGCGTCAGCCCGTACCCGAAGCCGGCGCAGGCGGCGGAGATGTCGAACGCGGCCGGCTTGCCGGCGCCCAGCAGATGCGCGATCTCGGTGGCCACCGACGGCGTCTGCATGAAGTGCGAGACGGTCGAGATGATCACGGCGTCGACCTGCTCGGCCGTCACGCCCGCCGCAGCGAGCGCCTTGCCGGCGGCCTCAACGGACATCTGCGCGACGGTCTCGTCGGGCCCTGCCCAGTGCCGGGCGGTGATGCCCGAGCGGCTGCGGATCCACTCGTCGGAGGAGTCGATGTACTGCAGGATCTCCTCGTTGGGCACGACGCGGGTCGGGCGGTAGCCGCCGACGCCCATGATGCGGGCGTACGGAGCACCCTTGGTGGGGCGGATCTTCGCGGTCATGTGCTCTCCTCCGCGGCGGCGGCCGTCCCGGCGACGGCGGCACGGGCCTTCTCGATGTCCTCGGGGGTCTTCAGCGGCACCGCCGCCACGCCCTTCAGCGCGCGCTTGGCGAGTCCCGTGAGCGTGCCGCCCGGGGCGGCTTCCACCAGTGCGGTCGCGCCGTGCGCCGCGAAGGTCTCCATGCACGCGTCCCAGCGCACCGGGCTGGCGACCTGCGCGACCAGCCGCTCGACGACCTCCGCGCCCGAGGCCACGACCCGGCCGTCGCCGTTGGACACGTAGGGGATACGCGGGTCCGCGGGCGTGAGCTGCCCGGTCTTCGCCGCCAGCGCGGCCACGGCGGACTTCATGTGCTCGGTGTGGAAGGCGCCGGCGACCTTCAGCGGCACGACGCGGCGCGCGCCCTCCGGCTTCTCCTCGGCCAGCTCGGCGAGCTGCGCGGCGGTGCCGGCGGCGACGATCTGCCCGGCGCCGTTGACGTTGGCGGGGGTGAGGCCGAGGCGGTCCAGGTGCGCGAGCACGGTGTCCTGCTCGCCGCCGAGCACGGCGGACATGCCGGTCTCCGTGACGGCGGCGGCCTCGGCCATGGCCAGGCCCCTGGCCCGTACCAGCGCGATGGCCTCCTCGTCCGTGATCACCCCGGCGAGCGCGGCGGCGGTCAGCTCGCCGACGCTGTGCCCCGCGACCATGCCGACCTGCCGGTGCAGCGGCCCGGGGCCCTCGAAGAGCGCGTACGCGCTGACGAGGGCGGCGGCGACCAGCAGCGGCTGCGCCACCGCGGTGTCGCGGATCTCGTCCTCGTCCGCCTCGGTGCCGGCGCGGACCAGGTCGAGCCCGGCGACGTCCGACCAGGCCGACAGCCGCTCGGCGACGCCGGGGAGGTCGAGCCAGGGGGTGAGGAAGCCGGGCGTCTGGGCGCCCTGGCCGGGAGCTACGAGTACGAGCACCCTTCAACCTTCTCTTGTCGGGGGTGTCTGCCGCCCGTGGGGACGGGGACGAAGAACACCGGAGGGATTTGTTGAGTCCGAACAAATGACTACGGCTGGGGTTCCGTCTCCGTCAGCCGGCCGAGGATCAGTGCGATACGCAGAGTAAACGCCGAACGGACATCGGACGGGGACCACCCCGTGACATCGGTCACACGTCGCAGCCGGTAGCGAACGGTGTTGGGGTGAACGAACAACATCCGTGCGGCGCCTTCGAGGCTCGACGCCTGCTCCAGGTAGACGCTGAGCGTCTCCAGCAGCGCGGAGCCGGCCTCCGCCAGAGGACTGTAGATCTCCTCCACCAGTTGTTCACGCGCCGCCGGATCGCCGGCGATCGCCCGCTCCGGCAGCAGGTCGTCCGCCAGCACGGGCCGCGGCGCGTCCTCCCAGGCCGAGCACGCCTTCAGCCCCGCCGCCGCGGCCTGCGCGGAGCGCGTGGCGGCCAGCAGGTCGCCGACGACCGGGCCGGCCACCACCGGACCCTGCGCGAACGGGCCGATCAGCGCCTTCGCCGCCTTCAGCGGCTCCGCGCTGCCGCCCGCGATGACGACGAGCCGCGTGCCCAGCACCCCCGTCAGCACCTGGAGCTTCGCGTGCCGCGCCGCCCGCCTGATCGCCTCCACGGTCAGCTCGCTGTCGCCGTCCGGCGCGGTGCCCAGCACCACGCACACGTGGTCGGGCGAGCTCCAGCCGAGCGCCGCCGCGCGGGACACGGCGCCCTCGTCGGCCTCGCCGGACAGCACCGCGTTCACCACCAGCGACTCCAGCCGGGCGTCCCACGCGCCGCGGGCCTCCGCGGCCTGCGCGTAGACCTGGGCGGTGGCGAAGGCGATCTCGCGGGCGTAGACGAGCAGCGCCTCGCGGAGCGCGGACTCGTCGCCGGGCGCGGCGACGTCCTCGATCGCGGACTCCATCACCTCGATCGTCGTACGCACCATCTCCACGGTCTGCCGCAGCGTGATCGCCCGGGTCAGCTCCCGCGGCGCCGTGCCGAACACGTCGGTCGAGATGGCCTGCGGCGTCTCGGGGTGCCGGAACCATTCCGTGAAGGCCGCGATGCCCGCCTGCGCGACCAGCCCGATCCACGAGCGGTGCTCCGGAGGCATGGCCCGGTACCAGGGCAACTGCTCATCCATCCGGGCGATGGCGGCGGCGGCCAGTTCCCCGGACGACTTCTCCAGCCGGCGCAGGGTCGCGGTGTGCGGATGCTGCAACCGAGCGGCGTCACGGTCGGGCGGCTCGGGTGTCTCGGTCGGTTCAGGCACGGGTCTAGCCTGCCCTATCCGGGTCGCGTCGGACGAAAGCGGCGTCTTTCCGCGGGGACTCCGGCCGCTTCGCGGGGCTTCGGGCGGCTTCGGGCGGCGTACGGTGGCGGGGTGATTCAGCTACGGCGGGGGCGGGCGCGCTACCGCGGCGGGGACGCGGGCGCCGGAATCGAGACGCTGCACGCGTTCTCCTTCGGCGGCTTCTACGACCCGGACAACGTCCGCTTCGGCGCGCTCGTCGCCTGCAACGAGGAGCGGCTGCGGCCCGGCGCGGGCTTCGCCGAACACCCGCACCGCGACATGGAGATCGTCACCTGGGTCCTCGACGGCGAGCTGACCCACGAGGACTCCGCAGGACGCACCGAGACCGTCCGCCCCGGGGACGTCGCGCGGCTCTCCGCGGGCACGGGCATCCGGCACGTGGAGCGCAACGCGGGCCCGGCGCCGCTGGCGTTCCTCCAGATGTGGTTCATGCCGGCGGCGCCGGGCGGCGAGCCCTCGTACGAGGTGGTCCGCGGCATCGCCGACGGCACGCCGCTGGCGGTCGAGCGGGCGGCGTCGGTCCTGCACGTGCGCCGGCTGCGCCCGGGGGAGCGGACGGCGCTGCCGGACGCGCCGTGGGTGTACGTGCACGTGGTCCGCGGCGCGGTCCGCGTCGGCGGCGGGTCCCCGGCGGCGGGGCCGGGGGACGCGGCCCGTATCGCCGGCTGCGAGGGACTGGACCTGACGGCCGAGGAGCCGGCGACGGCGCTGGTGTGGGAGATGCAGCCGGCCGGGGAATAGGGCCTCCGGTGCGGGCGCTTCATGCCGGGAAGCGACCTGCCCTGCTTCATTCCTATGGGTCATGTCGCTCATGAAACGGAGCCGCGGCCTCTGGCAGGCTGATCTCCCCGTCGAAGAGCCACCGTTCCCGAAGGCACCGAGTCGCTGCCGCCAGGGGGAGCCCCGGCCTGGCACCCGAGCAGCGCCGCCAGGGCCCGCCGGTCCGTCCGCCACCCGAGCCGCCCGGCTTCTGCGAGGGTCCGGGGCAGCCGGCGGGCGATGGCCCAGGTGGACAGGTTGACGCCGGCGTCGAAGTGCCGGTCGGAATCGAGCCGCATGAGCGGCGCCTGCCCGGCGGCGGCGACGGGCGGTAAGGAGGCGGGGTTACTCATGCCCCCATGGGGCCCGAAGGCGCCCGGCGGGCAACGGTGTTGTTCCGGCCACGCACCCGCCGGGCGGGTCACCGGGCAGCGGACGGCGGCCCGGGGGAGCGCCTTGCGTCAGCGGCCGGCCGGCAGGTGGTCGCGGGCCCACTGCTCGAAGGTGGTGAGCGGGATGCCGGGTTCCGTGGCGTACCGGGGGCGGCCGGGCTGGCCGGCGGTGTTCAGCCACTCGTGCGTGACGCCCATCGGCGGCATGCCGGCGGCGAGGGCCTGCTCGGCGGTCATGTCCGGGGCGGGCAGGTGCGTACCGAGGACGCGGGAGCCGGAGCCGGGGGGCGAGGTGCGTGTACAGGGGCCTGGTGGAAGCCGGAGCCGAGTGCGGGCGGCTCTCCGTGCCCCTCGACTACGCCGCTCCCCACGGCCGCACCACCGACATCGCCGTCTCGCGCATCCGCGCGCCACCGCCGAGCCCTCCCAGCGCCGCGGCATCCTCCTCGCCAACCCCGGCGGGCCCGGCGGGCCCGGACTCGATTACCCCCTCGCCCTCAGCCCCGTGCCGGGCGGCGTCGCCCTGCACCGCGCGCTCGGCGGCTCCCGCCTCCTGACGGCCGACATCCGCAGCCACGGCGTCTACACCAACGCCATCAGCGGCAACCGGCCCATCCGATGCGCCGACAGGGCAGTCAACACCTACCTCGCCGGCGGCCCCCTGCCCCCGGCCGACCGGACTTGCACACCTTGACCGCCCCGGCCCCGGCCACCGCGGTCACGGATGCCCGGGGCAGCCGTCCCGTACGCCCCTCACGCCTCTGCGGGGCGGGCGTCCTCGGGGCCGGGGTCCGCGGGCGGGGCGTCCGCCGCCGCGTCCGCCGGGTCCGTCTCCTCGGCCAGCTTCACCACCGCCACCGCCGCGACCACCACCCCCGCGACCGTGACCAACTTCTCTAACGCGCTGCCGAATCCGAAAAGCATCGCTTCTCCCCCCTCACCGTCAACTGCTCGCCAGACTAGCGCCGACCGGTGACAGAGGTCACTTCCCTCCGGCCAGCTCCCCCAGTACCCCGTCCGTGAACGGCGGCCACACCTCTGCTGCCCACTCGCCGAACTGCCGGTCCGTCAGCGCCACGCACGCGGCCCCGTGGCCCGCCGCCGTGGGCGCCTCCGGGTCGATCCACAGGAAGGTGCCCGACTGGCCGAAGTGGCCGTACGTCTGCGGCGAGGACGACGACCCCGTCCAGTGCGGGGACTTGCCGTCGCGGATCTCGAAGCCCAGACCCCAGTCGTTCGGGCTCTGATGCCCGTAGCCGGGCAGCACGCCCTTCAGGCCGGGGAAGCAGACCGACGTCGCCTCCGCATGCGTCTCGTCCGAGATCAGCCGCGGCACCAGCAGCTCGCCCGCGAACCGCGCCAGGTCCGCCACCGTCGACGTCGCCGCATACGCGGGTGACCCGTCCAGGCTCGTTGCGGTCATGCCCAGCGGTGCGAAGACAGCGTCCCGGACGTACTCCGCCAGCGGTATGTCCGTGGCCTTCGCGAGATGGTCGCCCAGGACCTCGAAGCCGGCGTTCGAGTACAGCCTGCGGGTGCCCGGCGCGGCCATCACCCGGTGCTCGTCGAAACCCAGCCCGGAGGTGTGCGCCAGCAGGTGGCGTACGGTCGAGCCCTCGGGACCCGCCGGCTCGTCCAGCTCGATCGCGCCCTCCTCGACGCCCACCAGCACGGCGTACGCCACCAGGGGCTTCGTCACCGACGCCAGATAGAAGCGATGGTCCGCCGGGCCGTGCGACCCGGCGAGCGAGCCGTCGGCGCGCAGGGCCGCGGCCGCCGCCGTACCGACGGGCCACGAGTCGATCACAAGCAGGCTGTCCATGCGCCGAGCCTAACGCGCGCATATCTTGTTGCTTGGAGTGCACTCCAAGTCAGTAGCGTCGACGCGTCGAGAGTGGGGAGCCGGTAATGAGCCTGACCACAGCGGCCCGGGTGCGCCCCGTGGGCCAAGATCACTACTCCATCAGCGAGGTCGCCTCGTACACGGGACTGAGCGCGCACACCCTGCGCTGGTACGAGCGCATCGGGCTGCTCAACGGCGTACACCGCTCGCACACCGGGCAGCGCCTCTACACCGACGGCGACCTCGACTGGCTCGACCTCATCGGCAAGCTGCGGCTCACCGGGATGCCGGTGGCCGACATGGTCCGCTACGCCGAGCTGGTACGGGCCGGGGACCAGACCATGCCCGAGCGCACCCAGCTCTTCCGGGAACACCGCGAGGTGGTCCGGCAGCAGATCGCCAACCTTCAGACGACGCTCGCCGTCCTCGACTTCAAGATCGAATTCTACGAGGGAGCAGCTTCCGGATGCACTCCATGAACACCCCCGTCGCCACCGTCCCCCTCGGCACCGACGGGCCCCGGGTCGGGGTCCAGGGCCTCGGCTGCATGGGTATGAGCTTCGCGTACGGGCCCACCGACGCGGACGCCGCCCGGGCCACCCTCGACCGCGCCCTCGAACTCGGCATCACCCTGTACGACACCGCCGACATGTACGGCGACGGCGAGAACGAGAAGTTCATCGCCCCCTTCATCCGCGCCAACCGGGACGCCGTCACTCTCGCGTCCAAGTTCTCGATCTCGATCGACCCGGAGGAGCCGCAGAAGCGGGTGATCCGCAACGACCGGCCCTATCTGCGCTCCTGCATCGAGGGCAGCCTGCGCCGCCTCGGCGTGGAGACCATCGACCTCTACTACATGCACCGGCGCGACCTGCGCGTCCCGATCGAGGACACGGTCGGATTCATGGCCGAGCTGGTCCAGGAGGGCAAAGTACGGCACCTCGGGCTGAGCGAGGTCACCGGCGCGGAGCTGCGCGCGGCCCATGCGGTGCACCCGATCGCCGCGGTGCAGTCGGAGTGGTCGGTCTTCAGCCGGGACGTGGAGCGGACGGCGGTGCCCGCCGCGCAGGAGCTGGGCGTCGCCTTCGTGCCGTACTCGCCGCTCGGCCGGGGCTTCCTCACCGGGGCCTTCGTCAACGCCGAGAAGGATCTGACCGCCGACGACTTCCGCCGCACGATGCCGCGCTTCACCGGCGGCAACGGCGCGAAGAACGCCGAACTGCTCGCGCCGCTGCGGCAGATCGCCGAGGCGCACGGGGCGACGCCGGCGCAGATCGCGCTCGCGTGGGTGCACGGGCAGGCGGCACTGCGCGGGATGACGGTCGTGCCGATCCCGGGGACGCGGAAGCCGTCGCGGGTGGAGGAGAACGCCGCGGCGACGGTGATCGAGCTGACGGAGGCGGAGCGCGCGCTGCTGGAGCCGCTGGCCGAGCAGGTCGCGGGGCCGCGGTACGCGGACGTCACCTTCACGTCCGCGGGCCGGGAGTAGCGAGGGCGGCGGCGCGGAGGGGGGCCGCCGCGGGGGCCGCGGGCCGGCCGTGCGGGACGGGCCCCCGGCCGTCACTCCCCAGGAGCCGCCGGCCCCGGCACGGCCCCGCCCGCCGGGGCCGCTGCCGCTTCCACCCCCGCCTGCCGCAGGGCCGTGACCTCGGCGCGCAGCGACGCCACCTCCCGCGTCAGCTCCCGCAGCGCCGCCGTCTGCTTCTCCTCGTGCTCGCTCTCCTGCCGCACCTGCGAGATGAACCACGCCGCGATGTTCGCCGTGACCAGACCCAGCAGCGCGATCCCGGATACCATCAGCCCGATCGCCAGCAGCCGCCCCAGGCCCGTCGTCGGGGCGAGGTCCCCGTACCCGACCGTGGTCATCGTCGTGAACGCCCACCAGACGGCGTCGCCGAGCGTGTGGATGTTGGCGCCGGGCTCTCCTCGCTCCACCTCCAGCACCGCGAGCGCGCCGAACAACCACAGCACCAGGACCGAGCCCACCACGTGCGTCGTCAGCCGCACCTGGGCGGCGGCCGTCGCGAGCCGGCCGGTGAGCAGCAGCGCCGAGACGAGCTGGAGCAGCCGCAGCGGGCGGATCAGCGGCAGCAGCACCGCGCAGAGGTCGAGGGCGTGGGTGCGTACGAACCTCCACCGGTCCTCCGCCAGTCGCAGCCGCCAGGCGTAGTCCGCGGCGAAGACGGCCCACACGGCCCACGTCGCGGCCCGGCATGCCGTGTGCAGCGCACCCGGCATGCCGGGATCCACGATGGGCATGGCGTACGCGGTGGCGAAGACCAGCGCGAGCCCGAGCAGCGGACGCCGTGTGCGCCGCTCCCACCGCGCCAGCCGCGCCTGCGCCGCGGGTGCCTCGGCCGGGGCGGCGGCACCGGGGTCAGCGTGGTCGGGGATAGTGTCCGGTTTACTGAGCATGGCCTGATGCTACGGAGACCCCGTGGCCCGCGGCCCGGCCGAGCGGCCACGCCCCGCCGGGCCCGCCGCCCCCGGCGCGAGGCGTCAGGCGTCGCCGCCCGCCGCTCCCGGGTCGGCCGCCGCCACGTCGAGAAGCCGGTACCGGTCGATCGCCTGCTTCAGCACGGACCGGTCCACCTTCCCCTCCTTCGCCAGCTCCGTGAGCACCCCCACCACGATCGACTGCGCGTCGATGTGGAAGAAGCGCCGCGCCCCGCCGCGGGTGTCCGCGAAGCCGAAGCCGTCCGCGCCCAGCGACTGGTATGTGCCCGGCACCCACCGCGCGATCTGGTCGGGTACGGACCGCATCCAGTCCGACACCGCCACGAACGGCCCCTCGGCCCCGGCGAGCTTCCGCGTCACCCACGGCACCCGCTGCTCCTCCTCCGGGTGCAGCAGGTTGTGCCGCTCGGTCTCCACGGCCTCGCGGCGCAGCTCGTTCCACGAGGTGGCGGACCACACGTCGGCGCGTACGTCCCACTCCTCAGCGAGGATCCGCTGCGCCTCCAGCGCCCACGGCACGGCCACGCCGGACGCCATGATCTGCGCCGGGATCCGGCCCGCGGCCCCGGGGGACAGCTTGTGGATGCCCCTGACGATGCCCTCGACGTCGACGTTCTCCGGCTCGGCCGGGTGGACGATCGGCTCGTTGTACACGGTCAGGTAGTAGAAGACGTCCTCGCCGTGCGGGTGCTCGGGCGACGAGCCGTACATCCGCCGCAGGCCGTCCTGCACGATGTGCGCGATCTCGAAGCCGAACGCCGGGTCGTACGCCACGGCCGCCGGGTTCGTCGACGCCAGGAGCTGGGAGTGGCCGTCGGCGTGCTGGAGGCCCTCGCCGGTGAGCGTGGTGCGGCCGGCGGTGGCGCCGATGACGAAGCCGCGGCCGAGCTGGTCGGCCATGGCCCAGAACTGGTCGCCCGTGCGCTGGAAGCCGAACATCGAGTAGAAGACGTAGACCGGGATCAGCGGCTCGCCGTGGGTCGCGTACGCGGTGCCGGCGGCGGTCAGCGCGGCCGTACAGCCGGCCTCGGAGATGCCGTCGTGCAGGAGCTGCCCGGTGGGCGACTCCTTGTAGGCGAGGAGCAGCTCGCGGTCCACGGACTCGTACGTCTGGCCCAGCGGGTTGTAGATCTTGGCGCTCGGGAAGAAGGAGTCCATGCCGAACGTGCGGTACTCGTCCGGCGCGATCGGCACGAACCGCTTGCCGATCTCCTTGTCCCGCATCAGGTCCTTGAGCAGCCGCACGAACGCCATCGTGGTGGCGATCGCCTGGCTGCCGGAGCCCTTCTTGACGGCCGCGTAGGTCTTGTCGTCCGGCAGCTTCAGCGGCTGGGAGCGCACCACGCGCGTCGGCACGTAGCCGCCGAGGGCCTGCCGGCGGTCGTGCATGTACTGGATCTCCTCGGAGTCCCGGCCCGGGTGGTAGTACGGCGGAAGGCCGTCTTCCAGGTCCTTGTCCGGGATGGGGAGGTGCAGCCGGTCGCGGAAGCGCTTGAGGTCCTCGACCGTGAGCTTCTTCATCTGGTGCGTGGCGTTGCGGCCCTCGAAGTTCGGGCCGAGGGTCCAGCCCTTGATGGTCTGGGCGAGGATGACGGTCGGCTGGCCCTTGTGCGCGACGGCGGCCTCGAAGGCGGCGTAGACCTTGCGGTGGTCGTGGCCGCCGCGGCCGAGGTGCAGGAGCTGGTCGTCGGTCATGTCCTCGACCATCTTGCGCAGCCGCAGGTCGTCGCCGAAGAAGTGCTCGCGGATGTACGCGCCGGATTCGGTGGCGTACGTCTGGAACTGGCCGTCCGGCGTCGTGTTCAGCTTGTTGACCAGGGCGCCGTCGCGGTCCTGCGCGAGCAGCGGGTCCCAGGAGCGGTCCCAGACCAGCTTGATCACGTTCCAGCCGGCGCCGCGGAAGTACGACTCCAGCTCCTGGATGATCTTCCCGTTGCCGCGGACGGGGCCGTCGAGCCGCTGGAGGTTGCAGTTCACGACGAAGGTGAGGTTGTCCAGCCCTTCGCGGGCGGGCAGGGACAGCTGGCCCAGCGACTCCGGCTCGTCCATCTCGCCGTCGCCGAGGAACGCCCACACGTGCGAGTTCGAGGTGTCGGCGATGCCGCGGGCCTGCATGTAGCGGTTCATCCGGGCCTGGTGGATGGCGCCCAGCGGGCCGAGGCCCATGGAGACCGTGGGGAACTCCCAGAAGTCCGGCATGTTCCGCGGGTGCGGGTAGCTGGAGAGGCCGTTGGGCGCCTTGGAGTGCTCCTGCCGGAAGCCGTCGAGCTGGGCTTCGCTGAGGCGGTCGAGGAGGAAGGCGCGGGCGTAGATGCCGGGCGAGGCGTGGCCCTGGAAGAAGACCTGGTCACCGCCGTCGCCGTGGTCCTTGCCGCGGAAGAAGTGGTTGAAGCCCACGTCGTAGAGCGACGCGGACGAGGCGAAGGTGGCGATGTGCCCGCCGACGCCGATGCCGGGGCGCTGGGCCCGGGAGACCATCACGGCCGCGTTCCAGCGGGTCGCGTTGAGGACCTTGCGCTCGATCTCCTCGTTGCCGGGGAAGAACGGCTCGTCCTTGGTCGCGATGGTGTTGACGTAGTCCGTGCTCCGCATCTCGGGCACTGCCACGCGCTTCTCGCGGGCGCGTTCGATGAGGCGGAGCATGAGATAGCGGGCTCGTTCCCGGCCCCGCTCGTCGACGGCCGCGTCGAGCGAGTCGAGCCACTCCTGGGTCTCCTCGGGATCGAAATCCGGGACCTGGCTGGGAAGGCCGCCAATGATGATCGGGTTGCGATCGGATCCGGAAGCCACGCTGTTCCTTCGCTGTACGTATCGGTAATCGGACTGCTCGCAGATGAGAGGTCTCGCGCTGATTCCCATCGTCTACCGCGGTTGCGGCCACGTCATCTCTACTGTTTGGTAACCCTGTATTCGTTCCACCGGGGCTCGACCGACACGGCCGTGGAGGGGCCGTACGGGCTGATCGCCAGCGTACCCGCAGGCAACCCGGGCGACTGCGCCCCCTGGTCGAGGGGTGCCCTCCATAGGGCGGGATCGGCCGCCGGGTACTTGCGCGATTCGCCCGGCACGTGTGGACTACGCCCATCGCCTCGCGTGCGCGCGAGCGCGATGGCTGATTTCGGAAGATCGACGGACACGAGCAGGAGGCAATCCGTGAGCGCGACCGCGGACCACGCGGAGGAGCGGACCAACCCCGCCACCAGGCTGGGTTTCCAGGCCGGAGAGGTGGTCCAGGAGATCGGTTACGACGACGACACCGATCAGGAGCTTCGCGAGGCCATCGAATCGATCACCGGGCAGAACCTCGTCGACGAGGACTACGACGACGTCGCGGACGCCGTCGTGCTCTGGTTCCGCGAGGACGACGGCGATCTGACGGATGCGCTGGTGGACGCCACCACCATGATCGACGAAGGCGCCCCGGTCTGGCTCATGACGCCCAAGACCGGCCGTGACGGCTACGTCGAGCCCAGCGACATCGGCGAGGCGGCGCAGACCGCCGGTCTGGCCCAGACCAAGAGCATCAACGCGGGTACGGACTGGAGCGGCAGCCGGTTGGTCACCCCGAAGGGGGCCCGCTCGACCAAGCGCTGACACGTCTTTTCACCGGGACTGCCCGTGCGGTCCCGCACTTCTGCGCGGGCGCTCCCGCGGTGCTGCGCGGCCGGGCTCCCGGCCGGCGCGGCGGCATCCCGGCGCGGAGCGGCACCCGCCACGCCCGTACGCTCGTGACCCGGCAGAGGTTCGCTGGACCGGGAGACCGGAGGTCACGGATATGGCACTGGACGGGATCGAGGCGCTGGCGCCCGGCGCCGGGGCGCCGGACTTCGCGCTGCGCAACGAGCACGGCGAGACCGTGCGGCTCTCGGACTACCGCGGCGAGAAGGCGGTCGTCCTGCTCTTCTTCCCGTACGCCTTCACCGGCGTCTGCACGGGCGAGCTGTGCGCGCTGCGCGACCGGCTGCCCGCCTTCGTCAACGACGAGGTCCAGCTCCTCGCCGTCTCCTGCGATACGCCCTTCGCCCTGCGCGTCTTCGCCGACCGGGAAGGCTTCGGCTATCCGCTGCTCAGCGATTTCTGGCCGCACGGCGCCACGGCGCGGGCGTACGGCGTCTTCGACAGGGAGAAGGGCTGCGCGGTCCGCGGCACCTTCATCATCGACACCGCGGGCACGGTCCGGTGGACGGTCGTCAACGACCTGCCGGACGCCCGGGACCTCGACGAGTACGTGGCGGCGCTGAAGGCGCTCGCCCCCGCCTGACGTCCCGCGGCCGGGCTACGCCGCGTTCGTTCGGGTGTTCGGCAGGGTGGACGTGTGTGGCCGGAATCCTGCACTATCCGGCAGTGGCGCGGCTCCTGACGCTTCCGGACCCGGGAAGTGTGGGGACTTGACACCGCCGGGGAAGATGGGGTCACGACGTACGTGCCGGGTGCGGGAGAACCGTGCGGGTACGGTGACGAAAGCCCGGTGGCGTGCAGCGTCCCGGAGACGGACGGACACACGATGAGAATGGACGACTGCCAGTGGTGCTGAAAACCTTCGGCTGGTCTTTCGCGGTGACCGCCGCGGGCCTCGCCTGTGCCGCGATCTTCTGGGGGTGGGAGGCGTTCGTCCTGGTGGCGATCCTCTCCATCCTGGAGATCTCGCTCTCCTTCGACAACGCGGTCGTCAACGCCGGCGTGCTGAAGAAGATGAACGCCTTCTGGCAGAAGATCTTCCTCACCGTCGGCATCCTCATCGCCGTCTTCGGCATGCGCCTGGTCTTCCCCGTGGTGATCGTCGCGATCACCGCCAAGGTCGGGCCGATCGAGGCGATCGAACTGGCCGTGGACGACCCCGACCACTACGAGCAGCTCGTCACGGACGCGCATCCGTCGATCGCCGCCTTCGGCGGGATGTTCCTGCTGATGATCTTCCTGGAGTTCCTCTTCGACGAGCGGGAGCACAAGTGGATCCCGTTCATCGAGAAGCCGCTGTCGAAGGTCGGCCGGATCGACGCGATCTCCGTGTGCATCGCCCTGATCGTGCTGCTCACCACCGCGATGACGATCGCCACCAGCGCGATCCAGCACGGCGGCGGACATGTGGACAAATCAGGCACAGTCATGTCCGCGGGCATCGCCGGTCTCATCACATACCTCATCGTCGGCGGCCTCTCCGGGCACTTCGAGAACAAACTCGAAGAGGAAGAGGAGCGGGAACACGAAGCGGAGGAGGCGGCGAAGCGCTCCGGCCAGCAGCAGTCCGCCGTCGGGCTGGCGGGCAAGGCCGCGTTCTTCATGTTCCTCTACCTGGAGGTCCTGGACGCGTCGTTCTCCTTCGACGGCGTCATCGGCGCCTTCGCCATCACCAACCACATCTTCTGGATGGCGCTGGGCCTGGGCATCGGCGCGATGTACGTCCGGTCGCTCACGGTCTACCTGGTGCGGCAGGGCACGCTCGACGAGTACGTGTACCTGGAGCACGGCGCGCACTACGCGATCGGCGCCCTGGCGACCATCCTGCTGATCACGATCAAGTGGCACATCCACGAGGTCATCACCGGCGTCATCGGCGTCGCCTTCATCGGCCTCTCCCTCTACTCCTCCATCCGCCGCAACCGGCGCATCGCACATGAGGGCGGCGGCGGAGATGACGAACCGGCCGAAAAGGAGCTTCCCTCCCGCGTGTAGGTTCCGCGCGGTCCGGGATGCGGAAGGATTCCCCTCGGGGCCGGTCGACCGACCGGGCCCGAGGGGTTTTCCACGTCTGGGGGTACGAGGTGTCGTTCTGGGGCAACTGGCGGCGGGAGGGGGTGCCGCAGTTCGACAGCGCCGGTGCGTCGTACTCGGTGCAGCTCACCAAGCGCAAGCCGCTGCTCTCGCTGAGCCGGCAGGGATCCGACACCGGCAACCTGCGCATCAACCTGTCCTGGCGGATGCGCACCTCCGACCTCGGCGGCCGCTCCCGCAGGAGCGGCGGGACGCTGCTGCACCCGGCGAAGCTGTTCCGGCCGGAGATCGTGCAGGCGCAGGGGCCGGCCGTCGTCAACGTCGACCTCGACCTGGCGTGCATGTACGAGCTGGAGGACGGCACCAAGGGCGTGGTGCAGCCGCTGGGCAACCTCCTCGGCGACATCAACGACCCGCCCTACATCAAGCTCAGCGGCGACGACAGGTTCGGCTCGGGTTCGGGCGAGACGGTGTACGTCAACCTCGACCACAAGGAGGCGTTCCGGCGGCTGCTGGTCTTCGTCTACATCTACGACGGCACCCCGGCGTTCGACCGGACGCAGGCCGTCGTCACGCTGTACCCGTCCAGCGGGCCGCGGGTGGAGATCGCGCTCGACGAGCGGGCGCCGGAGGCGCGGTCGTGCGCGGTGCTGCTGATCGAGAACAAGAAGGGCGAGCTCACGGTGCGGCGCGAGGTGCGCTACGTGTACGGGTTCCAGTCGGAGCTGGACCGGCTGTACGGCTGGGGACTGGTGTGGGGGCGCGGTTACAAGACGAAGACGTGAGCGCCCGCGCGGCGGTCAGCGGCCGATGAACTGCGGGCCCTGGGGCGGGAGGGTGAACGCCGGAGGGTAGCCGTACGCGATGGGGGGCGCGGGCTGCGGCTGGGCGGCGGCCGGCTGGGGGCTCTGCGGAGCCTGCGCGGCTTGCTGGGCCTGTGCCGCCTGCGCGGCGCCCGGCGCGGGCCGGCCTTCGGAGGCCGGCTCGTTCCCGGAGTCGGGCGTCGGGTGGTGCCCGGTGTCCGTCTCGTCCACCGAGATGCCGAACTCGCCGGCGACGCCGACCAGGCCCGTGGCGTACCCCTTCGTCACCGCCCGGAACTGCCAGCCGCCGCCGGCCCGCCGCAGCTCGCCGCAGATCAGCGCCGACGACGCGCCGCCGTCGGGCTGGATGTCCACGTACGCGAAGGGCTCCCCGCCCGCCGCGTCGCCGCTCCCGGCATCGTGCAGCTCGACCCGCAGGTTCCGCACCCGCCCGAGGGTGCCGCCGTCGGCCGAGGCGATCAGCACCATGCGGTCGACCGACGGGTCCTGCCGGGTGAGCTGCGCCTCGACGGAGTCGGTCAGGCCCTCGCCCTGCCGCTTCTTCGGCAGCTTGCGGGCGAGCCCCGAGGGGTGCCGGGGCTGGTTGTAGAAGACGAAGTCGGCGTCGGAGCGCACCCGGCCGCCGTCGTCGAGGAGGATGACGCAGGCGTCGACGTCGGGGACGCCGGCCCCCGGGGTCCAGCGCAGCACGGCCCGTACCGCAGGCACGGATACGGACATGTCGGATCCCTGCGCCATGGCGTGCGTCATGCGGGCTATCCTGCCCTGTCGCCCGCGGCGGCCACAATGCGGGGCGATCGGGGAACGGTGGAGGGCTCCCGGACGTCCCTTTTACCGAATCATCGCCTTCCCTCGACCTTCCTTTACCCGCCTCACCCCGTCCGCCTCCCCACCCCGTCTTCCCCCACCCACGCCGGCCCCCGCCCCGGCCGCGTCGACCCTTGGGAGCACCGCATGCGCCACTTCGGGCACGTCTCCCCGGACGTGCGTGCCGGGCTGTTCCACCGCGAGCCGGCCGAGTTCACCGCTGAGGCCCCGCCCGCCGAGCTGGCCATGGCCCTCGGCGCGACCCTCTACAGCCCCGCCACCCGCTCGCAGCTCGCCCGCGACATCCGCGTCCAGGCGGCGCGGGGGGTGGTGTCGATGGTGCTGTGCCTGGAGGACTCCATAGCGGACGACGAGGTGCCGGAGGCGGAGGCCAACGTCGTACGGCAGCTCAGGGAGCTGGAGCGGCAGGGCGCCGGCAGTGCCCTGCCGCTGCTGTTCGTCCGCACCCGGGAGGCGGGCCAGATCCCCGATCTGGTGGCCCGGCTGGGGCCCGCGGCGCGGCTGCTGTCGGGGTTCGTGCTGCCGAAGTTCACGGCGGTGCAGGGGGTGGCCTTCCTGGAGGCGGTGATCAAGGCGGAGCAGGTGCTGCCGCCGGGCGGGCGGCGGCTGTACGCGATGCCGGTGGTGGAGTCGCCGGAGGTGCTGCACCTGGAGTCGCGGGCGGCGGCGCTGCGGGGGATCGCGCGGGTGCTGGAGCAGTACCGGGAGCGGGTGCTCGCGGTACGCCTCGGGGTCACGGACTTCTGCGCCGCGTACGGGCTGCGGCGGTCGCCGGACATGACGGCGTACGATGTGCAGTTGGTGGCGGCGGCGATCGGAGACGTGGTGAACGTCTTCGGGCGGGCCGACGGCAGCGGCTTCACGGTCACGGGTCCGGTGTGGGAGTACTTCCGCCAGCAGGAACGATTGTTCAAGCCGCAGTTGCGGAGCAGCCCGTTCGCGGCGGGGCGGGCGGAGGAGCTGCGGGCCGCGCTCATCGAGCACGACATGGACGGCCTGCTGCGGGAGATCTCGCTGGACCGCGCGAACGGGCTGCAGGGCAAGACGTGCATCCACCCGAGCCATGTGGCACCCGTGCACGCGCTGTCGGTGGTGAGCCACGAGGAGTACGTGGACGCGACGGACATCGTGCGCAAGTCCGGTGCGGGCGGCGGGGTGATGCGGTCGGCGTACACGAACAAGATGAACGAGGCGAAGCCGCACCGCGCGTGGGCGGAGCGGACGCTGCGGCGGGCGCGGATGTTCGGGGTGGCGCGCGAGGACACGACGTTCGTGGAGCTGCTGGCGGCGGCGGGACGGGGGGAGAGCTGATGGCCGGGGACGCGGGCGCGGGCGCGGGCACGGGTCCGGCTTCCGGGGCTGGGCCGGGTGCCGGTTCCGGGGTGTGGCCGGGGGAGTGGGTGGAGAGCCGGCTCGGGGTGGAGCTGTCGGGCCCCGCGGAGCTACGGGACTTGGTCGGGCTGGCGCTGCGCCGCAACCCGCGCCGGGCGCACCTGCTGGTCTCCACGGTGCTGGGCAAGCACGTCCCGCAGCGCCCGAGCCGCATCCACGGGGCGGGCCTGCGCCTCGGCGGCCTCGCCCGGGACCTGCTGGGCCCCGGGGCCGCGGCCCGGGCGGTGGTCCTGGGCTACGCCGAGACGGCGACGGGCCTGGGCCACTGCGTGGCGGACGGCCTGGGGGCGAGCGCGTACCTGCACTCCACCCGGCGGGCGGTCCCGGGAGTACGGCGGGCGGCGGGCTTCGAGGAGGAGCACAGCCACGCGACGGAGCACCTGCTGCTCCCGGCGGACCCGGGGCTGCTGACGGGGGAGGGCCCGCTGGTGCTGGTGGACGACGAACTGTCGACGGGCCGCACCCTGCGCAACACGATCGCGGCCCTGCACGCGGCCCGCCCCCGGGCCCGGTACGTGGTGGCGGCCCTGACGGACATGCGCTCGGAGGAGGACCGCAGGGCCCTGGAGAAGTCGGCGGCGGACCTGGGCACGCGGGTGGACGTGGTGTCGCTGACGTCGGGAACGGTACGCCTGCCGCCGGACGTACTGAGGCGGGGCGCGGAGCTGGTGGCGCAGCACGAGCCGCCTGCCGCGGGCACGGCGGGGCCGGCGGGGGGCGGGCCGGATGCGGCGGGGGACGTTCCGGGGGGTTCGTCGGGTGGTGCGGTCGTGGCGGGGGCGGCGGGTGGCCGTGGTCCGGTGACCGGGTCGGCTGGTGCCGCTGGTCAGGAGTGCGAGGGGCCTGCGGCGGGCGGGTCGGATGCGGCGGGGGTCGGCCGGGGGCCGAGTCGGGTGACTTGTCCGGGTGGTCGCGAGGGTGCGGCTCCGGGGGGTTCGTCGGGTGGTGCGGTCGTGGCGGGGGCGGCGGGTGGCCGTGGTCCGGTGACCGGGTCGGCTGGTGCCGCTGGTCAGGAGCACGAGGCGCCTGTGGCGGAGGCGGTGCCCGCCGCGTGGGACCCGGCGGCGACGGGGCCCGCGGAAGTTGCCCGGCCCGGCCCGGCCGACGCCGAAGGGCGGGCGGCAGGTATGGCAGCGCCCGGCGCCGTCGGCGGCCAGGCGGCCGGGCGCTCCGCGCCCCCGCCGGCCGGCTCCTCTTCCGCCTCGGGCTCCTCTTCCGCCTCCGGCTCCTCTTCCGCCTCCGGCTCCTCTTCCGCCTCCGGCGGCGCGGGGGGCTCGGGGGCGGAGCGCCCGGGTTTCGGGAAGGGGCGGGGTCGGGGAACAATTGCCGCCGCGGTGCGCCGCGTTGCGCTGGGGTGGCCTGCCGGGCTGCCCGACGGGGGGCGGCACGGGTTCGGCAGCGGGCACCGTACGCGGCTGGAATCCGCGCTGCCCGGCATGGCCGGCCGTGTCGCCGGTGCCCTCGGCCTCCCCGCGGCCCCGGCGGAGCCGCCGCGCCTCCTCGTGCTCGGGACCGAGGAGCTGATGTACGCACCCCTCCGGCTCGCCACCGCGCTGGAAGACCTTCTCCCCGGCGCCGACGTGCGGTTCTCCTCCACCACCCGCTCGCCAGTGCTGCCCGTCGACCACCCCGGCTACGCCATCCGCAGCCGGCTCACCTTCCCCGCCCACGACACCCACGACACCCCCGGCGCCCACGGCGGCACCCGCTACGCCTACAACGTCACCGGTGACGACGCCTACGACGCCGTCGTCGTCGTCACCGACTCCGCCGCCGACACCCCCGCCCTGCACGCCCCCGGGGGGCTCCTCGACGTGCTCGCCGCGCACACCGACCGGGTACTCCTCGCCGTGATCCCCTCCTACGCACCCCCCGCCGAGTCCGGGACCGAGGCCGGGGCCGGGCCCGGGGCCGCCGCCCCGGCCGAGCCCCTGCGCGGACCCGCGTTCTCCTCCTACGCCCCCGACGAGGTCGGCTGGCTTCTCAAGGACCTCTCCGACGTCGCCCTCGAAGCCCCCACCGAGGAGCGCGAGGAGGCCATCCAGCGCGGCGGCGCCCACTACGCCGAGTCGCTGCCCGTCGAGTACCAGCCCAGCCCCGACTACGTACGCCTCTTCCACTCCGCCCTCGACGCCACCGCGGGCCGCATCGCGGACGCCGTCGCCACCGTCACCGAGACCGTGCTCGCCGAGCGGTCGCCCGCACCCGTGCTTGTCTCCCTCGCCCGCGCCGGCACCCCCGTCGGGATCCTGATGCGCCGCTGGGCCCGGCACGCCCACGGGCTCGACCTGCCGCACTACGCCGTCTCCATCGTCCGCGGCCGCGGCATCGACACCGCCGCCCTGCGCCGGCTCGCCGCCCACCACGACCCCGCTGACGTGGTGTTCGTCGACGGCTGGACCGGCAAGGGCGCCATCGCCCGCGAACTCGCCGCCGCCCTCCGCGACTTCCCCGGCTTCGACCCGCGGCTCGCCGTCCTCGCCGACCCGGGCCGCTGCGTGGACACGTACGGCACCCGCGAGGACTTCCTCATCCCCTCCGCCTGCCTCAACTCCACGGTCTCCGGTCTCATATCCCGCACCGTGCTCCGCGCCGACCTCATCGGCCCCGCCGACTACCACGGCGCGAAGTTCTACCGCGAGCTGGCCGGTGACGACCTCTCGGGACACTTCCTCGACGCCGTCACCGCCCGCTTCCCCGCCCCCGCCGCCGTCCGCCCCATGCCGGCCGCCGCCGAGCGCGAGCCGACCTGGGCGGGCTGGGCCGCGGTCGAGCGGATCAGCGAGGCGTACGGCATCGGGGACGTGAACCTCGTCAAGCCCGGCGTCGGCGAGACGACGCGCGTGATGCTGCGCCGGGTGCCGTGGCGCGTGCTGGCGCGGCGCGGCGCGGGGGCCGACCTGGACCACGTACGACTGCTCGCGGAGCAGCGGGGGGTGCCGGTGGAGGAGACGGACGATCTGCCGTACACCTGCGTGGGGCTCATCCACCCCCGGTACACCCGCGGGGCGACCGGCGCGGACGGCACCGCAGCCGCGGCGGCCCCGGGCGCCGCCCTCCCCGACGTCCCTGGAGCGCCTGCCCCGTGACCATCATCGCCAGCGACCTCGACCGCACCCTCATCTACTCCCCGGCGGCCCTCGCCCTCGCCGTGCCCGACGCCGCCGCGCCGCGCCTGCTGTGCGTCGAGGTCTACGAGGGCAGGCCGCTGTCGTTCCTGACCGAGACCGCCGCCGCGCTGCTCGCGGACCTCGCCGGCCGGGTCCACTTCGTACCGGTGACGACGCGCACCCGCGAGCAGTACGGCCGCGTCCGGCTGCCCGGGCCGCCGCCGCGGTACGCGATCTGCGCCAACGGCGGCCACCTGCTGGTCGACGGCGAGGCCGACGCCGGGTGGCGGGCGCGGGTGGGCCGGGAGCTGGCGGTGGGGAGCGCGCCGCTGGCGGAGGTCCGCGCGCATCTGGAGCGGGCGGCGGACCCGGCGTGGCTGCGGAAGCTGCGGACGGCGGAGGACCTGTTCGCGTACCTGGTGGTGGAGCGGGCCGCGGTGCCGGAGGAGTGGCTGAAGGAACTGGGTGAGTGGGCGGAGGGCCGGGGGTGGTCCGTCTCCGCGCAGGGACGGAAGGTCTACGCGGTGCCGCGCCCGCTGACGAAGAGCGCGGCGGTCGCGGAGGTCGTACGGCGGGTGGGGGCGCCGGCGGCGGACGGCGTGCTCGCCGCCGGGGACTCCCTGCTGGACACGGATCTCCTCCTCGCCGCCGACCGCGCCTGGCGCCCGGGGCACGGCGAGCTGGCCACCCGCGGCTGGACCGCGCCGCACGTCACGGCGCTCGACGAGCGCGGGGTGGCCGCGGGCGAGGAGATTCTGCGGCAGATGGCAGGATGCCTCCCATGACCTCTCCCTCTCCCGCGGACCGGGACAAGCGACCTGACCAGACGCCGGAGCTGTACCGGTACGTGCTGGAGCACAACCCGCCGCTGGACGCCGTGCAGCGCGACCTGGTGGAGCTGACGCACAGCCGCTTCCCGGACTCCGCGAGCATGCAGTCCGCGCAGGAGCAGGGTCCGCTGCTGGCGTTCCTGGTACGTCTCGTCGGTGCCCGGCACATCGTGGAGGTCGGCACGTTCACCGGGTTCTCGTCGCTCTCCATGGCGCAGGCGCTGCCCGCCGACGGGAAGCTGGTGGCGCTCGATGTCTCCGAGGAGTGGACGGCGTACGCGCGCGAGGCGTGGGAGAAGGGCGGCGTCGCGGACCGGGTGGAGCTGCGGATCGGGCCCGCGGCGGACTCGCTGCGGGCGATGCCCGCGGAGCCGCACATCGACCTGGCGTACCTCGACGCGGACAAGGGCGGCTACGTCGGGTACTGGGAGGAGCTGGTGCCGCGGATGCGGCCCGGCGGGCTGATCGTCGCGGACAACGTGCTCTTCCACGGCCGGGTCGTCGACCCGGACGCCACCGGCGGGGCGGCGGCGATCCGGACGTTCAACGACCACGTGGTCGCGGACGACCGGATGGACTCGGTGCTGCTGACGGTCGCGGACGGCCTCACCGTCGCGCGGCGCCGGTAGCGGCTCTGGCCTCCTCGTCCTCCGCGGTTTCCTCGTCCTCCGCGGTTTCCTCGTCCTCCGCGGCGGCCTCCTCCGCGTTGCGGGTGCGCCAGTACGGGTTGTCGTGGGGGAGCCGGCCGCTCACGCGCCCGTACATCCCGAACATCGCCAGGACCACCCCGAGGATGAAGCTGAAGAGCACGTTCTGTATCCTGAAGGCGAAGAAGTTCCAACTGGTGTCCAGAACGGCGAGGTTGACGAAGCCGCTGAGGACGAACAGCCCGCCGAGGACCATGTTGAGCGTCGAGGCGAAGTTGCCCCCGCGGACCATGCCGTAGAGCAGCACCACGCCGGCGACGATGGACAGGACGCTCAGCGCGCCGTTGCTGTTCAGCCCGAGGGTCTGGTGGCCGCCGGTGTCGAAGAACCCGATGCGGTCGATGAGGCCGAGGATGCCGAACACCAGCAGGAAGAGGCCGGCGAGGCCGGCGCCGACGCGGTAGACGTTGCTGAGGTGGTGATCGACGGGCAGGTGCTCGTCGAGCTTGGTGTGCTGGTGCGCGGGATGCCCGACGTTGACGCGGTCCTTGAGGGCTTCGCGGCTGCCCGGCACGTGCTCCTTGGGCGGTTCGGCGAGGGGATGCGGCAGGGACTCCATGACGTGATCCTGCTCGGCCATGGCGGACCTCCTTACGGCGGTCGTGCTGCAGTGCCGTAATCCAGGATCAACCCTGTGCGCATTCAGGGGCAAGTCGCCCAGGTCGGGCACCGTACGCTACGGCGCCCCGCGACTACGCGCAGCAACCGCCGCCGCAGCACCCGCCCCCGCCGCCACCGCCGCCGCCCTGCGGCGCGGCTCCGGCGCCGGTGGCGGCGCCGCCGACGGCGACGGTGGAGAGCAGCTTGACGGTGTCGTCGTGGCCCTGCGGGCAGTCCGCGGGGGCGGAGGACTCGGCCATGGGGCGGCTGACCTCGAAGGTCGTCCCGCAGGACCGGCAGCGGTACTCGTATCGCGGCATGGCGGACAGCATATCGCCGGTACGGGACGGGCCGTAGGGCGCGACGGCGGCCGGGGGAGGGCGGGAACGGCGGCGGGGATCAGCGGGCGGTGCCGGCGCCGCGTTCTGCCCGTATCGCCTGGACCACCTCGGCGACCGTCTCGCGGACCGCCTCCAGCTCCTCCAGGAAGCTCCAGTAGTCGGGATGCCGCCCCGTGAGGGCCGCCTCCGCCCGGTCGACGCGCTCGACCGCCGCGTCCAGCGGCCCCGCGTGCCGGGGGTCGGGGCGGTCGCGGCCGGCCATCGCGAGGCGCTGCGCGTCGCGGATGGCGAAGCGGGTGCGGTTCACCTCCGAGGCGCGGTCCTTCTCCACCGCGTCGAGG
This sequence comes from Streptomyces sp. CNZ287, assembly GCF_007827615.1. Classification (NCBI taxonomy): domain Bacteria; kingdom Bacillati; phylum Actinomycetota; class Actinomycetes; order Kitasatosporales; family Streptomycetaceae; genus Streptomyces; species Streptomyces sp. CNZ287. Next base: position 392,346 of record NZ_VISV01000004.1, on the reverse strand, counting down.
CGGTGGAGCCGGTCGCGGGTGGCGTCCACGGCCTCGTCGGTCTGGTTCAGCAGCGCCCGTACGCTCGCCAGCAGCGCGATCGCGTCCGGCCAGCGCTGCTCGCGGCGGGCCCGGGAGGCGTCGGCGATCTTCTCCTCCGCCTCGGTGACGGCCTGCGCGGCCCGGTCGGGCACCTCCTGCAGATCGCGCCAGCAGGCCAGCGCGAAGCGCCGGCGCAGCTCGCTGAGCACCGGCTTGACCTTCTCGGCGCGGGTGGCCAGCGCCTGCGCGCGGGTGCGGAGGCTGACCAGGCGGCGGTCGATCTCCTCGGCGCGCTGCGGCAACTGCTCCGCCTCGCTGCGCAGCGCCTCCGCGTCGCGCTGCACGCCCACGGCGCGGTGGATGGTCTCCTGCACGCCGTGCCGCCCGGCGCCCTCGTTGAGCTTCGTCAGCTCCGGTCCGAGCCCGGCCAGGCGGGCGGCCAGGTCGTCGGCCCGGAAGCCCTTGGCGCGCACCTCGTCCAGCGCCGTCGTCGCCGCCAGCAGCGCCTGCCGGGCCCGCTCCACGGCGGGCGCGAGCCGGGCGAGCTGGCTCTCGGCCTGGTCGAGGAGGGGGCCGAGGCCGTGCGCGAAGTGGTTGAGGTCGGAGCGGACCTTCTCCAGCCCGTTGGTGGCCTGCTGCAACTCGTGCCGGGCGCGGGAGGCGGTGCCGTGGTCGAGGTCGTCGCGGTCGAGGTCGTAGGAGTCGACGGCGCTGATGTACGTGTGGCTGACCTCGTCGATCCGCCGGCCCAGGGCGGCGAAGTCCGCGGTCGCCTTGCGGGCGGCGGGCGAGTCGTCGACGGCGGCGATCGTCTCCACGGAGATGCGCAGGTCTCGTTCCGCGGTATCCAGCTCGTAGAACGCGGTCGCGGCGGCGTCCTTGGCCGCCTGCGCCTCGGCCCGAGCCCCGTCACCCCGGTCTCCCCAGCCCCACCGCCGGGTGCCGCCTCCGCCTCCGCCGAATGCCACGAGACCCCTTTCCGTGCCCTGCGTTCCCCTGGAGACTCATTCTCCCACCAGGGGTGAACGAACACACGGCCCACGACGATCCCCGCGGCCCCCGCAGGTCGATCGCCGCCGGCGGGGCACGATACGCTGTCCCCGCATCCGGGCGCGTAGCTCAGCGGTAGAGCGCTGCCCTTACAAGGCAGATGTCGGCGGTTCGAACCCGTCCGCGCCCACCAGGGGAGCCCGCATTCTCCCGCTCACCATCGGCCCCGGACCACCGCTCCGGGGCCGTTGCGCGAGCATCACCACTGGCGATCTTCTCCTTCGGGTCCGTCGGCAGGCCGTCCCGCTGCAGCGGGACGACGGCCGCCGCCTCACCTTCGACGGCCGGAGCCAACTCCCATCCTCCTGGGTGCAGATCCGGCCCGAGTCGGCCCAGGCGCTGCCGAGGCGCGCGCTCCTCCTCCTGCCGCTTCCGGTGCTCCTGAAGTACCGCGATGGTCCCGGAGCCGAGGGCGATCGTCCGTGCGCCTGCCGACGTCTTCGGCTCGTCCTCGTACACGTCCACCCGTCCTGCACGATCTGCCGCGCCACCGTCAGCAGCCCGCCGTCGAGATCGACGTCCGTCCACCGCTGCCCGCATGCCTCGCCACGCCGCAGCCCCCGGAACGTGATCAGGTGGAACAGCGCATACAGGCGGTCGCCGGCCGCGTGGTCGAGGAACGCACCGACCATCTGCGGCGGCCACACCATGACCGGCCTCGGCTGCTCCCCGGTCTCCTGCCACCGGCGCACGTGCTCGTCGCTCCACAGCACGCCCTTGGGCCGCCTTCCCGACGTCATCTCCACCAGCCGCGCCGGGTTTCCCCCACCGGCAGCGCGCCATTTGCCCGCGCCGGGCCTCGTTCGCGAGGATCGTTCCTCGGCGTCGCAAGCCGCACACCAGGCGCGCACGTCGGCGTCCGAGGGGGCAGTGCGAGCGTTCTCGATGCGGGACGGCGGCGCGGCCGGGGCCGTTCCGTGCGCGCAGTCGGTGACGTGCGGGCGGGGAGCGGGAGAAAGGAGTGCGGGCAGGTCAGCGGCCGTGTGGATCCGCCCGCGCTCACTTGATCACCGCAGGGCCTCTTCGCGGCCACCGCCGGCAGGAGGGCGGCGGTGGCCCGGGCGGCCGCCGGTGGTGGGCGGCCGGCCCGGGCGGCGGGGTCGTTCCGTGGGTGGAAGGACCGACCCCGGGTCTAGCCCGCTCGGGCGGCTCCGTGCGGGAGGGAGCCGGTGTTCTCGGGGTGTTCCGCTCGCCATGCCGACGGGTGCAGGAGCAGCAGATCGCCGTTGAGGACGCGGCGGTGCAACTGCTGCATCTGGATGCCGGGTTCGATGGCCAGCTCCTTCACCAGCGTCGCGCGCAGCTTGGCGAAGGTGCTCAGCGCGTCGGCCTGGCGGCCCATCCGGTACAGGGCGACCATCAGATGGGCGTGGAACTGCTCGTGCATGGGCAGTTCGGTGACCAGGGTCTGCAGGTCGCCGACCACCTCGTGGTGCCGGTTCAGGTGCAGCGCGGCGCTGATGCGCTGTTCCAGGGCGGAGATACGGGCCTCGCCCAGGCGGACGGCCGTGCTGTTGAGCAGGGGGCCGTGGGGGATGTCGGAGAGCAGCGGGCCCCGCCACAGCTCCAGTGCGCTGCGCTGCAGCTCCGCGGCCAGCTCGTAGTCCCCGCGGTCCATGGCCTTGCGGCCCTGCCCGTACAGCTCCTCGAACCTCACCAGGTCCAGTTGCGCGTCGTTCAGCAGCAGCATGTATCCGGGCGCGCGGGTCACCAGGGCCTTCCGGCCGCCTTCGGCGTCGGCCTCCTGGAGGACCTTGCGGAGCTGGGAGACGTACACCTGCAGCGTGGTCATCGCGGTACGCGGCGGCTCGTCACCCCACAGCTCGTCGATCAGCCTGTCGATCGAGACGACCTTGTTCGCCCGGACGAGCAGCGTCGCGAGTACGACACGGAGCTTGGCGGCCCGGGGGGTCAGGTCGCCCCCGCCGGCCCGCCGCGCGTGCACTTCCAGCGGGCCCAGTATTCTGAACTCCACTGATCTCCTTGCCCCTCAGTCGGTACGGTCCGGGCGCGACGCCAGGCCGCCCACGGCGTGGTCGGCGAGGGAGGCGCCGAGTTCGGCGGTGAGCGTTCCGGTGCCGAGGAGCAGACGGAACCAGATCGGGCCGAAGACCATGTCGATCGCGGCGTCCAGATCGAGGTCCCGCCGGACCTGACCCGCCTCCTGAGCAGCGCGGAAGCGCTTCGAGGCGGCCGCGCGGTTGGGGGTGAAGACCCGGTCCAGAAAGACCTTCGCGAGCATCCGGTCGGTGTTGGCCTCGGCGGCGAGGGCCGCGATGTGGGGACCCACACCGGGGTCTCCGAACGCCTCCGCGATGGACGTCAACTGCGACCGCAGATCGGCCTCGAAGTCGCCGGTGTCCGGGAACACCAGCCGGGGGGCGACCTCGCCGAACAGCGCCTCGACGACCATCAGACTCTTCGTGGGCCATATCGCCCGCAGTTGCTGTTCGTCATGGCCGGCCAGCTTGGCGACGTCGGCCGGTTGTATGTCCTCGTACACCCGCTCCCGGCACAGTTTCACCACAGCCCGCAAGAAGTCCTGCCGCGCACCGGGGGACGGCTCCGCCACCGCAACCTGTCGCTCAGTCATGGGCCGAGTCTAGAGTTCGACTTTCTCGGGCAGCAGCGATCCAGGTATGGCAAGGATCTGCCGTTTGGCTACGGGGCGCTGGCCTCCCCGCACGCGGCTGGTGCACGGCGCCGGCGGCCCGGCGCCGTGCCCGCCGGGTTCAGCGGTTGCCGCTGGGGACGCCCGGCCCTTCGTCGTCGGTCTGCGCCCCCGCGAGTACGGGTTCCGGCACCGTGATCGAGGCGCCGCGGCGCCGGAGGGCGGCCAGCACGACCCCGGGGCGGAAGAGGTGGGTCGGTGGTTCGAGGAGCATCACCACGCTGAAGAACGCCTTGCCCGCCACGGGGTTCACCAGCGCCTCCGCGCTGACGCGCTTGACGTACCAGTCCAGCATCCGCTCCAGGGCGTTGGGGCGGCCGCCGCCGACCGTCGTCGGGTAGCGGCGGTCCTCGCTCGTGGCCATGGTCCAGGGGTTGCGGATCGTCCGCGCGACCATCTTCTGCGCCTTGCGGGTCATGCCCTTCCCCGCGCCGTGCTTGGCCAGCAGCTTGCGCAGGGCGAGCCCCTCGAAGCAGGCCACCGACATGCCCTGCCCGTAGACCGGGTTGAAGGTGCACGCGGCGTCGCCGAGCACCAGGAAGCCGTCCGGGCGCCGGCTGAGCTTCTCGTAGTAGCGCCGCCGGTTCTGCGTGTTGCGGAAGCCGAACACGTTGGTGGCGGGCTCCGCGTTCTCGATCATCTTGTAGATCATGGGGCTGCGCAGTTCCTTCGCGAACTGCGTCCAGTCGTCGGACTCCGTCGGCGGCTCGTAGCCGCGCAGCCCGCCGAGGGCGACCAGCCAGCGGTTGTCCTCCACCGGGATGAGGAGCCCGAAGCGCGGAGTGGAGAGCACCGGCTGGATCATCACGACATTGAACGACTCCTTCTCCGACTCCGGCGTACGGTGCAGCAGCCGCGAGGCGTACGCCATCCCGGAGTCGATCAGCTCTTCCTTCGGCTCCGGATACCCCAGCTCGCGGAGCCAGCGCGGCGCGTTCGAACCACGCCCGCTCGCGTCGACGACCAGCGGGGCCTTCAGCTCCTCCGGCTCGCCGCCCTTCTCCTGCGCGACGACACCGCGCACCGCGTCCTCGGAGCAGAGCAGCGCGGAGACCGTCACGCCGTGGCGGACGGTGATGCGCGGGCTCTTGAGGACCCGCGAGCGCACGATCCAGTCGAGCATCGGCCGCGTACAGGTGAGGAAGGAGCCCGCGCCGCCGCGGATGGCGGTGCCGCGGTCGTTCCAGCCGGCGTAGTCCAGCCAGAGCAGTTCGGCGGGCAGCTTCGTCCGGGTCGCGCCGGCCTCGACGAGTTCGTCGATGATGCCGGGGAGCAGCTCTTCGAGGGCCCGCTGGCCGCCCTCCATGAAGGCGTGCGCGTGCCGGCCCTGGGGTACGCCCGGCCGGAAGTCGGGACCGGTCGGCTCCCGGTCCCGTTCCAGCACGGTGACTTCGTCCATCACCTCGGCGAGGGCCCAGGCGGCCAGCATGCCGGTCAGCCCTCCGCCGATGACGATGGCGCGCCCGCCCCTCGCTCCGGTGGATATGTCAGTCATCCGATTCTCTCCCCTGCGTTCCGAGTTCAGGTTCTTGCCGACCTGTGGGCACGCCTCATCACGGAAAGACGGCCTGTCTCCCCCGGCTCCGGGCCGTCGTCTCAGGTCCAGCGGCCGGTGCCGAAGGTCTCCTCGCTGTTGAGCATCCGGTTGCGCAGTTGGGGCCTGCGGACCTTCCAGGTGCCGGTCCGCGGGAAGTCCTCCCACGGGATGACCCGCGGTTCGTCGAGCTCCGGCAGGTCCGCGGTGGCCCGCCGCCACTCCTGCGGGTCGAGGGGGGACCCGTCGTAGGTGCTGATCACGGGGAGGGGCAGCCCGTTCGGGTTGCCCAGGACGATGGCCTCGGTGACCGGGTCGAGGCGCTCGATCAGCAGGCTCTCCAGTTCGAGGCTGCTCATGCCGGGGATGCTGTCGACCTCCCGGTCGAGGATCTCCAGGCTGCCGGTCCGGGTGTGGACGCCGATGTCCCCGGTGTTCCACCAGCCGTCCCAGTCCTTCTCCCGGTGCCGCTCGGGCTCGCCGAGGTAGGTGAGGCAGCGGCCCTTGGTACGGATGAGCACGAGCCCCCGCTGGCCGCGCCGCTTCGGCTTGCGCGTCTCGGGGTCGACGACCCGGATGCGGGTGACGAAGGGGATGGGGCGGCCGACGTTGTTGGTGATCGGCCCGCCGCGGCTGCCCTCGGAGCGCATCACCTTGCGCTTCGGGTAGACGGCCAGGGTCGCGGGCCCGATCTCGCTCTGGCCCCAGCTCTGCCCCCACACCGCGCCGCGGCGCTTGGTGGCCGCCATGAAGGCGCGGACGGTGCTGGGGTGGATGGCGTCGAAGGTGCTGAGGTACGCCCGTATGTGCGTGAACAGCTCGGGGTTCGTCCGGATCAGGTGCTCCCACAACTGGTAGATGTTGGGGCACGCTTCCAGCGTCGTCGGACGGTGCTTGCTCAGCGTCTCCACGACCGTCGACGGGTCCGCCTGGCTGAGCACCACGGCCTTCGCCGGCGGGAGCGCGAACTGGGCGAAGGTCCAGGTGACCGCGCGCGAGTGCACGAAGGCGATGCACGAGGCGATGGTGTCGTCCGGGCGCGTGGAGAGGAACGGGATCCTGAGGGTCTCCAGCTTGGAGAGCACCCCGAGGAGCGTGTTCGCGGAGTGCGCGACGAACTTGGGCACGCCGGTGGTCCCGGAGGTGTGCGTGCACAGCATCGGCTCGCTGTTGTCCACGATGTCCGGCTGCGGGACGTCCGCGCCGGCGAACTCGGCCAGCGGCGTCACCCCGGACGGGCTGTCGGGGGCACCGTCGACGCAGACGACGCGGGTGGACTTGTCCACCAGCTTGATGCCCGCCCGGTCCGCGGCGCCGAGCACCTCCTCGGAGGCGACCAGCAGCTTCGGTTCGAGCCGCGGCATCATCCTGGCCAGCGTCTCCGAGTCGAACGTCGAGGTGATCATGGCCGGCAGGGCGCCGAGCCTGGCCACCGCGGCGGCCAGGACGATGGTGTCGAGGTGGTTGTTCTTGACGAGGGCGACCCGGTCACCGCGACGCAGCCCGGCCGCCTTCAGCCGTCCCGACATGTCGGATACCAGGTTCGCCAGCGACGTGGCGTCGTGGGTCCTGGTGTCCGGCGCGATGGAGAACGGTATGTCCAGGTGCCATTCCGGCGCCGGAGCCCCGGCGTAGTGCTCGAAGAGCAGCCCGATGTTCTTGGGACGTGGGTTCTTTGGCATCGCGGAATCCCGCTTCGTAGAGGAAACGTGGGCATGGGCCGGCACGAGGTGCCGGGGCGGCGGCCCGGGTGGGGCGTGAGGCGCCCCACCCGCGCCGCCGGGCACCGCGGTTCCCCAGGGAGCCGGGCGGCGCGGTGAGCGGCCGTACGAGGTGGTGCTACTGCTTCTGCGCGGCCAAGGAGGCGTCGGTGCCGGTGGCGGCCGGCGTCGGGCCCATCTCCTCCCCCTCCCTGATGCCGAAGCGGGTGTGCAGCGCCTTGAGGGGCTTGGGTGCCCACCAGTTGGCGCTGCCCATGAGCTTCATGAACGCCGGCAGCAGGCCGCCCCGGATGAGCGTGGCGTCCATGACGATCGCCAGCGCCATGCCGATGCCGATGGCCTTCATGTAGCTGATGCCCGAGGTGAGCAGGACCAGGAAGACCAGCGAGAGCAGCAGCGCGGCGTAGGTCACCACCTTGCCGACCCGCTCCAGGCCGGAGGCGACCGCCAGTTCGTTGTCACCGGTGCGGTCGTACTCCTCCTTGATGCGGGAGATCATGAAGACCTCGTAGTCCATGGAGAGGGCGAAGGCCATGGCGAAGATCATGATCGGTGCCGTCCAGGTGATGCCGCCGGTTTCGACGAAGTCGCCGACCAGCCACATCAGGTTGCCGTCCTGGAAGATGAACACGAGCGCGCCGAAGGTGGCGGTCAGGCTCAGCGCGGTGAGCACCATCGCCTTGAGCGGCAGCAGGATGCTCCCGGTGAGCAGGAACAGCAGGATGAACATGATCACGAAGAGGATCGCGCCGGCGATCGGCAGCCGGTCCACCAGCGTGTCGAAGGTGTCCGTGCTCACGGCCGCCTGCCCGCCGACCTGCACGTCGAACGGTGCCTTCTCCGCCCGGACGTCCTCGACCAGGTCGGTGCCGGCGTCCGAGTACGGGTCCGCGGCGGGGATCATCGAGAAGTACACGCCGTCGTCCACGGCGAACCGGGCGGACGCCGGGCCGGGTTCGGCGGCGAGCTGCCCGTCCTGGTACGTGCCGGTGAGGGTGTCCACCCGGGTGGCGCCGGGTAGTTCGGACAGCCGCTTGGCGTAGTCGTCGATCTCCCCGGTCTGCTGGTCCGGTGCGCCCGTGTTCGTCGCGACGATCTGGACCGGCTGCTGCTCACGCGAGTCGAAGTCCTCGCGCAGCACCGAGGCGACCTCGGCCGACTGGGCGTCCGTGGCGAGCACGCTCTCGTCCGGAAGCCGCAGGTTCATGTTGAGCGCGGGCAGGCCGAGGGGGATGACGATGGCGAGGACCAGCACCGTCACCGCGATGGGGCGGCGCATCACGCCGGTCGCCAGCTTGTGCCAGGAACCGCCGCCGTCCTCGGACGGGTCGGACTTGCGCCGGATCAGACGCCACTTCTCGATCCGCGGGCCGAGCCACTTCAGCAGCCCCGGCAGGAGCACCACCGTGAGGAACGCGGCCAGCAGTGAGGTGACGATGCAGCCGATGGCCAGCGACCTCATCATGGTGAACGGCAGCACCAGCAGCCCCAGGAAGGCGGCGGCGACGGTGAACGCGGAGAAGAGCACCGTCCGGCCCGCGGTGTGCAGGGTGGTGCTGATCGCCTCGCCGATCTCCTTGCCGCGGCGCAGCTCCTCGCGGTACCGGGTGACGAAGAGCAGGCTGTAGTCGATGCCGAGGCCGATGCCCAGGAACGTGGTCGTGTTCACCACCACGTTGGAGGTGTCCATGGCGAACGTGATGCCGAAGAGGACACCCATCGACGTCAGCATCGCGCATATCGCCACGGAGAGCGGCAGCAGGGCGGCCACGACGCCGCCGAAGATGATGATGAGAACGAGCAGGACGAGCGGGAAGACCATGAACTCGGCCTTGGTCGCGTCCTCGGCGGCCTTGGTGGTGTTCTCCAGCCACATCATGGCGGAGCCGCCGGTGGTCACCTCAAGGCCGTCCACCTTGCCGGTGTAGTCCTCGTCCAGCTTCTCCACCCGGTCGATGACGTCGTCGAAGTCACCGGTGATCCGACCGAGGACGAGGGCCTGTTCGCCCGACTCCCCGCGCAGCGCGGGCGCCTGGTCCGAAGACCAGTAGGACACCACGTTGGTGACGTCCGCTTCGTCCGCCAGCTTCTCGGTGAGCCGGCCGCCGGCCGCCGCCACCTCCGGGTCGTCCACGCCACGGGCGTCCTCGACGACGAGCGCGAGGTTGGGCTCCCCCTGCTCGAACGTCTTCTCCAGTTCCTGGGCCGCCTTGTACGACTCGGTGCCCGTGGACTCGTACCCGCCCATGGTCAGCCGGTCCTGCAACCCCGCCGAAGCCCCACCGAAGAGGAAGACGACCAGTAAGGTCAGTCCCACCACCTTCTTCGGTGACGTGAGCGCCATGCGCGTCAGTCGATCAAACATCACTTACCTTTCGCATCATCAACTCCGCCACGGGAACTACCCGGAGAGCTTCCGGTCCACCCAGTCCCGGACGATGGCGTAGCTGTCGGTGGCATTTCGGTGAACGTTCAGGGAATGGCCCGCGCCTGGGATGACGTGTGCCTCCAGCTCCGACTCCGCCGCGTAGAAGTCCGCTTCAAAGGCGAGTACGGCCTCGCCCGTTGCCGCGAAGTCCACATCCGCACTGCTGAACAAGGCGTCATGCTCTCCCACCACCAACAAGACCGGGACCTTGACCGCACGGGAATGTTCGGGCAGATAGGTCTTTGGCAGGCTCTCACCCTCGCCGATGGTGGCGGTGGACTTGATCTTTTCGTTATGGGCGGAGAGCTCGGGGTCCATGCCGTCGGCGTGCTCGAGCATCCGGGCGCGCAGACCGGGGCGTTGGGTCATGTACCACTGCGGCAGGGAGGCATCGTTCAGGACCGGGTCCTGGGAGCCCGGGTGGAAGAAGTTGATCACCTCGTCGTAGAGCGGCGAGGTGGTGTGCAGCATGCCGGTGACCACGAGCGCGTCGATGTCGGCGTGTGCGGCCGCTTCCATGATGGCGATGCCCGCGCCGTAGGAGTGCCCGACCGAGACGATCTTGCCGAAGGAGTGCCCGGACGGGGTGCCGGAGCGGAGCTGCTGTATCACGTGATGGATGGTCTCGACGTGGCTGTCCGCGTGGAGTTGTGTCGCCGGGGGCCTGCTGCTCGCTCCCGTTCCCACCCGGTCAAGCAGCAACACCGCGTATCCGGCTCGGAGCATATGGTCACAGTAGTCGTACTCGCCCGGCACCTGCCAGTAGCGCCTGTCGTACGTGAGACCGGGCAGCAGCACCTGGACGGTGTCGGCGCCGCCCTCGGGTATGACGAGCTGAGCGCTGAGTTCCCATTCGTTCTCCGGGTCGGCGCTCGTCCGGATACGGAACGTCAGATCCTCGGTAATGTGGCCGGTTTCCGATCCCCCACCCGATGTCATATCCGGCGCCTTGTCTGTGGACTGAGTCGACATCAGCTACTCCTTGTTTTCCGGTTGGAGGGCGACGAGATCGCCCGGACGTCCGCTCCGGGAGCGGTCGGGGCGCCGTGCGGCGCGCGCGGGGGGTCGGTGGACACGGGCCCGCGGGGCCCGCGCAGCGCCGACCTGAGCACGCGCGGCCGGAACACCGCGGTCGGTGCGGCCAGGAGCTGGGCCAGCTCCAGGACCACCCGGGCCGCGTCGTGGTCGGTCGGCGCGGCGGCGCCGACGCGGTCGACGTAGCGCATGCCGAGCCGGGTCGGCAGGTCGGGCGGGCTCGCTTCGGCGGCCCAGGGGTAGTGCAGGTCGATGGCGGTGGCCAACTGCCAGGCCACGGCGACCTGCTTGGCCAGCGCGCGGCGGAGCCGGTGGGTGCCGCCCCCGTTCGTCCCGCGGCTTTCCAGCATCCTGTCGAGGAGCAGCGCGCTCTGCACCGCGACGGACATCCCCTGCCCGTACGAGGGGTTGAAGGCCGCGAGTGCGTCGCCGATGACCAGGAACCGGTCGGGCCAGCGGCGCAGCTTCTCGAAGTGGCGCCAGCGGTTCTCGGTGCGGCCGGAGCCGTACACCGGGCCGACGGGAGTCGCGTCCTTGATGGCCTCGTACACCACGGGGTGGCGCAGCGACTTGGCGCCCTCCAGCATCCCCTCCTGGTCCGTGGGCGGGCGGTTGCCGCCGCTGGCGGAGACCGAGACCATCCAGCGCCCGTCCTCGATGGGGTTGAGGATGCCCTGCCGGGGGTTCTCGGGGGTGGCCAGCAGCAGGATGCACTTCCAGTCGGCGGCGTGTCCCGCGGGCGGCTCGTAGACGGTGGTGCCGTAGGCGGTCTTGGCGTCCACCACGCTCTCGGCGGGCTTGTCGTAGCCCAGTTCGCCGAGCCACTGCGGTGCGCGGGACTTGCGACCCGCGGCGTCGACGACGAACTCCGCGGCCATCGGCTCCGGTTCGCCCCAGCCGCCCTTGGCGTCCTTGTCCTTGGCGCGTACGCGGACACCGCTGACCGAGTCGCCGGGGCCGCCCTGCAGCCCGACCACCTCGTGCTCCTGGAGGAAGGTCACCTTCGGCTCGGCACGCAGCCGGTCCCGGACGACCGCGTCGACGATGTCGCGGGTGCCCGTCATCATCGTCATGCCGGTCTCGAACCGGGGTATCCAGCCGCCCGGGGCGAGCATGAGCATGTCCTCGGGCACCCGGACCGACACCATCTGCGCGTCGAGCAGCTCCTGCTGGATCCCGGGGAACAGCTTGCCCAGGCCCTGGTGCCCGGCGGCCATCAGGTTGTGCGCGTGCCGCGACTGCGCGACTCCGGGACGCCACTGCGCGTCGCTCGGCAGCCGGTCCCGCTCGATCACGGTGACCCGCTCCATGTGACGGGCCAGCACGGCGGCAGCGGTGAGCCCGGCGAGGCTGGAGCCGATCACGATGGCGTGGCCCGCACCGTCCCGCGTGCCGCTCAGGTTCCTACTCATCTGCCTCACCTTCCGCGCTGCTTCGTGGAGGAGCCGTGTGGTGGTATTGCCGCCGCGCCGGCCGCGAGGGCCTCCAGGGTTCCGGGCAGGCCCTCGGCCACGGTGGGGTGGGCCGGCGCCCAGCCGAGGTCCGCGCGGGCGCGGCGGTTGGACACGCGGTACGACGTCATGAGCGAGGCGGCCACCGGGCGGCCCAGCGCCAGGGAGGCGGCGAATCCCGGCACCCGCGACACCCGGGACACGCCCATCTCGCGGGCGATGGCGCGGGTGAACTCGGCGAGCGGCAGCGGCTCGTCGTCGACCAGGTTGTAGCCGCTGCCCGCCGGGGCCCGGTCCAGCGCGGCCAGGTAGCCGGCAGCCAGGTCGGAGAGGTGGACGCAGCTCCAGTGGTTCCGGCCGTCACCGGGGTGGCGCAGCCGGCCGGCGCGCCCCTGGTCGTAGAACGCGGCCTTGAAGTTGCCGCCGGGACCGTAGACGAAGCCGGCGTAGAGGACCACGGAGTCCAGGCCCCGCGCCGTCAGGGCGCGCAGCCGGGCGGCGCCGTCCGCGTGGCCGGCGCCCAGCGGGGCGGGGGTGTGCGGGGTGGACTCGTCGATCCATTCGGCGCCGTGGTCCCCGTACACGAACGTTCCGGCGGCGTAGAGCAGCCTGTTCCCGGCCTTCAGACACGCCTGGGCCAGGGCGTCGGACATCACGCGGTCCGCCTCGTGCATGCGGGCGAGCACGGCCTTCGACATCCGTCCGCCGACGCGGAGCTGGGCCGCGTGCACCACGGCGTCCACGCCGTCCACCAGCGGCACGTACGTCTCCGGGCGCAGCATGTCGCCGGTGTGCAGGTTGGCGCCGGCCTCGGCGAGCCCTTCCGCCCGGGACGTGTCGCGTACCAGCGCCGTCACCTCGCGGCCCGCGGCGAGCAGCGCCCGGGTCACCGCGCCGCCGACGAAGCCGGTCGCGCCGGTGACCAGGATGCGCTGCGGCGGCCCGCTCACAGGTGCTCCACCGTCGGGCCCGCGGGCAGCCGGCGCCGGCAGTCCAGGACGTACGGGGCGTGCTCGACGACCAGTTCGTAGTCGAACGAGGAGTGATCGGTGATCAGCAGCACGGCGTCGGCCTGCGCGATCTCCTCGGGGACCAGCTCGGCGCGCATCACCCGGTCGTCGATGGTGATCGGCTCGACCACGTGCGGATCCACCGCGCGCACCTTCGCGCCCATCCGCAGCATGGCCTCGATGACCCGCACCGCCGGCGACTCCCGGGCGTCGCCCGTGTCCGGCTTGTACGCGAGTCCCAGCACCAGGACGCGGGCGCCGTTGACCGACATCCGCCGCTCGTTGAGCGCGGAGATCAGCCGCTGGACCACGTAGCCGGGCATGTGGTCGTTGACGTCGTTGGCCAGCTCCACGAAGCGGAAGCGCTGCCCCAGGGCCCTGTTCACCCGCCAGGACAGATAGACCGGGTCGACCGGCAGGCAGTGCCCGCCGACTCCGGGCCCCGGGGTGAACCGCATGAAGCCGAAGGGCTTGGTCGAGGCCGTGTCGATGGCCTCCCACACGTCGATCCCGAGTTCCCGCGCGTAGATCGCCAGTTCGTTCACCAGGGCGATGTTGACGTGGCGAAAGGTGTTCTCCACCAGCTTGGTCAGCTCGGCGACCCGGGTGGAGCCGACCGGGACGGTGGTCTCGATGAGCCCGCCGTAGAAGTCGTCGACGGCCGCCAGCGACTTCTCGTTCACTCCGGAGACGACCTTGGGCGTACGGTCCAGGGTCCAGGTGCGGTTGCCCGGGTCGATCCGCTCCGGGCTGTAGCCGAGCTGGAAGTCCTCGCCCGCGGTCAGTCCCGAGCGCTCTTCGAGGATGGGGGCGACCAGTTCCTCGGTGGTCCCCGGGTACGTGGTGGACTCCAGCACGACGGTGGCGCCCGGCCGCAGGAAACGCCCCACCGTGTCCGTCGCCGACTCGATGTGCCGGAGGTCCGGCGCCCCCTCGCGCAGCGGCGTGGGGACGCTGATGACCGCGACGTCGAACCCGCCGATCTGCTTCTCGTCGGTGGTGGGCCGGTAGTTGCCCGACGCCAGCGCGCTGGCCAGCCGCTCCGGTGCGATGTCCTCGACGAAGGACTCCCCGGCGCACAACCTCTTGACCCGCTCCTCGCTGACGTCGAAGCCGACGACCGTGTCGCCCGCTTCCGCAGCCAGCATGGCGAGCGGGAGACCGACGTAGCCCTGGCCCATGATGACGATCTTCTTCATCGCCTGGTCCGTTCTCTGGTGGCGGTTGAGGTGGCGGTCCGCTCAGGTCCAGCGGCCGGAGCCGTACGTGGCCTGGGAGCCGAGCACTTGCTGGCGCAGATCGAACCGCCGGACCTTCCAGGTGCCGGTGCGGGGGAACTCGTCCCAGTCGATGATCTTCGGCTCGGCGAGCTCGGGAAGTCCCTCGGTGGCCTCACTCCACTCCTCCTTGCCGAGCGTGCTGCCGCCGGAGAGGCTGATCACCGGGACCGGCAGGCCGCCGGGGTTGCCGAGCACGATCACCTCGGTGGACCTCTTCAGCCGCTCCAGCAGGATGCTCTCCAGCTCGATGCCGCTCGTCCCCGGGATGACGTCCACCTCACGGTCGAGGATGCGCAGCAGCCCGGTACGCGACCGCACGCCGATGTCGCCGGTGTTCCACCACCCGTCCCACTTCTTCTCCCGGTGCCGCTCGTCCTCGCCGAGGTAGGTGAGGCACAGGCCCTTGGTACGCACCAGGACGAGCCCCTGTTCCCCGCGGGCCACCGGCTTGCGGGTCTCCGGGTCGGCCAGCTTGATCCGGGTCACGAACGGAACGGGCCTGCCCACGTTGCTGGTCACCGGGTTCAGCGCGCCCGCGTTCTTGCGGATCTTGTTCCGCGAGTAGAGCGCCATGGCCACGGGACCGGTCTCGCTCTGGCCCCACACCTGCCCCCACACGGGCCGGCTGCGGCGGCTGGCCTCCATGAACTTGCGCACCGTGGAGGGGTGGATGGCGTCGAAGGTGTTGAGGTAGGCCCGGATCCGGCTGAACGCCTCCGGGTCGCTCTCGGTGAGCGGCTCCCAGCGCTGGTAGAGGTTGGGGCAGGTCTCCAGGACCGTGGGCCGGTGCTCCTTCAGCGTCTCGGCGACGAGCCGCGGTTCCGAGCCGCCGAGGACGACCACCTTCTTGGGCGGCCGGGCGAGCTGGGCGTACGTCCAGGTGATGGCCCGCCCGTGGACGAACGCGATGCACGACGCGAACACGTCGTCCTTACGCACCGCGAGGCCCGGTATGGGCAGCGTCTCCAGCTTGGTGAGGACGCCGATCAGGGTGTTGGCCGAGTGCGCGACGAGCTTGGGCACGCCGGTGGTGCCGGAGGTGTGCGTGCAGATCATGGGCTCGTCGTCGGCGCGCAGATCCATCGGGGGCACGTCGGCGCCGGCGAGATCCGCGAGGGCGAGGGATCCCGGCGCGAGCGAGGTGTCGCCCTCGATCGCGACCACCTGGGTCTTCTCGCCGGTCATCGTCACGTCCGCGGCCGCGGCGGCGGCGAGCACCGAGTCCGAGGCGATGAAGACCCGGGGGTCGAAGCGCTCCATCATGGTGGCGAGCGTCGCGGGCGCGATGGACGTGGAGATCATCGCCGGCAGGGCGCCGATACGGGCCGCGGCCGCCGCCAGCAGCACGACGTCGTGGTGGTTCTCCTTGACGATGGCCAGCCGGTCACCGCGCCGCAGGCCCGCCTCCCGGAGCCGCCCCGACATGTCGGCCACCAGCCGCGCCAGCCCCGAGACGTCGTACTCCCGGCCGCCGTCGGGCGCGATGTCGAAGGGACGGTCGAGGTTCCACTGCGGCGTCTCTGCGCCGGCATAGGACTCGAGCAGGCCGCCGAGGTTCTTCGGACGTGGTGCTTTCTTCATGATCCACCTTGCTTTCCCCGACGTGGGTCAGACGGCGAACAGGTTGGCGACGATGATCAGGACGACACCGAGCCGATGCGCCTGACCGCCGAGCTTCCGGGCTTTCAGAGGGTCGTGCCGGACCAGGCCGGTCGCCATCTGGACGACGCGCACCGCGACCAGCGGGGCGAGGAAGAACCCGAACCACCACGGCACCGCACCGAGAGCGCAGGCGAGCACGATGACGGCGGTCTCGGAGAGGCTCAGCAGGGCGATGACCCCGCGGTACACCGGGGCAGGGAGCATGATCGCGAGGTTCCTGCGGCCCGCGGCCCGGTCCCCCTCGACGTCGTTGATGTTGGAGTAGACCGAGACCAGCAGGCTCCAGAGGCCGAAGAGGTACGCCTCCAGGGCCACGATGCCGGTCAGCTCCCCGTGGGTTAGGCCGTAGGGGATCAGCACCACCAGACCGGTGCTCAGCAGCAGCACCAGCTCCTGCCCGCCCCGGTAGCTCAGCCGCAGGCCGTACGAGTACTGCACGCTGATGAAGACGAGGAAGACGGTGAGCAGCAGCGCCCAGACCGGCCGGTGCGGCGAGGTCAGCACCGCGAGCCCCAGCCAGACGAGGCCGGTGAGCAGCGCGGCGTAGCCGAACCGCACGGCCTCCCGCTCGGTCAGCCGCCCGTCCAGGAGCGGCTTGCGCTTGCGGCTGCGCAACTGCCCCTGCCCGGGGTCGTAGTTGAACTGGTCGCTGCCGTCCCGGAAGCCCGTGACGTCGTCGAACGCGACGGTCGCCGCACACACGCCCACCCAGCCCAGGGTGAGCACGGCCAGCGTCCACACGGTGCCCAGGTCGTCCCGGGTGCCGGGTGGCAGCATCGTCCACACCACGAACGCGGACAGGTAGTAGTCGAAGAACGACAGCTTCGCCAGACTGACGAAGGCGCTCAGCCTCTTCCCTGGCGGCGCCGCCCGTCCTTCTTGCAGGGTCTCGCTCATGAGATACCTCTGCTTCCAGGCCGTCAGGCAGCCAGTGGCCTGCGGCCGGTGGGGGATATCAGGACCGAGCCGCAGACCGGGCGGCTGAACGCGGAGGAGGTCCGTGGCGGTCTGAGGGCCGTCGCCTGGGCGAAGCAGGGCACCTGGGGGGTGCCGGCCTGGGCCGGTGTCGTCGCACCTGTCACGCTTTTCCCTTCCAGACGTACGGACGGACTGCTGCGCCCGGCTCCCGGGAGTGCTCAGCCCGGGTGCGCGCGCGGGAGGACGGCCGGAGCCGGATCCGGAACAGGTGGCCCCGGACGTGCCCGCGCCCGGCCGAGTATCCAAAGCAGTCCATGGACGGGACTAAAGCCGCTGCTCACAGCCCTGTTGGCGCGCGGACACGCGTGCGGGGGCCGATTCCGGCGGCCGTGTGGAAGGCGTACGACCGCGGCCCGGACCGGGGCGCCGGTCATGACGGTGCTCGTCTTCCGGCACCTTGACCGCCTCACCGGGCCAGGCGCCGAACAGCGGATTCCACCACCTCAGACGGCGCGGGCCGACATGCCCTGCATTGGCGTAATGAGCCTCTCGGGCCGTTGGGCAGGCCACCTTGTACCCGGACGGTGACCGTGGTGACAGGAAGGGCGTGGCGAACCGGGCCATGGGCGAGGACTTCGTGGACCGATCGGAGGGTTTCGGCGAGCGGCTGCTGGGCCTGCTGCTGGACAGGGCGCGGCTGTTGCCGCCGCAGCTGATCGCCCCGCTGATTGCGGATGAGGTCGCCAGGATCGGTGGCCGTGACGTCTCCATCCTGCTCCAGGACTACGCGCAGGAGCGGTTGGTGCCGTTGCCGGGCAAGAAGCTGCACGTCAGCGAGGCTCAGGCGATCAGTGACTCCCAGGCCGGCCAGGCCTTCCTGCGCGCGGCTCCCGTCGAGGCACCACAGGCCGGTGGCGGCGTCCGGGTGTATCTGCCCTTGCAGGACGGCAGCGATCAGGTGGGTGTGATGGCCCTGACCCTGGACGCCGTCGGCGACGACATCCGGCGCCTGCTGCGCCGACTCGCCGGCTTGGTGGCCGACATGCTGGTCACCACGAGCGCCTACACCGACCAGTTCTTCCTGGCCCGGCGCAGGGAGCCGATGAGCGTGTCCGCGGAGATCCAGTGGAACCTGCTGCCGCCGCTGGCGATGACGGTGCCGCAGGTTTCGGTGGCGGGGGTACTGGAGCCCGCCTACCGCGTCGCCGGCGACAGCTTCGACTACGCCCTCAACGACAACATCCTGCACATCGCGGTGATCGACGCGATGGGCCACGGCCTGGACGCCGCCACCATGGCGACCGTGGCCATCGGCGCCTACCGCCATGCCCGGCGCGTGTTCGTCAGCCTCGCGGAGAAGTACGCGTTCATGGACGCCGCCATTTCCCAGCAGTTCGGGCCCGACCATTTCGTCACGGCGCAGCTCATGCACGTCAACATCGCCACCGGCCAGATGGAGCTGGTCAATGCCGGCCACCCCGCACCCTTGCTGATCCGCGAAGGCAAGGTTGTACGGCGACTGGAGAGCGCGACGACACTGCCCGTCGGCTTCGGCGGCGAGGAGCCCAAGGTCAGAGAGCACACGCTCCAGCCGGGCGACCGGGTCCTGTGCTACACCGACGGCATCATTGAGGAACACGTCGAACAC
The DNA here is from genome assembly GCF_007827615.1 of Streptomyces sp. CNZ287. Classification (NCBI taxonomy): domain Bacteria; kingdom Bacillati; phylum Actinomycetota; class Actinomycetes; order Kitasatosporales; family Streptomycetaceae; genus Streptomyces; species Streptomyces sp. CNZ287. The sequence continues at coordinate 373,917 of NZ_VISV01000004.1, read as the reverse complement.
GAGGAACAGTTCGGCGAGGAACGTCTCATCGGTTGCGTCAACCGCCTGCGGGAAGAGCGGTCACAGAGTCTGCGGGCAGATCTGCGCCGGCTCTCCCACACGCTGAAGAAGCAACGGGGCGGGCGCACCAGCGACGACGCCACCCTTTTCATGATCGAGTGGCGCGGGGGCGCCGCCGACAACCTCGCGGTCCCTGACTGAGCACGCCGGCCCCAACCCAAGATCCGGAAGAGACGGCCCGGGTCCGCCGCACCCTCATTCCCGGTCCTCGGCTCCTCCGCCGGCCGCGGTCCCGGCCGGCTCGCCGGCCTCCGTCCCGTCCGCCGTGAGCTTCGCGTCGAACCGCTCCCGCGCCCACGAGCGCAGCGCCGAACGCGAGCTGAAGCGGCCCACGTTCGTGTCGATCGGCGACGACGTGTACTGGTGGAACCGCCACGACGCCTGGATGTCCGGCTTGCCGGGCTTGCCGTTGTACTGGGCGATCCAGAGGCCGTCGCCGGCGTAGCTGGTGGTGTCGCGGTTGAGCCAGAAGTCGCGGTTGCAGTAGAGGAGCACCTTGTGGCGCGGGCGCAGCCGCTTCACCTCCTTGATGAAGGCGTCCTTCTCCTTGTTGCTCGCCGCGGTGCCCTCGCTCGTGTGCTCCCAGTCGCAGGCGAGCATGTCGCCCGGCTTCTCCTTCGCCTTGTCGACGAAGTACTGGGCCTGTGCCTTGATGTTGCCCGGCCAGAGGAAGTGGTAGAACCCCAGCACCAGGCCCGCCTCGCGGCCGTGTGCGGCCTGGTCGCCCTGCTTGGGGTTGACGTAGCTGCGGCCTTCCGACGCCTTGACGAAGACGAAGTCCATGCCTCGTGTGGAGTAGTTGCCTGACTGGTGTGAACTGACGTCGATGCCCTTGATGGTCATCACTCGTCCCTTTCGAGTGGGGGTCGGGACGGGACGGTGGCCAAATCCCTCGCGCTGTCTTTCGCGTTCTTTGCCGTCCTTGCCGTCTCGTGCGTTTCTCCCCTCATCCCCGCTGCGGGCGCCGCGCAAGCGCCGTCGTCCAATCGCGCGTTCGCGGTGTGCGCGCCCAAGGGGCGGCGCCGCCGGGGGAAGTTCGATGCGGAAGAGGAGGTTCAGGTTGTGGTTCAGGGGGCCGCTGTGCGGGCATCTCCCGTGTGAGAAGGCCGCTTTACCCTAGGTGGCCGCGGATCGGGGGATCTGACCATGAATCTCTACATCTCTGTCTTACGTACCCTGGTGCCGCTGTTCGTCGGCTGGGTCGTGACCGCGGCCGGTGCCTTCGGCGTCGACGCCGGCTCCACGACCGTGACCGCCGGGGTCACCGCGCTGGTCACCGCCGTGTACTACGCGGTGTTCCGGGCGCTGGAGGAGTGGGCGGCGAAGCGGGACTGGAAGCCGCTGCGGCTCGTCGCGGGCGTGCTGCTGGGCTGGGCGCGACCGCCGGAGTACCCGGCGCGGGCGTCGGGCGCGCGGCAGTCCGCGGCGCCGGTGGCCGCCGTACCGCCGCCCGACGCCGAGGGGCGGCCGGCGTGAGCGGGTCCGACTGGATCTGGGGCGGACTGCTCGCCCTCGGCGCGGTAGTGGAGGTCGTCGCGCTGTGGACCCCGAAGAAGGGCGACACCCTCTCGGAGCGGACCCGGGCGTGGTTCCGGGTGCGCACGCCGGTGGGCAAGGCGGTCTTCGTCGCGGCCTGGGTGGGCTTCGCGGGCTGGTTCCTGGTGCACATCGCCTGGTGACCGGCCCCACGCGGGCACGGAGGGCGGCCCACCGCTACCGTGGCGCACGGAGGCGGATCCGCCTCCGTGCGCGTACCGGAGGAACGGCATGAAGCTCACCGTGCTCGGCGGCCGCGGCGCCTGGCCGACCGCGGACGCCGCCTGCAGCGGCTACCTCGTCGAGCACGACGGGCACCGGCTGCTGCTCGACCCCGGGTACGCGGTGATGCCGCAGCTCCTCCGGCACCTGCGGCCCGGTGACGTCGACGCCGTCGTCGTCACCCACGGGCACCCCGACCACTGCGCCGACCTCAACCCCCTCCTCCGCGCCCGCGCGCTCGCCGACCGGCCGTGGCCCGCGCTGCCGGTCTACGCCCCTGCCGGTGCGCTCGACGCGGTGCTGGCGCTGGACCGGCCGGGGATGCTGCGCGGCTCGTACGAGCTGCGCGCGTTCGACCCGGCGACGGAGCCGGAGTTCACCTCCGGCCCGTTCCGCGTCCAGACCCGCTCGCTTCCGCACCACGTCCCCAACGCCGGGCTGCGGCTGACGGCGGCGGGCCGGGTGCTCGCGTACACGGGTGACACCGGCCCGAGCCCGGCGCTCGCGGAACTCGCTGCCGCGGCGGACCTGTTCCTCGCGGAGGCCACGTACCCGGAGGAGGTGCCGGAGGAGGACGCGCCGTACCTGTCGAGCGCCCGCCAGGCCGGCGAACACGCGGCCCGCGCGGGCGCGGAGCGGCTGCTGCTCACGCACCTGTGGCCCGGCGGGGACGAGGCCGCGGCGATCGCCGCGGCGCGCCGGGGGTTCGGCGGGGAGGCGGGGGTGGCGCGGCCGGGGACGGTGGTGGAATTCGGGGCGGAGTGAGAGGGCCGACCGGCGACCGCAGTGCCGCCCCCGGGCGTCCGCTACACGCTCCGGGCCGCGGTAAGCACCGCCGTCACCGCGCGGTCCGCATCCTCCGGTCCCGTACGCCAGTTGCTGAACGCCGCCCTCAGGCCGTGCGTCCCCCCGTACACCGTCGGCGTGACCACCGCCTCCCCGCTCGCCGCCACCGCCGCCGCCAGCGCCGCCACCCGCTCCCGTGTCGGCTCCGCCGCGAGCGTGAAGCACACGACGTTCAGCCGCACCGGCGCCAGCAGCCGCAGCCCGCCCCCGGAGCCGCCCGCGACCCCCGAGCCGAAGCGACGCGCCAGCGCCGCGTTGCGCTCCACCACCTCCCGGTGGCCCTCGCGCCCGTACGCCGCCAGCGTCAGCCACGCCGGCAGGGCGCGCAGGCGGCGGGAGTTCTCCGGGGTGAGGTGGACGAAGTCGGGGTCGTCGCCCGGCTGTGCCATGTATGCGGCGGCGTTGCGGAAGACGCGGACCTGGAGGTCCCGGCGGCGGGTGAACTGCACCGCCGCGTCGTACGGGACGTTCAGCCACTTGTGCAGGTCCACGCAGACGGAGTCCGCCGCGTCCAGCCCCGCCACCAGGTGCGCGTGCTCCGGCGACAGCGCCGCGAACGCGCCGAACGCCGCGTCCACGTGCAGCCAGAACGGATACCGCTCCCGCAGCGCGGCGATCGCGCGCAGGTCGTCGAAGTCCACGGTGTTCACCGTGCCGCTGTTCGCCACCACGATCGCCGGCCTGCCGTCCAGAGCAGCCAGTTCGGCGGCCAGCCGGTCCACGTCCACGGCCTCGCGCCCCGGCAGCAGCGGCACCGCGCGCAGCGCGTCGCGGCCGAGTCCGAGGAGGGACAGCGCCTTGGGGACGCTGGAGTGCGCCGCGCCCGACAGGACCGCGACCTCGCCCAGCGCCCCCGCCCCGGCGTCCGCGACCGAGATCCCGAGCCGTTCGCCCAGCCACTCCCGGGCGACGGCCAGACCCGCGGCGTTCGACATCGTCGCCCCGGACACGAACGCGCCGGCGTGCGCCTCGCCAAGACCGAACAGCTCGCGCAGCCAGCCCACTGTCTCGCGCTCCAGGTCCGTCGCGGCGGAGTCGCCCGTGGCGACCACGTTCTGGTCGTACGCACCCACCAGCCAGTCGCCCGCCACCGCCGCCGGCGTCGCGCCGCCGGTCACGAACCCGAGGTAGCGCGGCCCCGCGCTGCCCGAAAGACCCGGCTCCCAGCGCTCCCCGAAGCGCGCGAGCGCCGCCGCACCCCCGGCGCCGCGCTCGGGCAGCGGCTCGTACGGGCCGGGGGCGTGCGGCGCGGGGGCGGCGACCGGGCGGTCGGCGAGGCCGCGGAGGGCGGCGACGGCGCGGGCGCGGGCGGCGTCGAGGAGCCGGTCGAAGCGGTCGAGGTCGGCGGCGAGGGCGGGGTGCACGGGGGGCCTCCTGGGGCGTACGGCGGGCGGCGGCCGGCGGGCGACGCCCGCGGGACGGCGGCCAACCCCGCCGCGACCTGCGGCGACGCGCCGTACGCCGACCACGTTCCGTACGCTACGACCCCGCACCCACCCCGGTCCGCGGCCACTTCCGCCCCACTGGACCGCTGACCGCGAGGCACCCCTCTTGCCCTCATGGCCGTCATGGGCCTGATCCTCAGAGGCATTTCGTACGTCACGGGCGAGACCGGCGGCGTACGAGGCGGTGGCCGGGCGGCATCCGGCCTGAGTCTGCCGCCCGTTGCCGGAAAGGGCCGAACGGCCTCGACCCGGAGGCGGTCGACTCCCTACCCTACTGGCCAGTTGTCACCGCGTGCCGGAGGACCTGATGGAGACGAAGCGCTGGGCCGGGCCCGTGCTCGCCGTGGCGTTGGCGGCCGTGGCCATCGGCTGGGGCGCGGTGTCGCATTCCGGCGACGGCGAGGCGGGTGGCGACACGGTGGACAGCGCGGTACGCGACCAGGCGCCCGACCGCTCCCGCTTCACGCCCCCCGACCCCGCCACCCCGGGGCCCGGCGCCTCCGGCTCCGCCCCGGCCGATCCCGGCGCGCCCCCGCGCGCCCCGCAGGACGTGCTCTACCTCGGCGACTCCCTCGCCATGGAGGCCCAGGACATCCTCGGCAGCCGGCTCGAACGCTCCGCCCGCGTCGGCTCGTACAGCAGTGAGCCCGTCGCCGGCGTCACCGTCTGCGACTACCTCCAGGGCCGTCCGGGACGTTCCCTCGTCCCGGACGAGGACAAGGCCGCCGCCCTGGTGAGGAAGCGCGAACCGGGCGTGATCGTGCTGCAGTTCTGGGGCAACACCTGGGGCTACACGCCCTGCATGGAGGGCGTCGAGTGGGGGACGCCCGCGTACTACGAGCGCTACGCGGAAGACCTGCGCGCCCTCACCGGGCAGATCACCGACGCCGCACGCGAAGCGGACGTCCCGCGGCCCCGGATCGTCTGGGTGCAGCAGCCGCCCGACGCGCTGCACCCCGACCGGATCGAGCAGGTCAACGACCTGTACGAGCGGCAGTCCGCCGCGTCGGGCGACCTGCTGGCCGACGGCGGCCGCGAACTGCGCGACGGTGACGGGAAGTGGACGCAGTACCTGCCGTGCAACGACTACGAGCAGCGCACCGCCGGCTACTGCACCGGCCCCGGCGGCACCGCCCGACTGCACCGCGACGACGACCCGTTGCACTTCTGCCTCGCGCCGACCCCGGAGGGCGGGCGGCCGTGTCCGGCCAAGTCCCCGGGTCTGGAGCGCTACACGCGGGCGATCGAGGACGAGGTCGACGCCTATCTGCGCGGCTGACGCCCCCGTACGCGCGCGGGGCGGGCGGTCAGTCGGAGGCGGCCGGCTGCGGGCGCGGCCTGCGCACCAGGTACGCCGCGCCGAGCCCGCCGACGAAGAGCGCCAGCACCGACACACCCGTCGCCAGCCACCCGGCGCCCAGCCAGCGGCTGCCGAAGTACCCGAGCGTCACGCCGTACGCCGCCCACAGCAGCCCGGCGAGCACGGACCACGGCAGGAACTCCCGCACCTGCCGGTGCATCGCGCCCGCGCCGAGCATCACCACGCTGCGCCCCGCGGGCGCGAACCGGGCCAGGACGACGATCCCGCCGCCCCGCCGGCCGCTGAGGTGGTGGCCGAGGCGCTCCTGCGCGCGGACCAGGAGGCGGGAGTTGGCGAACTTCTCGCGGCCCCTGCTGGCGAGCCGGAAGGCGAGCATGTCGCCGAGGACCGAGGCGGTGGCGGCGCAGAGCAGGAGCGCCAGCAGCTCGGCGAGGTGGTCGGCGGCGGGCAGGGTGGCGCCGTTGCGTACGGCGTCGGCCGCGGTGGTGGTGCCGGCGGCGGCGGTGGCGGCCATTATGACGAGCGCGCCGCTGGGCAGCAGCGGCAGGAAGACGTCGAGGAGGACGGAGGTGGCGACGATGGCGTACATCCACGGGGTACCGCTCAGTGACCCCACAAACTCCACTGTTCCCCTGCTCCCCGTGTCCCGGTGGCCATCCGGTGATTTTCCGCCGCGGACGAGAGCGCCGGGCGGATCACAGCGTACGCCTGGCGCGTCGCCGGAATTCGCACGGGGGGACCAGATGTAACCTGCATCACTCCTGAGGGCCCGCGCATCTGCTGTCACTCGGATGCCGTACGGCACGGAGTGCCGCTCAAGCGGGGGGTTTCGGCGGGGAGTCCGGGTCCGGCCGCCATTTCTCCACGGCCTCGCCGGGCGGCGCCTCGTGGTCGGAGCCGCACAGCTCGGCGGACAACTGCTCCACCAGTTCGGTGAGGTCCGTGGGCCGGTCGGGCGTCCACCAGTCGCCGAGCATCTCGCCCAGCGCCGCCTGCCGCGCCGCCGAGAGCCGCTTCGCGGCCCGGGTGCCCTCCTCCGTACAGAGCACCGGCAGCCCCTCCCGGCGGGTCAGGCCCTGCTCCTCCAACTCCTGTGCCGCGCCGAGGACCACGTCGAGCGGCAGCCCGGTGCGCTCGGCGAGCGCCACCGGCTCGGTGCACTCGTACCGCTGGACGCGCAGCAGCAGCCAGCTCGACGCGGGCCGCAGGCCGAGGCCGGCGCGGCGGGTGATGTCCTCGTACAACTCCCGCCGCCCCTCCCGGGTGCTGAGCGCGCTGAGCGCGCGGCACACCTCGTCGTGGGGGGAGCGCTCGACGGGGTTGGTGGCGACGGTCTCGCTGCCGTCGGGGACGGTGACGGTGCCGCGCAGCGGGTCCTCGCGCAGGAGGAGCGCGATGAGGAAGGCGAGGAAGGCGACGGGGGCGGCGTAGAGGAAGACGTCGGTGATGGAGGTGGAGTAGGCGTTCACCACTTCCTGCCGCAGGGAGGCGGGGAGCCGGACGATCGAGCGGGGGTCGGACTCCAGCGTCTTCATGCTGATCCCGCCGGGCAGGGACACGCCGCTCAGCTCCGCCTCCAGCTTGTGCCGCAGCCGGCTGGTGAAGACGGTGCCGAAGACGGCGACGCCGAAGGACGCGCCGATGGAGCGGAAGAAGGTGGCGCCGGAGGTGGCGACGCCGAGGTCACCGTAGGAGACGGCGTTCTGCACGGCGAGCACGAGGACCTGCATGACGAGGCCGAGGCCGAAGCCGAAGACGAAGAAGTAGCCGCTCAGCTCCCAGTTGTTGCTGCCCTGGTGCAGCCGGTGGAGCAGGAGGAGACCGACGGTGGTGACGGCGGTGCCCAGGACGGGGAAGACCTTCCAGCGGCCGGTGCGGCTGATGAGCTGCCCGGAGCCGGTGGAGGCGATGAGCATGCCCGCGACCATCGGCAGCATGTGGACGCCGGAGGTGGTCGGGGAGACGCCGCGGACGACCTGGAGGAACGTCGGCAGGTACGTCATGGCGCCGAACATCGCGAAGCCGACGACGAACCCGATGACCGAGCAGAGCGTGAAGGTGCGGATGGCGAAGAGCTTCGGCGGGATGACCGGCTCCGCCGCCCGCCGCTCGACCCGGATGAACGCGGTGAGCAGCGAGACCGCCAGCAGCCCGGCCACGACGACCTCCCAGGAGCCCCACGCCCAGGTCGTACCGCCGAGGGAGGTGACGCCGACGAGGCAGATGGCGAACGAGGCGATGAGGGCGGTGCCGAGGTAGTCGATGCGGTGCCTGGTGGCGCGGCGCGGAATGTGCAGGACGACGGCGATGACGACGAGGGCGGCGAGGCCGATGGGCAGGTTGATGTAGAAGACCCAGCGCCAGCTCAGGTGCTGGGTGAAGATGCCGCCGAGGAGCGGGCCGAGGACACTGGTGGTGCCGAAGACGGCGCCGAACAGACCCTGGTAGCGGCCGCGTTCGCGCGGCGGCACGATGTCGCCGACGATCGCCATGGCCAGCGACATGAGCCCGCCGCCGCCGATGCCCTGGAGGGCGCGGAAGCCGATGAGCTGGCCCATGTCCTGCGCGATGCCGCAGAGCGCGGAGCCGACGAGGAAGATGACGATGGCGGTCTGGAAGAGCTTCTTCCGGCCGTACTGGTCGCCCAGCTTGCCCCAGAGGGGGGTGCCGGCGGTGGCGGCGAGGAGATAGGCGGTCACCACCCAGGACAGGTGCTCCAGCCCGCCGAGGTCGCTGACGATGGTGGGCAGGGCGGTGGCGACGATGGTCTGGTCGAGTGCCGCGAGGAGCATCCCGGAGAGCAGGGCGCCCATGGACACCAGGACGGCCCGCCGGGGCAGGCCCTGCCCGGGGACCTCGGGGGCGGGCGGGGCGCCGGCGGTCCGGGACATACGCGGCTCCCCTCTGGTGGTGTGACCGTGCGGCGGGTGGTGCTTTTGAGCCTCGTGGTGCCGGTGATGCGCGGGGCGTTTGCCTCATAGTCGCCCGGATGCGTCGATACGGCCCGCCGGGGCGGTCCGCTCGGGCCGGGTTGCGGCCGGGGTGCGGTGCGCAGGGTTCCGCGGGGTCTGCATAATCGCCTCCAGCCCACAGGAGGGGGAGCACGGTGATACCTCGCGCATGCCGCACCTGCGGCGAGCCGCCCCGGGAGGACGGCGGGCGAGGCTGCGCCTGCGGCGCGGAGAGCGGTGCGGAGGACGGCGCCGAGGCGGGCACGGAGGGCCGGCGGGAGCCCGACAGACCGCTGCTGCGGCCGTACGTCATGAAGGCGCCGGGTCCGGTCGGGGGATGGGACGGCGACGGCGAGGGGGCCGGGGCCGGCGGTGCGGCGGAGGGCTACGGCACGGAGGCAGCGCCGCCCCACGGCGGCACGCCGGAGGGCTACGGGCCGGGGGCACCGTCCCCCGACGGCTCCCTCGCCGCTCCCGACAGCACCTTCGCCGCCCCCTACGGCCCCATCGGCGCCGCGCCGGAGGGGCCCGCGGACGCCGACCTCGGCCTCTTCGCCGACGACCCGGCCGCGCCGCGCGCCGCCCGGGACCCGTACGACGCGGACGACCCCCGCGACCCGTACGACCCGCGCCGCCGCGGCGACCGCCTCGCCGCCCGCCGGCGCCGCCGGCTGACGCTGGTCCTCACGGTCGGCGGCGTCGTGGCCGCGCTCAGCGTCGGGCTGCTGGGCTCCGGGCTCTTCTCGGACGACGGGGCGGACGACCGCGCCCTGCCGAAGCCGGACACCATCACCGCGGTCCCCACCGGCGGCGGCACGAAGCCCGGTCCCGACGACGCGCACAGCGGCGCCCCCACCGCCCCCGCGGACGGCGACGACCCGGCGGAGCCCAGCGCCGGCGAATCCGACCGCACCGGTTCCGCTTCGGCCGGCCCGGACGATGCACCCACCGAGCGCACCGAGGCCGGCCAGGTCACCGCCGCGCCGCCCGACTCCGGCCCCAGCACGCCGGGTGACCCCGACCCCGGCACCACCCCCGAGGACCCGGACCCGCCCCCGCCGCCGCCCACGCTGCGGGAGGGCGATACGGGCCCGGAGGTCGTCGAGTTGCAGAAGCGGCTCATCGATGCGGGGTACGACAACTTCCTGTCGGACGCGGACGGCCAGTACGGCTTCTTCACGCGACGGGGGGTCGAGCGCTTCCAGCGGGACAACGACATCGACGGCGACGAACGCGGCGTCTACGGCCCGGAGACGCGCCGCGCGCTGGAGTCGATGACGAAGGAGCCCTGAGCATGGACGTGTACGAGGCCGTGGACACCCGCCGGGCCGTGCGGGCGTTCGGCGACGAGCCCGTACCCGTGGAGGTCCTCCAGCGGGTGCTGTCCGCGGCCGCCCGCGCCCCGTCGAGCGGAAACCTCCAGCCGTGGCACCTGTACGTGGTCACCGGGGAACCGCTGGCCGGCCTGAAGAAGCGCGCGACGGCCAGGGCGCTGGCCGGGGACCCGGGCGACGAGCGGGAGTACCCGATGTACCCGGCCGACCTCGGCCCGCCGTACCGGGACCGGTTCACCGCGGCGGCGGCCCAGCGGTACGCGGCGCTGGGCATCGAGCGCGACGACCCCGGGAGGCCGCGGAAGATCGCCGCCCTGAACGCGGGGGCGTTCGGGGCCCCGGTCGTCCTCTTCTGCTATCTCGATCGGGCGATGGGTCCTGGGCAGTGGGCGGACGCGGGGATGTATCTGCAGACGGTCATGCTGCTGCTGCGGGCGGAGGGGCTGCACAGTTGCCCCCAGGTGATGTGGACGATGTACCGGCGGACCGTCGCCGAGGCGGTCGGGGCCGGTGACGGGCTCGTGCTGCTGTGCGGTGTCGCGGTCGGCCACGCGAAGGCGGGCGTGCCGCCGCTGCGTACGGACCGGGCGGACCCGGCGGAGACGGTGACCTTCGTGGGAACGTGACGGCCCGGACGCGGGCAGGAGAGGTGGCCCTGTAGTCCTAGCTCGGACACCAGGGAGCAAGTAACCCGCCGGTAGGTTGGGGTATGGGCCTGCCGTTTCCTGCCGCTGGGGCGCCTCGTTGGGCTGATCGGATGAACCGACGGTTTGACGGCAAGGGGCGGTTGTGCGACAGGAGTGGTCGCCGGAAGACGTGGTGGCGTGCTGGACGCTGGTGGATGGCGACTGGGACCTGGTGGCCAACAAATCCGGCCCGACCAGGCTCGGGTTCTGCCTGATGCTCAAGTTCTTCGAGATCAAGGGCCGGTTCCCGGAGTTTATCGACGAGTTCCCGCAGCCCGCTGTCGAGTACGTAGCCGGTCTGGTCAAGGTGTCGGCGGCCGAGCTCACGAAGTACGACCCGGCCGGGCGCGAAGCGGCACCGGAAGCAGATCCGCGAGGCACTGGGGTTCCGGCCATCAACCGTGGCGGACGAGGAACGGCTGACGGAGTGGCTGTCGACGGAGGTCTGCCCGGTCGAGCTGGTCGAGGACCGGCCGCGGGAGGCCCTGCTCGTGCAGTGCCGTGTTGAGCGGATCGAGCCGCCGGGCCGTACCCGTGTGGAGAAGGTGCTGGTGGCGGCCCGCAACCGGTGGGAGCGGGCGTTCTGCACGTGGACCATCGAGCGCCTGGGCGACGTCGGGGTGGCCCGCCTGCTGGCGCTGGTGACGGAGGACAACGAGGACGGCGCCGCCCTGCTGGCCGCACTCAAGCGCGACCCGGGCGCGGTCAACCTGGACTCGCTGCTGACCGAGATCACCAAGCTGAACGACGTGCGCAAACTCGGCCTTCCCGAGGGGCTGTTCGCGGACTGCTCGGAGAAGATGGTGGCTGCGTGGCGGGCACGGGCAATCAAGATGTACCCCTCGGACTTCCGCGACACCGCCGAGGACGCACGGATCACGCTGCTCGCGGCGCTGTGCTCCTCCCGCCAGGCGGAGATCACAGACGCGCTGGTGGAGCTGCTGGTGGCTCTGGTCCACAAGATCAACGCCCGTGCCGAGCGGCGGGTGGATCAGCGGCTGACGGCGGAGCTGAAGAAGGTCCGTGGCAAGGAGGGCATCCTCTTCAAGCTCGCCGACGCGGCGATCGGCAAGACGGACGAGGCGGTGCGCATAGCGCTGTACCCGGTGGTCGGAGAGAAGACGCTGCGCGACCTGGTGGGAGAGGCCAAGGCGAACGAGAAGGTCTTCAAGGCCAAGGTCCGCACCACCCTGCGCTCTTCCTACAGCTCGTACTACCGGCAGATGCTGCTGCCGCCGCTGCGGACACTGGGCTTCAAGTGTAACAACACCGCCTACCGGCCGGTGATGGACGCGATGAAGCTACTGGAGAAGTACGCGGAGGTCGACGGCAAGACCCGCTTCTACGACACCGCCGACGCGGTGCCGATGGACGGCGTCGTACGCAAGGACTGGCGCGAGGCAGTCGTGGACGACAAGGGCAGGGTCGAGCGCATCCCGTACGAGCTGTGCGTCATGGTCGCGCTGCGGGAAGCGATCCGGCGCCGCGAGATCTACGTCGAGGGCGGGCTGCGCTGGCGTAACCCGGAAGACGACCTACCTGGCGACTTCGAGGCCACCCGCGCTGTGCACTATGCCGCGATCCGCCAGCCCTTGGACCCCAAGGCATTCATCCAGAGCCTTAAGCGGCGGATGACGGATGGCCTGGACCGGGTGTCCGCCGCGCTCGCGGACGGTTCGGCGGGCGGGGTGAAGGTCACCACCCGCAAGGGCGAGCCGTGGATCACCGTGCGAAGCTGGAGAAGCTGGACGAGCCCACCGGCCTGGCGGCCCTGAAGGAAGAGGTCGTACGACGCTGGGGCGTCCTCGATCTCCTGGACGTGCTGAAGAACGCCGACTTCGCGACCGGCTTCACCGACGAGTTCGCCTCCGTGGCCGCGTACGAGCGCATCGACCGCGCCACCCTCCAGCGCCGCCTGTTGCTCGCGCTCTTCGGGCTGGGCACGAATATGGGCATCCGCGCGATCGTGGCGACCGGCGAGCACGGGGAGAGCGAGGCCGCGCTGCGGCATGTACGCCGGCACTTCATCACCGTCGACAACCTGCGGGCCGCGGTCACCACACTGGTGAACGCCACCTTCGCCGCCCGCGATACGGCCTGGTGGGGGTAGGGAAACGCGTGCGCGTCGGACTCGAAGAAGTTCGGCTCGCGGTCCTCGAATTTCATGACCGAGTATCACGCCCGCTACGGCGGCAACGACGTGATGATCTACTGGCACGTCGAGAAGAAGAACGTCTGCATCTACTCCCAGCTCAAGAGCTGCTCGTCGTCCGAGGTCGCGGCGATGATCGAAGGGCTGCTGCAGCACTGCACCGACGCGGAGATCGAGTCCAACTACGTGGACACCCACGGCGCCTCGGTGGTGGGCTTCGCCTTCACCGAGCTGCTCAACTTCAGGCTGCTGCCCCGGTTGAAGAACATCGGCAGCATCCGCCTGCACCGGCCCGACGACGACCCGCCCGGCTGGCCGGCCCTCGGGAGCTCGCTGGCCCAGGCCGTCAAGTGGGACCTGATCGAGCAGCAGTACGACCAGATGGTCAAGTACGCCACCGCTCTGCGCCTGGGCACCGCCGAGGCCGAGCAGGTGCTGCGGCGCTTCACCCGCGGCGGACCGAAGAACCCCACCTCCGCCGCGCTGGAAGAACTCGGCCGGGCCGTCCGCACGATCTTCGCGTGCGACTACCTGGCCAGCCCCGACCTGCGCCGCGAGATCCACGGCGGGCTCCAGGTCGTGGAGAGCTGGAACAGCGCGAACAGCGTCCTGCACTACGGCAAAGACGGCGCTCTTACCGGCCCGGACAAGGAGCACGCCGAGACGTCGATGCTCGCCCTGCACCTGCTCCAATCGAGCCTCGTCCACATCAACACCCTGTTGCTCCAGCAGGTCCTCGCCGCACAGACCTGGGCCAAGAAGCTCTCGGAGGAGGACCGTCGCGGCCTGACCGCGCTGTTCTGGTCGAACATCAACCCGTACGGAACCTTCCGGCTCGACATGGACAAGCGCCTCGACCTGCTGCCCGTGCCCGGCCCACGACAGGCCGCTGACGGTCAACTGCCAATGAGGCAATGAGCCAGCCCAGAAGGCTGCCGCCGCAGGTGGTGTCGTGGTGTCTTGCCGCATTCTCGATTGACGGAGGGACATGCGGGCCGATGGTTGCCAGCCGGTGGCCACTGTTGCTCGATGGCCGCGGGCACGAGACCGGCCCGCCGAGGCGTGCCGGAGCGGCTTCTGATTCAAGAAAGTGCAACTCTGGGGTTGCGCAGCACCTCACTGCTGTGCAACTCTAAAGTTGCACATTGGATCCGCAGAAACGAAGGAGTACGCCATGACTGGTGACCGCATCGAGCGTGAGATCGTGATCGCGGCAGCGCCGGAGAAGGTCTGGCCGCTGGTGGCCGAGCCCGGGTTCTGGGCAACCGACGATGAGAGCATCCGTGGCACGCAGGCCGCGGCAGGCCAATCCCTGGTGGCCCGGCACTCGGAACACGGCGACTTCCCGATGCGCGTGGAGAAGGCCGATCCGCCGAAGTATCTGGCGTATCGGTGGGTGAGTGCGTTCCCCGGCGAGGAACTGCGCGAGGACAACTCCACGCTCGTGGAGTTCACCCTGACGCCTGAGGGCGACGGCACCCGGCTGCGCGTCGTGGAGAGCGGGTTCGCCGCTCTGCCGACGTCGGAGGACAACCGTCGCAACGTGATCAACGACCACACCGCCGGATGGGAGCAATGCCTCGCGGCTCTCACCGCCCGGGCTGAGTGACCCCACCGTGGTGGATCAACCTCCCGCGGACGGTGAGGTCGTCGACAGCGTCCTGGCCGCCCTGGCCGACCCGACCCGTCGTCAGATGTTGGACCTGCTCTCCGCACGTGGCCAGGCCACCGCGACCACGCTCGCCGGCGGGCTTCCGATCTCGCGTCAGGCGGTGGTCAAGCACCTGGCTGTTCTCGATGCGGCCGGGCTGGTCGGCAGCGTGAAGGTCGGACGTGAGGTGCGGTATGCGGTGCGCTCCGAGGCGCTGGATGCCACGGCCCGCTGGATGGCCGCGCTCGCATCCGACTGGGATCGCCGACTGGCAAGGATCAAGCGCATCGCGGAGGCGGCCGAGCGGGACGCGCAGTAACCCTTCCGGCAATCCCCTTTCACGGAGTGACCATGAGTAATCGGGAAGGCGCCCACGCACCTCACTCCCCCGCCGCGCCTGTCATGCCTACCGTGGTCGACCGCCGCAGCTTCCAGGCCGAACTGGACCGGCTGCGCGCACGGGAGAAGGCGCACACCCGGGAAGCCGACGCGATCGCCGCGGCCCGACGGCGCCTGCCCATGGTCGAGGTGGACGCCGACCTTGAGCTGCTCGGGCCACTCGGGCCGGTGACCTTGCTCGACGCGTTCGAAGGACGCCAGCAGCTCATCGCCTACTACTTCATGCGGGACCCCCGACGGCCCGCGGCCGAGCAGTGCGTAGGCTGCACGTTCTACACCACCCAGGTCGCCGAGCTGTCCTACCTCCATTCCCGCGACATCACCTACGCCGTCTTCTGCCAGGGCCGCAACGACGCCGTCGAGGAGGTCGAGCCCCAGGCGTCCTACGACCAGAGCCTCCGCTACCGCGAGTTCATGGACTGGCGCATGCCGTGGTACTCGGCGCTACCGTCCCTCGACCCACTCCTGGTCGGGCGCAAGATCGGCTTGTTCCACCTGGTGTGCTACCTCCGCGACGGCAACCGCATCTTCGAGACCTACTGGACGACCCGCCGCGGCGTCGAGGCGAAGGACTATAGTTACGCGCTCATGGACCTCACCGTGTACGGACGCCAGGAGCCATGGGAGGACTCACCCCCCAACTGGCCGCAGCAGTGCTCCAACACCAGGACCAACAGCGGCTCGCCCGAATGGCCACCCGTGCCGACGTGGCCGGGCGGACGCCCCGCCGCCCAGTGGCCGCGACTCCAAGCCGGACGCTCCGACGACCTCGGCACCCCAGAGCCACCACCGGATCCGCCCCACCGTTGCCACTGACAGACGCCGAAGAGCAGCATCTGGCAGGGCGCTGCGCCCGCTTGACGCGCCTCGTCCGCAGGACACGCGCGCCGTCCGCTACGCGACCGGGCACTGCGAGTGACACGAGCCTCCCGCAGGCGCCAAGGTAGATCTACCGTGCGCCCGCCTGAACCGGCATCCGCCATACCTGTTCCGTATCCACTCCGCACACACCCGCAGAAGGAAGAAGACCATGATGGACACCACCCCGCTCCGTGACGCCTACCGAGCACTGCTGAACGCTGCCACCACCGTGGCCGAATCCGGTGATACGAGCCCCGCCCCACCGGCCGGCGAGTGGAACGCCGACCAGATCCTGGCGCACGTCGCCCTCGTCAACGCCGCCACCATCACCGCCGTCTCCTCCGCCGCCACGGGAGCAACCACGACGTACGACAACCGCACAGCGCAGGACACCTGGACACTCGACCGCGTCATCACGCTCGCCGGCGGCAACGCAGGGCTCCGCGACCGCATCCGTCTCCAGGCAGACGCCCTGTGCGCACTCGGCGGACCGATGCTCAGCGAGACCGAACTCGACACTCTGGTGCCCGCCCTGCTCCTGTCCAACGGCAAAGTCCTGGTCGACCAGCCCGTACCCCTGAGGGACCTCATCACCGGCCTCGCAGAAGTCGAGCTGCCCGGCCACACGCAGCAGCTCCTGGCCCTACTGCCGGAAGACTGCGGGACCCAGGCCACAACCTGACCTTCACACGTGCGGCGGCGAACAGCCTGCAAGGCCCAACCGGAGTGTCGGCAAACGACCGTTCACCGACGTTGATTTCCGACGCGAGTTTCCGACAGTGCTCACCCGCGGGTTCGTGATCGACTCCCTGAGTGTCGACAGACGGTCCGGACGATAGATTCCGACACATGCTCATCGGCTACGCGCGGGTCTCGACCGCCGACCAGAACCCCGATCACCAGATCGATGCCCTGCTGCGGGCCGGCGTCGACCGCGACCACATCCACGTCGACTCCGCGAGCGGCGCGAAGGCGTCCCGCCCGAAGCTCGATCTCGTCATGCAGCTGCTGCGCGAGGGCGACACTCTCAAGGTCACCCGGCTTGACCGGCTCTCCCGCTCCGTCCTCCACCTGGTGACCCTCGGCGCCGATCTGCGCGAGCGCGGCATCGGCCTGCACGTCATCGAGCAGGGCATCGACACCTCCACCATGGAGGGCCGCGCGATGTTCGGCATGCTCTCCGTCCTCGCCGAGCTCCAGCGCGAACTGATTGTGGCGAACACCAACGACGGGCTTGCCTCCGCGCGGGCCCGAGGCCGGGTCGGCGGGCGCCGGCCGAAGCTCACCGAGGACCAGGCCGCACTCGCCCAACGGCTCTACGATGAGCGGGAGAAGACCGTCCAGCAGATCGCCGACATGTTCGGCGTGCCCCGGTCGACGGTGTACGGCCACCTCGACAAGACCAAGACTGTCCCCCGCCAGCCGAAGAAGACCACCGCCGCGAAGCCCTGAAAGCTACCGACGGGTTACTTGCTCCCGGGTGTCCGAGGTGGGACTACAGGGCCGAGGCGGACGGCCCTTCAGCCGCATGCCTGTTCGAAGTGGAACGCCTTGATGAAGCAGTCCCGGGGCTGTCCGAGGGCGAAGAAGACGCACTCCGCCACCGAGTGGGCCGTCAGCATGTCGCCGGAGCCGCGCGGCGTGCTCTCCCACTCCGGGGACAGCGGGTCCGGGTTGCTGAAGTCCGGCGGGTAGAGCGAGATGACCCGCACCCCCCGGGGCCGTAGCCGGGTGGAGAGGATGTCGGCGAAGCCGGCCTGTGCGCTCTTGGCGGCGTAGAAGGCGTCGTGCGCGTCGGAGCGCTGGTGGGCCGGGAGCCCGGCGGCGGAGATCATGTTGACGATGTCCGGCCTGTCGGACGCGAGCAGCAGCGGCAGCAGGCGCTTGACGACGAGGATCGTGCCGGTCGCCCCGGCGGCGACGGTGTCGATCACGTCCTCGTCGGTGGCGGAGAGGAGATCAGGACCGCCCAGCCAGCGTGCGCCGTTGTTCACCAGCACGTCCACCCGGTCGGTGCGCTGCGCCACGTCGGCGGCGAACCGGCGGACCGAGGCGGGGTCCGACAGGTCGCAGACGAGGGCGTGCACCTGGGTGTGGCCCAGGTCGCGGATCTCGTCCGCCACCCGTCGCGACGCCGCCAGGCTGCGGGAGGAGACGAAGACCTCGGCACCCCGCCGGGCGAAACGGATGGCGAGAGTCCGGCCGAAGTCCCGGGACGCACCGGTGATGACGACGCGTTGCCCTGCGAAGGTCATGTGGTTGCCTGCCGCCCCTGGAGTGTCCGTGCTGCCCTGCCGCCCTGCTGTGATCGGTACGTCGACACCATCACACGCGGGCCGGGCAGGGGAACGAGACCTTCGGCCTAGGTCCTCCGGCCCCCGCCGGTGCGGAGGTGGATGCGCTCGCCGGACTTGCCGAAGAGGCTCAGTACGTCGACGGGGCCGCGGCCCGCGGCGCCGAACCAGTGCGGGATCCGGCAGTCGAACTCGGCGGCTTCGCCGGCGGTCATGACGAAGTCGCGCTCCGCGAGCCGTACCCGCAGGCGCCCGCGCAGCACGTACAGCCATTCGTGGCCGGCGTGCGTCCGTAGATGGGGTTCCTTGTCGTGTGCCGGGATGGTCATCTTGTAGGCGCGTGGCTCGCCCTGCTGCCGGGAGAGCGGGATCAGCACCCGGCCGTCCCGCGTGGTGGGCTGCTGGCGCACCCGCGGGTCGACGATGCGGGGTGCTGCGACGATCTCGTCGAGCGGGACGCCGAGGGCCGCGGTGACCGGCAGGAGCAGTTCGAGGCTCGGCTTGCGCCGGCCCGACTCCAGCCGGGACAGCGTGCTGGTCGAGATGCCGGTGGTGCGCGCGAGGGTGGCGAGACTGACGCCCTTGGTCTCGCGCGCGCGGCGCAGCCGGGGGGCGATCTGGTCGATGACGGCGCCGACGCTGGGCTGGTCGTCCATGGGCCCAGTCAACCAACGTGTCCCGGAATCGGCAACGGAAGTTGTCGTTTCCGCACTGCTGCCCGGACGCTGCCCGCGGAGGTGGTCGACATGCGGACGGCGCAGGACGACGGATTCACCGGGGCCGGAGGTCCCGGGAAGGCGCGGGGCGGCCGGGGGCCGGGGCGTGCGGACGAGGCGGCCGCCGGGAGCGGGCGGCCGGACCGGCTGCCCGCCGGGGTGTATCTGCTCGCCTTCAGCCTGTTCGCCATGGGGACCGCGGAGTTCCTGCTCGCGGGCGTGCTGCCCGCGGTCGCCGCGGACCTGGACGTCACGCTCTCCTCGGCGGGCTTCCTGATCACCGCTTTCGCCCTCGGCGTCGTGCTCGGCGGGCCGCCGTTCGCGGTGCTCAGCCTCCGCTGGCCGCGGCGTACCGCGCTGCTGGCGACGCAGGGCGTCTTCGCCGCCGGGATCACCGTCGGGCTGCTGGGCGGCTACGAGGTCCTGCTGCTGACCCGGGTGGTCTCCGGCATCGCCTACGCGGGCTTCTTCGCCGTGGCGTCGGTGACCGCGATCGGCCTGGTCACCCCGGACCGCAACGCCCGCGCGTCGGGCGTCGTGGTCAGCGGGCTCAGCGTGGCGATGATCGCCGGCGGTCCTGCCGGGACGCTGCTCAGCCACTTCATCGAGTGGCGGGGCGGCTTCTGGGTCGTCGTCGTCCTCACGCTGGCGGGGATGGCCGGCTGCTTCGCCGGCATACCCGCCGCCCCCCGGCCGGGCCCGGGGGCGGCGGACGTCCGGCCGGGCGTGTCCCGGGAGTTGGCCACGATCCGCAACCCGCACCTGTGGGGCATCTACGCGATCACGATCCTGACCACCGCCGCGTACATGATCACGTTCAACTACCTCGCGGCCATGCTCACCGAGATCACCGCCCTGTCGGAGGTCTGGATCCCCGCCGTCCTCGCCCTCTTCGGCGTCGGCGCCTTCACCGGCCTCTCGATCGGCGGCCGCATCTCGGACCGGCGGCCCCACCGCGCGCTGCTCACCGGCACCGCGGCGATCGCGGTGCTGTCGCTCGCGATGACCGTCGCGGTACGGCACGCCTGGGCGGTGACTCCCGTCGTGTTCGTCCTCGGCGTCGCGGCGTTCGTCCTCAACCCCGCCGTCTACGGCCGCGTCTTCGCGATCGCCGCGGACGCGCCGACCCTCGCCGGTGCGACCACGGTCTCGGCCTTCCAACTGGGCATCAGCGGCACGCCGGTCCTCGCGGCAGCCGTGCTCAACCGGGGAGCGGACCTCACCGCGGTCTGCCTGATCGGCGCCGCGCTCGCCACGTGCGCGGTCCCGCTGATCCTCGCCGACCACGCGCGAGCGCGGCGCCGACGGGACGGCGCCGGCTGACCCCGCGGCGGTCGCGCACGCGCGCTGCCTGCTCCGCCGGGAAGAGCCGCAGCCTCGCGGTGTCCCCGGTGAGGGTGACGACCTCAATGGACAACTCGTTGATGGTGGAGGCTCCGCCCTGGTCGGGGTGCTGGCCGAGGAGGCTGGAGGTGAATCCCGTCGCGTCGGTGGACGTCAGGTCCACGCCCTCGGCGCCCACGCCGGTCACCTGGAACGGTCCCGCCGGAGACCGGGAACCGCCGGGATCCCGGTGCCCTTCTGCACCACGACCGTGCAGCTTCCGTCCGCACACGCCGCTGTGGTCATGACGGCGTTTCCACCGCCGCCCGCCCGGGTGGGGTCCCCGCGCGGACAGCGCCGCGGCCTCACCGAAGGACGAACTCGGCCCAGACGGCTTTCCCGGGTCCCGACCGCTCGGCCACGCCCCACTCGTCGGCGAGCGCGGCGACGACGAGGAGCCCCCGCCCGTGGTCGTCGTCGTGTCGCGGCGCGCGCGTACGCGGACATCCGTCGCCGGTGTCGTGCACCTCGACCCGCACCGTGTCGTGCAGCGTGACGACGCGGACCAGGAAATCCCGGCCGGCCGGCCCGTACCGGACGGCGTTGGTGGCCAGCTCCGAGGTGCAGAGCCGGATGTCGGCGAGCAGCTCGGCGCACGCGATGCCGCCGAGCGCCGCCGCGACGAAGTCGCGCGCCCGGCCGACCTCACCCGCGTCGCGGGCGAACTGCCGCTTGTGCACGGGCTCCAGCGGGATCGGCCGCCGGGCCCGGGAAGCGGGCTGCGATCGCCCGCCGCTACGGGCGGGGTGGTGGCCGCCTCCGGGGCTGCCGGTGCACCGGCCGGTGCGGCAGGCGCGATACCGGATGCCGGCGCCGCGGATGCGGTGCGGCAGCGCCGCGTGGGCGTCGGCGGGCCAGGCGCCCGGCGAACCGTGCGTTTCGTGGTGGCACTTGGGAATAACCGGTTCTTCTGCGGCCATGGGCACGTCTCCTCGTCTTCCGCGCGTGGCCGTAGGCGTACGAAAAAGTAGGGGTTCAAGTAGCGTTCTACGCGGCGGGCTTGACACGCTGAGCTATCGGAAGACTAGAGTGCCGCCGCCTTTTGAATTCTGCAAGACTGGATTCCGAGAATCTGAGCCGGGCACTCGAACGAGTGAAGTTCATTGTGAATTCGGGGACCCCGGTGCTTTCATTTCGAGCGTCGGAAGTCCTTCACTTTGAATGACATGGGGAAGGGGAAAACGTATGGCGGAACGGGCGACGGGATCGACGGTGCCGCGGAGGCAACTCGGCCGGTACTTACGTGACCTGCGGAATCAGGCACGGCTCACGGTGCGCTCGGCGGCGCACCGACTGGAGTGGTCGGAAGCGAAGATGTGGCGCATCGAGACGGGGCAGTCGTCGCTGCGCAGCTTCGACGTGGAGACCATGTGCAAGGTGTACGGGGCGCCGGCTGATATCACCGAGGCCCTCATGGGGCTCGCGAAGGAGACGAAGGCGAAGGGGTGGTGGCACGCTTACGGTGACGTCATTCCGGAGGGCTTCGACGTGTACATCGGGCTTCAGGAGGCGGCGTCGAGTCTCACCTCGTACCAGAGCGATCTGGTGCCGGGACTGCTGCAGACGGAAGGCTACGCGCGGGCGGTCATCCGTCACCACAATCCGGACGAGACGGAAGCGGAGATCGACCGTCGGGTCCGGCTGCGTATCGAACGGCAATCGCTTCTCACCCGGGCGACCGCGCCCCCGTCCCTGCGGCTGGTGCTCAACGAGGCGGTGCTGGCGCGGCCCGTGGGCGGACCGGAGGTCATGGCAGGGCAGTTGACGTACCTCGCGGAGGCGGCCGAGCGCTCCAACATCGCGATCCGGGTGGCACCTTTCGCCACGGGGCTGCATCTGGGCATGCTGTCGGGGTCCTTCGTCGTCCTTCGCTTCCCGGTGAACGGCGACGGCACGGAAACGGAGCCCCCGACCGTCTACTCGGACGGCTTCACCGGGAGCCTGTACCTCGACAAGGCGAGCGAGGTGCAGAGCTACCAGGAGGTGTTCGACGACGTCTGGGAATCATCGCCCGATGAGCAGGTGTCACAGCGCCTGATCGCAGACACGGCAGGGAGTCATGGACAGGTCTGATCTCGCAGGTGTGCACTGGTACAAGTCGAGCTACAGCGACGGACAGCGCGATTGCATCGAGGTGGCGGTCGCCGACGGCGTCGTGGCCGCGCGTGACAGCAAGGACCCCTCAGGACCGGTGCTGACGTTCGCCCCCGACGCCTGGCGTGCCTTCGTCGCCGCCGTGCGGGGCGGGGAGTACGGCCGGTAACGGAACCGCAGGACCGCAAGCGCCCCACCGCCGGCGGCCGTCCGGCGGCGGGGCGCCCGCCGGTCACCGGCCGCCCGTCACGCGCGTTCGTACGCGGTGCCGGACTCGTTCCGCCGCAGCAGGCCCTCGTCGACCAGGGCGCGGCGCAGGGTCACCCAGTCGTCGAGCCATTCGCCGCAGATCGCGTTCACCTTCGCCTCGGAGTACGTGGTACCGGGCTCGAACGAGTCCTTCACCACCGCCAGCACCCGGCTCCGTACCTCCGCGTTGCCCGGGATCGACGTCAGCCGGCCGCGGCGGAAGTACCCGCCCGCGCCGTCGCCGCCTCCCCGGCCGGTGAGCCGGACCTCGGCCTGGACCGCGAGCCGGAAGGCGTCGTCGCGCAGGGTGTACGCGCGGGTGGCGGCGTCGAAGGCGGCGATCCCGCCCGCCGTGAGCTTCTGGAGCGCCGCCGCGGCGGCCGGGGGGCGGAGCCCGGTGCGGGTGGCGACGTCGGTCACCGAGGTGGCGCCGAGGGCGAGGGCGGCGTAGGCGGCGCGGCGGTCGGTCTGGGCGAGGAGGCCGACGAGGTCGCGGCAGGAGGGCGGGTGGCCCGCGGGGGCGGAGGCGTCGGCGGAGGAGTCCTCGGCGGAGGAGTCCTCGGCGGAGGCGGCGTCGGAGGCGGCGGCGTTGGAGGCGGCGTTCATGGAGCGTTCCATCCCGTCGTGGTGCCGGTGTCGTCCCGTACACGTACCGCGTCCCCCGGCCCGCCCGAAAGTCGTTTTCCCCCGCCCCGTCCGGCCTCCGGCTCGATCGGCGTCAGCACCCCGAGCCGGTCCTCGACCGCCTGCGCCGCCTCCAGGCACAGGTCCTCCCGGAACGCCCGCCCGATGATCTGCACCCCGACGGGCAGGCCGTCCACGACACCGGTCGGTACCGCCACGCCCGGCACCCCCACGAAGCTCGTCGCGCTGCACAGCCGCATCGCCGAGGTGACCCGGTCCAGGCCCGCCCGGTCGCGGGACTCCAGCCCCGGTTCGACGGGTGGTTCGGTGAACGACGGGCCCAGCAACAGCGGGTAGGAGTCGAGGAATTCGGCCCACGAGCGGCGGAGGGACATCCACGTGCCCATGAGCTTCACCAACTCGTCCGCGGTCGCGGGCGGGGTCCGCTCCATCGCCATCGCGATGTAGCGGTCCCCACCCTCGCCGAGCAGCGTCCGCACCGCCGGCCAGGTCGGCGCGAACTCGGTGACGGTCAGGCGCCCGTACGCCTCCAGCACCTCGTCCAGCCGCGGCACGTCCGCCACCTCGCGCACGGCGTACCCCGCGTCGCGGAGCGCGTCGGCCGCGGTCTCGACGGCCCCGCGGACCGCGGGGTGGACGCCGTGGCCGCCCGGGTCGGCCACGACCGCGACCGTCAGCGGCCCGGGGATCGCCTCGCCGTACAGCGGCACCGGTACGGCCCTGGGGTCGCGCGGGTCGGTCCCGGCCAGCGCCTCGTACGCGAGCCGCAGGTCGGCCACCGTCCGGGCCAGCGGTCCTTCGGTGACGAGCAATTGGGATGCCGGGCCCGGGTCGTCGGGGCCGAGCACGCGGTGGTCGGCCGGGAACCTGCCCGTGGACGGCTTCAGCCCGGCGATCCCGCAGAACTGGGCCGGTATCCGCACCGAGCCTCCGGAGTCGTTGCCGAGCCCCAGCGCCGCCATGCCCGTGGCCACGGCGACCGCGTCGCCGCCGCTGGACCCGCCGGGGGTGCGGCTGCTGTCCCAGGGGTTGACGGTGCCGCCGAAGAGTTCGCTGCGCGTGTGCATCCCCGCGAGGATCAGGGTGGGGATGTTGGCGTGCCCGATCGGGATGGCCCCGGCCGCGCGCAGCCGCGCCACGGGAGGCGCGTCGGCGGCGGCCACGAGATCGCGGAAGCGCGGCACCCCGAACGTGGTCGCCACCCCCTCGACGGGGGTGCTCTCCTTCACCGTGAAAGGCACACCCGCCAGCGGTCCGAGCGCCACCCCGGCGGACCGGAGGCGGTCGGTCCTGGCCGCGGCCTCGCGTGCGCGCTCCGCGAGGAGCTGGGTGACCGCGTTCACCTGCGGGTTGATCTCGGCGATGCGGTCGAGGTGGCTGTCGACCAGTTCGACGGCGGAGACGTGTGCGCCGCGTACGGCTTCCGCCTGTGCGGCGGCCGGCAACTTCCAGAGGTCGTCGGGCATGGCCTTTCTGGTTCCTCTCTTTTTTCGGTGACCGTTCCGATGCATCCGCATCGGAACGGTCACCGTACCCTGGATCCGATACGCGCGCATCGAATAAG
Organism: Streptomyces sp. CNZ287; assembly: GCF_007827615.1. Taxonomy (NCBI): domain Bacteria; kingdom Bacillati; phylum Actinomycetota; class Actinomycetes; order Kitasatosporales; family Streptomycetaceae; genus Streptomyces; species Streptomyces sp. CNZ287. The sequence goes on along the minus strand of NZ_VISV01000004.1, from coordinate 349,508 downwards.
GAGGCGGCCGGGAGCATGCCCAGACAGGTGGATCACGAGAGCCGGCGCCGCACCATCGCAGAGGCCGTCTGCCGTCTCGCCGACGAACGCGGCCTGGAGGGCGTGACCCTGCGCGACGTCGCCGCCCGTGCGGAGGTGTCCATGGGGGCCGTGCAGCGGTGCTTCCGTACCAAGGAAGAGATGCTGGTGTTCGCGCTCGGGTACGTGGGCGAGCGCATCGGCGAGCGCGTACGGGCCCGTCTCGTCCGGAGCCCGGCCCAGTCGGCGGGCACGGCGCTGGGGCACGCCGCCGCCGAGGTGTCACTGCTCGGGGACGAGCACCGCGCCGAAGCCAGGGTCTGGCTCGCCTTCGTCGCCCAGGCGGCGGTCAGTGAAGCGCTCGCCGGGACGCTGCGGGCGAACTACGCGGGCCTGCACGAGGTGTTCGCCCGGCTCGTGGCGGAGGCGCGTGGGGGTGCGGGGCGGGAGGAGTCCGGGGACCCGGCACCCGAGGGGGCGGAGCCCCGCGATCCGGAGCGCGAGGCCCGTACGCTCCTCGCGCTCGCCGACGGCCTGACCGTCCACGTCCTCGTCGGCCATCTCACCCCGCACGAGGCGCACGAGGTGCTGCATGCGCACCTGGCGGGCCTCTGGGGGTGAGCGGGGCTCAGGTGGCTCTTGGCGGTGGGTGCGGCGTTTTGTATCGTAGGGAAACAAAATCGGTTCTCCACCCCTGGGGGTTACGTATGGGCAGGCCCACGGACATAGGTGTCTTCAAGGCACTGCTCCTCGACATGGACGGGACGCTCCTCAACTCCGACGCCGTCGTCGAGCGCATCTGGCGCCGCTGGGCAGCGGAAAACGGGAAGGACCCCGAGGAGATCCTGCGCCACGCCCACGGCCGGCAGGCGCACGCCACCATGGCGCACCTCTTCCCCGAGCGGCCCGTCGAGCAGAACCTCGCGGACAATGCGCGCATGCTCGCCTGGGAGACCGCGGACACGGACGGCATCGTGCCGGTGCCGGGTGCGCCGGAGTTCATGGCGGGTCTGGCCGGGCTGCCGCACGCGCTCGTCACGTCGGCGGACCGGGCGCTGTCGCAGGCGCGGATGGCGGCGGCGGGGCTGCCGGTGCCGGCGATCTCCATCACGGCGGAGTGCGTGAGCGCGAGCAAGCCGGACCCGGAGGGGTTCCTGAAGGGGGCGGCCGACCTGGGATTCGCGCCTTCGGAGTGCGTCGTGTTCGAGGACGCGGCGGCGGGCATCGCGGCGGCACGGGCGGCGGGGATGCGCGTCGTGGGGGTCGGCCCGCGAGCGGCGGGGGAGGGGACGGACGTCCACGTGGAGTCGCTGGCGGGGGTGCGGGTCCGGCCTCTGGGCGGGGGCGCGCTGCGCTTGACGGTGGGGTAGGCGGGGGCGGGGGCGGGTTTTCGCTGGGTCCGGCGCGAGGGCGAGCGGCTGGTCTGAGGCGTTCGCTCGCGCCGGTACGTCCCCTCACGCTCGCCCAAGGGTATGCGCCTGGTCTGAAGCTGAGAAGCCGTATCTCTATCGATCACGTGGACGGTTCTGATCGAACGCGGTCCTTGGCCGGGTGATCTCGGTCGGATGGATGCATGAGTACAGGGCCCCTTGGTAGCTCGGGTTTGCGACCACTCGAGTGCCAGGGGGCCCTGATGTCGCAGCTGTACGGCTGCTCGCGCTTGGCGTTCGCGTCGCGTTGGTCATCGGGGTCGGGCATGGCGGCTCCTTCCGCTGACGCAGTGCAGGGTTGTCCGTTTTTCTGGCTACTTTGCCCATAAATATCCGTAATGGTGTTTCACTCCCATTATCGGTGGCTACCCGGCTCTGGCGGGGTGAGCAGACGGAAGACGACAGGTCAACGGAGAGCGACAGACAGCGACAGAAGAGGGACACGACGATGACCGAGACTCCCGAGCGGCGGACATCTGCCGCCACCGAGGCCGGGCAGCAGGTCCAGGACACGGTTCAGGACAAGGCCGGGCAGGCCAAGGAGCAGGCACAGCAGCAGGCGGAGCGGCAGGCACTGCAGACCGCCGGCACCGTGCGCCAGTGGGCGGACGACCTGGCCCGCATGGCGGAGCGGGCTCCGGATGACTCGCCGACGCGCGGGCTCGTGGCCCGCGCCGCCGACGGCGGGCACCGTGTCGCCGAGTACCTGGAGGAACGTGGCCCCCGAGGGGTCACCGACGACGTGCAGGGATTCGCCCGTGAGCGGCCGACGGCGTTCCTCGGCGGAGCGGCGCTGGCCGGCTTCGCCGTCGGGCGGCTGGCCAAGGCGGGCGGCTCCCAGGCCGGCCGCGTCCAGGCGCGGGCCGGGGAGGCGGGCCCCGGACAGCCAGAACAGAGAGAAGAGCGAAGGGAGGCGTGAGATGGCGACGACCGAACGGCAGGCCGCCGAGGAGCGGGCCGAGCAGCCCGCCGAGGCGGGTGCCCAGGAGCCCTCCGGCGCCGACGGCTCGGTGGGCGAGCTGGTGTCGGCGGTGACCTCGGACGCGCAGACCCTCTTCCGCCAGGAGATGGAACTCGCCAAGGCCGAGATGCGGCAGGAGGCCGTCAAGGCCGGGAAGGCCGCCGGCATGTTCGGCGGCGCCGGGTTCGCCGGCTACATGGTGGCCGTCTTCCTCTCGCTGGCGGGTGTGGCCGCGCTGAACAACGTGATGGACGCCGCCTGGGCCGCGCTGATCATCACCGGTGTATGGGCGTTGATCGGCCTGATCCTCTTCGCACGGGCCCGCTCCGGGATGCGGAGCGTGTCGCCCACACCTGACCAGACCATGGCAACCCTGAAGGAGGACGCACAATGGGCACGGCATCCCCGGAGAAGCTGAGGGCCGAGATCGAGGACACCCGTTCCAGGCTCACCGCCGACCTGGACCGCCTGGCCGAGCGCGTCAGCCCTCGCGCAGCGGCCGGCCGCCAGGGCGAGCGCGTGCGCGGCGCCGCCACGGGGCTTCGCGAGCGCGTCATGGGCAGCGCCACCGAGAGCACCGAGCAGGCCAGGGAACGCACCCGGCAAGCCACCGAGGCAGCGGGCGAGGCGGCCAGGCAGGCGCCGGAGCGGCTCGCGCGGCAGACGCAGGGCAACCCGCTAGCGGCCGGCCTGGTGGCGTTCGGCGCCGGGATGCTGGCCGCGTCGATGATCCCGGAGTCCCCGGCCGAGGAACGGGCCGCCGCCCAGATGGCGGACCGGGCCGGGGAGTTCGCCGGGCCGGTGAAGGACGTCGCGCGCGAGTCCGCGCAACGGATGAAGGAGGACGCCACGCAGACGGCCAAGGAGGCCGCCCGGGAGGTCAAGGAACGGACCGGAGAGGAGCGGCGATGACGAGGAGCGACGACACCGAGGAGCCGTCGCGGGCCGGGGGCCCCGGGCCACCGCCGGAGGACAGACCGGAGGAGCGGCCCAGAGAGCGGCCCCCTGCCAAGGGACCGACCGACCTGTCCGGAGGGTCGTGGTGGGCTGCCGTCAAGCGGACGCCCAAGGAGTACAAGGACGACGGCCTCAGCGACTGGGCGGCCGCGCTCACCTACTACGGGGTGCTGGCGATCTTCCCCGGGCTGCTCGCACTGGTGTCGATCGTGGGCCTGATCGGCGACTCTGCCATCGACCCGCTGATCGACAACGTGGCCACGCTGGCACCCGGGGCGACCCAGGACATTCTCACCACCATGCTGGAGCAGTTGAAGGACAAGCAGGGCGAGGCCGGGATCGCGCTGATCATCAGCGTCGCGCTCGCCCTGTGGTCTGCCTCCGGCTACGTGGCCGGATTCATGCGGGCGGCCAACACCGTCTACGACGTTCCCGAGGGCCGCCCAGTGTGGAAAACCATGCCCACCCGGCTGGCCATCACCGTCGTCCTGGTGCTCCTGACGGGGCTCATCTCCGTCGGCGTCGTCTTCACCGGCACGCTCGCCCGCCGGGCGGGCGACGTGCTGGGGCTGAGCGACACGGCCGTCACGGTGTGGAACTGGGCCAAATGGCCCGTGCTGGTCATCCTGGTCAGCCTCGTCATTGCGGTGCTGTACTGGGCGGCCCCCAACATCCGCCACTCCTTCCGCTGGGTGACGCCGGGGAGCCTGCTGGCCGTCCTCATCTGGCTGCTCGCCTCGGCGGCGTTCGGGCTCTACGTGGCCAACTTCGGCAGCTACAACAAGACCTACGGCAGCTTCGCCGCCATCATCATCTTCCTGATCTGGTTGTGGATCTCCAACATCGCGGCGCTGCTCGGCCTGGAGCTGAATGCCGAGCTGGAGCGCGGGCGCGCCCTGGAGACGGGTCACCCCCCGGAGGCGGAGCCCTACGCCGAGCCCCGCGACACGCGCAAGCTGAAGAAGAAGGAGACGAAGGAGGAACTGGAGGAGGAATGAGAGTGAGAAGCCGTTGTTCTATCGATCTTGAGTGCGGTGTGATCGACAGTGGCGTTCGGGATGGGTGATCTTGTCGGGATCGTGCATGAAAGCAGGGCCTCTCGGTGGCTCAGAGGCTGTCGAAGCCAAGAGCTGCCCCGGGAGGCCCTGTTGTCGCAGCCTTCCGCGTCGGTTCCTGCTGCGTCCAACTTGCCTCCCCGCGCGTGCCCAGCCCACGCCACGCGTGCCGCCGAGACAAGACTCGCCGTGACCCTCGCTCACATCAGGACAAACGACCCCCGGGCGGCCGACTTTCGCCCATCCGCGCACACGCGGCTGCTCCGACGCCCAGCCGCCGGCCCCCGCAGTCCCCGACCGGAGAAAGCGTGTCGTAACCCGCGGTAATACCCCGGGATCCGGCCCAAAACGGGCCCCGGAGCCCGACTTCCGCCCCACGGCGCGCACGCACCGACAGGTCGGCCCGCCCCCGCCCCGGCGTCCCTCCTCAGCCCGTGATGGCCTCGTAGATGCTGAAGCCCGCCAGGACCAGCATCACGCCCGCCGCCACCTTCGTGATCAGCTTCAGCGGTACGTACCGCATCAGCGTCCTGCCGCCCAGGATCCCTATCGCCGCCACCGCCCACAGCGCCAGCACCGCGCCGATGCCGACCGACAGCCAGTCGTCGAAGCGCGCGGCCAGGTTCGCCGTCATGATCTGCGTCAGGTCGCCGAACTCGGCGACCAGGATCAGCATGAAGCCCGCCCCCGCCACCTTCAGGAAGCTCTGGTCGGCGGGGGCCTTGACCTCTTCCTCGTCGTCGTCCTTCTTCAGCAGCAGGACCAGCGCACCGGCCAGGAACAGCGCGCCGACGATCCCCTGCACCGGACGCTGGGGGAGCTGTGCGAGCAGGCTGCCCGCAGCGATCGCGAGGCTCACGTGGACGACGAAGGCGGCGGCGACGCCGGCGAAGACGTAGGAGGCGCGGTAGCGGGTGCCGAGCATGAGTCCCGCGAGCGCGGTCTTGTCGGGGAGTTCGGCGAGGAAGACGACGCCGAAGACGATCGCGACGGTGCTGAGGCTGAGCAAGGTGCCTACTCTCGGTCGGGCGCCGTACCGAGAGCGTAAGCGCATGGCAGACCTCGGCACGGCAGCGTCAACGGACACTGCGGCCGAAGGTCTCGCCGGCGCGGAGATCCCGCGGCCTGCCGGCCGTGCGGTTCCGCGCTCCGGGCGCCGGCCCAGCGGGCTGGGCAGTATGTCGACGACACCGGCTGAGGGCTACTCCCCTTCAGACGTCCCCGAGTCTAGGCGATGCACCCGGCCCCGGGGCGATCAGCTCCAGCACCACCGCGACCGCCACCGCCTGCACCGCTATGAGCGCGACCAGCACGAAGAGCTGTACCGCACCGGCCGCTACGGGGGACGCGCCGCCCATGAGCAAGCCGACGTACGCGCCGGGAGTGTGACGAGGCTCACGGTGCGGGTCTGGTCGAGGCCCGGGATCAGGGCGTCGGAGGCGGCCGGGCGGGCTATCTCCAGGCGCGCCTCGTGCTCCAGGAAGCCGGGCGCGAGCGCCGCCTCCACCTCGCCGCGCCGGGCGGTCAACTCGTCCAGCGCGCGGCGGCCGGCGAGTACGGTGCCGGTCAGTGCGCCGCCGATGAGGATGCCGCTGACCGGGGTGAGGGCGATGTCGTCGACCCTGACGAGGCCGGTGAGCGGCAGTGTCGCAGCGACCGCGGTGCCCCCGGCGGCGATGGGGACGGCGGCCCGGCGCCAGGTGCGGTTGTGGGTGATGCGGCGGCCCGCCGTCCAGGCGCCGACGGCGAACATCAGGGCCACGAAGGCGAGGAGCAGGGGTACGGCGCGTACGACGTAGCCGATGACGACCGGGGCGGTGGTGAGTCGGGCGGCGGCGCGCAGCCCGGCGGGGGCGATGGCGCGCGCGTGTGTGGTGAGCCCCCGGGGGTTATCCGGCTCTTCCCGCCCCCTCGTTCCCGCCGCCTGCGCCGCCTTCTCCGCTCTGCCGCTGCTCGTTCCCCTCGCCGAGCCGGGCCACCGCGGCGACGGTGACGGCGGCGGCCGACAGGGCGGTGAGCACGGCCGCGCGGGTGACGTTGACGGGCAACACCAGCCGAGCGCAGTCCGGTCGGGGGCGGCGGCCCCGGGGGCGTGGCGAGGGCAAACCCGGTAGGCGGTCTTGCGGATGACATGGCCATGTCCTCAAGGTGTTACCTGGCGCCTGCAGAAACGACACTTCGCGGCGTCAGCATCACGTGCACATGCACAACACCCCCCATAGTTCCGGGAGTTCGTATGTCCGGCATTTCTCAGCGGCCGCTCGCGCGGCTGAAGGTCTACGCGCGTCACCTCGCCGCGCCGCTCGCGGCGGCGGCGCTGCTGCTGACCGCGGCGCCCAGCGCCCAGGCCGAGCCGCCCGCCCCGCCCGGCGCCGACACCGCCCTCGGCTACCTCGCGGAGATCACCACCGCGCCCGAGGGCTCCTCCGACGGCTACGACCGCGACCTCTTCCCGCACTGGAGCACCCAGTCCGGGGCCTGCAACACCCGCGAGGTCGTCCTCGAACGGGACGGCGACAACGTCGAGCAGGACGCGAGCTGCGCCGCGGTGGGCGGTTCGTGGTACTCGCCGTACGACGGCGCGACCTGGACCCAGTCCTCCGACGTCGACATCGACCACATGGTGCCGCTCGCCGAAGCCTGGCGCTCCGGCGCGAGCGCGTGGAGCACCGGCGAGCGCGAGCAGTTCGCCAACGACCTCGAGATCGCGCAACTGCTCGCGGTGACCGACAACGTCAACCAGTCGAAGGGCGACAAGGACCCGGCGGAGTGGATGCCGCCGTCGACCGGCTACCACTGCACCTACGCGAGCATGTGGGTGTGGGTCAAGCACACGTACGACCTGACCGCCGACGACGCCGAGAAGGCGAAGCTGGAGTCCGTCCTCTCCGGCTGCTGACGGGCCCGAAGGGCTGCGCTCCGAGGGCCCGAGGGCCCGGTCCCGCAGTCCGGCGGCACGCGGGCGCGGCGCGGAACTCCCGTGCCGCGCACCGCGGTTCGCACGCCACCGGCCCGTCACCCGGTCGTACCGTGCACGTCCGGCCCGCAGCCGTACGGCCGTGTTTGCGGCGGACGATACGGGCTAGCCGCCAACTATGACTGTGTGGCTGATCATCATCGTGGTCGTGGCCGCCGTCGCAGCAGCGGCCCTGTTACTGATGCGCACCCGTGGCGGTATCGCCGCCCTCGGCCTGCCCGGCGGGCCGCGAGGGCTGCGGCGGCGCTTCGGACCGGAGTACGACCGGACGGTCGAGCGCCACGACGGCGACCGCAAGGCCGCCGAGAAGGAACTGGCCCGGCGCGTCCGCGCGTACGGCAAGCTGCGGACCGTACGGCTCGACCCCGCGGCCCGCGGGCGCTACGACGCCGAATGGAGCCTGATCCAGCAGCACTTCGTCGACTCGCCCGTGCGTGCCGCCGCGGAGGCGGACGCGCTGATCGCCCGGCTCGCGGGCGAACTCGGCTACCCCGCCGAGGAGTACGACGAGCGGGTCTCCGCCCTTTCCGTCCACTACCCGCGCCACATCGGCGACTACCGCCGGCTGCACGGGCTCGCCCAGCGCGAACCCGGCCGGGCGGGCGGGGAGCCGCCCACGGAGGAGGCCCGCACGGCGCTGCTCCGCACCCGGGAGTTGTACACGGAGCTGGCGGGCCGGCCCGGCACCTCCGCCACCCTCCCGAAGGCGCCGGAAGCGCCCGGGACCCCGGAGAACGAGAAGGCGGCCCCGGCCCGCGAGGGCGGCGGCGGGCGCCGGCTGGCGGGCCGCGTGCCCACGCCGTGGGCGATGCGCCGCGGCGACGGCCGGGGCGGGAGCGCTTCGTGACCGGCGCGGGGGAACGCGACGAGACGGCGGGCAAGCCGGCGGGCAACTCCGGCGACAGGGAAGGCGAGGACACCGGGGCGGCTGCGCGAGGAGTCGTGGCGCCGGGGAGCGGTTCCGGCGAGAGTGCGCCCGAAGGGTCCGGTGCCGCGGCGGCCGGAGAGCCGTCCCGCGCCGGGTCCCCCGGTGTCCTCGTACCGGCCGCCCCGGCGGCGGACCGGGCAGGCCCGGCGAAGGGCGGCCCCGCGACCACCGATCCCGTCGCGACCGCCGGCCACGTGGCCGCCGACCCGGTGGCGGTCGCGGACCCCGTGGCCCCCGCACCCGCGGCGCCCCCCTCCGCGCCCGGCCACGGCCGCCGGCCGGACGGCCCCCTCCTGCCGCCGTCCGAGCGGGACGAGTGGGGTGACCGGCTGCACCGGGCGACGGGTCGCTTCGTCGACGATCCGCCGGGGGCCGTCGATGACGCCTGCGCCGTCCTCGGCGATCTCGGCGAGCGCATCGCCGCGCTGCTCGCGGAGCGCCGCGACGCCTCCCGGGACCTGACCCGCCAGGCCAGGACCACCGACGGCGAGGCGAACGCGCAGACCGAGCGGCTCCGCCTCGCCCTCCGTGACTCACGCGACCTCGCGGAGCGGCTGCTGACCCTGTAGATCGGCGGGCTCCCCGGGACCGCTCCGGCCCCGGGAGCGGTCCCGGGGCGACCGGGCGACACTGCCTCCACTCCCGACCGCGGAGAAGTGGAGGGCCCCGTGCTGGGTCTGCTGATCGCACTCGTGACGTGTCTCGTCCTCGCCGTGTCCCGCTTCCGGCGGCGCCGCCGCGGCACCGCGTTCCTCGGTGCCGTCCTGCGCGGGGACCCCGCCGAGGTGCGCGCGCTGGTGGACCGGGGCTACGGCCTCGGCATCTCCGACGCCCGGGGCGACACGGCGCTGCACTATGCCTACTACGCGGGCGACCACGAACTCGTCCAGACGCTGCTCGCCCTCGGCGCGCGCGAGGAGTCGTACAACCGCGACGGGCTGCTGCCGCACCAGCTCGCCGAGGTGGCCGAGGCGGAGCTGCGCATCGAGGAACTCGTCGACCTCCTCCGCCGGTACGACGGTGAAGCGACCGCCCGGGCCGCGGAGCTGGCCGAAGAGCTGCGCCCGTACCACCGCGCCCCCGTCTATCCTGCGGCGCTGACCAACGTCCTCGCCAGGACCGGGGACGGCGAGCCGCTGCGCGCGGTGCTCCGCACCGCCATCCGGCTCGGCCGCCCGGACTTCCTCGCCGTGCTGGAGGAGGAGCTGGGGCGCCGCGGGGACCGCGAGATCGCCGAGGACTACCTCAACAGCGGTTCCCCGCGGCTCGGGTACGCGGCCCAGCGCTGGGCGGAGGAACACCGCTTCGCGATCACGGACCACGGCCAGGGCGCCCGCGCCGGCTGGGGCCGACTCTGAGGCGCCGCCGCCCCGGCCGCGTAGCGCATCAGGCCCAGGTCCGTCGTCCGGGCGGTCTACGTGCTCGGGCATCCGGGTGAGCATCCGGTATTTGTATGTTTTTCGGGTTATCACTCCAGCGAATCGGCGCGGGAGAGAGGTGACCCATGGGCAGGGCGAGGCGTGCGGTGGTCGGCGCGTGCGCGGCGGCGGTGCTGGCGCCGGTGGCGGCGGCCGGGTGCACGGCGGGGCCGGGGGACGGCGGCGGCAAGGCCGGGGAGAAGGGCAGCGAGCACGCGGACGCCAGGACAGACGCCCGCGCCGCCGCCCGGAAGAGCACGAGCGCCCACCTCATCGGCGACGGCTCCACCGCCTGGACCGGCGCGCAGCCCGCGCAGCCGCGGGTGCGCACACTCGCCCCGGGCGAGAAGCCGCCGCAGTTCGTCGTCTTCTCCTGGGACGGCGCGGGTGAGACCGGCGACGGCCTCTTCCAGCACTTCCGGGAGATCGGGCGGAGGTACGACGCCGCCATGACGTACTTCCTCTCCGGCATCTACCTCCTGCCCGAGTCCAAGCGCTCGCTGTACGAGCCCCCCGGCCACGCCCCCGGCGCCTCCGACATCGGGCTGCTCAGCGACGCGCACATCGAGGAGACCGTCGACCAGGTCCGCGGCGCCTGGCTCGACGGCAGCGAGATCGGCACCCACTTCAACGGCCACTTCTGCGGCCCCACCGGCGTCGCGAGCTGGTCGAAGGAGGAGTGGAAGAGCGAGATCGCGCAGGCCAAGCAGTTCGTCAAGCGGTGGAAGACGCACACCGGAATGCGCGACGCCGCGCCGCTGCCCTTCGACTACGACAAGGAGCTGACCGGCGCCCGGACCCCCTGCCTCGAAGGGGCCGACAACCTCCGCGCCGCCGCCCGCGAACTGGGCTGGCGGTACGACACGAGCGGCGTGAGCGAACAGGTGTGGCCGGCGAAGGAGGACGGCCTGTGGGACCTGTCGATGCAGCTCGTGCCGTACCCCGGCAGCGACCGCGAAGAGCTGACCATGGACTACAACTTCAAGGTCAACCCCCTCACCACCCCCGCCAACGCCCAGTCGCAGATGCGTGACGGGCTGCTCGCCGGCTTCCGGCGCGCGTACACGGGCAACCGCGCTCCGCTCATCGTCGGCAACCACTTCGAGACCTGGCACGACGGCGCGTACATGCGCGCGGTCGAGGAGACCATCAAGGAGGTCTGCCCCCGCGAGGACGTGCGCTGCGTGTCCTTCCGGCAGCTCGCCGACTGGCTCGACGCGCAGGACCCGCGGACCCTGCGGGCGCTGCGCGGCCTGGAGGTGGGGCAGGCGCCGGAGGGCGGCTGGGGCACGCTGGGCAGACGCGGCTCAGGTGTGCAGTGACAGGCCCTTGACCGTACGGTCGACGGCGTTCCTCGGCCCGTAGAGAGCGAGGCCCGCCAGGGTCAGGTCGGCGGCGGGGACGTCGCGGACGGCGGCGCGGTTGTCGTCGTCGTTGCCGGTGGCGAAGAGCTCGTCGGTGTAGACGGCGGTGGCCAGACCGCGGGACAGCGCCCGGGCGTGGGTACGGGTCAGGCCCGCGGCGTCGGCGGCGAAGACGAGGACGGGCTCGCGGAACATCGGCAGGTACCGGTTGCCGCTGCCGTCCTCGTACGGCTTGCCCATGATGTCGTCGGCGGCGTGGGCGACGCCGCTGCACAGGAAGGCGGTGACGTTCAGCCGCTGCCAGGCGGCCAGGTCCTGCCGGACGACCACGGCGATCTTGGTCTCGAAGCGCATGCCGCCAGCCTGGCCCCCGCGGGCGGCGGCGGTCTTGAACGCTGGTGCGGCACCGCGGTGCGCTCACCTGGTGCGGCACCATGGAAGGCGTGAGCGACTGGGTCTCCTACTGGCGGGACGCGCAGCGGCCGGTGGAGGCCATGCGCGCCCACTTCGAGGAGCACGTCTTCCACCGCCACAGCCACGACGCCTACTCCTTCGGCCTCACCGAGAGCGGAGCCCAGCGCTTCGTCTGCCGCGGCGGCTCGCACACCTCCGCCGCGGGCCTCGTCATGGCCTTCAACCCCGACGACCCGCACGACGGCGAGTCGGCGGCCGAGCTGGGGTTCACCTACCGGATGGTGCACATCGGCCCCGACGTCGTACGGGACGTCCTCGCCGACGCCGGCGCTCCCGGCGGCGCCGCCGCCCTCCCGCTCTTCGCCGACCCCGTGCACCGCGACCCGCCGCTGTGGCGCGCGCTGCTGCGGCTGCACGCGGCGCTCACGGAGGGCGCGGGCCCGCTGGTACGCGACGAACGGCTCACCGCCGCCGTGACGGCGATGGTCCACCGCGCCTCGACGGCCCCGCCGCGCGCCCGCACGCTGCGCCCCGGCGGCCCGCAGGCCGGCGCCGCCCGGCGGGCGCGGGCGGTGCTCCGGGAGCGGTTCGCGGAGGAGATCCCGGCGGCGGAGCTGGCCGCGGCGGCGGGCTGCAGCCGCTACGCGCTGTACCGGGCGTTCCAGACGGAGTACGGCATGCCCCCGAGCGACCTCCAGCGCCTCTTCCGCCTCCGCGACGCCCGCCACCGGCTGACGGCGGGGGAGAGCGCGGCCGGGGCCGCGGCGGCGTCGGGGTTCGCGGACCAGAGCCACCTGCACCGCTGGTTCGTCCGCACCTACGGCATCACCCCGGGCGAATTCGCCCACGCCGTACGGCGATAGCGCGCTGGGGGCGGCGGCGAGTCCGGCGCGAGTGGGAGGGCGGGGCGGTTCGGCGATGAGTTTCGCGTCCTGCACGAGTCATGATCGGTGGAGGCAGTACGCCACGGAAGGAACTCCGCATGACCGACGCAAACCCCGCCGCACCGGCCGCCCACCCGGACCTCGGCCCGCAGACCAGAGTCGTCGCCCGGCTCGCCGCCGGCGTCCCCGACGACCGGCTGGAGGACCCCACGCCGTGCGAGGGCATGGCCGTCCGCCACCTGCTGGGCCACCTGGCCGGCCTGACGGTCGCGTTCCGCGACGCGGGCCGCAAGGACCTCGGCCCCACCACCGGCACCGACCCGAACTCCGCGCCGCGCCCCGACATCGGCCCCGGCTGGCGCGAGGAACTGGCCCGGCGGCTCCCCGAGCTCGCCGAGGCGTGGCACGACCCGGCGGCCTGGGAGGGCGACACCCAGGCCGGCGGCGTCGCGCTCCCGGCCGCGGTGGCCGGCCGGGTCGCCCTCAACGAGCTGGTCCTGCACGGCTGGGACCTCGCCCGCGCCACCGGCCGGCCGTACGAGCCGGACGACGAAGCCCTGCGCGTCTCCTACGACCTGCTGGCGGCCACCCCCGGCGGGCCCGCGCGGGAAGGAATGTTCGGGCCGGTCGTCGCCGTGCCGGAGGACGCGCCGCTGCTGGACCGGGTGGCGGGGCTCAGCGGCCGCGACCCCGGCTGGACGCCTCCCGGACGCTGACGCCCGCCCCTCGATGACGATCCGGCCGCAGCGTGGGCGCGGAGGCGTGTCGATCCGGGTCGGCCACCACGTCGGCGAGGACACCGCCGTAAAGCTCAGTGGCAGTGATCGGGCTCGGTTGCCGGGCCGGTTTCTCGGTAGCGCAGGCTCTCGTCGTAGGAGGTCTGGGCGTCTGCGAAGCCGTAGGCGGTGTTCCGCCAGCAACGTAGCCTCCGGTCCCCGGCGACGCCCTCGGAGGGCTCGTGGGAGCCCCCTCACAGGCGGACGATGATCAGGGCGATGTCGTCGGGGGCGCCGCCGGCCACGCCGAGGCGGGCGAGGAGGGTGTCGGCGAGGCGTTCGGTGCCGAGCGTGCCGTAGCGGGCGAGTGTGTCCGTCAGCCGGTGCAGGCCGGCGTCGATGTCTTCGCCGCGTCGCTCGATGAGCCCGTCGGTGTACAGGACGAGGGTGTCGCCGGTGCGGTAGGGCAGGCTGGCGTGGGGGCGTGGGATGTGCCGGGGGCGTGTGCCCAGCGGTGGGTCGGTGGACTTGTCCAGCAGATCGCAGGTGCCGTCGGGGTGGAGCAGGATCGGCGGGAGGTGGCCGGCGCTGCTGTAGGTGATCCGGCGGCCGTCGGGGTCGATGACGGCCTTGACGGCGGTGGTGGCCGTCGCCCCTTCCACGGCGTAGGAGTACAGGTCCAGGAGATCCAGCGCCCTGCCCGGTTCGCGGAGTGCCCGGACCCCGGCGGACAGTGCGCTGCGCAGCATGCCCATGGTGGCCGCGGCTTGCAGGCCGTGGCCGACGACGTCGCCGACGGCGACGGCGAAGCCGTTGTCCGGGAGATCGATGACGTCGTACCAGTCGCCGCACACGTTCAGGGAGCCGGAAGCGGGCAGGTAGCGCACGGTGATGTGCGGGTGGTGTGCCAGGTCCGGTGAGCGGAGCATGGTCTCCTGCAAGGTGACGGCGACCTGCCGTTCCCGGGCGTGGGCACGGCGCAGTTCCTCGTTGAGCCGCTGCAGCTCTCGCGCCCGCACGTACAGCTCGGCGTCCATCGCTTCCCGTTCGCTCAGGGCCCGGTCCTGGTCGCCGTTCTCGGCCGGCTGGGCTGCGCGGGCCAGGATGAACGAGGTCACGTCCTCCACGCGGTGGATGATCCAGGCGACCTGTCCGTCCGGCCCGAGGACGGGGGTGTTGACGGGAGACCACCACCGCTCGTCGAACGTCCCCGGCCGGCCGGGGCGGGGGATGTCGTACTTCGTCAGCGCCAGGGTGTCCGGCTGCTTCGTGCGCAGGGCCCGGTGCAGCGAGGCTTCCAGGTCCTGCATCCCGGTGGAGTGCGGGTCTGCGGGATTGTGGGGGAAGGCGTCGAACAGATACCTGCCGATCAGGTCATCCCGGGTCCGGCCGGTCGCCCGCAGGTATGCCTCGTTGACGTCGACGATCACCAGATCAGGGCCCAGTACCAGGTTCGGATCGGGCGCGGCCGTGAACAGCGCTTCGTAGTCGATCTGCGAGGTCACAGGTCCATACCAGCCCTTTCCACCCCCGGAAGAATGCCGACCTGCCACCCCCCTGCCAATCTAGAACGGGCGGAGCGGCCGTACCCGCCGTAATCCGCCAAACGGACGTGATCGGCGAGGCGGGCCGTCAGGCCACCCGCGGACCGGCGGCGGGGTCCGCTTCGGCGGCGCGCAGAACGAGGGCGCGGAGTACGGCGCCGGCGTCGGCGGGTCCTGCGCCGCAGGCGTTGCCTCAGCCGGTGAAGGGGTCCGGGGGCGGTGGGGGCGAGGCCGTCGCAGCAGGAGTGAACTGACGGCACGAGTACGCAAGTGGCGCGACGCCGCGGCAGGAGGGCGGGCCGGGTACGAGAGCCGAGGCGACCCGCGCGCATCTGTATGTCAGATATCGCGGAAGGTCTCGATGCGGGCGCCCACCGAGTTGAGGCGGTCGGCCAGGGACTCGTAACCCCGGTTGATGACATAGACGTTGCGGAGCACCGACGTGCCCTCCGCCGCCATCATGCCCAGCAGCACCACCACCGCGGGGCGCAGCGCGGGCGGGCACATCATCTCCGTCTCGCGCCACCGCGTCGGGCCCTCGACCAGCACGCGGTGCGGGTCGAGGAGTTTCACGCCGGCGCCCAGGCGGGTCAGTTCCGTGAGGTAGATGGCGCGGTTGTCGTAGACCCAGTCGTGGATGAGGGTCGAGCCCTGCGCGGAGGCGGCGATGGCCGCGAAGAACGGCACGTTGTCGATGTTGACGCCGGGAAACGGCATCGGGTGGATCTTGTCGATCGGCGCCTGGAGCTTCGACGGGCGAACGGTCAGATCCACCAGCCGGGTACGGCCGTTGTCGGCCGCGTACTCCGGGGTGCGGTCGAGGTCGAGGCCCATCTCCTCCAGCACCGACAGCTCGATCTCCAGGAACTCCACCGGCGCCCGCCGCACCGTCAGCTCCGACGACGTGACGACCGCCGCCGCCAGCAGGCTCATCGCCTCCACCGGGTCCTCGGACGGGGAGAAGTCGACGTCCCTGTCGATGTACGGCACGCCGTGCACCCGCAGCGTGGTCGAGCCCACGCCGTCCACGCGCACGCCCAGGTGCTCCAGGAAGAAGCACAGGTCCTGGACCATGTAGTTGGAGCTGGCGTTGCGGATCTCGGTCACGCCGTCGTGCCGGGCGGCGGCCAGCAGCGCGTTCTCGGTCACGGTGTCGCCGCGCTCGGTCAGCACGATGGCCCGGTCGGGGCCGACGTCCGAGACGACCTCGCAGTGGTAGACGCCCTCGGTGGCCGTCACGTCCAGGCCGAAGCGGCGCAGCACGGCCATGTGCGGCTGTACGGTCCTGGTGCCGAGGTCGCAGCCGCCCGCGTACGGGAGTTTGAAGCGCTCCACCCGGTGCAGCAGCGGGCCGAGGAACATGATCACGCTGCGGGTGCGGCGCGCCGCCGCGTTGTCCATGGAGTCCAGGTCCAGCTCCGCCGGGGGGACGACCTCCAGGTCGGCGGCGTCGTTGATCCAGCGGGTCCGCACCCCGATGCTGTTCAGCACCTCCAGGATGCGGAAGACCTCCTCGATCCGCGCCACCCGGCGCAGCACCGTGCGGCCGGAGTTCAGCAGCGTGGCGCAGAGCAGCGCGACGCAGGCGTTCTTGCTGGTCTTCACGTCGATCGCGCCGGACAGCCGGCGGCCGCCGCTCACCCGCAGGTGCATCGGGCCCGCGGTGCCCAGGGCGACGATCTCGCTGTCCAGTGCCTCGCCGATGCGGGCGATCATCTCCAGGCTGATGTTCTGATGGCCGCGCTCGATGCGGTTGACGGCGCTCTGACTGGTGCCCAGCGCGGCGGCGAGCTGGCTCTGCGACCATCCGCGGTGCTGCCGGGCGTCACGGATGAGCCTGCCGATGCGCACGAGGTAGTCGTCTGCCATGACTTGGACGCTATCTCACATATGAGATGCCCGCGCATTCAGGGGTTTCGCGTCTCGAATGTCACCGGAGTGCTGAATGCGGCCTTTCGGGTGGCGCGGCGCAGCGCGGCGAGCACGGCCCGGCCGAGGGTCAGCGTGCACACCGCCGTCACCGCCGCGCGCGGCAGATCCCAACCCAGGGACGTGGCGAGGCAGTACGCGACGAAACGGGCCAGGTTCTCCGGCAGCGGATCGCCCGCGACGAACGACACGCCCGTAGACATACCGCTCAGATACGGCCACCCCTGGAGATTCATGACCGTGCCGTAAAGAACTGAAGCGATTGCTCCATACGAGGCAAGCAGCCACAACTCCCGGCGCCCCCGCAGCCGCTCCGCCCCCGGCAGCAGCCCGGCGCCCATCGCGACCCAGCCCATGGCCAGCATCTGGAACGGCATCCAGGGCCCGACCCCGCCCGTGAGCAGGGCGGACGCGAACATCGTCACGGCCCCGAGCACGAACCCGAAGCCCGGTCCCAGCACCCGGCCGGAGAGCACCATGAGGAAGAACATCGGTTCGATCCCCGCCGTCCCCGCCCCGAGGGGCCGCAGCGCGGCGCCCACGGCGGCGAGGACGCCGAGCATCGCGACGGCCTTGGCGTCGAGCCCGGCGTCGGCGATGGTCGCGCCGACCACGGCGACGAGGAGGGGCAGGAGGGCGGCGAAGAGCCAGGGGGCGTCGCCGGAGTGGGCGAGCCCGGAGTCGGGCCCGGCGAGCAGCGGCCAGCCGAAGGCGGCGACGCCGATGACGGAGACGAGCAGCAGGGCGGCGGCGGAGACGGGGCCGAGACGCACCACGCGGAGCCGGGGGGTGCGGGCGGGGGCGGCAGCCGGGGGCCTGTCGGCGGGGCCGGGCGTGCCGGTCGTGCCCGGGGTGTCCGAGGGGTTCGCGTACGCATCGCCGCCCGGTGTCCCGGGTACGGCTCCGGGCTCCTCCGCCGTCATGCCGCCGCCTCCAGGGCGTGCCGGACCTGGGCGACCGTCAGCCACGTCCTCCCCGCCGCCGTGCCGCCCGCCGTGCCGCTGCCTGCCGGGCTGAGGATCTTCGCCACCTGCGGCGCGAACGACGGCGAGGCGACGACGACCTCCGCCGTCGGCCCGTCCGCGACCACCTCGCCGTCCGCCAGGATCACCACCCGGTGCGCCAGTTCCGCGGCGAGCTCCACGTCGTGCGTCGCCAGCACGATCGCGTGGCCCGCCGCGGCGAGCCCGCGCAGCACGCCGACGAGCCGCGCCTTCGCGGCGTAGTCGAGGCCGCGGGTCGGCTCGTCGAGCAGCAGCAGCCGGGGGCGGGCGGTGAGGATCACGGCCAGGGCGAGCGCGAGCCGCTGACCCTCCGACAGGTCGCGGGGGTGCGCCTCGTCCGGTACGCCGGGCAGCAGCCCGGCGACCAGGGCCCGGCAGGTGCCGGCCGCGGCCCCCGCGTCGCCGTCGGCGGCTGCGCACTCCGCGGCGACGGTGTCCGCGTACAGCAGATCCCGCGGATCCTGCGGTACGAGCCCGGCGTGCCGCAGGAGTTCGGCCGGGCGGGTGCGGTGCGGGGCGAGGTCCCCGAGCCGTACGGAACCGGCGGCCGGCCGGTGCATGCCGACGAAACCGGCCAGCAGCGTGGACTTCCCCGCGCCGTTGCGCCCCATGACCGCGACGGTCTCGCCCGCGGCGACGGAGAGCGACACCCCGCGCAGCACCTCCGCCCGCCCGCGGCGCACGGTGAACCGCTCCGCGACGGCGACGGGCCCGGCGGCCCGCCCGTCCGGTCCGCCCTCGCCGCCGCCCGGAGCCAGCCCCGCCAGCCGTTCCCGCAGCGGCGCCGCGCGCCTGCGCGCGTCCCGTACCGTCAGCGGCAGCGGCGACCAGCCCGCCAGCCGGCCCAGCGCGACCACCGGGGGGCGTACCGGCGAGACCGCCATCATCTCCGCCGGCGCGCCCGTCTCCGGTGCCGCGCCCGGGGACGGCAGGACGATGACCTGGTCCGCGTACTGCACCACCCGCTCCAGCCGGTGCTCCGCCAGCAGCACCGTCGTGCCCAGGTCGTGCACCAGCCGCTGGAGCACCGCCAGCACCTCCTCCGCCGCCGCCGGATCCAGCGCCGACGTCGGCTCGTCCAGGACCAGCACCCGCGGGTGCGGCGTCAGCACCGAGCCGATCGCCACACGCTGCTGCTGGCCGCCGGAGAGCGAGGCGATCGGCCGGTCGCGCAGCTCGGCGAGGCCCAGCAGGTCGAGCGTCTCCTCCACCCGCCGCCGCATCGTGTCGCGGGGCAGGCCCAGGGACTCCATGCCGTAGGCGAGTTCGTCCTCGACCGTGTCCGTGACGAAGTGCGCCAGCGGGTCCTGGCCCACCGTGCCGACGACGTCGGCCAGTTCGCGCGGCGGGTGCGTACGGGTGTCGCGGCCGTCGACGGTGACGCGGCCGCGCAGGGTGCCGCCGGTGAAGTGCGGCACGAGCCCGCAGACGGCGTTCAGCAGCGTCGACTTGCCGACCCCGGAGGGGCCGACGAGCAGGGCGAGTTCGCCCTCGGGGACGGTGAGGTCCACGCCCCGGATCGCGGGCTTCGCGGCGCCGTCGTAGACGACGGACACGTCCTCGAAACGGATCACTGGGCGGTCTCCTCGGTGGTTCTCGGGGCGCGTGGTTCGCGCGGCCGCGGCGGTACGGGGGCGACGAGCGCCGGCAGCAGGCCGAGCAGGCAGCTCGCGGCCGGCCACAGCGGCAGTTCCGGCGCGGTCAGGGGTACGGCGGTGGGGTGCAGGGCGTCGGGTCCGTAGGAGTTGGCGTAGATCATCAGACCGCCGACGGCCGCGCCGGAGGCGGCGACGAGCCAGGCGCGCGGGCCGAAGCGGTCGGGGCGGTAGCGGCTGCGCACCGCGCGGCGTCCGCCGAGCCACAGCCCGCAGGCCGCGGCGGCGGCGCCGAGCGCCAGCACCGGCAGGCCGTAGCCGGCGCCGGAAGCGGCGAGCAGCCCGTATGTGCCGGCGCAGATGCCGAGGAGCCCGCCGAGGGTGAGCGCGGCGGTGGTGATCCTGACGGCGCGGGGGAGCCGGGCCGTACGGCCGTAGCCGCGCGCGTCCATCGCCGCGGCCAGCGCCACCGAACGCTCCAACGCGCCCTCCAGCACCGGGAGTCCGACCTGGACGAGGGCCCGCGGGCCGCGGTCGTCGCGGCCGCGCAGCCGGCGGGCGCGGCGCAGCCGGGCGACATCGGCGACGAAGTGCGGGGCGAAGGTCATCGCGACGACGACGGCGACGCCGAGTTCGTACAGCGCGGCGGGCAGGGACTTCAGCAGACGGGCGGGGTTGGCGAGGGCGTTGGCGGCGCCGACGCAGATGAGAAGGGTGGCCAGCTTCATGCCGTCGTAGAAGGCGAACGTCAGTTGCTCGGCGGTGACCCGGCCGCCGAGGCGCACCCCCTGCGCCCACTCGGGGAGGGGGACCTCGGGGAGGGTGAAGAGCGTGTGGGTGCCGGGGATGGGGGAGCCGAGGAAGGTGGCGAAGAGGAGCCGGACGGCGATGACGAGGAGGCCGAGCTTGAGGAAGAGGGCGTACGAGCGGGCCCACGGCGCGTCGGTGCGGCGGGCGGCGACGACGTAGCCGGCGACGGCGACCAGGAGGGCGAGGAGGAGGGGGTTGGTGGTGCGGGAGGCGGCGGTGGCGAGGCCGAGCGCCCAGAGCCACCAGGCCCCGGCGTGCAGGGCGTTGGCCCGGTCGGCGAGGGGCGGCCGGAGGACGCCGCCCCCGCGCACGGCCTGCACGGGCGCGCTCCGCCCCTCGGCGGTGCGCGGGGAGCCGGGGCGGTGGGGAACCTCGGGCGTCATGTGCGGCGGCGGCGCAACTGCCAGACCGTGAGGCCGGCGAGGACCGCGACCATGACGAGGCCGCCGACCGTGCCGGTGGACGGGCCGGAGTCGCCGTCGTCGGCTTCGTCCGCCGGGACGGTGGAGATGTCGACCTTGTCGCGCGCCTCGCCGGCGCCGGCGCCGTCGTCGGACGCCGCCGGCTCGGCGCAGCCGCTGCGCGGGTATCCGTCGATGGCGCAGAGCAGGCCGTTGGAGTCGTAGCGCAGCGGCTCCGCGACGGCGGCGAGCGCGTCGCCGAGGGTGGCGTCCTCGGCGACCGAGGCGCATTCCGTACGGGCCGGGGGCGGGGTCCGGCCGCCGGGGGCGTCCGCGGCGGTGCCGAAGTCCAGGACGAGGGCGACGCGTTTGCCGCCGTCGCCGGGCGGGGTGCCGCCGCAGATGGCGTCGAAGCCGGCGGCCCCGCGGGGGCGCGGGCCGCCGCCGGACTCCTCGCTGACGGCGAACCGCACGCCGTGCACGTCCCCGTCCGCGGGCCGTTCGAGCCCGGGGCCCTTGGTGGCGTAGACCCAGGAGTCCCCGTCCCGGTCCCAGAAGGACCAGTACCGGTATCCCTCCGCGGCCTGCGCCCCCGGCGCACCCGCCCCGAGCACCAGCAGGGCACCCCCGACCACGGCAACGAGCACCCGTGGTATCGCCTGCCGTATCGTCCTCCGCCCGCGGCGCGGTTGCCCGCCGCTCGTCATGCGCGCTTCTTTCTGCGGGCGCTCGCCAGCAGGCCGATGCCCGCGCCCGCCGCCAGGCCCACCGCCAGCAGCGACCAGACCGCCACACCCGGGCCGCCGCCGTCGTCGTCCGACGACTCCTCCGACGCCGCCGGGTCCGTCGCCGGCTTCTCCGCCGTCGGCTGCGGGCCCGTGGCGTTGAGGCTCGCCACCAGGTCCGTACCGCCCGCGAAGGCGCTCGGGTCGGCGTCCACCGCGTCGGCGGCGAGGATGAGGGTGGCCAGGGCCGCCGGGTTCTCCTTCGACCAGGACAGGGTGCTCTTGTCGCGCTCCAGCCAGCCGTACGGCTCGCGCGCCGCGCTGCCGTGGCCGCCCGCGGCCAGCGCCAGCACGGCGACGGCGGTCGCGTTGTGGTCGGGGCCCTCGCCGGTCACCATCGGGAGGTGCCCGTCGCCGGCCGCCAGCTTCTGCGCCAGGTATGCCGCACCCGCGTCCGCCGCCTCCGCGGGGGACGGGTCGTCCGTGCAGGCGCCCGCCTCGACCGGCTCGTCCTTGCCGCCCCCCTTCGCCAGGCCGGCACCGAGGCCGCTGCCCGTCCCCGCGAGCACGGCCGCCGCGGTCGCGTAGTCGTTGGGGAAGAGCGCACCGTCGTCCTCCGGCTGGTACGCGTACGCCCCCCGCTCCGCCTTCTTCGCGTCGCAGCCGAGTTGGAGCGTCGCGAGCGCGTCGTACGGGCTGCCGCCGCCCGCCGTCGTCTTCTCCGGCTCCTCGCCGACCGCGGCGAGCGCACCGACCACGACCGCGGTCGAGTTGGCGTCCGTCGGGCCGCCGGGGTTGAAGCCCCAGCCGCCGTCCTCGTTCTGGATCTCCTTCAGCCAGGCCACGCCCTCGGCCACGGCCTTGCGCTCCCCGCCCACTGCGCTCAGCGCCTGCACCGCGGCGGCGGTCGCGTTGGTGTCCTCGGCCGCCTCGTCGCAGGGCTTCGCGACATCCGCGCGGTACGCGGCGAAGCCGCCGTCCGCGCACTGCTGCCCGGTGAGGAAGGCGACCGCGGCCGGAGCCGGGCGCAACTGCTGCGAGCGCTGGGCGAGAAGGGCCAGCGACTGCCGCCAGACGCCGTCGAACTCGGGGTCCGCGGTGCCGTAAAGCCCCTCGGGCAGCTTCTTCTGTGCGGGTACGGCCTGCGCGGGCGCGCCCTGCGCGGCGACCCGCGGTGCCGCCTGCGGCGCGGTGGCGGCCGAGGCCGCCGACGCCGGGCCGGCGACGGTGAGGGGCAGCAGCACTGCGGCGGCGAGTGCGGCGCGCGTGCCGCGGGCGGCGGCGGTCCGGCCTATCGGAGCCATGACGGAGCGGGGGCCTTTCGGGACGGGGCGGCCGGCACAGCCGGCCGCGGCCGCCCGTCCGCGCTCGACGCGCGCCGGGGGACCGGGCTCAGCTCCGCATACCGCGACGGACGGGGCCCGGGCCGGCATCGGTACCGGCGGGGCCCCTTTGAGCCTGCCGCGCCCCGCGGGTGCTCCGGCTCGCACGGCCATGGCGGCCGCGCTCACGGTTGCGGGTCAGCGCCGGTTTCGCACCGGCTTCCCCTGCGGGGCGCAGTTGAAGTTGTCGCCGCTCACCTTACCGCCCGTACCCGCGGAGGTCAGCGCCGGTCCCGGCCGGGAGGCGGCTGACGAGGGCGGTTGCGGTGCGGATCCCGTACGGACCGGGCCTTCGGGGCCCGTACGAACGCCCCGTCCCGTATCCCTCAGCAGCAGTCCGGGTCCAGCCCCCGCGGCAGCCCCGCCCCGCCGAACACCGCGCCCGTCGCCTCCTCGCCGCCGACCGCCGCCAGCGCGAGCAGCAGCGCCCCCGCCGTCCACGACGTGCGCTCCGCGGGCCAGATCGCGTCGTCCTCGAAGACGTACCCGGTCCAGTACATGCCGTCCTCCGCCCGCAGGTGCTTCAGCCAGCGCAGCACCTCCAGCGCCCGGTCGCCGTCGCCCGCCGCCCAGAGCGCGAGCACCAGCTCCGCGCTCTCGCCGCCGGTCACCCACGGCCGGTCGCCGACGCAGCGCACGCCGAGCCCCGGGACGACGAAGCGGTCCCACTCGCGCTCGATGCGCGCGGTGGCCGCGGGGCCGGTGACCGCGCCGCCGAGCACCGGGTAGTACCAGTCCATCGAGAAGCGGTCCTTGTCCAGGAACCGCTCCGGATGCCGCCGGATCGCGTGCCCGAGCCGGCCGAGTGCCAGCTCCCAGCCGGGCTGCTGCTCGCCGAGCCGCTCGGCGGCGGCCAGCGCGCAGCGCAGCGCCTGGTGCACGGACGAGGAGCCGGTCAGCAGGGCGTCGGTGAGCACCTCGCCGTCCGCCGCCTCCCGCTTCCAGCCCACCTGGCCGCCGGGTTGCTGGAGCCGCAGCACGAACTCCACCGCGCCCCGCACCACCGGCCACATCCGGCGCAGGAACGCCTCGTCCCCGGTGGCCAGATAGTGGTGCCAGACGCCGACCGCGGGGTACGCGCAGAAGTTCGTCTCCCGGCCGCGGTCGGTGGGCCGGGCGGCGTCCCCGTCCGCGTACGCCGCGTACCAGGAGCCGTCCGCGAGCTGGTGCCGGCGCAGCCACTCGTACGCCGCCTCCGCGCGCGCGTGCTCGCCCGCGGCGTCCAGGGCCATCGCCGCCTCGGTGTGGTCCCACGGGTCGAGGTGGTGCCCCCGGAACCACGGGATCGCCCCGTCGTCCCGCTGCACCGCGGCGATCCCGGCGACGGTCTGCGCCACCTCGGCGGCGTCCAGCACGCCGGGCAGGACGAGGTGCTCGGTCCGCTCGGAGCTGGTCACCGGCCGCCCTCGTGGGGCTTGGTCGCGTAGACGACGACGCTCTTGCCCATGACCGGGTTGAGCAGCCGCTCGGCGAGGCGGGTCGCGAGCGGCTTCTTCATGATGTCCCAGACCAGCAGCTTGTGGTACGCGCGGACCGCGGGCGACGTGTCGTTGTCGACGCCGACGGCGCACTTGATCCACCAGTACGGCGAGTGCAGCGCGTGCGCGTGGTGCAGTCCGTACGGCTTGAGGCCCGACTCGCGGATCCTGCCGACCAGTTCGTCCGCCTTGTAGATGCGGATGTGGCCGCCCTCGACCTCGTGGTACGCGTCCGAGAGCGCCCAGCAGACCTTCTCGGGGCCGTAGCGCGGCACCGTGACCGCGATCCGGCCGCCGGGGCGCAGCACGCGCACCATTTCGGCGAGCACGCCCTTGTCGTCGTGGATGTGCTCCATCACCTCGGAGACGATGACGACGTCGAAACTGTCGTCGGGGAACGGCAGCGCGAGGGCGTCGCCTTCGACGGCCGTGGCGGCGGCACCCGCCGGGGCCTCGCCCGCCTCCTTCATCGCCGCGAACCAGCGGGCGACTTCGCGGATCTCGTCGCCGTCGCGGTCGAGGGCGACGACGCGGGCGCCGCGCCGGTAGCACTCGAAGGCGTGCCGCCCGGCGCCGCAACCGAGGTCGAGCACGCGGTCGCCGGGCGCGAGCGGAAAGCGGGTGAAGTCGACGGTCAGCAAATCTCCTCCGGAGGGGTGGGCGGGAGGCGTACGGGGGCGGGGAGGGGCGGGGGAGAGGAGTGCGCGAGGGCGCGGGCGTCCGGGGCGTCGTTGCCACGGGGCGGGGGAGCGGGGAAGAGGGCGCGGCGGTGCGGCGCCGCGGCGCGCGGCCGCTCGCGACGGCGGGTGGGGCAGGCGTCGGCACGCTCCCCCTCCCCGCGGGGCATCAGCGGTCACCGCCTGCCGCGCGCATCCTTGCCGTCGCCGGGCCGCCCCTCGGCCGGGGGCGGGCGGCCGTCGCCGCGTCGGCCGCGATCGCCTCCCGGTAGCGCTCCGCGGTCTGCTTCGCCGCCTGGGCCCAGGTGAAGCGGGCCAGTACCCGCTCGCGGCCCGCCGCGCCCAGACGGGCCCGCAGCGGGGCGTCGGCGAGCAGGCGGGTGAGGGCGCCGGCCAGGGCGCCGGCGTCTCCCGGGGGGACCGCCAGGCTCGTCTCGTTGTCCGGGCCCGCCACCTCGGGGATCGCGCCGCCCGTCGTGGCGACCAGGGGCGTGCCCGTCGCCATCGCCTCGGCGGCCGGCAGCGAGAAGCCCTCGTACAGCGAAGGCACGCACGCGACCTGCGCGCTGCGCAGCAGGCCGACCAACTCCTCGTCGCTGATGCCGGTGACGAACCTGATCGCCCCGCCGAGCCCGAAGCGCTCGACGGCCTGCGCGACCGGCCCGTCCTCCGCGCGCTTGCCGACCACGACCACGTGCGCGTCCGGCTGCTCCGTACGGATCTTGGCCAGCGCCTCGACGAGGTGCACGAGACCCTTCAGCGGCACGTCCGCGCTCGCCGTCGTGACGATCCGGCCCGGCACCCGCGGCACGGAAGGGTCGGGTGTGAACAGCTCGGTGTCCGCGCCGATCGGCACCACGTGCACCCGCTCGGGGCGCGCCCCGAGCTGGGCCGTTATCTGTGTACGCGACGAGCCGGAGACCGTCAGCACCGCGGGCAGCCGGCGGGCGACGCGGCGCTGCATGCGCGTGAACCCGTACCAGCGGCGCACCGAGTAGCGCCGCCGCCAGTCGGGCGCGGCGGCCAGCTCCAGGTCCCGGTCGACGGTGATCGGGTGGTGCACGGTGGTCACGAGCGGGGCGCCGAGGGCGCGGGCGCCGCCGAGGAGGCCGTAGCCCAGGGTCTGGTTGTCGTGGACGACGTCGAACTCGCCGCGGCGGGCGGCCAGATGGCGGCGGGCGCGGAGGCTGAACGTCAGCGGCTCGGGGAAGCCGCCGGTCCACATCGTGCCGACCTCGAGCAGGTCGATCCAGTCGCGGTACTCGCCGCGCGCGGGGGTGCGGAAGGGGTCGGGCTGCCGGTAGAGGTCGAGGCTGGGCAGCTCCGTCAGGGTGACGCCGGGGTCGAGCACGGGGTAGGGCTGGGCGCCGATCACCTCGACCCGGTGGCCGAGGCGGGCCAGCTCACGCGAGAGGTGGCGGACGTAGACACCCTGTCCGCCGCAGAAGGGGTTGCCCTTGTAGCTGAGCAGGGCGATGCGCAGTGGCACCTCGGCGGTCACGTACGGCCCCCTTCTCACTGCAGTTTCGCCGGAGCGTAACCGCTCGCGCTAATCTAGAACAAGTTTCAGGCAGACGTTCGGCGGCTTCGAATCTACCGGTTGGTAGCGAGAGCTGCCCGCCGGAGCTGCCGTCGGGGGAAGCACGGCACAGATCGGGACACATGACGACAACATCGAGGGCGGGCAGGGCGCAGCTCACCGAGCGGCAGGAGGCGCGCCGCCGCCGCATCCTCCAGGCCACCGCGGAGCTGGCCGGCCGCGGCGGGTTCGACGCGGTGCAGATGCGCGAGGTCGCGGAGCGGGCGGGCGTCGCGCTCGGCACGCTGTACCGGTACTTCCCGTCCAAGGTGCACCTGCTCGTCGCCACCCTCCAGGACCAGTTGCGGCAGTTGCACGAGACGCTGCGCAAGCGCCCGCCGACCGCCACCGAGCCGGGCGCCCGGGTGGCGCAGACGCTGCTGCGCGCCTTCCGAGCGCTCCAGCGCGAGCCGCAGCTCGCGGACGCGATGGTGCGTGCCCTGATCTTCGCCGACCGGTCGGCGAGCCCGGAGGTCGAGGTCGCCTCCCGGCTGACGTCGGCGATCATCCTGGACGCGATGGGCGCCGAGGGCCGGCCGGCGCCGGAGCAGTTGTCGGTGGCGCGGGTGATCGAGCACACGTGGCACGCGGCGCTCATCACCTGGCTGTCGGGGCGCGCGTCGAGCGCGCAGGTGCGGACCGACATCGAGACGGTCTGCCGGCTGGTCGACGGCACCGGAACGGACGCCCGTGCCGGCTGGGTGACCTGATGCCTGAGTGGCGGTCGGCGGGCATCCATGACGACCGCCGCGAGGGCACGCCCCACCTGCTCGGTATATGTGAGATAGTTGCAGTGGATATATTGGCTATCGCTGGAGGCGGGCAATGTCCAAGCTGCTTGTAGAGGTCGATGACGCCATACTCGCCGAAGCCGGCGAGCTTCTCGGCACGAAGACCAAGAAGGACACCGTGAACGCGGCGCTGCTGGAGATCACCCAGCGCCGAAGCCGACTGCGCGCCCTCGACCGGCTGGTCGAGATGGGCGAGGACGGTGCCTACGACATCGAGCTGCTCCTTGACAAGAAGAACTACCGGTGACCGTCACCCACCTGATCGATACCTCAGCAGCGGTGCGCATCCTGACCGACTCCGGCGTACGGCAACGATGGCGTGATCACCTCGCTCAGGGCGTCATCGCCATGTGTGACATCACCCAGCTTGAGCTGCTGTATTCCGCGCGCTCCCTCGCTGACCGGCTCCACATGCACGAGCAGATCCGCACCCTGTTCAACGGGGCCCCGACGCCGGATGCCACCTTCGGCCGTGCGCACGCTGTCCAGCTCAGGCTCACGGAGAAGGGCACGCATCGCAGCGCCGGCGCCGTGGATCTGGCCCTGGCTGCCGTCGCCGAGCTATCCGGTCTGATCCTGCTGCACTACGACCGTGACTTCGAGGCTGTCGCGGATGCGACTGACCTGAAGGCTGTATGGGTCGCCGCTCCCGGGAGTCTCTGACCGACGGCGTGCGAGCGTGGACTGATCCGAGCGAGTGGCTACCCCCACATTCGTCGCAGGGCGCATGCGAAGGCGGCGGTGGCGCTGCGCGGGCCGCTGGCGGACGTGCTCCGGGTCTTCTGCCGGCGGCTGCCGCCGGACAGCGGCCGGGTGGAGGTGCTGGGCGGGGCGGGGGTGCTGGACACCTGGCTGGCGGCGACGGCCTGGGGGCGAGTGCGCTGGCGGGACGTACCGCGTGCGGCCGTCGCTCCACCGCGCGCACGCGACGGCCCCCGCCCGAAGCGTCGGACGGGGGCCGTCGGGGATGCGCCAGGCGCGGGCGTCAGGCGCCGCGCTGGATACCCGTGGTGTCCTGCAGCACGCCGCGGCGGCCGTCCTGGGTCTGCGCGACCAGCGCGGCACCGCGCTGGTCCACCGCCAGGTACCAGATGCCCGGGGTCAGCTCGGCGATCTGCGCCGACGAGCCGTCCTCCGCGAACAGCGGCCGGGCCGCCGGCACCGCGAACCAGAACGGCGCGAACGAGCCGCCGGCCGCCGGCTGCGGCGCGGCCTGCGCCTGCGGCCTGGCGCCCGCCGGTCCACCGGCCTGCGGGCCGCCCGGCTGCGGGCCGCCCGCGCCGGGACCGCCGCCGAAGGGAGCCTGCTGACCGCCGCCGAACGGGGCGCCGCCCTGCGGGCCGCCGGGGCCGCCGGGACCGGGCTGGCCGCCGGGGTAGCCGTAGCCGGGCTGCGGCTGGCCGCCGCCGTACGGGGCGGCGGGCGCCGGGGCACCGGGGCTGCTCAGCAGGTTCGCCTTGAGCGCCGGGACGGTCTGCCCGAGGATCGCGCCCGCGGCCATCGCGAGGTTGGCGATGAGCCCGAGGATCAGGCCGACGCCCATGCCGAAGATGTCCTGGCCCACGGCTTCGTTGGCCATGTTGCGCGCGCCGCCGAAGAGCATGAAGAGCGAGCTGAGGAGTGCGGCGGCCGACAGCGCGGTGCCCCACTGGTCGAGCCGGAGACCGCCGAACTCGCGGTCGCCGGTCTTCACCCGGCCCAGGAAGATGAGCGCGGCTGCGAAGATGCCGGTCAGGAAGACGGACGGCAGCAGGGGGAACTGGTCGGAGTCCCAGCCATTCGGCACGTCCCCGCCGCAGTCGGCCCCGCCGGGGCAGTCCACCGAGATGCTGCCGAGGAACGAGGCGATAATCAGCAGCAGCGCTGCTCCGATCACTACGCCGTCGCCCCGAGTGAGTGAGCGGATGTTCACGAAATGTCCCTTACGTATTGGTCGTTGACGCTGTTGCTGGTGCAGATCCCCACGCTGCGGAGCGCGAAATGAGGCCCCATCGTACGGGTCCGCAGTTTGGCCACATCGGGCCCCCTGGCCACGAGTCCCCCTTGTTCCCCCGGTGTGCATTTCCCGGTCTGTCGACGGCTTGCGCCTACCCTGCCAGGAAAGCCCCGATGCCGTTCGTGATTCCGTGCGCCGCCCGCTGCCGCCATGCGGCGTCCGTCAGCCGGTCGGCGTCCTTAGCGTCCCGCATGTTGCCGCATTCGATGAAGACTTTGGGCACAGTCGAGAGGTTCAGTCCGCCCAGATCGGTGCGGACCGTGAAGCCTGTGTCGTTGCCCACATAGTTGGAGGGCTTACTTCCGGTTTCCTCCGCGAAGTGTGACTTCAACTCTTTGCCCAGCTTCCGCGAGGGCTTCACGATGGCGGTGGTGTCCGCCTTTCCCTCGTTCACCTCGCCCGGCAGGATCACGTGGAACCCGCGCGAACCCGGTCCGCCGCCGTCGGCGTGGATGGAGACGACCGCGTCGGCCCCGGCCTTGTTGCCGGCCTCGGCGCGTTCGTCGATGCACGGCCCGAACTCCCGCTTGCCGTCCTGCGTGAGCCGCACCTCCGCGCCCTGTGCGCGCAGCAGGGTGCGGGCGCGCCGGGCCACGTCCAGGGTGAAGTCCGCCTCGGCATAACCGCCGTTGGTGGCGGTGCCGGTGGTGTCGCACTCCTTGCGCACGGTGCCTATGTCGACTTGGCGGTTGATTTCGGCAGCGTGGTCGCGGTTGTTCGGGTTGTGCCCGGGGTCCAGCACGATCACCTTTCCGGCCAGCGGCATCACGCCCACCTCCGGGTCCTTCGCGTCCTTCGCATTCTTCGAGTCGCTCGAATCCTCGGGATCCTCGGCGGTGGGCCGGGTCGGGGAGGAGGACGCAGGCGGAGCCCCGCCGGGTTCCCGCCCGTTCCCGCCGGAACCGTCGCCGTCCGCCGACTGCCACACGAGTACGCCGGCGAAGGCCAGCGGTGCCACGGGTGCGAGCAGGAGATAGGCGCGGAGAGGCCGCCGGTTCTGGCTGGACATCCGTGCGACCGTAGCAGAAGAATCCGACGGTCAAATTCCGGTGCCGGTACGGCGCAGTACCTTAAGGCTTCCTTGCGCGGCGCTCTCCGTGAACGCCCCGGAGTCCAGCGCGCGCCGGTAGATACGGTACGGTGCCTGCCCGCCCTCGGCCGGGTCGGCGAACACGTCGTGCACGGCCAGCAGCCCGCCCGGCGCGACGTGCGGGGCCCAGCCCTCGTAGTCGGCCGTGGCGTGCTCGTCGGTGTGGCCGCCGTCGACGAAGGCCAGCCCGAGCGGCCGGTTCCAGAGCGCGGCGATCTGCGGCGACCGGCCGACGACCGCGACGACGTGGTCTTCGAGGCCGGCCGCGTACAGCGTGCGGCGGAACGCCGGCAGGGTGTCCATCAGGCCGGTGGCGGGGTCGACGAGCGCGGGGTCGTGGTACTCCCAGCCGGGCTGCTGCTCCTCGCTGCCGCGGTGGTGGTCGACGGTGACGGCCACGACGCCGGGGCGGGCGGCCGCGCGGGCGGCGGCGGCGAGCAGGATCGTGGAGCGGCCGCAGTACGTGCCGACCTCCAGCAGGGGGAGCCCGAGGCCGGCGGCTTCGGCTGCGGCGGCGTGGAGCGCCAGGCCCTCGTCGCGGGGCATGAAGCCGGGGGCGGCCTCGAACGCGGCCAGTACGGCGGGGGCGGGTGGGGACAGCAGGGCGGGGGCGGGCGGGGGCAGCTCCATCGGCGGTGCCTTTCCTCGGCCGGCGGGCGACGTGTCCTGCGCGGCGCCACCGGTGCCGCGTACGGGCGGGTAGGCGCCACCGGTGCCGCGTACCCGCCGGAATCCTGCCTCATGGGCGTAGGACCCCGGTCGCATGGTCCGTACACCGATATGCCCGTGCGCGGTGTCGGAGGCTGGTGCGACCATGGCGGCATGCACCAGTCACCACCCGGTACCCGGCTGCCCGAGGCGGCCGGGCGCCGTTCCGCCGCACCGCTGTGGGTCGTCGTGCTCACGGCGTGCGCGGGCCAGTTCCTCGTCGTGCTCGACGTCTCCGTCGTCAATGTCGCGCTGCCGTCCATGCGTGAGGACCTGGGGATGAGCGCGTCGGGACTGCAGTGGGTGGTGAACCTGTACACGCTGGCCTTCGCCGGCCTGATGCTGCTCGGCGGCCGGGCCGGGGACATCTTCGGCCGCAAGCGCGTCTTCCTCGTGGGCCTCGCGGTGTTCACCGCCGCCAGCCTCGCCGGGGGACTCGCGCAGGAGCCGTGGCACCTGCTCGTCGCGCGGGCCGTGCAGGGCGTCGGCGCCGCGGTGCTGGCGCCCTCGACGCTGACGCTGCTCACCTCGTCCGTGCCCGAGGGCCCGGTGCGGGTGCGCGCGATCGGGACGTGGACGGCGGCCGGCGCGGGCGGCGGGGCGGCCGGTTCGCTCGTCGGCGGGGTGCTCACGGACGCACTGTCGTGGCGCTGGGTGCTGCTGATCAACGTGCCGGTCGGCGCCGTGGTCCTCACCTGCGCGGCCCTGTGGCTGGCGGAGAGCCGCGGCGGGCCGCGGCGGCGGCTCGACATCCCGGGCGCGGCCCTGGTCACCGCCGGGATCGGCGCCGTGTCGTACGGGATCGTGCAGACCGAGAGCCACGGGTGGACGGCGGCCGCAGTGCTGCTGCCGCTCTGCGGCGGGCTGGCGCTGGTCGGGGCGTTCCTGGTGGTGGAGGCGAGGACGCGGGCGCCGCTGATGCCGCTGGGGCTGTTCCGGCTGCGGTCGGTGTCGGCGGCCAACACGGCGATGTTCGTGACCGGCGCGGCGATGTTCTCGTCCTGGTACTTCCTCTCGCTCTACATGCAGAACGTCCTGGACTACTCGCCGATCGAGGCCGGCTTCGCCTTCGTGCCGCACTCGCTGACGATCGTGGCCGCGTCCAAGCTGGCGCCGCGGGTGCTGGCCCGTACGGGCGCGAAGGCGCTGGCGATCGCGGGCGTGATGATGGCCGCCGGCGGCTATCTGTGGCAGAGCACGGCGGACGCGGGCGGCACGTACGTCACGGACATCGCCGGGCCCGGGATCCTGATGATGGCCGGGGTGGGCTTCATGGCCACGCCGCTGGCCCACCTGGCGACCTCGGGGGCGCCCGCGGGGGACGCGGGCGTGGTGTCGGGGGTGATGAACACGTCGCGGACGATGGGCGGTTCGCTGGGCCTCGCGGTGCTGTCGACGGTGGCCGCCACGCGCATCGGCGGCGGGTCCGGGCCCGAGGCACTGGCCTCGGGGTACTCGCTGGCGTTCCAGACGGGCGTCGGGATCCTGCTGGGCTGCGCGGCGCTGATGCTCATAGCCCTGCCCCGCCCGGCCGCCGTGCCGGGGCCGGCGAAGGCGTGATCCGGGCGGGGCGAGGGGTGTGTGTACGGCGCTGCCGGGCGGGGTTTCCGGCGGGGGCGCCGGCCGGGGGCTTTCCGGCGGCGGGTGTGCGGCGGGGGGTCAGCGGGGTGTGGTCAGCCCGTCCGCGGCCGCGCCGCGGCTGAGGACGACGTCGCTGATGCGGTCGCGTACGCGCTGGTAGCGCTCCGGGGCGTCGCCGGCGGCGAGTTCGGCGTTCAGGTCGACGACCCGCGGCGGGCCCGCGCGGTCGTGGTCCATGAGCTGCGGCAGGTACTCCGCCTTGGTCACCCGCCAGCGCGCGCTGTCCGGCGCGGGCGGGGAGAAGGTGAAGCGGGCGATGGTGCCCTGGTTGCCGCGCGGGTCGCGGGCCCCGGCGTTGTTGATCATGCGGCCGGCGATCTGGTCGCCCATACCGTAGACCACCCAGGTGCCGTTCACCTTCTCGTACGCCTGCGGCACGTGTGCGTGCGTGCCGAGGATCAGGTCGACGTCCGGCGCCCCGGCCGAGCGCGAGCCGGTCAGCGCGCGGGCGAGCTGCCGCTGCGTCGCGTCCGGCGCGTCCTGCCATTCCGTGCCCCAGTGCAGGCTGACCACGACGATGTCGGCGCCCGCCCGGCGGGCCCGGCGCGCGTCCGAGACGATCCGCTCGGGGTCGGTGATGTTGACCGCCCACGGCTGGTCCTGCGGCGGCTCGACGCCGTTCGTGCCGTAGGTGTACGCGAGTTGGGCCACCGTCGCGCCGCCCGCCTCCAGCAGCGCGGGCCGGTGCGCCTCGGCGGGGGTGCGGGCCGACCCGGTGTGGGCGACGCCGGCGGCGTCGAGGGCGTCGAGGGTGTGGCCGATGCCCTGGGAGCCGGCGTCGAGGGTGTGGTTGGAGGCGGTGGAGCAGGAGTCGTAGCCGGTGTCGCCGGCCGCGGCGGCGAGTTGCGGCGGGGAGACGAAGGAGGGGTAGCCGCTGAACGGGCCGCCGGCCGGACCGTAGACCGTCTCCATGTGGCAGATCGCCAGGTCGGCGGCGGAGATGACGGGCTTCACGCCGGCGAGCATGGGGCGGAAGTCGTGGCCCTTGCCGCCGGCGTCCCGGTTCGCCTGCTGGATCACCGAGTCGTGCGGCAGGATGTCGCCCGTGGCGACGAGGGTGAAGGGCGCCCGCGCCTCCTTGCCGGTGGTCTTGCCGTCGTCGGACGTGGTGCCGACGGGACCGCGGGCACAGGCGGTGGCGAGCAGGGCGGCGCCGAGCGCCAGTGCCGTAGCGGTCGTACTAGTCCTTTTATATCCGCGCATGTGTCGAATGCACAGGAGCGGGATAAGGCATACAAGAAGCCTTGCCGGAGCTGTCCCCCGAACGGCCGCCCGGGATCGCGCGCATGCCTCGTCGACTGCCCGTGTGCTCGAATGCTGACGGAGTATCAGCAAAGGGGCTTTACGGTCTTCCCAACCGCCGGGGACTGCGTTATACATGTATCCGGCGGCGAGAACGTGTTCTTGTTGCACGGTTCCGGCCGCGCCCCGAGAGCGACCCCGGCGTGCCGACTGGTGCGGACGGCACGCCGGGGTCTTCTCGCGCTCTCGGCCGCCGTGCCCGCGTACCCATGCACCCCCGTCCGCACGGCCGCGCCGGGCCCGCGGCCCCTTGCCGACACCTCGGGCCGCGGGCGCCCCCGCGGCCGGTGAAGGAGCCAGTGCCACCATGCCCATCGACGCCGCCCGGGCCCTCGCCGCCGCACCCCGCGAGACCAGGATCGCCTGGACCCGCAAGGACGTCCTCCTCTACCACCTCGGCATCGGCGCGGGACGCCCCGCCACCGACCCGGCCGAACTGCGCTACGTCCTGGAGGACCGGCTGCGCGTGCTGCCCGCCTTCGTCACCGTCGCCGGCGACGGCGGCGTGGCCGGCGAGGGCGCGGGGCTCGGTGCCCCCGGCGTCGACGTCGACCTCACCGCCGTACTCCACGGCGCCCAGCGCATCGGACTCCACCGCCCGCTGCCGCCCGCCGGCGAGGCGACCCGCACCTCGCGCATCGCCGCCGTCCACGACAAGGGCAAGGCCGCCGTGCTGGTGCTGCGTACCGAGGCCGCCGACGCGGACGGCCCGCTGTGGACCTCCGACACCCAGCTCTACGTCCGCGGCGAAGGCGGCTTCGGCGGCGACCGCGGTCCGTCGCCCCGCCTGCCCGCCCCCGAGGGCCCCCCGGCGCACGTCGCCGACCGCGGCATCCGCGAGGACCAGGCGCTGCTCTACCGCCTCTCGGGCGACTGGAACCCGCTCCACGCCGACCCGGAGTTCGCCGCCCTCGCCGGCTTCGACCGGCCGATCCTGCACGGGCTGTGCTCGTACGGCATGGCGCTGAAGGCGGCGGTGGACACGGTCCTGGCCGGCGACCCCGGGCGGGTGCGGTCGTACGCGACGCGGTTCGCGGGGGTGGTGTACCCGGGCGAGACGCTGCGGATCCGGCTGTGGCCGGAGGCGGGCGCGCCCGCGGGGACCGGGCGGATCCGGCTGACCGCGAGCGCCGTGGAGCGGGACGAGTCCCCGGTGCTGGCGGACGCGCTCATCGAGCACGACTGAGCCTTCCCCGCCCCGGGGGATGCGCCGCCGGGGCGGGGAAGGGGCTTCAGAGCGGCGCGTGCCGGAGGGGGACGGGGCGGGTGGGGGCGTCCTCCTCGGGGGGCGGCTCGCCGGTCTCGTCCGGTGCGCGGTCGGGGGGCGGGTCGCTCAGGGGCGGTGCGTTCAGCAACTCGGCCGCCGACGGGTCGGGGATCGCCAGGCGGGCCAGGCCGCAGGGGTGGGCGGGGGTCGCGTACGGCAGCCGCAGCTCGCCCCACTGCGTCCACAGCCCGCTGCCGGTGATCCACCCCGGCAGCGGCGGCAGTTGGACCAGCCGCCGCGCCGCCGGCCGCCACACGCCGAGCCGGCAGCCGCCCGGTCCTTCGAGCCGCAGCGCCACCCCGCAGTGCTCCGGCGTCAGCACCTGCCCCGGCTGCACCGCGAACGGCGTCACCGCCGTGTCCCGCGGGCACAGCGCGTCCGGGAACCGCACCGGGCGTCCGCTGCCCAGCACCCCCCACCCCAGCCGGTCGCGGCCCGGGGCGTCGGAGCGCAGGAGCAGCAGCCCGCTGTCGGGATCGGCGAGCAGCAGACGGTCGTTGCTCTCCTCGGTGAGCATCAGCAGCGGGCTGACCTCCACCCCGCCGTGCAGCCCGACCGTCACGGCCTTCGTCCGCCCGTCACGTTCCTGGTCGACGGCGAGCGCCCGGCCGGTACGGTCCAGCCAGCCGCGGCCCGCGCACCGGCCGGGGAGTTCGCCGACCCGCTCCGGGTGCGCCGTGCCGGCGCCGGCGAACCCGCCCCCGTACACCCGCCACACGGCGGTGGTCTCGCCGCCGGGCTCCGGGGGCGCCAGCGCGTACACCTCCGCGCTCTCCGGCGCGGGCGGCACGAGCGCGAGCCGGGGCGCCGTCACCGAGCCGAGGGTCTGCTCGGTGGTGTCGGGCCCGGAGGGGTGCAGAAGGGAGAACGTGTGGTCGGCGCCGCCGACGAGCCGGCGGACCAGCACGCGGCCGTCGGCCAGCGGCAGGACCGTGGTCCCCGGCTCCTCCGGCTGCGCGCAGGGGAGGGGAACCGTATACGCCTCCGGGCCGTGCAGGGTCCACCGTTCGGGGAACCAGTTGCCGTCCGCGTCGGCGGCGAGGCAGGCGCCGTACGTGCCGTCGGCGGTGAGGGTGAATCCGGCCCGTCCCACGGGGCGGCCGGGGGCGGCGGCCGGGGGAGCGGCGGTCGGCGGGGCGGCGTGGCGCCCGGGGGATGCGGGGAGTCGCGGGGGCGACGTCGCGGTGACCGCGACCATAGCGGCGGCGTTCCCCGCAGTGGCCGGTGCGGCGGTCCCCGCTCCCGCGGCGGGTCCCGTCCCCGCTCGGGGTGCCGGGTCCGCGGCGCCGGGCCGGCGCGCAACGGCCCGCGCTCCCGCAGGCGTCGGCGGTCCCTGGTCCGCCGCCGCCCCGGCGGCCGCCGCGCCCGTCTCCGCACCCGCGGCCGCCGCGTCCCGACCCGGTACCGCATCCGGCGCCCGCGTCGCGTCCGCCGCCGCTGTCGTCGGGGCCGTCGTCGGGGCGGGCGTCGCCGCCGTCCCCGTCGTCACTGAAGGAATCGATTCTGCAATGGGCCTCATCCGGTTCCCTCACCTCCGCACGTGAAGGTAGTTTTCGCACGTCACAGCAATCGGCGCGGCGCCGGTCACTTCACACATACGGGTG
The DNA here is from genome assembly GCF_007827615.1 of Streptomyces sp. CNZ287. Classification (NCBI taxonomy): domain Bacteria; kingdom Bacillati; phylum Actinomycetota; class Actinomycetes; order Kitasatosporales; family Streptomycetaceae; genus Streptomyces; species Streptomyces sp. CNZ287. Next base: position 312,863 of record NZ_VISV01000004.1, on the reverse strand, counting down.
GCGGATCCGCCGTTCCGCTTCGCCGCGCCGCCCCCTGTGCTTGCCGGTGGGCGCCGCACCGGGGCCCTGCCGGCGGAGGTAGCCTTGCCCCGTGCCTGCACTTGCCGACGTCGTCGCCGCGCTCGAAGCCCTCTGGCCCGCCGGCCGCGCCGAGCCGTGGGACGCGGTCGGCACGGTGTGCGGCGACCCGGACGCCCGCGTGGAGCGCGTGCTGTTCGCCGTCGACCCGGTCCGCGAGGTCGTCGACGAGGCCGTCGAGTGGAGCGCCGACCTGCTCGTCACGCACCACCCCCTCTACCTGCGCGGTACGTCGACCGTCTCGGCCGGCACGTTCAAGGGCCGCGTCGTGCACACCCTCATCAAGAACGACGTCGCGCTGCACGTCGCTCACACCAACGCCGACCGCGCCGACCCCGGCGTCTCCGACGCCCTCGCCGGCGCCCTCGGCCTGCGCGTCACCGGGCCCCTGGTGCCCGACGCCGACGACCCCGCGGGCCGCCGCGGCCTCGGCCGCCTCGGCGAGCTGGACGCCCCGGTGCCGCTGCGGGAGTTCGCCGACCGCGCCGCCGCGGCCCTGCCCCGTACCGCCACCGGACTGCGCGTCGCCGGCGACCCGGAGGGCGAGGTCCGTACGGCCGCCGTCTGCGGCGGCTCCGGCGACGGGCTCTTCGACGCGGTGCGCGCCGCGGGCGTCGACGTCTACGTCACCGCCGACCTGCGCCACCACCCGGTCTCCGAGGCGCAGCAGCACGCCGCGCTCGCCGCCGGCGGCCGCCCGTACCTGATCGACGCGGGCCACTGGGCCAGCGAGTGGCCCTGGTGCGAGCAGGCCGCCGCGCAGTTGGACGCGATCTCGGACCGGAACGCATGGGGTCTGCGCACGCGCGTGTCGCGTATCGTGACCGACCCCTGGACCACGCACGCGCCCGCACCTGCGGCACGATCCACCTCTGCCGCACCGTCCGCGGGCACCGCGGGATCCCCCGCATCCCACGCCAGCCTTGCCCCTACGAGCCCGGAGCAGCCAGCTTGAACGCAGCGCCCGCCGACCAGATCCGCCTGCTGGACGTCCAGGCCCTCGACGTCCGCCTCACCCAGCTCCAGCACCGCCGCCGCACCCTCCCGGAACACGAGGAGGTCGCGGGACTGGAGGCCGACCTCGCGCAGCACCGCGACCTGCTCGTCGCCGCGCAGACCGAGGAGAGCGACACCGAACGCGAGCAGGTCAAGGCCGAGAAGGACGTCGACCAGGTGCGCCAGCGCGCCGCGCGCGACCAGCAGCGGCTGGACTCCGGCGCGGTGACCTCGCCGAAGGACCTGGAGAACCTGCAGAGCGAGATCGCCTCGCTGGCCCGGCGGCAGAGCGACCTGGAGGACGTGGTCCTGGAGGTCATGGAGCGCCGCGAGACCGTGCAGGAGCGGGTGGCGGAGCTGACCGGCCGGGTCGAGTCGGTTCAGGCCAAGATCGCGGACGCCACGGCGCGGCGCGACGCGACGGTCGGCGAGATCGACGCCGAGGCCGGCGCGGTCGCCAAGGAGCGCGCGGCCGCCGCGGGCGAGATCCCGGCGGACCTGCTGAAGCTGTACGACAAGCTGCGCGAGCAGCAGGGCGGCGTCGGCGCGGCCCGGCTGTACCAGCGGCGCTGCGAGGGCTGCCGGCTGGAGCTGAACATCACGGAGATCAACGAGGTACGGGCCGCGGCCCCCGACACCGTCGTACGGTGCGAGAACTGCCGCCGGATCCTGGTCCGTACACCCGAATCCGGCGTCTGATGGCAGGACCGGCCCGGCGCGTGTTCACCGTCGAGGCGGACGGCGGCTCGCGGGGGAATCCGGGGCCCGCGGGGTACGGCGCCGTGGTGCGCGATGCGGACGGCGGGGTGCTGGCGGAGGACGCGGCGTACGTGGGGGTGGCGAGCAACAACGTCGCCGAGTACCGCGGGCTGATCGCCGGGCTGCGGGCGGCGCGCGGGCTCGACCCGGACGCGGAGGTCCGGGTGCGGATGGACTCCAAGCTCGTCGTCGAGCAGATGTCGGGGCGCTGGAAGATCAAGCACCCCGGGATGCGCGAACTGGCCGCGGAGGCGCGCGAGGTCTTCCCGCCGGGGCGGGTGTCGTACGAGTGGATTCCGCGGGAGCAGAACAAGCACGCGGACCGGCTCGCGAACGAGGCGATGGACGCGGGCAGGCGCGGCGAACGGTGGAGCGCGGAGGCGTCGCGGGCGGAACTGGGCGCGGGGACCGGCGCCGCCGGGTCGCGGGAGGGCTCGGAGGCGCGGGGCGAGGGTTCCGGCACGCGGGCCGAGGGCGGCGTACGGGCCGGGGAGGCCGGCAGGACCGCGACCCCGGCGGTGGGTTGGGGCACCGACCTCGGGGCGCCCACCACGTTCCTCCTCCTCCGGCACGGCGAGACCGCCCTCACCCCCCAGAAACGGTTCTCCGGCACCGGCGGCGGCGACCCCGCGCTCTCCGCCACCGGCCGCGGCCAGGCCGCGGCCGCCGCCGGGCTCCTCGCCGCCCGCGGCACCGTCCGGGCCGTGGTCAGCTCCCCGCTGCGCCGCTGCCGCGAGACCGCGGAGGCGGCGGCCGTGCGGCTCGGGCTGGAGATCAGGGTCGAGGACGGACTGCGCGAGGCGGACTTCGGCGCCTGGGAGGGGCTGACGTTCGCGGAGGTACGGGAGCGCCACCCCGACGACCTCGCCGCCTGGCTGCGTTCCACGAAGGCCGCGCCGAGCGGCGGCGGGGAGTCCTTCGCCGAGGTCAGCCGCCGCGTCGCGGTCGCGCGCGACAAGCTCCTCGCGCGGTACGCGGGCCGCACGGTGCTCCTCGTGTCGCATGTGACGCCGATCAAGACGCTGGTCCGGCTGGCGCTGGGCGCGCCGCCGGAGTCGCTGTACCGGATGGAGCTGTCGCCGGCGGGGGTGTCGGAGGTCGCGTACTACGCGGACGGGCACGCGAGCGTGCGCCTGCTGAACGACACGTCGCACCTGCGCTGAGACTCCCTTTTCGCTGATCGCACCCCGCGGGCTCAACCCCTGCCGAGCGCCGCGGCCTCCGCCGCCAGCTTCTCGACCGTCGCCCAGTCCTTCGCCGCGAGGGCCGCCCTCGGCAGCATCCATGTGCCGCCCACGCAGCCGACGTTCGGCAGCGCCAGGTACCGCGGCGCCGATTCGGCCGTGACGCCGCCCGTCGGGCAGAACCGGGCGCGGGGCAGCGGGGAGCCGAGGGACTTCAGGTACGCGATGCCGCCCGACGCCTCCGCCGGGAAGAACTTCATCTCCGTCAGCCCCCGCTCCAGCAGGCCCATCGCCTCCGACACCGTCGACACCCCGGGCAGGTACGCCAGGCCCGACGCGGCCATCGCCGCCAGCAGTCCGTCCGTCGAGCCGGGGCTGACGAGGAACCGGGCGCCCGCGGCGGCGGAGGCGTCCACGGCCGCCGCGTCCAGCACCGTGCCGGCGCCGACCACGGCGTCCGGCACCTCGGCGGCGATGGCCCGGATCGCGTCGAGCGCCGCCGGCGTGCGCAGGGTCACCTCGACCGCGGGCAGCCCTCCGGCCACCAGCGCGCGCGCCAGCGGTACGGCGTCGGCGGCGTCGTCGAGGACGACGACCGGGATGACGGGCGCGAGGCCCAGCACGGAGGAGGGGACGGACGCGGAGGTGGAGGCGGAGTCAGTGGTCACGCGGTCATCGTGCCTCCGCGACCACGCCGGTGCAACGCACGTTGCGTACCGTGCAGCACGGGCTCTCCGGCCGGTGCGCGCCGGCCCTGTCTGTCAGCGGGGCGGCCTACCCTGGGGCGGGAGTGCGGGGAGGGCGGGACGTCCTACAGCTCCGTCACCACCACGTCCAGCTCCCACGGCTGCCCCGCCCGCCGCGGCGGGTCGCCCTCCACCCGGTATCCCAGGTCGCGCAGCGCCGTCAGCAGCGCCGCCGGGGTGCGGGGCTTCGCGCCGGAGGTGAGGAGGTCACGGAGCAGCCGGCCCTTCGTCGCCTTGTTGAAGTGGCTGACCACCGAGCGCTTCTCCACCCCGTCCACCACCGTCGCGTGCAGCACCCGCACCGCGGCCGTGCGCGCGGCCAGTTCGCCGCGGGGCCGCCAGGCCGTCGCGTACGCCGACGAGCGCAGGTCGAGCACGAGCCCGCGCCCGGCCGCCGCCGGCAGGGCGGCGTCCAGCGGCCCGCGCCAGTACGCACCGAGCGCGCCCGCGGCCGGCAGCCGTACGCCCATGGAGCAGCGGTACGCCGGGATGCGGTCGCCGATGCGCACCGCGCCCCACAGGCCCGAGAACACCAGCAGCGACGCCGACGCACGCCGCTTCGCGGGGGTGTCGAGCGTGGCGAGGCCGAGCGCGTCGTAGAGCACGCCCGTGTAGACCTGCCCGGCGGGGCGGGTGGGCGCGGTCCGCAGCCGGGCGTTGCGCGCCACCTCGCCGCGCAGCCCTTCGGTGAGGCCCAGCACGTCGGCGGCCTTCTCCTCGTCGGCGGCGCAGAGTGCGACCAGCTCGTCGAGGACGGTCTCGCGGGCGGCGGTGAGGCCGGGCAGGGAGAGCGAGTCGAGCTTCAGCGGGGCGCCGCGCCTGCCCTCGGCCTTCCCCTCGGACGGTGGCAGCAGTACGAGCACGAATCCTCCCGCGGTGACGTTTCCGGTTCCCCCTCCGCCCTCCGGCAGCCTACCCGCGCGGCGCGGGCGGCCCGGACAGGGCGCCGTGCGCGGACCATTGACAAACCCGCGGGGTGCCTCAAAACTCTGACTGCCAATCAGCAAGACATCGACTCTATTACGCAAACTTGCGTTGATTTCTTGCAAGGAAACGGCATGCGCACTCTGTCAGCCCCCACAGAACAGAGGACACCATGAAGTGGAAGCACCTCAGACGGCGTGTGGCCGTCGGGATACCGGCGCTCGGCCTCGTCGCGATCGGGGTCCTGCCCCTCTCCGGCCAGGCCATGGCCGGCGTCGCCCCCGAGGGTGACGGGACCGCCGCCGCGGACACCGCCGCCTCCGGCCAAGCGGCCCCGGGCGGCGCGGCCGCGGCCGGCGCGGAGCTGCCCTACGTCGAGTACGAGGCCGAGGCCGGCACGTACGACGGCATCCTGCTGGAGGCCGACGCGAAGCGCACCTTCGGGCACACGAACTTCGCGTCCGAGTCCTCGGGCCGCACGTCGGTGCGGCTGGAGAACACCGGACAGTACGTCGAGTTCACCTCCACCTCCCCGGCCAACTCCGTCGTCGTCCGCAACTCCATCCCCGACGCCCCGGGCGGCGGCGGCACGGAGGCGACCCTCAGCCTCTACGCCGACGGCGCGTTCGTGCAGAAGCTGGACCTGTCGTCCAAGCACAGTTGGCTGTACGGCAACACCGACGACCCCGAGGGCCTGACCAACACCCCGCAGACCGACGCCCGCCGGCTCTTCGACGAGTCCCACGCCCTGCTCGACGAGAGCTACCCGGCCGGCACCACCTTCCGCCTCCAGCGCGACGCCGGTGACGAGGCCGCGTTCTACGTCATCGACCTGATCGACCTGGAGCAGGTCGCGCCGCCGAAGGAGAAGCCGGCCGCGTGCACGTCGATCACCGAGTACGGCGCCGTGCCCGACGACGGCAACGACGACACCGCGGCGCTCCAGGCGGCCGTCACCGCCGACCAGAACGGCGAGATCGAGTGCGTCTGGATCCCGCCGGGCCAGTGGCGGCAGGAGCAGAAGATCCTCACCGACGACCCCGAGGGCGGCCAGTACAACCAGGTCGGCATCAGCAACGTCGAGATCCGCGGCGCCGGCATGTGGCACTCGCAGTTCTCCACGCTGACCCCGCCGCACGAGGCCGGCGGCATCAACCACCCGCACGAGGGCAACTTCGGCTTCGACATCGACAAGAACACCAAGATCTCCGACCTCGCCATCTTCGGCTCCGGCACCATTCGCGGCGGCGACGGCGGCCAGGAGGGCGGCGTGGGCCTCAACGGCCGGTTCGGCGTCGGCACGGAGATCTCGAACGTGTGGATCGAGCACGCCAACGTCGGGGTCTGGGTCGGCCGCGACTACTCCGACAAGCCGGAGCTGTGGGGCCCGGCCGACGGGCTGACGTTCAGCGGGATGCGGATACGCAACACGTACGCCGACGGCATCAACTTCACCAACGGCACCCGCAACTCCGAGGTCGTCAACTCGTCCTTCCGTACCACGGGCGACGACTCGCTCGCGGTCTGGGCCAGCAAGTACGTGAAGGACCAGGCCGTCGACATCGGCCACGACAACCACTTCCGCAACAACACCATCCAGGTGCCCTGGCGCGCGAACGGGGTCGCGATCTACGGCGGCTACGGCAACACCGTCGAGAACAACCAGATCTCCGACACCGCGAACTACCCGGGCATCATGCTCGCCACCGACCACGACCCGGTGCCGTTCACCGGCGAGACGGTGATCTCGGGCAACTCGCTCCACCGCTGCGGCGGCGCGTTCTGGGGCGAGGCGCAGGAGTTCGGCGCGATCACGCTCTTCCCCGCGGGCCAGCCGATCCCGGGCGTGACGATCAAGGACACGGACATCCATGACTCGACGTACGACGGGATCCAGTTCAAGACGGGCGGCGGCGAGATGCCGAACGTGACCATCTCGAACGTGTCGGTCGAGAAGTCCAACAACGGCGCCGGAATCCTCGCGATGGGCGGCGCCCGCGGCAGCGCGAACCTCACGAACGTCACCATCACCGGCTCCGCGGAGGGCGACGTGGTCGTCGAGCCTGGGTCGCAGTTCGTGATCAACGGCTGGCCGGGGGCGGAGAACGGCAGGCCGGCCCGGAGCGGAAGGGACTGAGGGCCGGCGGTTCGGGGGCGGGGCCGGCCGGGGCGGGAAGTCCCGGCCGGCCCCGCTGTCTGCTCCCGTACGGTTACGGCAGTTGGTCGACGTGCGGCCCGACCGTGTCCGACCAGGCGTTGCCGTCGGCGGCGTCCCAGTTGGTGGACCAGGTCATCGCGCCGCGCAGCTCCGGGTACGTCGTCTCCGGCGTGAAGGAGCCGCAGCCGGTGCCCCGCGTGAGGCAGTCGAGCGCGTCGGTCACCACGCCCGGCTCCACGTATCCGCCGCCCGCCGCCCGCGACGAGGCGGGGGTGCCGAGGCCGACCTGCGAGGGGTCGAGCCCGTTCTCCAACTGGACGCAGGCCAGGGCGGTGAGGAAGTCGACCGTGCCCTGCGAGTAGACCTTCCCGTCGCAGCCCAGCATGGAACCGCTGTTGTAGTACTGCATGTTGACGACGGTGAGGAAGTCCTTGATGTTCAGCGCCGTCTTGAAGTACTCGTTCTCCGGCGACTGCATGTCGATGGTCTGCGGCGCCATCGTCACCACCAGGCCGTCGCCGGCGCCCGCGTGGATCGCCTCCAGAGCCTGCGTCATGTACGTCGAGTTGAGCCCGTTCTCCAGGTCGATGTCGACGCCGTCGAACCCGTACTCCTCCATGAGCCCGAGGATGCTCGTGGCGAACGCCTCGGCGGACGCCGCGTCGTTGACCGAGACCGCGCCGCGCTCGCCGCCGACGCTGATCACGACCGACTTGCCGCTCTCCTGCTTCGCGGCGACGTCCGCCTTGAAGGCGGCCTCGGTGTAGTCGAGCGCGGGATCGACGGTGAAGTCGACCTGGCCGGGCGTACCGGTCGCGTCGGCGAAGGCGACGGCGATGATGTCGTACGCCTCGGGGACGTCGGCGAGGGTCTGGACGGTGGCGCCGTTGTCGAAGTTCTGCCAGTAGCCGGTGACGGCGTGCGCGGGCACCGCGGCGGCGCCGTGGGTGACCGGCTCGGGGTCGGCGGCGGCCTCGGTGACGACCGCGGCGGCGAGCGCGCCGGCGGTGAGCGACGCGGCGGCGAGGGAGCCGACGAGGCGTTTGCGTGTCTTCCGGAACTTGTGTGTACGTGCGCGTGCCACAACTGCCTCCGGGTGGGGGGTGGTTACGAGGGGGGAGCGGCCGGGCGCGCGACCCACCCGGGAAGGGCGGGACCGGGCCGCGCACCCGGCCGGGATCGGTCAGACCGGGCCGGTCGGGCCCGGCCGGGTCAGCAGCTCAGGTTGTCGCCGGGGGTCGTGCCGAGGATCTGCACGAACTGCGTGTACTTGTCGATCCGGCTCTGCACCTGGCCGGGGTTGCCGCCGTTGCACTCCAGCGATCCGTTGATGGCCCGGATGGTCTCGCCGAACCCGTGCCCGCCGACGATCGCATCGTGCGCGGGCATCGACCCGGGCCCGGACTGCGTCATCCAGTACCAGATGCCGGTCTTCCACGCGACGGCGGCGTTCCGCTCCACCTGCCAGGGGTCGTTCAGCAGGTCGATGCCGAGGGCGTCGCCGGCGGCCTTGTAGTTGAAGTTCCAGCTGAGCTGGATGGGCCCGCGCCCGTAGTACGCGGCCTGCCCGGCAGGACAGCCGTAGGGCTGCGACGCGTCGCAGTAGTGCGGGTAGTTGTCCTGGTTCTGCTCGACGACGTGCACGAGCCCGCCGGTCTCATGGCTGACGTTCGCCAGGAAGGCGGCGGCCTCCCGCTTCCTGGTGGTCTCGTCGCCGGTATTGGCGAACGCGGGGTACGCGCTGAGCGCGTCGGTCAGCCCCTGGTACGTGTAGAAGGCGTTCCGCCCCGGGAACATCTGCTCGAACTGCGCCTCGCTGACCATGAACTCCGCGGCCACCGCCCTGTCCGCGCCTCCTTCGCCCGCCGTGCCGCCCTCGCCTGCCGACGCGGTCACGGGCACCACGACGGCGAGCGCGGCGGCCAGCGCCCCGATCGCGAGCATGGCCTTGACCTTCGTTCCGAGTTTCCTCAGCACCTCATCACTCTCCTGGTGGGGGGTCACCGGCGCGAACGCCGGCGTTGGAGCTTGACGGGGCGCAGTCAATCACCTTGGTCTGCACCAAGACAAGGTGTAGACCAATGACTTCTGGTCAGGTCGACTTGTCGCCTTCACCTCGGTCGGCGCTGCCCGGCCGGAAGATGCTCGGGTCGGGGGCGGTCTCGATGACGCGGACAAGCTGCCAGCGCGCCTCCTCCCACCGCGCGCTGCGGGCGAGGGAGGTCTCGGCGGCGGGGTCGCCGGCGTCCTCGGCCCGCCGTCGGCCGACCGCGGCTTGTGCGTCGCGAGCCACGTCCGTGCAACTCGGCGGCGAGGACCCCATACGGACGACGAGGCCGGCCGCTTCCATCAGCGGCTGGGTGCTGCTGAACAGGGCCATCAGGGCCACCCCGCTGGCGTCATCGCTCACACCGCCGCCGGTGGGGGTGACACGCACCGCGTGGAAGTCGTCGTACGCACGCCCCAGCCGCTCGTGTGCCCGGCCCAGGCCGACCGCCTCGCGGGCGGCGGCGAGGAGTTCGGTGCAAGTCGCCCGGAGGGGCGGGGTGAGCCGGTCGCCGCAGACCTCCAAGGCGTGCTCGGCGAAGTCCAGAGCCAGTGCGCGCTGATGGTGCTCGTCGGCCTCGGCGAGCAGAGTGGCGAGCACCCGGGGAATGATGATCACGTACCTACCATGCCCTGCGCGGCTTGCTGAGGATCTCCAGCAGCTTGGGTGTGTCTCCGGCCGCCAGGTCGAACTTGACGAGCCCCAGGTCTGCGGCGGCCTGGGCGGCGTTGCGCAACTGGTGACCCGGGAGGGCTCCGCCACCCATCTTGTGGTCCACGATCCAGCCCACCTTCTTCGTCGCGTCGGACATGTCCACGATGGCGAAGTCGCCCATGCCGGCCTTCTGATCCGTCCGGTAGACCTGCAGGTTGCCCCGGCGCTCCAGCAACTGTTTGACGAAGTCCTTCTCCACATCCGTCAGCTTGTACTCCGGCCCCTTGAGCTGCAGCTTGTTCAACGTCATCCGCACCGGCTTGCCATACGGCGCCAGGCCCAGCGGGTCCGTCCACACGTGGGGGTTGTCGACGTACGCGGCGGGGTTCGGGGCGGGAGCCAGCCCGAGGGGGTCGGGGCTGAGGTACCGGGCGATGTCGGGGTCGTAGTAGCGCAGGACGTTGTAGTGGAGGCCGGACTCGGGATCGTCGTACTGGCCGGGGAAGCGCAGCGGGGTGTGGGCCGTGCTGTCGGCTGCCCACGCCGTACGGCCCCACAGGGTGCTGCGGCTGTGCCAGGCGACGGTTCCGTGTTCGTCGACGAGTTCGGTGGGCGTGCCCACCATGTCGGTGACGATGGCGAAGAACCGGGAGTCGATCACCTCCTGCGGGGCCGGGCCGGTGAGCCGCTCAGCCTGTGCGATCGGCGTCCCGCCCTCGTACTCCCAGGTGAGGGTGACCGGGTGGGGGAGTTCCGGGCCGAGGCTTGTCTGCTCGATGAGGGTGGTCTCGTGCCACGTGAAGCGAGTCTCCGCGACGACGGTCGTCCCGTCGGCGGCCATGCGGAGCTTGGCGGTGCGGCGCCCCAGCGGATCGTAGAGGTAACGCCAGCGGGTTCCGTCCGGAGTGGTGACGGCGGTGAGCCGGTCCTCTGCGTCCCATTCGTAGCGCCAGACGTCCGGCTTGCGCGACAGCCGCTTCCGGATGCGGGCGGTGACCCGCCCCGCCCGGTCGTACTCGTAGCGGGTGCCGCCCGCGGTGACCAGGTTGGGCGCGTACGTGCGCGCGCCCGTGGCCGTCGCGTCGCCGTGCTGCTCGGGCCACGTGGCGGCGATCTGGTTGCCCAGCGCGTCGTAGGCGTAGGTCTCCTGCCAGTAGGGACCGTCGACGGCGGTGACGCGCTCGGAGTCGTCCAATTGGAAGGCGGTCCGGCCCCGAGCCGGGTCGTCCACGGCGGTAAGTGCGCCGGCGGGACCGTAGTGGTAGCTGCGGGCTCCTATCGAGCGGCTCCCGGCGTGGAACTGCTGGCCGCTCAGTCGCCCGACCGGGTCCCGCGACTGCTGCAGCGTGAGGCCCCCCAGTCTCCGGGAGAGCACCTGGCCGAGTGCGTCATGGGTAACCGCCAGGGCGGGCCCGGCGGCGGTGGTGAGCGAGGCCAGGTTGCCGGCCGGGTCGTAACGGTAGTGGGTCTCCTGCCCCGCGGGTGTGGCACGCCGTATGGGCCGGCCCACGGCGTCGTAGGTGAAGGTCGTGGTCCGGCCGTCTGTCGTCTCGCTGAGAATCCGGTCGAGGCCGTCACGCTCCCACTCGACCCGGCTCTCCGGGCCCGTAGCCCGCAACAGCTCTCCGGACGGCCCGTACTCGAAGGTGCTCACGGCGCCCCCGGAGCGCTTGGCGGTGAGCTGGCGCAGGGCATCGTACTCGAACTCCACGGTCTCGCCGAGGGCGTTCTCCCTACGGACAAGGGCTCCGGTGGCGTCATACGTGTAGGCCGTGCGCCGGCCGTCGAAGTCGGTTTCCTCGACCAGACGGCCGCTGGGGTCGTAGACGTACCTCCACGTCTGCCCGAGAGGGTTCGCCACGGAGGTCACCCGCCGCTGGGTGTCGTACTCGTAGGTGTGGACCCCTCCGTCAGGGTCCGTCCTTGTCGCCAGCAGGTCGAAGTGGGTGTACGCGTAGCGCCTGGTGGCGCCGGCGGCGTCCGTGTGCAGGACACAGTTGCCCTCGCCGTCGTACGCCCAGCTGTTCTCCGCGCCGTCGGGGGTCGACCAGAGCAGCAGCTTGCCCTCCACGGACCACCGGGCCCGGGTGGTGGCGCCCAGGGGGTCGGTCTGGCTGTTGATGCGGCCGAACCCGTCGTAGCGGTAGCGGGTTGTGCCGCCGAGCGGGTCGGTGAGCTCGGCCGGCAGCCCCGTCGGCGTGCAGCGCACGGCTGTGGTGGCACCGTCCGGCTCATGTACGGAGGTGAGGAGTCCGTTCCCGTCGTACGCATACCGCGTGATCTCACCCGTCGGGTCGATCGACGCCAGGCAGTTTCCGCGCTCGTCGTACTCCCACCGCCATTCGATGCCTCCGGGTAGCTCGGCGCGGGTGAGCAGTTCGAGTTCACCGTGCGTGAAGCGCGCGGTGGCACCGTCCGGCCAGGTCACGCGCTCCGTCCGGCCGGCGGCGCTGTACGCGTAGGTGGTGGTGTGGCCGAGCGGGTCGGACTCGGCGATCAGGTTGTGGTGCTCGTCGTACTCGGTGCGGGTGAGGTGACCGAGGGGGTCTGCCTCGGCGATGATCTGACTGTTGTCGTTGACGATGAAGCGGGTGGCGTGGCCCTCGGCGGTGGTGAGGGTGGTGACGGTGGCGCCCGGCCAGTCGGGATCGATGCCGTCGTAGTCGATCGTGACGGCGAGGTGGCCGGCCTCGCCGCCTTCGGCGATGCAGCGGTCCTGAGCGTCGTAGACGTAGTCGTAGCGGTGGCCGATACGGTCGGTCCACGACGTGACCCGGAGCCGTTCGTCGTAGGTGAAGGCCAGCGCGTTGCCGGAGGAGTCGATGTCCTCGGTCAGGTTTCCGTCGCCGTCGTAGCCGAAGCGTTTGACGACCACGTCGCTGCCATCGTCGGCGGCGTCGGCAAGGGAGATGGCGGTGATGCGGCCGAGGTCGGAGTCGGTGGTGAGCTTGAGGTGGTAGCCGCCGGAATGGCGGATATCGGTGGGGGTGCCTTCGTCGTCGTAGGCGAAGGTGATGGTGTGGCCGTTGCGGTCGGATATCTTCTCGATCAGGGCCAGCCCCTCCGCATCGGGGCAGGCGAACGTGCGGCTGTGGCCGGTGATCGGGTCGGTTACCACGTAGCCGCCGCCCTCAAGCTGCGTCAGTGGCCAGCGGGGACCCGACTCCGGGAGGGACTGGGTGCCGGGTCCGGCCGGGTGGGGGTAGGCGAGCACACGGCCGTCTTCGGTGGCGAACACCACACCGCGTTCGTCCACCTCCACATGCTGATCGGCGGTCGAGGCCCACGTCGGGCCGAACCACCAGCCGCACCGGTAGGTCGACCCCAGCCGGCGAGTGAAGTCCAGGGGCAGCAGGCCAGGCAACTCGATGTCGGTCAGCGACAGATACATCGTCCCCGATGCCAGGTCCACGGGGTCGGTGAGCTTGGAGACGATGTTCTTCAACCTGTTGTGTGCACCCTTTGCGGCACCGGCGAGCATGTCGCCGCCACGCTTGGCCAGGCCCAGGACGCCGGCCTTCATGGCCCTCAGGCCCGCCATGGCCTTCATGCCGCCCTTGGCCATCTTCGCCAGCCCGCCCAGGGTGGTGAGGCCCTTCATGCCGGGGATGCAGTCGAGGGCGGCGAAGGCGACGTCCCAGAGGGAGGCTTGGCCGTTCATGTACTTGTAGAGGGTGTCCGCCAGGACCACGAGGGCGGCGGCGAGTACCACCCAGGCGAGGGGTCCGCCGATGATGAGGACGACGATGCCGAGGACGGCGACGATGACCTTGCAGACGTTGACGATGGTGTCCCAGTTGTCCTTGACCCAGTCGACCGCCTTCTCCCACCACTTCCGGTTCTGAATACCGGCATCCGAAGCTTCCTCCAGCTTGTCCTTCGCTGCGGAAGCGGCGTCCTCACGCATCTTCTTCGCATCCGCGGCCATCTTCTTCGCCGCTTCCAGACCGCCTTGCGCGTTGTCGACAGCCGTCTGGGCGGAGGCGCGGGCGGACTTGGCGTCGGTGGCGTTGCGGGTCGCGGCGCGTACCTCGGACTCGTCGGGCTTCTCCCTGCCCTCCTTCCCGTCGTACTCCTCCGTCTTCTTCGTCGCCCGCTCCACCCACGAATTCGCCGCATCAAGACGCCCGCTGGCCGCGGTGAGATCACTCTGCGCCTCCCGGCCCTTGGCCAGCGCCTTGTCCGCCAGCGACTGCGCGCGCTCCAGCTTCGGCCAGTACGCCGCCAGCGCATCCCCCGCCAGGTCATACGACCGCTGAAGCTTCTTCAGGTTCTTCGGGACCTCGTCGAACTCGTCCTGGAACGCCTTCGCCGTCTTCCCCGCCCACCGCAGCAGCGCGTCCTCACCGGCCATACCCTTGATCTGCCGCAACGCATCCGCCACATCATCGGCGAAATCATGCAGCTCACGCGCCAACTGCTTCACCCGCTCCGGATCACCCGGCGTCGGGTCGTCATCGAGATCGAGTACATGCCAGTCCGTCGGCCGATTTCCCACGCCGGCTCTCCCTCGCCGCTCGGTCACCGTAGTTATTGACGATCACACGGGTTGGGGCGGTTCCTTCGCCGCGCGACGGCGGCTGTGGTACCGCTGTTCCGCGTTCAGCCGGGTCCGCGGCGCTCGAGTGCGGTACGAACCCGTTGGAGACCTGCCGTCCGCCAGTGGGCCCGGTCGGGCATCTGGTCTTCTTGGCGCCAGCGCCAGGCGGAGAAGATCGCCCAGCCCAGGGCGCGGCATCGGTGGATCAGGGCGGGGTCGGCTCCCGCGTAGTGCTTCCCCACGTCTTCCGGCGCGTGGGCGAGGTCGAACTCGACCGGTCCGCGGCAGCACGTGGCGAGGTCCACGAAAAGCGGGCCCCTCCTGGTGTTGAGGAGGTTGCCCGGGTGCGGTTCGCCGTGCAGGAGCTGGTCGCCGGAACTCCCGGCGCTGATCGCGGCGCTCAGTCCGCTGAGTGTGCTCCTGAGAAATTCCCGGTCGGCGTCGGGCAGTTCCGGGGAACGCTCCGTGTCGTTCACCTCTCGCAGCGCCCCTGCGACTCGATCGGTGAAGTGCGGTGCGTCCAGGTCGATGCGGCGCAGGGCGGCATGGTGCCGTACGAGGGCGTCCGCGTAATCGGCCGGTGCGATCTCTGCACCCACAGGTTCGTAGTAGCGCCAGAGCGAGACCGCGAAGGCGCCGTGCACGTATACGCGCGGGTCGACCCGAGGCTCCAGCCCGGCCACCGGGGCGTCGACGTCGGCGAGACGGCAAGCAACCTCTACTTCGAAGCGGGAATCGGCCAGGTGCTCCGAAGGCGCCACCCGAACCAGCACATCGCACGGGAGCAGGCGCAGCACGACGCGGTCCGAGTTGTGGATGACGACCGTGTCGTCGGCCCGAAGGCCCAGTTCCGCAGCGGTCGCCTGGGCCGCGTCGACCGCGCGACCGTGTTCCCACGGCTCCACACCGCCCTCCCCTCATGTCCACGCTCCCCGCGCACCCCAGGCCGAGAGTAGTCGAGCACGGCGGCTCCAGTGGCGCCGGCCGTAGGCCGGGAGCGAGACCGGCACCCGGCACGGCATCGAGCCAAACCCCTCGATCAAGTGGTCCGGAAGTGATGCCACACCTGGTGGCACCTCCGTCGTGCGCCCCGGGCGCGCAAGGGAACCAAGTGACTCCGCTTCCATGTGTCACGCGTGATATCCGAGTGAATACCTTCAGGGGAGAGTGTCGCTGGCGCGGGTGAGACGTTCACCGATTTTCCCTACGGAAGAGGGAATCGAAGCCGGCTTCGAATCTGTCGCAACGACGGTGCACTTACTTCTTCTCTTGAGGAGAGCCGGATGGCCCGACGTCCCGAGCGCACGGAGGAATCGGACGATAAATTCTTCGACACGCTCACAGGAATTCTCGCCGAGGCGTACGGCAGCCATCTGCATTTCGGGTACTGGGACGCCTCCGGGGACGGGTCGCTCGCCGCGGCTACCTCATGTATGACGGATCAGGTGATCAAGCGCACCCGGGTGCGCGCCGGGCAGCGGGTGCTCGATATCGGCTGCGGTACCGGTGCGCCCGCGCTGCGCCTCGCCCACGTCTGCGGCGTGGAGGTGGTCGGCGTCTCCGTCAGCGCGCGCGAAGTCGACCGCGCCAACGAGCGCAGCCGACGTGAAGGGCTGGCGCGCCGAGTGCGCTTCGAGAGTGCGGACGCCATGTCGCTGCCGTATGCCGACGGATCCTTCGACGCGGTGTGGGCGATCGAGTCGATGAGCCACATGCCGGACCGCGGAAGGGTGTTCTGCGAGGTCGGCCGTGTGCTTGCTCCCGGGGGCCGGCTGGTGATCGCAGACGGATACCACCGCGGCGCCGGCCCAGAGGCAAGCAGTGCCCTGATGGACACCATGTGTACGGCGTTTCGTATGCACTCCCCTCCGACTCTGACGGGATACGAAGATCTCTTCACCGCGGCCGGCCTCCGAACTCTCGAAAGCCTCGACCTCTCCGACCACGCCTGGCGCTCGATCGGCTACCTGACCGAGACCCTGCGGGCGCGATCGCCGGAGTTCGCCCACGTGCTGGGGGAGGCGGCCTTCACGCACCTCATGGAGTGCCTGAAAGAAGCCGATGCCGCGGAGATCTTCGGGTACGTGCTGCTCACCGCGGAACGCAGAGGGCTTTGACAACAGCCCATGGCGGAGGCGTGCCGTCGCCGGGCCAGACCCGTCGGGCCCCCTGGGGACCAGGGTGATGTCGACAGAAACCGGAAGGTGAACATGCGAATGGATGCCAGGAGTTCACGGATTCCTGACGCCCGGCTGCGTCCCGAGACCACATTCACCGAGTACACGATCCCCACGCTGAAGCGGCTCCTGGCTGCTACGGGGCTCGACGCCGAGTCGGGAGCGGCGACGGTGCGTACCATGCTCGCATCCTGGGGCGATCAGCCCATCGGAAAGGAACCGGTCTGGGGATCTTTCATCACCACCGACACGTCACCGGTGGAGTTCTCCGCCGCGTTCGGTCGCAGCGGCACCGAAGTGCGGGTCTGCGTCGAAGCGCAGCCTTCTCGCGCCACCACGGCCGACGCGCAAGACACCGCATCCCGCCTCACCCGCCGCCTCGTCGACCATGCCGGCATCTCCACCCGCAAACTCGACGTGATCCGGGACCTGTTCCTCCCTGAGCAGGACGCCCATGGGTGGGCCATGGCACACGCCGTGGGCCTTTCCGAAAAGTCAGCCCCGGCATACAAGGTCTACCTCAATGCAAACGCTTCGCCCGCGATGACACCGGATGACCGCGTACGGGTCGCACTTGAGAGGCTGGGGTTCGGCCAGGTGTGGGAGCCCCTTCGCGCCTTCGCCGACCGCGGCAGCGACCTCGACCCCGTCGTGTACATCAGTCTGGATCTCTCAGACGCACCCGACGCGCGGGTCAAGGTCTACTTCCTGCATCGCACCATCACCCCTGCCCTGTGGGACAGCAAGCTGGCAGCCTTCCCGGAGCACCGCGCGGGCTCGGTGGAAGAGTTCGCCACCGAACTCACCCAGTACACCGGGGCGCAGCCGGTGATCACCAACTTCACCTTCACGGCGCGGGGCGGGCAGCGACCTGAATCGGCCACGGCGTACGTTCCGCTCTGGCACTACGTCCCCGACGACCAGGTCGCCTGCGACCGCGTCAGGCGTGCGCTCGCGGCCAATGAAATCCCCGACCAGGACTACCAGGCACTGCTCTCGCACGTGGCTCGAAAGCCGCTCGACGAGAGCTGGGGAATTCACAGTTTCGCCTCCATGCGCACCGGCCGCAGTGGATCACCGATCACGGTCTACCTCTCGCCCATGTTCTACGGCAAGAGTCTGATCACCCGGCGGGAGATCACTGAGCTGTTCCCCGACCTCGATGAGACCTGACGGCTTCACCACACCCGAGGTGTGCACTCATCCGATCGTCAATCGCAAGTGAAACGGCCGATACATCATCTGGGAGAACGCGTGCGAACTCGTGAACTCGTAGCTGCCGGGGTGCGCACGGGAGCGCTCGTCGAAGCCTATACATGCTGCGGCAAATTCCTGTCCAGGAACAACTCGGCAGCGTATCCGGCGGCGCGGGCACTGCTGTACCCGGCGATTCGGCCGTACTACGACGCCATTCTTGCCTTCTGCGGGTACGCCGACGAACTCCTGGATGACGAGGCGACACCGATCAGCGAGCGGGAGGCCGCCTTCGATGCCTGGACGGCGGCGTTCTTCGACGGCTCCTACGAGCCGGACACGGACGGTGCGTACTCTCTCGACGGGCGGCAGGGACGGCTGATTTCCCGAGCGTTCCGGCACGTCATCGACACCTACGGCATCGAACTCGATAGCGTTCGCGAGTTCCTCCACACGATGCGCGGGGACCTCCATGTCACGTCCTACGCCACCTACGCCGACCTGAACGGGTACATGAGCGGCATCAGCGGCGTGCATGCAGGATGGATGAACGCACTCTTGGAGACACGTCACGATGACGCCCAGCGCATCGCGTCCTCGCTCGGATACGGCGTATACCTCCTGGACTTCCTCGCCGATCTCCGCGAAGACCTCGCACTGGGGCGCGTCTATCTCCCGACGGAAGACCTCGCGCGGTTTGGACTGGATCGTGCCGAGTTTGAACAGATCGTCTCACGTGGCGTCATGGCGCCGTCCTTGCGCGAACTCGTCCGATTCGAAACGGTCCGAGTGGGACAGTACTTCGAGACAGCCGATGCGTGGTGGCGCCACGTCCACCCCTCCTCGCGCGAGTTGCCCCGTCAGTACCTGGCCCTCGGACGCCTCAGCCTCCAGCAGCTCATCCGCTCTGATTACGACGTCTTCCGGAGCCGTCCGCGAGGCTGGCTTCTCGCCACAGCCCGCGCCCGCACCGGTACCGGGGTTTCCTATCTCAGGGCCCGCAGGGACCACCGCAGGCATGCCCGTAGCTCAGCCGCTGTCGCCACGTAACAGCCCACGTTCGTACGGTGAGCTGCTGCTGCCCGGGGCGCGCCTCAGGCAGCAGCAGACCTGGCGTGACGGGTCAGGGGATCACCGGGAGCCCGTCGAAACTCCCGCCCTCGCACGGGTAGCCGACGGGCGGGGTGGTGCCGTCGTGGACGACCTTCCCGCCGCCCTCGACGCACAGTCCGGCGGGGATGGGAGGCTGCTGGGCCGCGGCGGCGGTGCTCGCGCCGAGTACGGCACCGAGACCCGGCGCCGCGGCGGCCAGGGACAGAGTGAGACGACGCACGGCGTCCTCCAGGAGTCACAGGGGAGACACGGCTCCCCGGAGTGATGTGATCACTCTCCCTGTCCCCGCTGATCGCGCGGGCATTGCGGATCCCGTCAACCCCACTCGGTCCACCGAGGGCACCCGCGGCTCGACTGCACCGAATGCCGCATCCACGCCCCCGGCGTACGACCGTGAGCGGTGCCCCGAGGGCTGGACGTGCTGTCGTTTTCGTCCAAGACGGCCGCCGCGGCCGCGATCTAGCCTGGCCCGGTACTCGCCTGATCATGAGGAGACAGCACCATGCGCGACCTGGTCTACACAGCCTTCGTATCCCTTGACGGCGTCGTGGACTCGCCCGGGGGCGGGCCGGGAGAGGAGCACCGCAGCGGCGGATGGGTGGTGAAGGACCTCGAGTTCGTCCCGGAAGCCTGGTCGCTGAAGGGCGAGGAACTCGCCGACACGACGGCGCTGATGTTCGGCCGCCGCAGCTACGAGGCGTTCGCGCCGGTCTGGCCCGGCTCGGAGGACCACGCCGCCTACAAGGAGCTGCCCAAGTACGTGGTGTCGACCACGCTGTCCGACGACGACCTCGTCGACGGGTGGGGGCCGACGAGCATCCTGCGCTCGACCGAGGACGTCGCCGCGCTCAAGGAGGGCGAGGGTGGCGCGATCTTCATCCACGGGAGCGCGGAGCTGGCCCGGCGGATGTCGGACGCGGGCCTGATCGACCAGTACAACCTGCTCGTCTTCCCCGTGCTGCTCGGTGCCGGGAAGAGCCTGTTCGGCCGGGCCGACCGCGACAAGCAGATGCTGACGCTGCGGGAGTCGGAGACCTACTCGAACGGGATCATGAAGCTGATCTACGACGTCACGCGCTGATCCGGGTGGAGGGCGATCGCGCCGCCGGCGCCCTCGCGCAACTGCCGCGCCGTGCGTCCGACGTAGGAGCGCAGCGCCCGGGCCAGGTGCGGCTCGTCGAAGTAGTCGAGCTTGGCGACGACGGAAGCGGCCGGCGCGCCGAGGGCCAGCAGCTCCGCCGCGGTACGGGCCCGCGCGATCTGCCGGACGGCCCCCCGTGTCAGCCCGGTCGCGGCGCGGAACCGGCGTTCGACCGTACGCTCCGAGACGGCCGGGCGGTGACCCCGCAGCACCTCGGCGACGAGCGGGTCACGGACCACGATCCCGGCCCGGACGAGCCGCCCGACCAGGGCCTCGGCGTCGTCGGCGCGGGGCGTCTCCCACCGTGCGCCGTCCAGACGGAACGTCCGGCGGGTGGTGTCGGGCAGCTCGACGCCGCCGTCGACCAGCGCGGGCGTGGGCAGGGCCCGCAACGAGGTGCCCAGGGCGAACTCGATGCCGGTGAAGGCCGCGCCCTCCGGCACCGGCGCCGTCCCGGTCCGGGTCCCGGGACCGGTGACGCCCGCGTACGCCCGGCCGTCCTGCCTCCAGAAGACCAGGCCCCAGTGCACTCCGGCGACGGACGTCATCGCCGTGACCTGCTCGCTCGTGCAACTCCACACGGTGTCGACCCAGGGCGAGTCCGACCGGCGGGTCTCGAAGCGTAGCTCCACGGGCGAAGGATACGGCGCGCCGCGGCCGACGTACCCCGCCGGCCGGATCGCGCATCCCCGCCGGATCTTCCTGGCCTCAGGAAACCGGCAGGCCGGAGCAGGGAGAGGCGGACGAGTCGGCCTGTACGCCGGGGACAGGTGGGCCTCTCGCACTCTTGCGCCTGACCTGGCGTTTCTCATGCTTCACTACGGTCCATTACCCACCTATTACACACAGCGGACTGTCCGTGAAAGCATTTGCCGTCGATCAGGCAGAACGCCCTACGGCACAACGCGCTGCTGTCGAACACAGAGGCGCCAGGCGTGTGCAGCGTCTTTGAGGAGTGATCTCATGTCCGGGTTCGTCAGGACCTTCAGAGGCCGGCCATGACGCGGGGCAGGTGCGGGTGTGGATCTTCGAGGGTGTCCTCGTGGAAGGTGTGGTGGCGAACGTGGTGGAGTTCCGCCTCAGGGTGTGGCGGGTGCCTTAGCGCCACGTCGCTGATTTGACAAACATGCAGGTCAGCGAGGGTCTGGCTCGTCGGGGTCGGCTGGCCTTGTATCGATCGTGGTGCTTTTGCGGGGTATGGGTGAAACGACGCAAAGCATGGGGGAAGGCATCGGCGATGCGAGTGAGCCTGTCGTGCCCGAAGGGACCGCAGCGGCGATCTGGGCGCGCGTCGGCAAGCGGGCATTCTCCGCGTTCATCGCCGAGGCTGTCGAGCGTGAGCTGTGTGGGCAGGTCCTTGACGAGTACTTGGCGGACGATGAGAGCCGCAAGGGGCTGATCTCCGAGCCGGCACGACAGCGGGCGCGGGAGGTCTTCGACAAGGTGTTCGCCGAGGAGGCCGAGTGGGCCGCCGCAGGCTGAGTCACGAGGAACGCTGGTCCTCGACAGTGAAGGGCTCTCGAAGCTGCTCGTCGACGATGAGCAGGACCTCGCGACACCGACGACATGACCAAGCTCTGTGGCGATCCGGTCCGGCTCGTGGCCATGTGATTTCCGTCAGCCTCGATCTTGCATGAGGGCCCGTCAGCATACTGACGGACCCTTTCTGTCTGCTCGTGCCTGGAGGTCTTGGTGGGTGGGCATGGTGGGGCCCGGCTGTCGCGTCGGGTGGGCGCCGGGTTCCACGGCTCCGGTCGGGTGATGCTGCTCGCGGGCACGGGAACGTGCTGGTCAGCCTGGGTTCGGGAGTGCGTAGAGCCGCGCGAGGGCGGCGGTGATCACGTCGGTCCAGGGCCAGTGGCGTGCGAATCTCAGGTGCCGGCGGCGGGCGGTGGTGACGGTCTGGGCGGCGGCGGAGAAGAGGCGGAGCCTCGGGCGGCGAGGCTCCCACCTGCGAGTTTCGCTGGTCAGAGCGAGCATGGGCATCCAGGCGAGGAGGTCGAGGGCGATCTGGACGATCTCCAGCCAGATGTGGTTCTGGGCGGTGTCGTGCCGGGGCAGGTTCGTAAGGCCGGTGGCACGGGCGGCACGGATGCGGTCCTCGGCTCTCGCGCGTTGGCGGTGCCGCAGTTCGAGTGC
Source organism: Streptomyces sp. CNZ287 (assembly GCF_007827615.1). NCBI lineage: Bacteria > Bacillati > Actinomycetota > Actinomycetes > Kitasatosporales > Streptomycetaceae > Streptomyces > Streptomyces sp. CNZ287. Next base: position 291,013 of record NZ_VISV01000004.1, on the reverse strand, counting down.
GGCGATCGGAACGTCCGCATCCGGAGCCGCGCTCTTGGCCGTGTTCCAGACGTGCTCACGCGCTTCGGACCGTGCGGCCCGTATCGAGGACGGGGCCTTCGGCCCGGCCGCGGCGAGCACGTCGACGAGTCCGGGAGACCGTCGGATCGGAGGCCACCGCGCCGAACACAGCCGGCTCGGCCCGCAGCATCCCGACATCCGCGAGGCAGTCCCCGCCCAGCGCGACCGCCACGGCCACGTCCAGCAGGATCTTCCCCGGATCGTGCACCGCACGCGGAGGTCGCCACGGCACCAGCGCAGCCGATGGCGCCCGGTCCAGCCCGGCCTTGCGGACCGTCTCTACCAGCAGCACGCCACCAGCCCGCGACACCACCGCCCCGCCGCCGCCCTCAAAACGGACACGTGGGTAGGACCCGATACGCTTCTTCATCTGGGAAGTGCCTCCGACGGTGGCCGGAACAAGGATCTCGACAATCCGCATTCTTGCTGGTCAGAGGCACTTTCCGCGTACCTGACCACCCATCGGACAACCCGCCTCATGAAAGCCCGAGGCTAACGTCCCTGGTCAGAACACCGAGCCGGTGGGCATCGCCAGGTCGCGTGCCTTGCCTGTCCGGGGAAGGAGGCCGATGGCCGTCTCGGCGACGCTCTCCAACCGGTCGGCGTCGATCCCGGCTTTGCCGAGGGCCTCGATGCCTCGAAGGACCGCCACGACGAGGGTGGCGAGCTGGTCGGCGTCGGCCGCCGGGTCGAGGTCGCTGTGACGCTGCGCAGCGCGAATGTCCTCGGCCAGGGTCGTGGCGATGCCCTCCAAGGTGCGGCGGGCTCGGACGGCGACATCGGGGTCGTGCTCGGAGAGCTCGGCCGCGCCCTTCGCAAGGAGACATCCGTGATGCCGCTTGTCGGCGGCGACGCCAGCCGCTGCCGCGCGTATGTGGGCACATAGTCGAGCGTAGGCCTGGTCGTCCGGCCCGGTTAGCCCGCTCGCCATGGCGTCAGCGATGCGCGCGCAGTATGTGTCAAAGATCCGCAGGAACAGTTGCTTCTTACCTCCGAAAGCGCCGTACAGGCTGCCCTTGCCCAGGCCGGTCGCGGCGGCGATGGCGTCCATGCTCGTACCGGCGTAACCCTTGGTCCAGAACTGCTCGCGTGCGACGTCGAGGACCGCTTCCTCGTCGAACTCTCTCGGCCTGGCCATTCCTCAAGCATACCGATACTTGACGGTTCGGTCCATAACCTCTACCGTTATGGACGACGCGGTCAATAATGGCCGGATTCGACGGACGATGAGTCGGCGACATGAGGAGAGCAGAAGTGACCAGCAACGAAGAGGTTGTCCGCGAGGCCTACCGGCTGGCGGAAGGGAGCGTCTTGGACGGCGAGGGGTTCCGTGCCCTGTTCACGGAGGACGGAACGTTCAACGACGTGCCGAACGCGCTCACCTTCCTCGCGGACCAGATCCCTCAGGCGCTGGCCGGCCTCGCCAGCGCCTTCCCCGACATCCACCGTGAGCTCCTCGCGGTGCATGCGATCGGTGATGTTGTCGCCGTCGAGCTGCGGATCCAGGGAACGCACCTCGGCGGTTTCCCGACACCGATCGGAGAGATCGGTCCGACTGGTCACCGTATCGATGTTCCGACGGCGGATCTCTGGTACTTGCGTGAGGGAAAGATCGAGTCCTTCAACTGCTACAACGCGGCGAACGTGTGGCTCGCTCAGCTCGGGGCCAGCCCCGACTTCGAGTCGGCAATCGAGGCCGCCAAGACCGCCTCCGCCGGGGCGTAGTCGCGGCCCCGCGGCGCCGGACGGGCGCGCGGCGGGCGCTGCTGACGGCCGCGCACCCGGCAAGCGAACCCGGATACGCCACCGGCCCACACCCGAACGGAGTTCCGGCCATGGATCAGATCAGGATCTACACCCTGCGTACCACAGAAGCGCTCGAGAAGTACGCCACGGTGCACTGGCCGCGTCATATCGCGAGCATGCGCGAATTCGGCGTCACCGTGCGCGGCCTATGGATCGATCATGAAGCTGATGCGCACCGCTTGATCGCCCTGCTCTCTTTCCGGAAGGGCATCGACCCCGCCGAGTTCACCACCGCTTACGTGGCGAGCCCAGAGTTCGCGGCTGACATGCAGGGCTTCGACCTGGACGACATCACCGGCGCTGAGGAACTGCTGCTCGATCCGGTCGCAGGATCCCCCTTGGCGTGAACCGCACGGCCCGGCCCGTGTCTCACGGCGGCGCCCAGGCACCTTGCTCGCGGATCGCCGTCGTGATCCGCCGGCTGATAGCGCGCAGCTGACGCACCTGCGCCGCTGTGAGGCGGTCGAGGACGAGCTGGTGAACGACCTGGACGTGTCGGCGGCGGGCGGTTGTGACGGTCTGGGCGGCGGCGGAGAAGAGGCGGGGCCGGAGGCGACGGGGCTCCCACCTGCGGGGTTCGCCGGTCAGGGCGAGCATGGGCATCCAGGCGAGGAGGTCGAGGGCGATCTGGACGATCTCCAGCCGATCTGGTTCTGGGCGGTGTCGTGCAGGGGCGGGGCAGGTTGGTAAGGCCGGTGGTGCGGGCGGCACGGATGCGGTCCTCGGCCCTCGCGCGCTGGCGGTGCCGCAGTTCGAGGGCGGCGATCGGGCCATCGGTGGTGGCGAACGCGGTGAGCCGCAGGCCGACGGCGTCGGAATCGGTGACCACTCGCGCGGGCCCGACTGCGAGCACGCTCCGTCCCCGGCTCATGGCGGCGACGGCCGGCCGGCTCCCGGGCGCGCACTCCGCCCGTCATCCGCAGCCGCGTCCACGTCCTCGATGTACCGCCGGGCAACGTTCGTCAGTTGCCGGCCGCCAGCTTGTCGCCGATCTCCGGTACGTCCATGTCCGCGGGGTTCCGGTGCGCGTTCCCGTGCCCGGGTGAGCTGCGCACTCGCGGTGTCCGGCACCGCGAGTGCGCTCGCGCTCACGGGTCGAGGGCCAGGGCGACACCCCGCCTTCAGGCGCCTCGTTCCACTGCGCCACCCGCGGTACGCTCGCGGCTTCCCCTGACCGGCCCAGGCACCCGCACCCTGCACTCGGTGCTTGGTGAGCAAGCGCGGACGAGCAGGGTGCGCCGCGGGAGATTCCATGAACATACTGGGCATATGGGAGCAGGAAGGGAGCCGCTTGTCACTTCCCCCGGCGCGCGGAGTCACGTCGCGTGGGTCATGACCGTGAGGCCGGGGAGGACGCGGCAACCCACCGTACGAGGGAAGCGCGCAGCCGCATGTCCCGTCCCGTGATCGTCGGTGTGGACGGGTCCCCGGAGGCCGTCGCGGCTGCCGGATGGGCTGCGCGGGAATCCGCGCTGCGTGGAGTGGATCTGCGTATCGTTTACGCAGATGAGTGGCCGGATGCGGAGACGATTCAGCACAGCAGCCCCGGAGCACGGCGCCGCTGGGCTGAAGAGCTACTGGACGAGGCCGCGGAAGCAGGGCGGCGCGAGCACCCGGCTCTGGAGATCGAGACCCGGCATCTGTCCGGTCGGCCCGCCGGCGTCCTGGCCGACGAGGCGGCCGAGGCCGGTCTCCTCGTTCTCGGCTCGCGCGGACTGGGCGGGGTGAGGGGTTTTCTCCTCGGGTCGGTCGGCATGGCGACGATCAGCGTCACGGAGCGACCGGTCGTGCTCGTACGGGCGCCGGGAGGGCCATACACTCCGGAACGGGCCGCCCCGGCCGGTCCCACGCGCGACGTGGTCGTGGGTGTGGACATCGACCAGGGCTTCGCCCCGCTGCTCGACTTCGCTTTCCAGGAGGCCGCGCCCCGTGGCGACCGCGTCGTCGTCCTGTACGGGTGGTCGATCCGACCCGTGGTCCGCGACGCCTCGGCGCTCGTCGCAGCCGAGCGGGAGGTGAGCCCGGACATCGTGTGGCGCCTCGCGGAAGCCCTGAGACCGTGGCGGCGGAAGTTCCCTTCGGTCGAGGTCGCCGAACGATCGCCGATCGGCAGCCCGGCGCAACTGCTGTTGCACGCCACGGGCAACGCGGACCTCGTAGTGGTCGGCCGACGTGCGCGCAGGGGCCCTTGGGGGGCGCACATCGGATCCGTCACCCATGCCGTGATCCACCACTGCCCCGTGCCCGTCGCCGTCATCGCTCATGATTGACCCGTTCGCCGCCCGGACCGTGCCCTCGCCGAGGGCCGTCGCGCACACCCGGCGGCGCCCAGCGTGCTCGCGAGACCGATCGGCCTGTTCAGGCCGCCCTCCTGTGTGTCGGACGTGGACCATCCAGCGCCGGTGAGGATCCTTGGCACATGAACATCGCGGTCGCGGTGCCGAGCGCCCTGCTGGCCGCCCTGTGTTTCGGTATCGGGTCGGTGCTGCAGCATGAAGCGGCGCGGCAGGCGCCGATGCACAAGTCGCTGCGGCTTCGTCTCCTGCTCGACCTGGCCCGGCGGCCGCGATGGCTGGCAGGGCTGGGGCTTGCCAGCTCTTCCTTCGCCTTTTTGTGGATCGCGCTCGCCTTCGGTCCCCTGGCCCTGGTCCTGCCCCTGGCGGCAACCGATCTCCTCTTCGCGCTGCCGTTCCTGGCCTTGCGGCGCGGGGAGCGACTGACCCGTTCGGAGGCGACCGGGATCATCTGCACAGCGGGGGGCGTGGCCGTCTTCCTCACGGTGCTGCCGCTCTCTCCCCGGACCACGGCCCCGGGGATCCGGGACTGGGCGCCTGTGCTCGTGGCGGTGGTCGGCGTCGTGGCACTACTGGCGCCCATGGGATCGTGGCGCCCCGGACGGTTACGAGCCGCCGCGTACGCCGTCTGCGCGGCATCGGTGCTGGCGCTTCTCGACAGCCTGACCAAGAGCACGGCGGCCCGGTTCAGGACCGACGGCCTCGAAACACTCGTCCACTGGGAACCGTATGGGCTGATCACCGTCGGGGTGGCGGGCCTGGTTCTGTCACAGAGCGCCTTCCAGGCCGGCTCCCTGGCCATCAGCCTGCCGATCATCGACACCCTGGAGCCGATCGGTGCCGTCGCGATCGGCATCGCCGTCTTCGGCGAGCAGCTCGCCCTCACCGACTGGGCCCTGACGGTGCAGATGCTGGGGGCGGCGTCGGCCGTGACAGGCATCGTGCTCCTGGGCCGGTCGCCGCTGGCCCTGTGAGGACATGACAACGGCGTGGAACAGTCATCCTGCGAGAGCTGCGCCGCAGGGAGCACGGGCCGGGAGCCGGCGCCAGACGTCGCGGATGCTGAGCCCCGGCGACCGGTTGGCCGTGCGGCTCTCTCAGGGTCAGGCTTGGCGTAAGGGGCCCAGCGGAGGAGAGCGGTGAGTGGTGTGGTGATCGTGGGAGTGGACGGCTCGGCGCCGAGTCTTGTCGCTGTGGACGCCGCCGCCAGGGAGGCCCGGTGGCGAAGCGCAGGGCTGCGGATCGTCCATGCCTTCCGCTGGCCGCCGAACCGCGTGCCGATGGGGCCGCCGGTGCCGCCGCCGGACGAGCGCGAGATCCGGGAGATGGCGGGGAGCCTCGTCACCGAGGCCGTGGATCGGGCCAGAGCCGTGGCGCCGTCGGTGGACGTCACCAATGCTGTGGTGACGGGCGAGCCGCTCACGGTGCTGGAAGGACAGTCGCGGGCCGGGGAGCTGGTGGTCGTCGGGTCCCGGGGCATAGGAGGGTTCGCCGGGCTGCTGGCGGGCTCTACGGCGGTGCACCTGGCGGCGCACGGACGACGTCCCGTGCTCGTCGTGCGGGGCCGGCCGGAGCCGGCCGGGCCGATCGTGCTGGGAGCCGACGGCTCCCCGGCCGGTGTGGCGGCGGTGGACTTCGCGTTCGCGGAGGCTGCGCTGCGCGGCGTGAGCGTCCTCGCCCTGCATGCATGGACCACGTGGAACGCACCCGTGCCTCCGCCGCAGGATCCCGCAGTAGCGTACGCGAGCAGGCCGGGCATGCTCGCCGAGGCCGAGGAGCGTCTGCTCTGCGAGGCGCTCGCGGGTCATCGGGAAAGGTACCCGGACGTCCCGGTCGAGCTTCGCGTTGTGCACGGTCCCACCCGTGAGGCTCTGATCGAGGCAAGCAGTACCGCGCAGCTCCTGGTCGTCGGTGCACGAGGGCGCGGCGGGTTCGCGGGACTGCTGCTGGGCTCGGTGAGCCAGGCGGTGCTGCACCACGCGCACTGCCCGGTCGCCGTGGTGCGCTCGGGCGAGAGCTGACGGCAGCCCGTCACTTTCTGTCTGACGAAGCACTACTGGGCGGTGTCGGTTCGATCACGCCCATACACAATCGGACGTTCAGTTCGGGGGCCCCTCCACGGTGAAGTAGTGGTCCCTCTGCCTTGTCCACCTGGCCGCCTCGCATCAGCAGATCCGATGCAGATGGCTTCAGCTCAGGTCACAGCACCTTTCGGCTGGACACTCCGATGCGAACAAGTCCTCCGCTTCCACGCGAGTCATCAGCGGTGGTGCGCGGGGGGCGTCTTCGGTTTGCGGGCCGCCGCCTGGAGGCCGCCCCACAGCGCCGCCGCCGCGGCCTCCGCCGGGAGGGTCGCCGTCGGCGGGGCGGCCGGGGCAGCGGAGGGGGCGGTGGGGGGTGCCGGGGGCGGGGCAAGGGAGTGGAGGTTGCCGGCCACGCGGACGCCGGCGGCGGTGATGCCGGCGACTATCTCGTTCGCCACCGCCGCCGCGGCCTCCGTCGCCCAGCGCGGGGTCGTGATGCGGGGGGCGTCCGGCGGGGGTGAGTAGGTCTGGTCGAGGTGACGCATCACCCCGTTGCGGATCACCTTGTGGTAACGGCCGCCCGACCAGCCGCGGGCCTCCGCCTCGATGTTCAGCTGCCGCAGCAGCTCCACCTCGCCGAGCGTCAGCGAGCGGTTGATCACCCCGTCCTCCGGCACCAGCGTCCCCGCCGCGACCCCCAGCAGTTCCTCGAAGACCCGCAGCTGCATGTCGCGGTCGGTCTCGTCGACCACCACCACCGTCAGCCGGTCGGGGCCCACCGCCCGCACCCACCGCGCCACCAGTTCGTCGTGCCGGTGCCGCAGCCAGAACGTCGCCGCCACCGGATCCTGCCGCGGGCCGCGGAAGACGGTCTCCAGCCACTCCTCGTAGGGCGTGCAGAGCCCGTCCTTGACGTCCTGCTGCCATTGAGAGGGCACGATCTTCACCAGTGGCCGCAGCGTCACCGCCACGTGGACGCGCTCCCCGCCGAGCCCCTCGACCGCGCGCCGCGCCGCGTCCGCCTCCGCGTTACAGAACGCCTCGCTGCTGATCATCACCCGGCGCTCCCCGGCCGCCGCCACCTCCGCGCACAGCCCATCCCAGTCGGCGGCCGTCGGCGTCACCGAGCCCTTGCGGAGCCGCGCCCCCGTCACGGCGGCCGCAGCCACCCGCGCCTGCCGGCCCTTCCCCGCGTACACGGCGCCGCCCGCGGCCAGCCGCTCCCGCGAATGGTGGAACGCGCCCTGCAGCGCGGTCGTGCCCGTCTTGTACGGGCCTATGTGCAGCAGGCGCGTGCCCGCCGCGAGTGTCAGCCGCTGTTCCGTCATCCGCGCGTCCGATCCCCTCGGTCCCCTGGGCCGCCCTCGGCCTCCCCGCGGGAGCGGGGAACAGGACTAAACCACAGGGTGCGCCACGCGCCGCCCGGCGGGGTCGGGCTTCTCGGGCGGCGCGGGGTGCGGGGGCCTGGGCAGCGCAGTTGTGTGCCCCGGTGCTTCGGTGTCACGGGGATTATGCGTCCCGAAGTTACGGCGCTCCCGGGCCGGGTGGGGCGGGCTGAACCGGGCGCGTCCGGGAAAGCGGCTGGCCGAGACACTCGACCCCGTACGGCGATCTCGTCCGGAAGGTCGACTGGGGGATGGTCGAGCGGCTCCACCCAGTGGCCTACACGGCGACAGCAGGGCCGTTCACGCACGCCACACCCCCGGGAAGCCGCAGGTGGAGACGGTACGTATCCTGGCGTGGAAGACGGCCCTGATCCAGGTAGACACCCAGGTCAGGGCCGTAAAGGCGGACGAGTCGGCCTGTACGCCGGGTTCTGTCTCTCTTTCGGGCGTAGCGCTCTGACCTGAAGAGATGCGGTGTTTCGGCGACGGCGTTACACAACCCCGTGCACAGTGTGACGAGGTCCGGGCGTTGATCAGTCGCCGTGGTAGAGGCGATGCGGCTCGATCAGTTGGATGGTGGGGTCGCTTTCGGCGCGGAGGCGCAGGTCGTCGGTGAAGCCGGCGGCGCTGTAGCAGTGCAGTCTCGTGGCGTCGGTAGCTGTGCCGCGTGCCATGAGCAGGGAGCGGATGCGCTGGAGCCGGTCCAGATGTCTCTGCCCCATGACGTCGTTCCACTTGACTTCACCGATGGCCAAAAGCCCCTCGACGCCGTTTTCGGTCTCGCCGTGGACGGCGACGTCGACCTCGTGGCTGGTCTTCGCGGCGGGGTCGTTGACGGTGCCGCTCGCCACTCTGGTGGCCACCCCGCCGTGGGTTTCGGCTGAGGCGTGCCAACGGGCCCACTCGCGGCAGACCTGCTCGAAGTGCGGGCCGACGACTTTGCTGCGGAACGTGGACTGGGCGCGGCGCCACACCGCGCCGGCGCGTCCGGGGCGCTCCAGGTCACCCCAGGCAGGACGCATGACTGCGTGGTAGAAGGCGATGAGGGGTTCAGCGATGCGGTAGGCGGAGCGGTTACGGCGGAAGGCGTCAGCCTCGTGCGTGATCATGCCGACGTCCTGAAGGACGCTGAGCGGGTGCGCGAGATCGGTGGACTTACGGCCGAGGTAGTCGGCGATGCCGCCGCGAGCGGCGTTTCCGGCGGCGATGGCGGCCAGGACCGAGTGATAGAGGGCGGTGTCGTGGAGTTCTGGTTCTTCGGCGAGCAGATAGCGGGCTTCCCGGAAGAGCGGGCGGGCAGGATTGAGGACTGCGCGGACGACCCAGGCGTCGAAGTCGTCGGGGTCGACGGGGGCGTCGCCTTGGGTGAACTCGCGGCGATAGGCGGGAGTACCGCCGACGATGGCGTGGGTGAGCAGCGCGGTGCGCGGGTCGGCGATCTCCCAGAACTCGGCGGCGAGACGGAAGTCCAGAGTGGGGACGACAAGCTCCAGGCCGGCGCGGCCGCGCAACGGGGCGTTTCCGGCGAGGAGCCCTCCCATGAAGGACAGCGCGGAACCGCACAGCAAGAGCCGCACGGGGGTATTGATGCGCTGGGCCGTCGGATCGAGGGCACGCTGGATGATCGAAGGGAGAGCCGGGGACGCCTTCGCGACGAAGGGAAACTCGTCGATGACCGCCGTGACGGGGCTGCCCCCGTCCGCGATACGCATGAGCTCGGTGACAGCTTCACCCCAGTCGGCGAAACGGAAAGGCGTTGGCTGATCGCGGTAGTGAGCGAGAGCCGCGCCGAACTGGCGCAAGGCGTCAGCTTCCGTGGTCTCCGTAGCAGTGAACATGAACCCGCCGCTCGCGCGGATAAGGGCGTCGAGCAGGAAGGTCTTCCCCTGGCGACGCCGTCCGGAGACCACGCCGAGGGTGGCCCGGGATCCTGGCAGGGCTGCGAAGCGAGCCAGCTCCGACCACTCGAAGTCGCGGTCGAACATCTCGGCGGGTCTGTCCATGGAAGCACGCACCTTCAGAAGAATAATTGCGCCTATTATAACTGCAACTATTACGAGGTCCTCAGACCGTAGAGACCACTGTGCAACCGGGGGGCGAGGCGAGGTCGGAGCGAAGACGGCCGAGACCGCGCACTTCCGGCCCCTGCTGATGTCTTCTCCGTCCTGATCGCGTACGTGGTGGGCCCGGCCATGAGGTGGGGCGGGTAGTCGGCGCCGTGGGCGTACGTCCATGAACCCGGCCCGGTCCCGTTCCACGCGGCCGATCGCGCCGCCGTCCGGGGTCTTGTCCGCCCCGGTGGTCAGCGGGGTTCCGGTGATCGTGGTGACCAGTCGGCCGCCTGGCCGCAGCGCGGCGAGCCACGAGGCGGGGATGCGCGGCACGGAGACGGTGGCGACCTCGGGCCGGTGGCCGACCTCGGCGAGCCGGTCACGGGCTGCTTCGGTCAGGTACGGGTCCACGTCCACGCTCGTGACATGCCGGTCGCCAGGGGCGGCTCAGTAGGGCCGCGCCGTAGCCCGTGCCGGTGCCCACGTCGAGCACGTCCACGCCCTCGTCCGGGCGCGGGTGCCTGGCCATCTGCACCACCCGCGACGGCAGCCTGGAGGACGACGACGGCCACCATTCGGGGCGGTCGTCGGTCTTGGCGTGGTCGGCGTGCGGTTCGCCGAGGCGGGTGACGAGCGTGGCGTCACGGTAGGCCGCGCGCATCCACCTGGACCGGTCGCCCGGCCGTCGCAGAGCAGCGCCCCGATCGGGGTGGCGTCCCACCAGCGGGGGACGAACACGTGCCGCGACATGTTCCGTGCGGCCTTCCCAGCTCAGGGCCCGGGGCTCCCGTGGGGACCCACGTCAGGGCTTCGGCAGGCTATTGCCGGGTCTCCCAGCGCACGGCCTCGTCAAGGACGGACCGGGCGCCGTCGAAGTCCGCCAGGCGAGCGGCGACCGTGCGTGCGGCGAGGTGCTCGGGGAGGGCGGCCGAGAACTTCAGGCCCTGCACAGCACGGGGGTTGACGTCCGGCAGGACAAGGTGGTGGGCGAGGGCGGTGCAGGCGGCCTGCCACCTCTGCGGTGTCGTTGCCGTATTGAGGCGGATCCGGGCGTCGTCTGGTTGTTGTACGGGGTCGGCGAGGGCCCCGAGGGATGCGATGAGGGTGGCATTGGCGCGGAAGCCGGCCCAGGTCCACCATTCGAGCTTGTCGCCCTCGCGGCGCAGGAGCGTCCCGCGTGCGTCGACGTGCGAGGCCCGGCTCTCTCGGAGTTCGGCGAGGCGTGCCTGCGCGCGCCGGGTGAGGCGGGCGGGCGGGTCCGCGCCAAGGAGTACGTCGCGCATGGCGCGGGTGAGGGGGAAGGAGAGGCCGCTGAGCCCGTAGCTGTCCCAGCGGGCGCGGCCGCCGCCTTCGGCGGGTTCGACGAAGGCGCGTCTGCGGTTGAAGTCGATGTGGCCGATCTGCCAGCTGCGTCCGCCGAGGAGCAGCAGGCGCGGCCCCTCATGCTGTTCCAGCAGGAGCCGAGGGTCGATGGTGCCGAGGTCCTTGCGGCCGAAGTAGACGGTGAACTGCGGCGGGGCGGTGAAGGCCGCGGTGAGGGCCATGAAGTGGCGGCGGCCGAAGTGCTTCTCGGCCTGGGGGCCGATGAAGAAAAGCCCTCCGTCGGTGTCGAGGAATCCGCCGCTGACCAGGTATTTCATGATCGGCGTCGCGCTCTTGTCGAAGGGTGCGAGACCGTTCCACTCCTCGTGCCAGGTGCGGTCGCCGAGTGTGTGCTGCTGCAGGGCCGCGGCGAGAATCTGCTGGGCGACGAGGTGGCGCGGCTGTGGCGGCGGGACGACGGGCTCGATCCAGTGGCGGCCCCACAGCAGGAGCAGTGCCGCGGCTTTCAGGAGGTCGGACTCTTCGGTGGCGAGGAAGAGGGCATTGCGTACCGTTCCGGTGCGCCGTCCTGTGCGGCCCAGGCGCTGCAGGAAGGCTGCGACGGTGTCAGGGGCACCGATCTGGACGACTCGGTCCAAGTCGCCCACGTCGATGCCGAGTTCAAGGGTCGAGGTGGAGACGATCACGCAGTCGCGGGCCTCGGCGAAGGCTTCTTCGGAGCGGCGCCGCTCGTCGAGGGAGAGGGAGGAGTGGGAGAGGTACGTCGTCACGCCGCGGAGACGAAGCTTCTCACCGAGTTCCTCGACGGATGCGCGGGACTCGCAGAAGACGAGACGCTTTTCGCCGCCGTGGAGGAGGGAGATGAGTTTGGCCGCGTTGTCGAGGGAGCCCACATAGTCGAGTTCGATGTCGCCGGGTGGTGGGGCGCTTCCTCCGGGTGCCCTGGGAGGAACGCCGGGTGCGACGACGCGGCCCACGCGCTCGTGTGGTTGTGCCCCCTGCAGCCAGTGCAGCAGGTCTTCGGGGTTGCCGACCGTGGCGGACAGGCCGATGCGCTGGATGCGCCGCTCCGCGAGGCGCTCAAGGCGTTCGAGTACGGCGAGCAGGTGCCAGCCGCGGTCGTCCGAAGCGAAGGCGTGCACCTCGTCGACGACAACGGCCCGTACCCCGCCGAGCATGTGCTTGTGATCGGTCTTCCTGCTGATGAGTTGTGCTTCGAGGGATTCGGGGGTGGTCAGGAGGATGTCAGGGCCGTCGACCCGCATTCGCTTGCGCGCGGATTCCCTGGTGTCGCCGTGCCACAGCGCCGCAGTACGGCCCAGCCATCCCGCGTAGGTCTCAAGGCGTGGTTCAAGGTTGTTGAGGAGGGCTTTGAGGGGGGCGAGGTAGAGCACCGAGGTGCCGTGCCAGTTGCTGTTCTCCATGGCCGCGAGCAGCGGGAACGAGGCGGCCTCGGTCTTGCCGCCCGCGGTGGGGGCGAGCAGCACGGCGTCCTCGCCGTCCATCAGCGGGTCGATGGCGGCCTTCTGCAGGGGCCGCAGGTCGGGCCAGCCGAGGGTGTTGACGATGTGGTGCAGGAGCACGGGATGCAGCCGGTCCACCGGATCCGGGCGGCCCAACCGGCCCGGCTCCATCACAGCTCCAGGCCGATGTCGTCCGCTGCCGCAGCGTTGCGTTCCGTATCCGTCAACTCACCCCCGGACAAGGTGAGTTGATAGTGGAGCCGCGGGTCGAACTCCTCGAACTGGTCGATCCGGTCGAGGACGTCTCCGACGAGCTTCTTCAGGAAGATCCGCGGGGCGACGCCGACCTTCCCGCCCAGGCGCCCGCCGACTGCCTTGGCGAGGTCGTCGACGTACGCCTCGTCGGCCACCTCCCGGATCCGTACCGGATCGCCCGCTCCGGCGGCGTACAGGTCCCGGACCTTCAGCCCGAGCTGGACGAGGCGCTCCCCGGTGAAGCCCGGCAGCCGGATCTGCACGGCACGCGGGTTGTCGAAGCGAGGGTCGGTCGTGAAGTCGGTGGCGAGCCGCTGTGCGAGGGGGGCGAGTCGCTGCACACCCTGCGGCCCGTCGTAGAAGGCCGGGGTGCCGGTGATCACCAGATAGAGGCCGGGGAACCGGCCGGAGTGCACCTCGTCGATGAGCTGGCGCAGCGCGTTGAGGGCCTTGTCGCGGGCGTCGGAGCGGACCCGCTGCAGCGTCTCCACCTCGTCGAGTACGACGACGAGGCCGGCATGACCGGTGTCACGCAGGACGGTGAGGAGCCCCTGGAGGAACCCGAGGGCCCCGAAGTGGTCGAGGTCACCACGCACCCCGGCCGTCTTGCGCGCCGCGGCGGACACGTGCGGCTGTCCGCCGAGCCAGGCGAGGACGGCGGCGGCCGACGTGTCATCGCCGGCTTCGAGCGCCTGGCGGTAGCCGCGCAGTGCGGCGGCGAAGGCCGGTGCGTGCCGGGAAACCTCGGCGAGCCGCGCCGACATCAACCGGTCCACGGCATCGGCAAGGGCGTCCTCGCCCACTCCGTCGGCGAGCGCGTCCTCCTCCAGTGCGTAGAACCAGCCGTCGACGACCTGCTGCAGCGCGCTGGGCGGGAAGGCCGAGGTGGCGAGCCGTTCGATGAGCCGCCGGTAGACGGTCTCGAGCTTGTGCAGCGGCGTCTCGTTCTCCGATATCTGGATCTCACAGACGGCGAACCCGCGGGCCTTGCCGCGCTCGGCGAGCCACCGGGTGAAGAACGTCTTGCCGGAGCCGTACTCGCCGCGCACCGCTTTGAAGACGGAGCCGCCGCCTGCGACGGTTTCCAGCTCCTCGTCCACAGCGGGGGCGAACCGGTCGAGGCCGGTCGCGAGCAGATCAAGCCCCTGCTCGGGCACGGCTCCCCGCCGCAGTGCGTCCACGACGCTTCGCCGCCGTACGGTGCTGACCTGACCACGTACGTCATTCACGGGCACCATCCTCGCAAACCTGACCTTCCCGCTGCCCGGGAGGCGGTGTTGCGCGAGGACTTCGGTACCGCGATCGCGGTGCCAGAAAGCCTCTGCGCGGGATGAGCTGAAAAGGGCTGGAGGGCGGCGATCGCGCCCGTACAATCCAACAATCTAACAAACCGTCAGGGTGGCCTGTCGGGGTGCCGGCCACGAGCAGCTCGGTGCACCACCCGCCGCCCACCACCCACCGGAGGCCAGCCCTGACGGCAGGGCGCGGGGGATCGGAGAGCCAGGCTGATGAAGAAGGATCGCTGGACGGCCGTCGCTCCTTCCGAGTACCCGCACGAACAGGCGGCCCTTGAGAGGATCCTCACGCCTCTACCGGACGACGGTCCGTGGCGGGCGTGGTCCAACTTCACCTTCGTCAGCCAGACGGGTCACGTTCGTGAGGTCGACCTCCTGGTCGTGACGCCGGGTGGCGTGCACATGATCGAGCTGAAGAGTCTGCACGGCCGGGTGGAACGGCGCGGCGGCCAGTGGGTGCAGATCCCGCCGGGGAACCGACGCGGGTACGGGAGGGGCCTCGGCGATCCACTGCGCCTCACCAACCAGAAGTCCAAGGAACTGGCTTCCCTGCTGCGCAGGTACGGCGCGAGGGTGTACGTCACCGAGGGCGTGTGCTTCACCGAGGACGGCCTCGACCTGGCGCTGCCGCCGCACGAGCTGAACGCCCACATCTACAACGGCGTCCCGGCCCTCCTCGCGGAGCTCCGGCTGCCGCCTCGCGAGGACCGTTTCAGAATCTCGTCGCAGGCCAGCACGGGCATCGGCAGGGCGCTCACCCAGGTCGGTATCCAGCAGGTGGTCAGGGAGGCGAAGGTCGGCCCGTTCATCCTGGACAAGCGGCCCTTCGACACGGGTGTCACCTGGGCCGACTACGCGGGCAGACACGAGCAGTTATCCGAGACCGTGCGCGTGCGGGTCCATCTGCGGCCCCGCAACTCGAGCAGCGAGGCGCGTAAGGCACTCGTCGAGGCGGCGAGGCGGGAGGCCGACACACTCAAGCGGATCCACCACCCCGGTGTGGTGCGCATCCGGGACTACTACCCCTCCGACCATGAAGCGGGCCCGGCCCTCACCTTCGACCACCACCCCGAGCGGCTGCACCTGGACGAGTTCCTCGACCGGTGGGGTGAAGTGCTGAACCTGGAGGACCGGCTCGCACTCGTCCGCCAGATCGCCGAGGCGATCAAGTACGCGCACGCCAAGCGGCTTTACCACCGTGCTCTCACGCCGCGCTCGATCCATGTCATCCCTCGCTGCAAGGCTGCGGAAGGGCGAGAACTGAGCGAGGAGGAGCGCTGGCGGCAGCCCATGATGCAAGTATCCGACTGGCAGCTCGCCTCGCGCACGATCACCTCAAGCGGAGTGAGCCTGGCACCGTCCACGGTGTCGGACGGGAGCGTCGGCGACGCCTCGGATCCTTATCTGGCGCCGGAGTTGACGGCCCCGAAGGCCGATCCGGCGCGCATGGACGTGTACGGCATCGGCACGCTCGCCTATCTGCTCATCACCGGCAGCTCTCCCGCCGGGACCCGCGCGGAGCTGCAGGCCAGCTCGGAGAGGGGCGAGCGGCTCGCCCCGTCGGCGGTCAGGGACGGCATCCCGCCGTTCCTCGACGACCTGATCGACACCGCCACCGCTCAGCAGCCGGACCGGCGGCTCGACGCGGTGAGCGACTTCCTGGAAATGCTGGCGGCGGTCGAGGAGGACCTCAGGCCCGCCGCCGTACAGGAGGAGGAGCAGCCGGAGCAGGAGCCTGCCGACGACCCCGACCCGCTTGAGGTCCCGCCGGGCACGCTCCTGCAGGGGCGCTGGCGGGTGCGCCGCCGCCTCGGTACCGGCTCGACGGCGCGTGCCCTCCTGGTGCTGGACGAACGGCAGGGGAAGAGTGACGCGTTCGCGGTACTGAAGGTGGCGCTCGACGACGACAAGTCGGAGGCGTTGCAGCGCGAGGCGGAGACTCTCGACCGACTGCGGGACTCGAGCATCATCCGGCTGCTCGTGCCGGGGACGTTCACCGTGGGCGGGCGTACGGTCCTGGCCACCGAGTACGTAGGCAACATCAAGGCCGAGGCCGACGACAAGCGCGACGACCGCACCGCTCGGGACGAGACCATGGCGCGCGTCCTGGGGCGCCAGGGCCGCCTCACCATGGACGAGCTGGAGCGCTACAGCGACAACCTGTTCAACGCCCTCTACTACCTGGAGGGCGAGGGCGTCTGGCATCGCGACATCAAACCGGACAACATCGCGATCCGGATCCGTCCGAACGGCACCAGGCAGGCCCTCCTCCTCGACTTCTCGCTGGCCTCCGTCTCCGCCCGCGAGACCGGCGCGGGCACAGCCGGCTATCTCGACCCGTTCGTCGGCACGGTGATGCGGAACCTGTACGACGACGCCGCGGAACGGTACGCACTCGCCGCGACGCTGCACCAGATGGCGTCGAACGAGCTGCCGCAGTGGGGCGACGGGTCCGTCACCCCGCGGATGACGGAGCCGAAGGAGTGGCCGTACCCGACGATCGCCTCGGAGGGCTTCGAGGACGAACTGCGCGACGGGCTCACCGAGTTCTTCCGCAAGGCGCTCGCCCGCGATGCGAAGCAGCGCCACAAGGACCTGCGGGAGATGCGCACGTCCTGGCAGCGGGTGTTCCTGGACGCGCAACGCCTGGCCGCCAGCGCCGGACACGAGTCGCTGAGGCGGCAGGGGCAGAGCTCCGCACCGGAGGGCGAAGCCGACACCGCCGAGCTGCGCAACCAGCTTGCCGAGGTCGCCACCCGTGACACTCCTCTGGTGCGTGCGGGCCTGACGCCGTCCGCGTACTCGATTCTGCGGGACATGAAGCTCACCACGGTCGGTGAGTTCCTCGACCGGGCCAGCCGTACGTTCATCAACCGGCCAGGGCTCGGTGCCCGTACGCGGACGGAGATCCAGCGGCGGCAGAAGGAGTGGCGTGCCCGCCTCGGCTCGCAGCCCGAGCCGCAGCCGTCGCCGTCACCGCAGGAGAGGACGCTGCCCGAGGCGCGAATCGAGCACATCGTCGGGCTGGGCCCCGACGTCCAGGACATCGACCACCTTCTCGCCCGGATCGTCCCGCCTGCTGCCGGCCGGAAGAAGCGGCTGCACGAGGTGGCCGTGCACCTGCTGCGCGCGCCCGGCGCCGACGGCACGCTGCCGGACCTTCCGGTGTGGCCGCTGCAGAAGGATGCCGCGCAGGCCGTCGGGTTCGCCGACCAGTCGACGTTCTCGAGAGAGTTGAAGAAGCTCCGCAAGCTGTGGGCGGAGGATGAGGGCCTGCTGGAGGTGCGAGCGGCGGTACTGGAGCAGCTTCGCACGCTCGGCCGGGTCGCCTCCGTGGACGCGCTGGCCGGCTGGCTGCTCGGCACCCGCGGCTACTCCCTGGGAGACCCGGAGGTACGGCGGGCCGCCGCCTTCGCCGTGTTACGCGCGCTGATCGAACGCGAGCAGCAACTGTCCGTGGGCGACGGGGCTTTCCAGCACTTCGCCCCGTACAAGGCGACCGATCCGGTACGCCGCGCGGGCTTCCTCGCGCTGGAGGTCGACCCGGACAACGAAGCGGACGGACCCGACACCCCGGCCGCGCCCGCGCTGCTCAGCTACGTGAAGCGGCTCGGTGACGCCGCAGACCGGCTCGCGGGACGGGACTCCCTGCCGGGTTCGAGCACGGTGCTCGCCGAGTTGAGCGCGGTGAGGCTGCCCGAGGGCGACTTCTCCTGGGACGACCGGCGCGTGGCCACCCTCGCCGCCCAGGCGAGCCAGAACGCCGCGCTGTCGCCGCGGCTCGAGATCTACCCGCGCGATCTGGGCCTCATCCGCGCCCTGCGACTCACTCAGGCGGGTCTGGTCCGGGTCCTGCCGGGGCTGCCCGAGAAGCAGCAGCCGGGGCTGCCCCTGCGCGAGGTCCTCGAACGTGTCAACGACCGCTTCCCCGCTCTGGCGGCGCTCGCCGGGATGAAGGACAGGCCCGAGGAACTGCTCAAGGCGCTGCGCGAGGCGGGGTTCGACCTCAAGTACGCGGCCGACAAGAAGGCGTTCCTGCCCCGGAAATTCGAGGCGGTCCTGTCGTACACCTCGGCCTTCAGCGGCAGCGGTTCCGGGACCGGCGGCCCGCTGGACCCGGAGTCGGCCGCGGCGCTGGCCGATGCGCAGTTGGCGGGCGCCGCGCGGCGCGACGGGTTCCGGGTGCTGACCGTGCGCGCGCGGAGCGCCCCGGCGGTGGGACGGGAACTGCGTCGCCAGTACGGCGCGCGGGCGGTGTCCGTGACCGAGCTGTTCCTGAAGGGGCTGCGGGGCGAACTCACGCCCGGGCGCGCGATGCCGGCGTGGGAGGTCGTGGTGAGGGCGGACGTCCTTCCGGCCGGGCAGCGTCCGACGGGGTTCACCAACCTGGTGGGGGCGGTGTGGCAGGCCGTGCAGGGGGTGCTGGAAGCGGAGCTGGCGGCTTCGGCCCCGGCCCCGACTTCCGGTGATGGCCGCGATGCCCCTGTCCTCCTCGCCGACGCCGCCGTCTTCGCCCGCTACGACGGCATGCACGTCCTCGACCGGCTGACCGCGCTCGCCCGGCGCGGTGGCCGCCCCCTGTGGGTCCTTGTCGCCCAGGACGACGAGACCGCCGTCCCGAAACTCGCCGGACGCCCCGTTCCGTACCTCGAGGCCCAGCAGGAGTGGATCCCCATTCCCAAGTCCTGGACCCGCATGCACGAACCGACCGTTCTCGAAGGAGTCACCGCGTGATCGACCGCAAGGCGCTGCTGTCGGACCTGCAGGCACAGGTCAAGGCGGCGGAGACGGACCTTGAGGGCCAGGTGAAGCGCGAGGACGGGTTACGCGACCGGCTCCGCGCCGAATACGAGGCGTCGAAGAAGGTCGGCCGTACGGCGGCGACCTGGCAGTCCTGGCTCGATGAGCGGATCACGCAGGTGGCGGTGGCATGGGTGCTCGGGACCGTCTTCATACGGTTCGTCGAGGACAACGGCCTGGTGCCCGAGCCGTACATCACCGCGCCCGACATCGCCGGGCGCGAGGTCGCGCAGGCGCGGTACGACGAGTACGTGGACAGGACAGAGGACCCCACGTATCGGGGCTGGTTCGAGCGGGCCTTCGAGGAACTGGCGGAGGGGCCGGCGGGGGCACTGCTGTTCTCGGAGCATAATCCGCTGCGGCAGATACCGCTCTCGCACGAGGGGGCGGGGGCGCTGCGGGACTTCTGGCAGCGGACGGTCGACGACGAGGCGGGGACGTCGGTCCTGGTCCACGACTTCACGGATCCGCTGGAGGAGGACGGCGACGGTACGCGGGGATGGGACACGCGGTTCCTGGGCGACCTGTACCAGGATCTGAGCGAGGCGGCGCGCAAGAACTACGCGCTGCTGCAAACGCCGGAGTTCGTGGAGGAGTTCATCCTCGACCGGACGATGAACCCCGTGGTACGGGAGCGGGGCGTCGAGGGCCTGAAGATGATCGACCCGACGTGCGGGTCGGGGCACTTCGTGCTGGGTGCGTTCCGGCGGCTGGTGCGGGGGTGGGCTGAGCGGCGGCCGGAGCTGGACGCGCACGCGCGGGTACGCGGGGCTCTGGAGTCGGTGCACGGGGTGGACATCAACCCGTTCGCGGTGGCGATCGCGCGGTTCCGGCTGCTTATCGCGGCGATGGCGGCGGCGGGGGTGCGGACGTTAGGGGAAGCGGCGGGGTACGACTGGCCTGTGCAGTTGGCGGTGGGGGACTCCCTCATCAAGCCGCGCCAGGTAACGGATCAGTTGTTCACGTCCGAGGCAGACCCGCTCGCCGAGTTCAAGTACGCGACCGAGGACATCCAGGAGCGTTCGCACCTGCTGGACGAGGGCCGGTACGACGTGGTGGTGGGCAACCCGCCGTACATCACAGTCAAGGACAAGCAACTCAACCAACGCTACCGGGAGTTGTATGACGCCTGCTTGGGCACGTACTCGCTCTCGGTGCCGTTTGCGCAACGCTTCTTCGAACTCGCCAATAAGGGCCGAGCCGATGGCAAGAGTTACGGCATGGTCGGTCAAATCACGGCGAGCTCCTTCGTGAAGCGGGAGTTCGGGACGAAGCTCATCGAGTCCTTCTTCCGCGATGAGGTGGAACTGACTGAAGTCATCGACACCTCTGGCGCTTACATCCCGGGGCACGGCACGCCAACGGTCATTCTTGTCGGACGCAACCGCGACTGGACACAGCAGCGTGGGAGCACTATCCGTGCTGTGCGGTCGGTTCAGGGTGAGCCGTCCGCTCCGCGTGTTCCGGAGAAGGGGCTGGTCTGGCAGGCAATCGTCGAACAGATTGATGTTCCTGGTTCCAAGAGCCAGTGGGTATCCGTGGCAGACCTGGAGCGAAAGCGCTACTTTGCGAAGGCGCCCTGGATTCTTGAAGATGGTGGTGCGGAGCTCAACGAGCAGCTCAACGCTGGGCACGCTGGCTCGCTGAAGGCCGCCATCGATCCGCCAATCGGCCGGGCAATCCGCGCGGGCGCCGACGAAGCGTACATTCGTCCTCTGCGACCGACACTCCGCACCGTCGCCGATCGAGCAGCGCTTCGCCCACTGATGACGGGCGACATCGTTCGTGACTGGCTCGCCGCCGCTGAAGAATCGATCTGGTACCCCTATTCCGACGGCATCAATCTCGAAGATCTGCGCATCGATTTGTGGCCTCTGAGGGCGATGCTCGCCGCGCGGCGCACATTCCAAGGCGACATGGCGGACGCCGGCCTGGGTTGGTGGGACTACATGCAGCATACGGCCTCGGCGTACAAGACTCCTCTGTCAATCACGTTTGCCTTCGTGGCGACGCACAACCACTTCGTGCTGGACCGGGGCGGGAAGGTGTTCAAGCAGTCCGCACCGGTGATCAAGCTGCGGGAGGGGGCAACGGAGGAGGAGCACCTTCATCTGCTCGGCGTTCTCAACAGTTCCACGGCGGGATTCTGGCTTCGCATGGTCAGCTACCCCAAGGGCGGGGATCCCGTGGGGGACGAGGGAGCCCGCCTGAGCATTCACCCCTGGTCCGACAGGTACGAGTTCACCGGCACCAAACTCCAGGACTTCCCGCTTCCTCCGGCCTACCCAACTCATCTCGCAACCGCCCTGGACACCGCCGCGCAGAGACTTTTCTCCACCACCCCCTCCGCCGTAACCACCGCAGGCACCCCCACCGCCGCATCCCTCCGGGAAGCCCGCGCCACCTATGAAGCCACCCGTGCCCAAATGATCGCCCTCCAAGAGGAGCTGGACTGGCAGGTCTACTCCCTCTACGGCCTCACCGACACCGACCTCCGCCCCGCCAACCCAGCCGACGTCCCGCCCCTCGCCCTCGGCGAGCGCGCTTTCGAGATCGTGCTGGCCCGTGCCATCGAGCGCGGCGAGGCGTCGTCCGAGTGGTTCACGCGGCACAACTCCACACCCATCACCGAACTCCCCGACCACTGGCCGGCCGCGTACAAGGACATCGTCAACCAGCGCATCGCGATGATGGAGTCGAACTCCGCCATCGGCATGGTCGAGCGCCCCGAGTACAAGCGGCGCTGGGCCACCGACGGCTGGGACGCCATGCAGAAGCGGGCCCTGCGTGCCTGGCTGCTCGACCGGATCGAGGCCAAGCGTGAGCTGTGGTTCGACGGTGCCGACCAGCCCACCCTCATCACCCTGCCCCGCCTGACCGACCGCCTCCAGGAGGACGACGACTTCGCAGCCGTCCTCAACCTCTACGCGCCCCGCGCCGACTTCGCGAAGACCGTCGCCGAGCTGATCGGTGACCAGCACGTCCCTGCCGCCGCCGCCCTGCGCTACAAGCCCGCCGGCCTGAAGAAGCGTGCCGACTGGGAGCGGACCTGGGAGAAGCAGCGTGCGGAGGACGCCGCGGCCTCCGAGGACGAGAAGCGGAAGATCAGGGCCGCGACCGACGTGCCGCCCAAGTACGCCTCCGCCGACTTCCTGCGCACCAGTTTCTGGGCTCAGCGCGGCAAGCTCGACGTCCCCAAGGAGCGCTTCATCTCCTACGGCGCGCACAACACCCAGACCCCCGCGCTCCTCGGCTGGGCGGGCTGGGACCACCTCCAGCAGGCGCAGGCGATCGTCGGCTACCTCAACGAGAACGAGCTGACGCCCGACGAACTCACCCCGTACCTCGCCGCCCTGCTCGAACTGCAGCCCTGGCTGGACCAGTGGCACGGCGAGTACCTCCCCGACTTCGGTCAGTCGGCGGCGCGGGCGTTCCACGACTTCCGTCTCGCCCTCCAAGGGGAGCACGGGCTGACCGACGACGACCTCCGGGCCTGGCGGCCCGCGGCTGCGGCGCGCGGCGGACGCGCCAAGAAGACGAAGTGAACAGAGGCAGAGGCAGAGAAGCAGACATGGCAGCGAACCCCGCGAACGGCAACCCCGGCACCCCTCTCCTCCGCGAGCTGATCAACATCAAGCCGGAGGTGTCCAGCTCCGACTACGTCCTGCAGCTCGCCGACGCCACCACCCCCGACGGCGCGGCGAAGGCCCTGGCCGAGTACGTCGTCACCGACGACCTCGTGAAGCACTTCAACGAGGCCCTCGGCATCATCAAGGCGGCCGTCGACAGCCACTCCTCGAAGGCCGCGTATCTGCACGCCTCGTTCGGTGCCGGTAAGTCGCACTTCATGGCCGTACTGCACGCCCTGCTCAACAAGGCGCCGGCAGCTCGCGGCAGAACCGATTTCGACCCGGTGTTCGCGAAGAACAGGTGGCTGCAGGGCGGCGACCGGCGGTTCCTGATGGTGCCGGTGCACATGCTGGACGCGAAGTCCATGGAACAGCGGATCCTCGGCGGATACGTCAAGCGGATCAAGGAGTTGGAGCCCGGCGCGCCGACCCCGCGGGTGTACCGGACCGATGCCATGTTCCGCGACCTGCAGTCCATGCGGGAGCGGCTCGGCGACGAGGACGTGATCAAGTTCCTGGCGGGTGCCGCGTCCGCCGAGGCCGAGGCCGACGGCGATGGCGGCGAATGGGGCGAGTTCGGGGCCGCTTTCGCCTGGACCACTGAGCTTCTCGACCAGGCGATGGCCGCCGAGGAGCTGGAGGTCGGGCAGGAGTTCAACCCCGCCGATCCGTCCACCCCCGGCGAGCTGCGGGCCCGGCTCGCCCAGGACACGGCCAAGGTGCTTCCCGGCTACGAGGAGCGTGCTGTCGAACAGGACGGCGGCTTCATCAGCCTCGACCGGGGCCTGTCGGTGATCGCCCAGCACGCGAAGAGTCTGAACTACGACGGGATCGTGCTCTTCCTCGACGAGTTGATCCTGTGGTTCGCCTCCCGCATATCCGAGTCCGAGTTCGTGTCCCGGGAGACCGCGAAGATCACGAATCTGGTCGAGAGCGGCGACGAGCGCCGCGCCATCCCCGTCGTGTCGTTCATCGCGCGCCAGCGCGACCTGCGCGACCTGGTCGGATCCGCTGAGGACGGGGGCCGCTACCAGCGGGCCATCGTCGACAACCTGGAGCTCGCCTCGGGCCGGTTCGACCGCATCAGCCTGGAGGACCGGAACCTTCCTCAGATCGCCCACGCACGCCTCCTCAAACCGGACACGACCGAGAAGGCGGCGGTCATCGGGGAGGCGTTCAAGAAGGCGAAGTCCACGAACGCCAAGTTCTGGGACGAACTCCTGGGCGGCGACGGGAACAACGTGGGTGCCACGGAGACCGCGTTCCGCTTCACGTATCCCTTCTCGCCCGCCTTCATGGACACCCTCGTCCACCTGTCCTCGGCCCTTCAGCGCTCCCGGACCGGCCTCAAGCTGATGGGTGAACTCCTCGCCCACCGCCGCAATCTGCTGCGCGTGGGCGAGCTGGTGCCGCTCGGCGACATCTACGCGCTGATCTCGGGCGGCGGCGACAAGCCGTTCACCGACGAGCTGCGGGCCGTCTTCGAGGAGGCCGACCGGCTGTACCGCAACCGGATGCGCCCCTACCTCCTCGACCAGCACCGGGTCACGGAGGAGCAGGTCGCGACGTACCAGCAGGACCCCGCCGCCGTCGAGGACGGTGACCTCTCCCGTCGGCTCAAGCAGTTCACCGACGACGACCGGCTGATGTCGACCCTCGTCCTGTCCGCCCTCGCGCCCGCCGCGCCCGCCTTCCAGAACATGACGGTCAAGCGGCTCCTGGCCCTGAACGCCGGCACCATCAAGGCGCTCCTTCCCGGCGGCGAGATCCCCGCCCTGATCAACAAGCTGAAGGAGTGGGCGGGCCGGATTCCCGAGATCAAACTCGCGGGCGACGGCGTGGCGATGACCGTACGCCTGGAACTGTCCGGTGTGGACATCGACTCCGTCGTCCGCAACGGCCGCGAAGCCTTCGACAAGCCCCGCTACCGCCACGACGCCGCGGTCGAACTGTTGCGCTCGGAGTTCGCGCTGACCGCGGCCAAGGGGCAGGGCGGCTTCGACGCGTACGACACCCTCGACTTCACCTGGCGGGGCAGCAAGCGCCGTACCGAGGTCGTCTTCGCCAATATCGCCGACCGGGAGGAGACCCCCTACTCCACGCTCACTCCCACCGACACCGAGACCTGGCGACTCGTCATAGATCTTCCGTGGGACGAGGGCGCGTACGGGCCGCGCGAAGACGTGAACCGGATGAACGGCTTCTGGGAGCGGCACCCCGAGGTCCAGCACTCCCTCGCCTGGGTGCCCACCCATATGACGACGACGATGTACGGGGACTTCAACCGGTACGTGGTCATCAAGCGGATCCTGAACAGCGGCGGTGACTTCGACAGCCGGTTCGCCGCCCACCTCGGCCCCGACGACCGTGTGCGGGCTCGAGGATTGCTTTCCACGCAGGCCGACACCCTGCGCGACCGGGTCGTCGCCGCGTTCAGGCAGGCATACGGCCTGGCGAAGAAGCAGGAGGGGGACGTCCTCGACGACTTCTCGGACCACATCGCCACCAAGCCGGGCGTGACGACGCCCGCGCTCGCACTGGGCGCCGCCCCGCGCGATGCGATCCGCGAGATCGCGGGCAGGGTGCTCGCCTGGCAGTACCCGGGCCACCCCGACCTCGGCGCCGAGGCCGTCACGCCCGCCCAGGCGCGCACCGTCCTGGGCTATGTCAGTGAGGCCGCTCGGGCCAAGGAGGGCAAGGCAGAGGTAGTGCCGCGCGGAGACCGGGAGCTGATGGAGACGGTCGCACAGCCGCTCAAGCTCGGCACGATGGGGGAGAGTTACTTCACCCTCGGCACATACTGGCGTGAGCACTTCAACCGGCTCGCGAAGAACGACCCGGATGCGGACATCGGCTACGGCATGCTGACCGCGTGGATGGACGAACCGCAGCGGATGGGGCTCGCGACCCACGTCCAGCAGCTCGTCGCGGCCGCGTACGGCGAGATGGAAGACCGGGTGTGGGTCATCGGCGGGGCCCCCGTCGCCGACCTCAAGCTGGGCGAGATCAAGGAAGGCTGGGCGTTACGCCGCCAGCCCCTGCCCTCCGAGCCGGACTGGGAGACGGCCCGCGCGCGCTACGAGAAGATCTTCGGCAAGAAGGCTCCCGTGCAGCGGCGCGGGCGGATCGTCAACTCCTTCGCCGATCTGGTGCGCACCCACGTCGACATGCTCTTGCCGGCCAATCGCGAGCTGGTGGCCGAGCTGGAGCGGCGAGCGGACTTCCTCGGCCTTGACGACACCGCCGTCACCGGCCGCCTGCACACCGCACGCCGCGGGCTGGCCCTACTCGAAGAACTGCTCGCCGAGAAGGGACGCGGGGCCAAGCGGGTCGTCGAGGCCCTCGCCGCGTTCGGCCTCGGCGAGCTGACGCCGGAACGGCTCGGCTCATCCGTCACCACGGCGGACGTGGTGGCGCCCGCCCTGCAGAACGCCTCCTGGGACGTGCTTGAACTCGGCACGGGCATGGACGCTCTCACCACCCTTCAGGAGGACGCGCGCGAGGATCAGTTCAGCAGGAAGCTGCAGGACTCTCTGCCGCGCGCCCAGCGAGCGATCACCCAGGCTCTGGCCGTCCAGCGGCAACAGCAGCGGACCGGACCACCGGCCGACACTCCGGCCTCGCCCGGCCCGGACCAGGTGCCCCTCACCACCGACACCTCGCATCCCAAGGTCGACACCACTGCGCGTACGGGTTCCCTGCAGGGCAGCGCTGCCGAGGTCGAGCAGGCCCTGCACCAGGTGGCGGCGGCGCATCCCGGCAAGGGCATCGAGATCACGTGGAAGGTGGTCGACTGATGCCTCAGGCCGGCCCGGGGGTCGCCCGCCTCACGCCCACCGCTGTCGCGAACTACCTCGCGGGTCAGCGCGCGCTGCTCAAAGAGCCACCGCAGCCGGACGGCGAGACTCGCCAGGTGGTGCTCCTGCGCTCGGCACCCACGTGGGAGGAGCAGGCGATCCTGCCCTGGAACGGCGGCCGACGCGCCCGGGTGGCCGCCGCGCCCTCCGTGCTCGCCCTTTACCAGGAGGCGCTCAGCCACCTGGGCGCCGCTGGTCCTGGCTCGGCGGAGGATCCGTCCCTTCTCGTCCTGCTCACCGACCGGGAGGACGCCGAACTCGACCCCGGCATCCTGGTCCGCGCCTACCGGCACGCCATCCAGCACGTCGACAACTGGGACCTCATCCGCGAGACCTTCACCGCCTCCGGTATCGATCCGAGGCTCAGCGACGAAACCTGGGGGGTGGCCGAGGCGCTCCTCGAAGCCGCCCCCGCGGGCGGCTGGCCCGGCCTCAACCGGCAGGTCCTGTCCCGCACGCACGCACTCACCGCCCTCGTGCGGCGGCGACTGCTCCTCGACGAGGCCGCCCCGCTCGACATCGACACCCTGCTGCTGTGGAGCCGCACCTCCTCCGAAGGGCCGCGCGCCTACCGCGCACTGCGCGACGGGGAGCGTGCCGGGCTGCGGTGCTTCCTCGCCGACGTGGACCAGGCCGGGCCGACCGCCGACGTCCTTCTGTCCATCCTGGAGCACGACGAGCCGTCCGTCGCCCTGCCGTTCGGGCTCGTCGCCGCAGCGCTGTGGCACCACGCCCCAGCCGGCCCCCAGGTATTCCGGGCGCGCGGTCGAGCGGAGAACATCCTCGGCCGGGAGTACCCCGACGAGGCCATGCGGCGCTACGGGGAATCCGTCGAGAACCTCGTCGCACGCAACGCACAACTCCTCGCCGAGGTCACCCCGGACGCCGAACGGCTCGCCGGGCATCTCGGGGCGACCGAGGCCATGGGCCACAGCCCTTACCTGTCCGCCGGGCTCGAAGCGCGCCTGGCCGGCGTGGGGTCGGCGATCGCCGGCCGCGATCTCGACGCCTGCCGCGCGGCGCTGCGCGCGGTGCAGGCGCACCACCTCGCCGAGACGGCTCGTACCCGGATCGGCCGCGCCCGGATGGCCGTGCGCCTGGTGCAGTGGCTGGCTACCGAACCCGTGTGGACACCGGACACCGTCGCGGGTGCCCTGGCCCACTACAACGCCGAACTCTCCTGGGCCGACCGCGCGTTGGAGCACCTGGAGGCGGGCGGCGACACCGAGCCCGCCCTGTCCGGAGCCTACGAGGCGCTCGCCGCTGACGTGCGTGAGACGCGGCGGCGCATGGACCGGGCCTTCGCCGAGCAGGTCGCCGAGTGGACCGCGGCAGGCACCGGCCCCGGCTCGATGCTGACGGTCGAGACCTTCCTGGAGCGGGTCGCGAAGCCTGTGGTGAAGTCCCAACGGCGGCTGATGCTGCTCGTCGTGGACGGCATGAGCGCCGCGCTCGCGGGACAGCTCGGTGAGGAACTCGCGGCGCACTGGACCGAGTACGACCCCACCGGCGAGAAGAAGCTTCCGCCCACCCGTCAGGCGATGGCCGCCGCGCTGCCCACCATCACCGCCGTCAGCCGTACCACCCTCCTCACCGCCAGGCTGCAACGCGGCGACCAGAAGGCCGAGAAGCGTGAATTCCCGTCCCTGCGGCTGTGGTCGGGGCAGAAGGCGGCTGTCTTCCACAAAGACGACCTCCGCCCCGCCGACACGGGTGGACGCTTCGGGCCCGACCTGGAAGCGGCGCTGGCTGACGACGCGTCACACCTCGCGATCGTCCTCAACACCGTCGACGACGGCCTGAAGAACGACGAACGCCTCGACGAGTGGGACTGGACGATCGACGACATCGACGCCCTGACCCCACTGCTGGACGAGGCCCGCCGACAGGGTATGGCCGTACTGATCACCAGCGACCACGGGCACGTACTGGAGCACCGGGGCGTGAAGGTACCCACCCCCGAGGCGGTCAGCGCACGCTACCGCGAGGTCCCGGACGGTGGCGCTGAACCCCTGGTAAGCGAGGCGGAGATGGTGCTCGCCGGGCCGCGCGTGGTTGGAGGCCCCATCGTCGCCTTGTGGTCGGCCGACACTCGCTACACCAACCGTGCCGCCGGTTACCACGGGGGAGTGCACCCGGCCGAGTTCACGATCCCTGTGCTCGCGTACCTGCCGGACGGCGCGACCGAGCACATCCCGCCAGGGTGGCGGCAACTCACGGACACATATGAGCCCCGCTGGTGGAAACTGGACACGATGCGTCTGCACGCGACGTCGGCACCTCGCTCCGTGAAGACCGGGACGACGCAGTCGGCGAAGCCCAGGCGTACCCCGAAGAAGTCCGCTCCTCAGGACGCGGGTCTGTTTGAGGTCGCGGTGTCCCCCCAGCCCTCCGAGACCGAGGGAACAGCGCTCTCCGTGCAAGGTCAGTCGCCGGTGGAGCAGCTGTTGGACGACCTCTTCGTCTCGCCGGCCTTCAGTGACCAGCTCGCTCTGCTCCCTCGCAAACAGGACCCGGCAAGACTCCGCCAGGCCCTTGCCGCGCTCTGCGAGAACAACACGCTCCCTCAGACGGCCGTGGCCGCCGCCGCGGGCATGCCGCCGGCCCGGGCCCGCGGCTACGCCGCCGTCCTCACCCAGCTCCTGAACATGGACGGAATACAGGTCCTCGAACTCCTCCCCGACAACAAGACACTGAAGCTCAACCCGGCGTGGCTGAAGGCCCAGTTCGGGCTCGGGGAGTAGGCCGGCGGTTCTCACCGCTGTCCAGCTGTCCTCCAGCCTCACCGCTGCCCCGACACCGAGATCGCGTGACACATCCATGACACAAACCCGCGGGAACTCCCGGGAAACCGCAGGTAGAGGCGTTGCGTATCCTGGCGTGGAGAAACGGCCCTGATCCAGGTAGACACCCAGGTCAGGGCCGTAAAGGCGGACGAGTCGGCCTGTACGCCGGGTTCTGTCTCCCGGGGGCCTTGCGGCCGCCGGGGAGGCGGTCATCCATCTGGGACCGGTGTTGCCACCGGCCTCGTGCGGTCTACCCGCGGACTCGGGCGGGCCGCCCTCCATCGTCCGCGCAGGGCCGCTTCCGCGGCCCCTCTTGACCTTGCTCCGGGTGGGGTTTACCTAGCCGCCCGGGTCACCCCGGGCGCTGGTGGTCTCTTACACCGCCGTTTCACCCTTACCGGGAGCTGTACGCCCCCGGCGGTCTGTTTTCTGTGGCACTGTCCCGCGGGTCACCCCGGGTGGGCGTTACCCACCACCCTGCCCTGTGGAGCCCGGACGTTCCTCGGCGGTCCCTGGGTGGGACCGACGCGACCGCCCGGCCGGCTCGTCCGCCGTACGGCCCATGGTAGTCGCAGCGACGGTCCCCTCGCTGCCGCCCGGGTCCGCGCCCGCGCCTCCGCCCGCCGTCGCGCCCGCGGCGGTGGCCAGGAAGGAGCCGGCCAGGATGAGGACGAAGGCCGCGGCGATGGAGCCCGTCAGCGGTTCGTCGAGGAACGCGACGCCCGCCGCGACCGCGACCGCCGGGTTGATGTACGTGAAGACCACCGCGCGCGTCGGGCCCACCTCGCGGATCAGCTCCAGGAAGACCACGAACGCCAGCGCCGTGCAGAGCACCCCCAGGCCCACGAGCGACGCCAGCACCTTGCCCGACGGTGTGGTGTCCGGCCAGGTGGCGATCCCCGCGGGGGCGTAGACGATCGCGGCCAGCAGCAGGCAGGGCGCGATGAGCTGCAGCGTCGGTACGTCCTTCAGCCGGCGGGCGATGATCAGCGGGGCGGTGGCGTAGCCGAGGGCGGTGAGCATGACCTCCGTGATCGCCCACGCCGAGCCGCCGCTCAACTCCGGCGCCGCCAGCACCGCGACGCCCGCCAGGCCGAGACCGAGGCCCAGCCAGCGGCGGCGGCCCAGGCGCTCCTCGTCGCCGAGGAGCCGGGAGAGGATCACGCCGATCGTCGGCACCGCGGCGATCAGCAGGCCGGCCATGGCGCTGGACAGGTGGCGTTCGGCGTCGGTCAGGGTCCACCACGGGCCGATGATCTCGATGCAGGCGAACGCCAGCATCGGCGCCCAGTGCGTCCGTACGGTACGGACCAGCCCTCCGCCGCGCAGCGCGAGCGGCAGCAGGACGAGCGCGCCCAGCGCGCATCGTACGAAGACGACTCCCGACGGCGACACCGCGTCCACCGCCACCTTGATCATCAGATACGGGACTCCCCAGATGACGCCCATGAGGAGGAACAGGGCCCAGCCGCGTGCAGTCATGCGGTCCAGCCTCCGGGGTGGAGGCACCGCTGTCTTGAATGCCGTTGCGGCCGGTCCCTACGTCCGCACGCTCCTGCTGTACGCCGCCGGCGTCGCCCCCAGCACCCGCCGGAACCACCGCGTCAGATGCGCCTGGTCCGCGAACCCCACCAGACCCGCCACCTCCGCCGGCCGGTGCCCCGCCTCCAGCAGCCCGCGCGCCCGCTCCACCCGGTGCTGCGCCAGCCAGGCGTACGGGGGCATGCCCATGGTGTCCCGGAACGCGCGCAGCACCTGGTACCGGGACAGCCCCAGGTCGCAGCCGATCGCCGCCAGCGACGGCGGGTCCGTCAGCTCGTCGGCCAGCCGGTCGCGAATCGCACGGGCCACGCCACCGCCCAGCGCCGCGGTGGCCGCCGGGCGGGCGCGGCCGTGCCGGCGGGCCAGCGCCGCGAGCAGCCACGGCAGCCGCGACTCCGCCTCCAGCGGCTCCGCGCCGCGGTCGACGGCGACGTGGGCGGCGCGCAGGGCGGCGGCCAGCGCCGGGTCGTCGATGACGGGCTCGGCGAAGTGCGCGTCGGTGCAGGCGCCGTCGGTCAGCAGCGCCATGGAGGGGTAGAACGCGCGGTACGCGTACCCCTCGTCGCCCGCCGGGCCGCCGGTGTGCGCCTCGCCGGGGCCGAGGACGACGATGCTGCCGGGCCGGGCCCCGATCCGCTCGCCGCGGTAGTCGATGACCTCGGCGCCTTCGGTGCACACCCCGACGGCGAACTCGTGGTGGGCGTGCGGCGCGTAGCGGTGGGCGGTGAAGCAGGCCGTCATCAGGTACAGGGACTGGCCCGCGCCGAGCGGTGTCCGCGTCCAGCGCGCGTACTCCCCGGGGCTCCGCCCGCCCCCCTCACCGCTCATGCGTCGCATTGTGCGCGATGCCGTACGCCCCTTGCCAGCGGGATTCCGCGGCTGCCTACGATGCGCGGATGTCGCAGCGAGATCTGTCCCCAGAAGAGTTCCGCGAGCTCGGCCACGCCTACGTCGACTGGATCGCCGACTACCGCGCCCGCGTCGGCGACCTGCCGGTGCTCCCGGGCGTCGAGCCCGGCTGGGTGCGCGAGCGGCTGCCGGCGAAGCTGCCGGAGGAGGGCGAGCCGCTGACCGAGGTGCTGGCGGACATGGACCGCGTCGTGGTGCCCGGCTCCACGCACTGGCAGCACCCCGGCTTCTTCGCGTACTTCCCCGCGAACGCCTCCCTCGCCTCCCTCCTCGGCGACATGCTCTCCACCGGCCTCGGCTCCCAGGGCATGCTCTGGTCGACGTCCCCGGCCTGTACGGAGCTGGAGCAGCACCTGCTCGACCAGCTCGCCGACGCCACCGGACTGCCCGCCGAGTTCACCTTCGCCGGCGGTGGCGGCGGCGTCATCCAGGACTCGGCGTCCTCGTCCTCGCTGGTCGCGCTCCTCGCCGCGCTGCACCGCACCTCCGGCGGCGCCTGGCGGACGGCGGGCCGGGACGGGCGCGAGGTGCTGTACGTCTCGGCGCACACCCACTCCTCGCTGGAGAAGGCGGCGATCGCCGCGGGCCTGGGGGCGGACGCGGTACGGATCGTGCCGCCCGGCGGCGACGGCGGCCAGACGATGGCGCCCGACGCGCTGGCCGCCGCCGTACGCGAGGACCTGGGGGCCGGCCGCCGCCCGGTGATGGTCTGCGCCACGATCGGCACCACCGGCACCGGCGCCGTCGACCCGGTGCGCGAGATCGCCGCGGTCTGCGCCGAGTACGGCATCTGGCTGCACGTCGACGCCGCGTGGGCCGGCGCCGCCGCGTTCTGCCCCGAGCACCGCGGGCTCTTCGACGGCGCCGGGCTGGCCGATTCGTACAGCACCGACGGGCACAAGTGGCTGCTCACCGCCTTCGACTGCAATCTCTTCTGGACCCGCGACCCCGCCACCCTCGTCGGCGCCCTGACCGTGCTGCCGGAGTACCTGCGCAACGCGGCCAGCGAGTCCGGCGCCGTCGTCGACTACCGCGACTGGCACCTGCCGCTGGGCCGCCGCTTCCGCGCGCTCAAGCTCTGGACCGTGCTGCGCCGCTTCGGCCTCGCCGGCATACGGGACCACGTGCGCCGGCACGTCGGGCTGGCCGCGGAGCTGGAGTCGTGGGCGGCGGCCGACCCGCGCTTCGCGCTGGGGGTGCCGCGGAGCCTGGCGCTGGTGTGCCTGTACGCGGTCACCGGCCGCGGCACGGACGCCGACAACGCCGCGACAAAGGCCGTGCTGGAGCGGATCAACGCGGGCGGGCGCTCGTACGTCACCCACACCGTGGTCGACGGACGCTATCTGCTGCGGGTCGCGGTCGGCGGGCTGGAGACCGAGGAGCGGCACGTACGGGTGCTGTGGGACGACCTGTGCGCCGCGGCGGACGCGGTGACCGGCGCCGACGCCGCGGCCGCGGTGGAGGCGGGGGAGAGCCGCACCGCCTGACCGGCCGGTGGCCCCGGCCGGTCGCTTGACCTTGTCGCGACGTCAACGTTTCTACTGAGGTCATGCGAATCGGAGAGCTCGCCGCGCTCGCCGGGGTCACCACCCGGACCGTGCGGCATTACCACCGCATCGGGCTGCTGCCGGAGCCCGCCCGCCGCGCCAACGGCTACCGGGTCTACACGCTGCGCGACGCGGTCGGGCTGGCCCGCGTCCGCCGCCTCACCGAGCTGGGCCTCAGCCTGGACGAGGTCCGCGACGCGCTCGCCGACGACATCGGCAAGGAGCTGCACGAGATCCTCGCCGAGCTGGACGCCGACCTGGCCCGGCAGGAGGCCGCCCTCCGGCAGCGCCGCGCCCGCCTCGCCGGGCTGCTGCGGCACGCGGAGGGCGGCGGGCTGACCGCCGAGGGCCCGGTGTCGCCGGAGCTGGCGGCGGTGTTCGCGGACATGTCCCGCACCTCCGCGGCGCTCGGCGTCCCGGAGCCGGCGAGCGCCGCGAAGGAGCGGGAGCTGCTCGCGCTGCTGGACACCACCGCGGACGACGCGCACCGGGGCTGGCTCGGCGCGCTGCTGCACGCGCTCAGCGCCGACCCGGACGCGATGACGCGCGCGTACGAGATCTACGCCCGGCTCGACGAACTGGCCGACGCCGAGGTCACGGACCCGCGCGTCGCGGAGCTGGCGCGGGACGTCGTCGCGGTCATGTCGGACGAGGCGCTGGCGCTGATGGCCGCGGGGCCCGACGCGGCCGGCACCGGTGCGGCGGAGGACGGCGACGAAGGCCGGGAAGCCTTCGCGGAGATGTTCTTCGCGGACTTCCCCCCGGCGCAGGCCGAGGTCATGCGCCGGGCGATGGCCCTGCTCGAAGAGCGGTCGGGCGGGGCCGGCGAGGCGGGCGGGGCCGGGCGCGCGGACCGGCGGCGCGGGGAGAGTGCGTCGTGAACGCGCTGCGCCGTACGGTCCGCTGGGCCCTGGCCTCGCTCGTACCCGGCGAGCTGGTGCTCGTGCTCTGCCTCGCCTCGGGCGTCCGCATCCCGGACCCGGTGATGGTCGCCGTCGAGGTGGCCGTCCTGCTGGTCACCGCCGCCCTGGTCACGCTCCTGGCCGCCGACTACCGCCGCCACCGCGGCGCGGGACTCGCGCCCCGCGCGGCGGGCCTGGAGGCCGTACGGGACAGCGTCCCCGCCGCCGTGCGCAAGCTGACCGTGCACGAGGTGAAGCTCTTCACCGCCACCCTGCGCTGGCTCGCCCGCCGCCCGAAACACGGGATCGGCCCCGGCGACACCGCCGTCCCGTACGCCTCCGGGCAGGCGTTCACGTTCTACGGCTTCCTCTTCGTCTCGGTCATCGAGACCGTGGCGCTCGCCCTCGTCATCCCCTGGCCGGTGGTGCACGCCGTCGTGCTCGTCCTCGACATCTGGGGGATCTACTTCATCCTCGCGCTCCAGGCGGCCTGCGTGGTACGGCCGCACGTCGTCGGCGCGGACGGCTCGCTGCGCGTACGGTACGGGGTCCTGCTGGACATCCCCGTACCGGCCGGGCTGATCGCGAACGCCCGGGTGGACCGCCGCTTCCCCGACGGGGGCGGGCTGCTGCGGCTGGACGACGACGGCACGGCGCACCTTGCAGTCGGCGGGCAGACGTCGGTGACCGTCGAGCTGACGGAGCCGTTGCCGTTCGTGCGGCCGCTGGGGAAGCCCGCGGAGGCGCGGGTGCTGCGGTTCTACGCGGACGACCCGCGGCCGGTGGTCGACGCCCTGCGCGCGGCGCGGGCGGCGCGCGAGGAGGCGGGGGAGCGGACGGAGGGGCAGGAGGAGCCCAGTGGTGCGCCGCTGCCCGCTCAGGGCTCGGGCGCGAACCGCACCGGGGACACCCCGGGCTCCGCCGCCGTGAGCCGCACCCGTACGCGGTGGCCGAGCGGCAGCGGCTCGCCGGGGGCGGGCCAGGCGCGGAGAGGGGGACCTGCGGCGTCGGCGGGCTCCGCGCCGTCCGCGGACTCCGCGGACTCCGCGGACTCCGCGGACTCCGCGGGTTCCGCGGAGCCGGCGGGTGGCGCACCGGCCGCGGGCGCCGGGGGTTCCGTGCCTCCCGGGGGTTCGGCGCCCTCAGCTCCCTCCGCGCCTTCCGCGTCCTCCCCGGCCGCCGAGAACACCGGGCCGCCCTCCGCGTCCTCCGTATCGACGCGGCCGATGACCGCCGGCTCGTAGAGCTGCACCGTCCCCCGCGTCGGGCGGCGCTCGTCCACCGCGACCACGTACCCGTCGAAGACCTCCCCGATCCGCCCGCTCATCAGCGCCGCCTCCACCAGGTCCACGCACTCCCGCTCCAGCCGCGCCGCCCGCTGCGCGCCCCGCACCATCAGCTCCGGGAGGCCGCCCAGCGCCTCGCGCACCCACTCCGGCGCGGGCTCGCCGGCCGCCGCCGCCACGCACAGCTCCAGGGCGTACCGGTCGGCCAGCCGCCGCAGCGGCGCCGTGCAGTGCGCGTACTCGTCGGCCACCGCGGCGTGCACCGCGTCCTGCCGTGCCGGCGGCTCGCCGTCGAAGACCGTGTATCCGGCGCCGCGCAGCAGCGTGGTGCAGTCCTGGAGGAACGCCGCGTGGTTGGCCATCTGCGGGTTGAGGGAGCGGAGCAGCTCGGGGTAGTCCAGGCCCTCGGGCCAGTCGATGTCCAGCGCGCGGGCGATCCGGTGCAGATACGTCAGGGCGCTGTGCCGCGCGGGCGGCACCGTACGCAGGATGCCGGTGCCGGAGGCGAGCATCAGATCGGCGGCAGCCATGCCGGTGAGGAGGGACACCTGCGCGTTCCAACTGTGCGCGGGCAGCGGGGCGCGGTACTCCAGCGTGTAGCGCCCGTCGCGCCGCACCACCTCCTGTTCCGGTACGCCCAGGGAGATCCCGCCGCGTTCGCGCTCCACCTCCTCGCGCAGCAGCCCGACGTCGCGCAGCAGCGCCACCGGCTCCTCCGCCGTGCCCTCGTCGATCGTCTGCTGGACGGCGCCGTAGTCGAGCCGCGCGCGGCTGCGCACCAGCGCGCGGGCGACCGTGGCCTCGGCGACCTGGCCGCTGGAGTCCAGATCGATCTCCCAGAGCAGCGCGGGGGTCGTCTGGTCGGGGAGCAGGCTGGCGGCGCCCTCGGAGAGCTGCCCGGGGTGGAGGGGGACGCGGATGTCGGGGAAGTAGAGCGTCGTCACGCGGCGGTGGGCCTCGGCGTCGAGGGCCCCGCCGGGGGTCACGAAGGCGGCGACGTCGGCGAGGGCGTACCGGATACGGAAGCCGCCGCCGCCCCTGCGGGCGACGTGGAGGGCCTGGTCCAGATCGCGGGAGCCGGGCGGGTCGACCGTGTAGAACGGGATGTCGGTCGCGTCCCGCTCGGGCAGCCGGGGCGCCTTCGCGGCGCGGTCGGCCTCGGCGAGCACCTCGGGCGGGAACTCCGCGGACACGTCCTCCGCGGCGCGCAGCCGGCGCAGGGCGGCGTGGAGCGGGGCGTCCTCGGCGTCGGCGGTGTGCAGGATGCGTTGTGGCACGCATATCAGCCTAATTCGGACGGGCGCCCCAGGCGCGCCATCACGGCCGGAGCCGCCCCCGCGCCCCAGGAGTGACCGCTCTGTCACCGCGCGGTTGGTAGACGTGGAGGGCCCCCCACCTCCGGGAGAGACATGCCCACGCCTCATGCGTCCCGTCGCGTATCCCGCCGTGCGTCCCGTCGGCTGTCGCGTACGTGCACCGCGATCGTCCTCGGCGCTCTCGCCGCCACCCTCCCGCCCGCGGCCGCCGCGGAAGAGACCGCCGAGCAGGCCGTGGCGCCGGCCGTGGCACCGGACGCCGTGCGCGGCGCGGCCGTACCCGCCGCCGAGGAGCCGCCCGAGCCGCCGCCCCCGCCCCTCGACGTGCTGGAGCGCCGCCCCGGCACGGGCGAGGGACTGCTGTTCGTCGGACCGCAGAAGAACCCCGGCCGGGTCGGGCCGCCCGGCGAGGAACCCCCGCCCGAGGCAGGCCGCGGACCCCAGATACTCGACGACCGGGGCCGCCCCGTCTGGTACCACCGCATCCCGCAGAACGAGTACGTCGCCGACTTCCGCGTGCAGGAGTACCGCGGCCGCAAGGTGCTGACCTGGTGGCAGGGGAGGAGCGACAGCGCGGGACTCGGCGAGGGCGTCGGCTACATCGCCGACGAGAACTACGACATCATCGCCACCGTCCGCTCGCCCGACCCGGAACAGAGCATCGACCTGCACGAGTTCCGGCTCACCCCGCAGGGCACCGCCCTGGTCGTCAGCTACCAGGAGCGGCCCTACGACCTCACCCCGGTCGGCGGCCCCGCGGACGGCGACGTGCTGGAGAGCGTCGTGTGGGAGCTGGACCTCGCCACCGGGGAGCCGCTGCTGGAGTGGCGCAGCCTCGACCACGTACCGCTGCAGGAGTCCGACGAGCGGCCCACGGGACGCGCCGGCACCCGCCCCTTCGACTACCTGCACACCAACTCGGTCTCCCTCGACACCGACGGCGACCTCCTCGTCTCCGCCGTCGGCACCAGCACCGTCTACAAGCTCGACCGGGAGACGGGGGAGATCGTCTGGCGGCTCGGCGGCAAGAACAGCGACTTCCGGCTCGGCGCGGGCGCGCGCACCATCGCCCAGCACGACGTCGTGGCCGTCGGCGACGGCACGTACCGCATGTTCGACAACCAGAACCTGCACTCCGACGGCTACGAGAGCCGGGTCGCCTGGCTGCGCATCGACCCGCGCCGCGGCACCGCAGAGCTGGAGCGCCAGCTCGTGCACCCCGACCGCGTCTCCACCGCCGTCACCGGCGGCAGCCAGGGCCTGCCCAGCGGCAACACCCTGGTCGGCTGGGGTTCCGCGGGACGGATCTCGGAGTTCGACGCGGCCGGGCGGCTGGTGTTCGACGCCGTCTTCCCGGAGGAGTACGGCTCGTACCGCACCTACCGCGACGGGTGGGAGGGCGAGCCCGGGACCGCGCCGGAGGTACGGATCGACGGTGCGTCCGGCGACGCGCACGCGGTGTGGAACGGCGCCACGGAGGTCGCCGCCTGGCGGGTGCTGGCCGGCGACGCGCGGGACGGCCTGCGGCCCGTCGCCCGCGAGCCGTGGGACGGGCTCGACACGGACGTC
Organism: Streptomyces sp. CNZ287; assembly: GCF_007827615.1. Taxonomy (NCBI): domain Bacteria; kingdom Bacillati; phylum Actinomycetota; class Actinomycetes; order Kitasatosporales; family Streptomycetaceae; genus Streptomyces; species Streptomyces sp. CNZ287. The sequence goes on along the minus strand of NZ_VISV01000004.1, from coordinate 252,914 downwards.
GACCTGCCGGCGGACGCGGCGGACGCGGCCTACGTGCAGGCGGAGGCGCTCGACGCGGACGGCGAGGTCATCGGCGCGTCCGCGGTCACGGAGACCCGCGCGGGCTGAGCGCTTCGGGAAAGGGCGCTCAGACCTTCTCCAGCGGGCGGTGCGGCGCGTCCGGCAGCACCACGACGACCGGGTCTCCCGGACGTACCACGCCGCCCGTCAGCACCACGCTCATCACGCCCGCCTTGCGTACCACCTTCCCCGCCGCGTCCCGGCCGACGACCTGCTTCAGCAGCCCGCTCTGGAAGTCGTCGATCTGGTGGCAGGGGTTGCGCAGCCCGGTGACCTCCACGACCGCCTCGGCACCGAGGTGCAGCAGCGTGCCGGTGGGCAGGCCGAGCAGGTCGACGCCGCGGGTGGTGACGTTCTCGCCCAGCTCCCCGGGGCGTACGGCGAAGCCCGCCTCGGCGACCTCGGCGAAGAGCTCCTCGTGCACCAGGTGCACCTGCCGCAGGTTCGGCTGGGACGGGTCGCGGGCGACCCGGGAGCGGTGTTTGACCGTGACGCCGGCGTGCGCGTCGCCCTCCACGCCGAGGCCGGCGAGCAGGGTGATCGCCTCGCGGGCCGGCTTGTGGAAGGTATACCCGCCGCTGCTGCAGACCGCTGTGACCGTGCCGTTCATGCCGTACGGGCCCCCTCCGCCGTGACCGGTGATCCACGGACGAGCCTAACCGGCCGGTGCCCGGGACCGCCCCTGTCCGGCATGCGGGATCGCCCGATAATCGGTTCGTCGGATCAGCGGGTACGTGGCAGCCTGGCCCGCATGCTTGGAGTCACGGATCTGTCGACGTACCTCGCCGGGCTCGCCCTGATCATCCTGCTGCCGGGCCCCAACTCCCTCTACGTCGTCTCCGTCGCCGCCCGCCGCGGCGCCCGGGCCGGCTACCGCGCGGCCGGCGGCGTCATGTGCGGCGACATGGTGCTCATGGTGCTCTCCGCGGGCGGCGTGGCCTCGCTGCTCCAGGCGAGCCCGGCGGCGTTCGCCGTCGTCAAGTTCGCGGGCGCCGGGTATCTGACGTGGCTGGCGGTCGGGATGCTGCGCGGGGCGTGGCGGATGTGGCGCGAGCGCGAGGCGCGGGCCGTCGCGCGGGCGGAGGGGGAAGCCGGGCGGCCGGAGCCGGCGCGGGAGGAGATGGAACGCCCGTACCGCCGGGCGTTCGTCGTCAGCCTGCTGAACCCGAAGGCGATCCTCTTCTTCGTCTCCTTCTTCGTGCAGTTCATCGACCCGGCGTACGCGCATCCGGAGCTGACGTTCGTCGTGCTCGCGGCGTGGGCGCAGTTGTTCAGCATCACCTACCTGACGGCCCTGATCTTCAGCGGTACGCACCTCGCCGCGCTCTTCCGCCGCAGGCGGCGGCTGACGGCGGGGATGTCGGCCGCGGCGGGGACGGCGTTCCTGGGCTTCGCGGCCAAGCTGTCGATGAGCAGCGCGTAACGCCCCGCCGCCGGTCCCACGCGCGGCGGGCCCGCGCGCCGCGGGCCGCGGGCTGCCCGGCCCTGACCACCGGACAGCCCCCGGCGTGCCGCGGCTCCCGCGGCCCCGCGGAAGCCGGCGGGCTCCCGCTGCCCCCCGCCGGCTCCCGTGGGTGTCAGAAGGGCGTCAGCGTCAGCGTGAGCCGCTGCGGCGCCCGGTCCTCGATGTACGACGCGAAGCCGGACACGTCGTCGAAGGCGAACCCGTACGCCCGCCCGTCCTCCGACACTTCGTGCATCACCCGCGCGTAGTGGTTGGAGATGTCGGTGCCGTAGAAGGCGGAGGCGTCGGTGACCGGCTGGTCGGCGTGGTCGCGCAGGGTCGTGCGGTTGAGCGCGGCGCCGAGGATGGCGGCGACGGGGCCCGTGGTGCCGTCGTTCGGGGCGGCGAGCTTGCCGTCGCAGAAGAGCACGTCGCGGGTGGGCGGCCGGTCGAAGGCGACGTCGGCGGGGCCGGTGAAGGAGAGCCGGTCGCCGGCGACGCGGCCGGTGAAGGTGCCGGCGTTCGTGGTGACCTTCAGGTCCTTGCCCGCGTACGCGGACCAGACCTCGTCCACGTACCCGTCGAGATACGCGCCGTCGAAGAGCCCGGTGTCCAGGCCGTGCCCGGGGGCGATGACCCGCAGCCCGTCCCCGTCCACCAGCCGGTCGAAGCCCTCGGTGCCCGCCAGGGTGTCGAAGACCTGCTGCCTGGCGCCGTCCTTGAGCGTCCCGGTCGTCTGGTCGTCGGCGCCCGTCAGATGGAGGGACATCGGCACGCTGAACATGTCGACCATGGTGGTGTTGCAGAACATGCCCGCGTCGTTGAGCGTGAACTCCATGCAGTCGTGCACCACGGGGTAGTTGGGGTCGGTGGAGACCCAGCCGGCGGGGTACGCGAGCGCCGCGTTGCCGGCGCCGTCGGTGACGGCCTTCATCTTCAGCTTGCCGCCGAGGGCGACGTAGAGGCGACCGGACATGTTCGGCAGCGTCAGGGACGTGTCGCCGCTGCCGGCGAAGGGGATCGCGTAGTCGGTGTAGCCGTCGGAGCCGTTGTCGTCGAGCGCGATGGGCGCGAGAGTGCCGTCGGGCGTGAGGCGGACCTGCCGGCCGCCCTCGTTGCCGACGACGTAGATGCTGATCGAGGAGTTCTCGTACGCGCCGGTCTTGTTGACGACGGTCACGTCGAGGGCCGCGGCGGCACCGCCCGCCCGCGCCGCGGAGAGCACCAGAGGTGTCCCCGCGGCGGCGGACGCGACGGCGAGACCACCCAGCAGCCTGCGTCGCGAGATCATGCGGCGGCACCTCCGGACTGTTCGACGGACACGTAATCGACGGTCATGGGCACACCGGGACGGGTGGCGTCGGTGGGGGTGGCGTGGCCGGCCACGCCGTCGGGGAAGGCCCCGCCCATGGCGACGTTGAGGAGCAGGAAGTGGCCGTGGTGGGCGAGGTTCGCCCAGGTCTCGGCCCCTACCTGGTCGGCGTTGACGGAGTGGTACTGCTGGCCGTCCACGTACCAGCGCAGCTCCTCGACGGGGCCGCTGCGGTCCAGCTCCAGGGCGTACTCGTGGAATCCCGACTGGCAACTGCCGCCCGGGCAGGCGCGGGAGGCGCCGAGGCCGTTGTTCTCGTTGCACGGGCCGCCGGGCGCGGTGCCGCAGTGCAGCACGCCCCAGACGCTGTCGACGCCGTTGACGTTCTCCATGATGTCGAACTCGCCGATGCCCGGCCAGTTCCAGTAGTTGCCGCGGTAGGCGTCGCCGAGGGTCCAGAACGCGGGCCAGTAGCCGAGGGCTTCGGCGCCGGTGACGTTCGGCATCTGGATCCGCGCCTCGATGCGCATCAGGCCGCCGGCCGGGGCCTGGAAGTCGGTGCGCTGGGTCTCGATGCGGGCGGAGGTCCAGCCGCCGGAGCCGTTGCGGCGGGGGGTGATGGTGAGGTTGCCGTTGCCGTCCTTCTGGAGGTTCTCCGGGCTGTCGGTGTACGTCTGGATCTCACCGGTGCCCCAGTTGGCGGGGCCGCCGGGGTAGGAGGTGCCGGTGTCGACGATCCAGTTCGCGGCGGACGGCGGGGAGCCGGCGGCGCCGTCGAAGTCGTCGCGGAAGACCTCGGCGAGGGGCGCGGGACCGCTTGCCGCGGCCTTGTCTCCCGCGTCCTCGCCGGCCGTCGCGGAGGGCAGGGTCAGGGCGCTGACCGCGGCGATCGCCGCGACCGCGCCGAGCAGGCTCCTGCGCCACCGTATTCGTGTTGCATGCATGTCTGGCTGCTCCTCGAGGTGTGGGGGGATGAGGAGGTTCTCCCCTGGGGATGCGCTCGTTTGAGAGCGCTCTCAGGTTGTGTTGAGGCACACTGCCGAGTGGGCGGGCTACTGTCAAGGCCCACCGAGCGAAGAGGAGTTGAGGTGTCCGGGAACCGCCCCACGCTGGAGGCCGTGGCCGCCCGCGCCGGAGTGTCGCGGGCCACGGTGTCGCGCGTGGTCAACGGCGGCGCGGGGGTGCGCGAGCCGCTGCGCGAGCGGGTGCGCCGCGCCGTGGCCGAGCTGGGCTACGTACCGAACCAGGCCGCGCGCACGCTCGTCACCCGGCGCACCGGCGCGGTCGCCGTCGTCATCGCCGAGCCCGAGAGCCGGGTCTTCGCCGACCCGTTCTTCGCCCGGCAGCTGCGGGGGATCAGCGGGGCGCTGGCGGCGGCGGACACGCAGTTGGTGCTGCTGTACGTCGCGGACCGGGCGGACTATCCACGGATCGGCCGGTTCCTGGCCGGCGGGCACGTCGACGGCGCGCTGATGTTCTCGCTGCACCGCGACGACCCGCTGCCGGGCCTGGCCGCGGCGGCGGGATTGCCCGTGGTCTACGGCGGCCGCCCGGGCTGGCCGGGGGCGGCGGGGGAGCGGGGCCTGCTGTACGTGGACACGGACAACCGGGCGGGCGCGGAGCTGGCGGTACGGCACCTGCTGGGGCGGGGCCGGCGGCGGATCGGGCACATCGCGGGGCCGCTTGACCAGACGTCGGCGGTGGACCGGCTGGCCGGATACCGGGCGGCGCTGGGGGTGGGCGGAGCCGCCCCGGGCGGCCACGAGCTGGTCGCGGAGGGCGACTTCACCCCGGCCGGCGGCGAACGCGCGATGGCCGAGCTGCTGGCCCGCGACCCGGACCTCGACGCCGTGTTCGCCGCTTCCGACCTGATGGCCACCGGCGCGCTGCGTACCCTGCGCGCCCACGGCCGCCGCGTCCCCGCGGACGTCGCGGTCGTCGGCTACGACGACCTGGACCCGGCGACCTGGACGGAGCCGCCCCTGACCACGGTGCACCAGGACGTCGAGGGGATGGGCGGCGTGATGGCCCGGCTGCTGCTGCGCAGCCTGGCGGGCGGGCAGGAGGAGCAGGAGCCGGTGGTGACGGCGCCGCGGCTGGTGGTGCGGGAGTCGGGCTGAGGGCGGGCGGGGGAGGGCTCGGAACGGCGGGTTCGTGCCGGTGGGCCGCGGGGACGGCCCGGGTCAGAAGCCGGCGCGGGCGGGCTCGTCCACCCGGGCCACCGACTCCTGCGCGAACCGGGCCGTGTAGGCGTCGCGGATCTCCTCGATCCGGGCGTCCTGCTCCTGCGCCTCGGTGAGCGGGTAGAGCAGGTAGACCTCGTACGAGCGCTCCCGCTCGATGGTGCCGTGCCGGTCGCGGTACTGGCCCCGTACCTCGTCCACGGTGAGTCCCGCGGGGAAACGCGGGGTGACGACCTCGTCCACGAACCCGCGGAACTGCCGGTCGGTGACGTCCGGGCCGCCGTTGGGCCGTACCGTGCCGAACATCAGGTGCGTCTGCACGTACGGCTCCAGCTCCGCGGCCTGCGACAGGGCGACCGGCGGGGTGGGGTCGCCGTCCGCGAGGGCGGCGGGGGCGGTGGCCGCGGCGGCGCCGGCGAGCGCGGCGGCGAGCGCGAGGGCGGCGAGGCGAAGGCGTGGCTTCGTCAGGTTCACGACCGGGGAAACGATCACCGGGAGCGAAAGTTGCGCGGCCGGGCCGGGGGCCGTTTGTTTGCCCGTTGTTCGGCCTGACCTCACCGGCCGGTAGCCACGCCGTTGCAGAATCGAGGCCCTCCTCCGGAACACGAAAGGCCCTTCCATGCAGGAAGAGCGATGCACCGTCCCCACTCCACCGGGCACGAGACTGCTGCACATCGGCCCCCACAAGACGGGCACCACCGCCCTCCAGGCCGCTTTCCACCAGGCCCGCGACACCCTCAGGGAGCACGGCGTCGTCTACGCCGGGCCGGGCCGCCAGGCGAAGGATCCGGCGGTCGCGATCGCCAGGAAGGATCCGACGGCGGCGGAGAGGGAGCCCTGGGAGGCGTTCTGCCGGGAGGCGGCGGAGGCAGGTGACCTGCGGTTCTTCGCGAGCAGCGAGTTCTTCGCGACGGCTTCCGCGGACGCGGCGCGAAGGGCGGTGAAGGAACTGGCGGGTGCGGGCGGCGTGAGCGGCGTGCATGTGGTCGTGACGCTGCGGCCGCTGCGGAAGATCATGCCGTCGCACTGGCAGCAGTACGTCAAGCACGGGCTCTGCGAGTCGTACGAGACCTGGCTCGACGCCATGCTGCGCAAGCCTCCGTACGAGGAGCCGACGCCGGACTTCTGGCACCTGCAGCGGCACGACGAGCTGATCGAGCGCTGGGCGGCGGCCGCGGGTCCCGAGAACGTGACGGCGGTGGTCGTGGACGAGGCGCGGCCGCTGTGGCAGTTCCGCGTCTTCGAGCAGTTGCTGAACCTGCCGGAGGAGGTGCTGCAGCCGCAGGAGAGCGGCGGGAACTCGTCGCTGACGCAGAGCGAGGCGGAGCTGCTGCTGCAGCTCAACCGCAAGCTGCGGGACCGCAACTGGAGCACGTGGCGGCAGGGCAAGGTGATCCGCGAGGGCGTGGTCCCGCGCCTGCAGGCGTACGAACCGGCGCCGGACGAACCCCGCATCACGACTCCGCCGTGGGCGGAGGAGGCCGTGGCGGAGGTCGCCGATCGGGTCGTGGCGGGCATCGCGGCTTCGGGGACACGGGTCGTGGGCGACCTCGACGCGCTGACCCGGCGGCCGAGCAGCCCGGCGGAGCCGGTGACGGCGAGGGAGATCCCCACGGAGGCGGCGACGGAGGCGGTACTCGGCGGCATACTGGCCTCCGCCGAGCTGGCCGCGAAGACCGCCGCGCCGCCGGCATCCGCGCCGCCGGAGGCGCCGACGGCCCGTACGGCACTGGAGGACCGGCCGGTGCGCAACGTGCCGGTGAAGGACCTCGTGCGGGTGGTCTGCCGCCGCGCGGTCCGCCGCATGCGGGGTTGACGCAGGGGCGGACGGCGGTTCTGCGCGGGGCGCGTGCGTGTGAGGTGGCAGAAGTCGGCGGTCGGGCTCCGTACGGGGCGGAATCCGGGGCTGTTACCGCGAGTTACGGCCGAAGCCGTCCGTTAGCCGGGCGGGAGCGGTTCCGGTTGCCGCCCGCGCCGGACCGGAGCGTCGGCGATCGGGGCCCGGCACAGGTGGTCGGTCCCGCCCCGCACCCCGGAGCCTCGTGCGTCGCGCACACCGGCACCTCGCCCGATCGGCGACCGAACTGAAAGCTCAGTCGGCTGGCCCGGACGCCAGCGGTCCTCGTGCAGGACCGCGAAGGAGACGACGGGGCCGCGAGCACAGGAGGTCGCGTTCCGGGCCGGTGGCTGACACGAGGGCGTCCGCGAGCGCGGCGTCGAGGAGGTCGTCGACGCGGATCCGGCGGTCGGTCAGCGCGGACTCAAGGGCGCCCGTCACCATGGCCAGGCTCATGACGTTGTCGTGGACCTCGCCCATGGGTACGGTGCCGGTGCGTAGCGCGTGCACGAATGCGGCCAGGGAGCCGGCGACGCCCTTCATCGGTTCAGCCGTTGTCTGCGCGCGTCCCGCCGCCCGGTCCACGCCCGGTTCGGGTGTCATCTCGACGGCGGTGGGGCGGCCGCCGTTCCAGGTGATAGAGCCGTGTTCGCCGCTGAGCCGCCAGGCTCCGTTCCAGGAGGTCTCCAGGCCGGGGCTGCACCAGCTGCCGGTGAAGACGTAGCGGCTGTTCCCGGTCATCTCGAAGACGGCGGTGGTGGCGGCGGCACCGGCGTACCAGCTCCAGCCGGGGTTGTACTCCTCGCAGCGAACCGAGACCGGCTCGGCGTCCAGCAGCCAGCGGGCGGTGTCGAACGGATGGATCGCCATGTCGAGCAGCAGCGGGTGATCCATTGTGTCGCGGAAGCCGCCGAAGCGTGGCGCCCTGAAGAACTCGGTGGTCAGGATGCCGAGTCGGCCCAGTCGGCCGGCCTGCTGTTTGAACGCGAAGAGGTGCGGGTGGTAGCGGCGGGACTGGCTGACCATGAACAGCTCGCCTGCCAGCTCGGCGGCGGCGGCCAGCCGCAGTGCCTCCGGGAGAGTGACGGCGAGCGGCTTCTCGCCGAGGACGGGCAGACCGAGGGCGAGGGCCTCAAGGGTGACGGGCAGGTGTGCCGCGGGGACGGTCACGTCAACGACCGCGTCCGGCGAGGTGGCCGCCGCCACCGCGGTGAGGTCCGGTCCGGTGGGTACGTCCGGGGCGCCGGTCTCCGCGAGGGCCTTCTCGGCTGCGGCCGGGGCGGTGTCGACGACCCCGACCAGCATGGTTTCGGGGGAGGCAAGGATGGTGCGCAACCAGAGCCGCGCCATGCGGCCGGCGCCGACGACGAGGATCCGCAGCGGCTCGCCGTCGTCCGGAACCGTCCTGAACGGCGGCTCGGTCCCTGAGGTCTGCTCGGTCATTCCCGTACGCCGTCGCCGTTGAGGAACCAGTCTGTCCCGCTGTGGATCAGTCGTGGCCTCGCGTGGTCGGCGTCGGGGGCTGCCCACCGGACGGCGTTGGCGATGACGCGTCGTACGTGCGGGTGGTGATAGACGGGGTAGTCCTGGTCCCCCGGGCTGAAGTAGAAGATCTTGCCGTGACCGCGCCGGAAGGTGCAGCCGCTGCGGAAGACCTCACCACCGCTGAAGGAGCTGATGAAGATCAGCTCGTCGGGGGTCGGGATGTCGAAGAACTCCCCGTACATCTCCTGCTGTTCGATGACGATGGGGTGCGGCACACCGGCGGCGATGGGATGGGAGGGCGCCGTCGTCCAGATCAGCTCGCGGTCCCCCGCACTGCGCCAGCGCAGGGTGCAGGTGGTGCCCATGAGCCGCGTGAAGATCTTCGACAAGTGCCCCGAGTGCAGCACGATCAGGCCCATCCCGGCCAGCACCCGGCGATGCACCCGCTTCACGACCTCGTCGGAGACTTCGCGGTGAGCGAGCTGCCCCCACCAGGTGAGGACGTCCGTCGCCGCGAGCACCTCCTCGGTCAAGCCGTGCTCGGGCTCCCCCAGCGTCGCCGTGCGCACCCGCGCCTCCTGGCCGAGGTGGTCGGAGACACCGTCGGCGACGGCGCCATGCATACCCTGCGGATACCTCTTGGCGACCTCGGCATCGCGCTGCTCGTGCAGGCCCTCGCCCCAGACGGTGACCCGCAGGGGGCCCCGCGGCGGCATTGACGATGCCATGACACCTCCTTCCCAGGGCGGCTGGTGCGTCGTCACCAGATCCGTCGCGATGTCCTCGGGCGGAGCTTGTCAAAAAGTTTCGAAACCGCTCGATGCGCACGGTAGACCGCCCGATGAGGACCGTCAAGATCCCGGAGGCGGCCCCCCGAAGGGAAGCGGGTCAGGCGTACAGGTGAACCGCACGGTAATCTCCTGAGCGAGAGCCATGGCATAACGAAAATTATCGGGAGAGCAGAGAGTAGATCCGTGACCGGAATCAGGACACCGCGGCCCACGCTCGCGCAGATCGCGGAGACGGCCGGCGTGTCGATCTCCACCGTTTCCAAGGTCTTGAACGGCCGGGACGATGTCTCGACGGACACCCGCGCCAAGGTCGACTCCGCCCTGCGCCAGCATCAGTACACGCGCCGCGGCGTATCGCTGTCCGCGTCGGCCGTCCGCGCTCTCGACCTGGTGATGAGCGGGCTCGACGGATCGTGGCCCGCGAGCGTCGCCAGCGGCCTGGAAGCGGCGGCGTACGAGGCGGGAGTGCACGTCGTGATCTCCGCGGCCCGATCGGGCGCCTCGGCGAACAACCGTGGCGCACAGGACTGGGTCGACCGCGTGGTGGAGCGCGGCAGTGCCGGCGTGGTCCTGGGACTCATCGAGCCGACCCCCCACCAGCTCACCCGCCTGCGACAGGCGCGCATCCCCATCGTCGTCATCGATCCGCTCAGCGATCCGCCGCCCGACGTGGTCTCCGTGGGTACGACGAACTGGGCGGGTGCCTACGAGGCGACCACCCATCTCCTGGACCGCGGGCACCGGCGTATCGCGCTGGTCACCGGGCCGCCGCACCACCTCTATGCACGGGCGCGCACCGCCGGCTACCGCTCCGCCATGTCGGCGGCAGGCATCGACGGGGATCCGGCGATGATCCGGTACGGGACCTACGACCGCGCCAGCGGCGCGGAGCAGGTACGGGCGCTCTGCGAGCTGCCCGAGCCGCCGACGGCACTGTTCATCTGCTCCGACCACATGGCCATCGGCGGATACGAGGCCCTGGCCGCAGCCGGGCTGCGCGTGCCGGAGGACGTCAGCGTCGTCGGCTTCGACGACCTGCCCGAGGCGCGGTGGGTCTCCCCGGCGTTGACGACGGTGCGCCAGCCGCTGAAGGACATGGGCGGCAGCGCGCTGCGGACACTGCTCCGGCTGATGAACGGCGACGAGCCCGAAAGTCCCCGCGTCGAACTGGCCACGACCCTGGTCGTCCGCGACAGCACAGCCCACCGCGACTGACCGGAGTACGGCTCTCCCCATGCCGACCGCAGTCATCGGGTGGGCGGCAGCAGTTCGCGGCACGGCGCTGCGGGCAGGTTCCGGCGAATCCTGCCGAGAATCTTCGGGCGGCCGTGTCCGACACCTTGACGTTTGTGCGGTGCGTTCCTAGAGTCTGCTGCCGGTCGATAATTTTTTCGCAACTTTGCGGAGTCGGTACCGTCGCCTCACGATCCGCAACACCTGGGACGTGCTCCGCGGGAAACATCGGCCGAGGCCGCCACGTGGCCCGACAGGCGAAAGGAGACAGCCCCATGACCTCCGGACATCGGCAGGCGTTGGTGGTGCGAGGCGGCTGGGACGGCAACTTTCCCGTTCAGACGACGAACCTCTTCATGCCGTTCCTCCGTGGGAACGGCTTTCGGATCCTGGTCGAGGACTCCCTGGAGGTCTACGAGGACGAGGATCTGCTGGCCGAGACGGACCTGATCGTGCAGTGCTGGACGAGGGGTGACATCACCGCCGGTGAGAGCGCCGGACTGATCGCAGCAGTCCGGGCGGGAACGGGATTCGCCGGCTGGCACGGCGGGGTCGTCGACGCGTTTCGCGAAGACCTCGACTACCAGTTGCTGACCGGCGGGAAGTTCCTCACGTGCCCGCAGGGTCCCCGCCGGCACCGGATACACCTGACCGCGGAATACGCCGACCACCCGGTCATCGCCGGGCTCGGCGACTTCGACGTCGACACCGAGCCGTACTGGGCCCTGAACGACCCCTTGAACGACGTACTCGCCACGCTCACGTTCGATGCCGATGACACGCGCCGGCGGTCGGTGAATATCCCCGCGGTGTGGGTCAGGACGTGGGGCAAGGGCCGCGTCTTCGTGTCCACCGTCGGTCACGGTCCGGACGACTTCAGAAATCCGCACGTGCGCACCCTCACCGAAAGAGGGCTCCTGTGGGCAAGCCGTTGAGTCGTGGTCGGCAGCGCCGATCACCGGCGTGCGCGCGGCGGCAACGGCGGCGGCCGGCCGGCCGAAGACGTCCGCAGCCGCAAGCACGCGCGGCGCTACGGGCCGTCGTCGAGGCGACGTCCTGCTCGTCCTCAGGGCGAGACCCCCCATGTATGCCGACGAGGGCCTGCACCAGTGAGTGAAACAGGAGGGGAAGTCTCGCCGGAGCCGGCTGAGGCCCCAACGGCAGCATGCTGCTCCGCCCCGGCTCTTCCCCTGCGGGGACGGGCCACGTGGGAGTACGGCACGCCGAACAAGCGTGTCCGGCCGGTCCCGGCCGGGTGCACCGGTACTGATCAAGGAGGCTCGTGATGAGAGACATCACGACCCAGCTCAGAGCACGAATACGCCGCGGGACAACGCGGATTCTGGTGGGCTTGATCGTGTTCACACTCGGCGGGATCATCGCGATTCCGACCGCCGCCCAGGCCGACCAGCCCGATACCGAGCAGTTCTCCGCCCTGGTTTTCAGCAAGACAGCCGGATTCCGGCATTCCTCGATCCCGGCCGGGATCGACGCGATCCGCAAGCTCGGTGACGACGAGGGGTTCACCGTAGACACCACGGAGGACGCATCGGCGTTCACGGACGAGAACCTCGCCCGCTACGACGTCGTGGTCTGGCTCTCGACGACGGGCGACGTACTCGACCAGGCCCAGCAGGCCGCATTCGAGCGCTATATCCGGTCCGGCGGCGGCTATGCCGGTGTGCACGCCGCGTCCGACACCGAATACGCATGGCCGTGGTACGGCGAACTGGTGGGTGCCTACTTCAAGAACCACCCGGCCCAGCAGAACGCCACCGTGAAGGTGGAGGACCCGGCACACCCGTCGACCGCCGGCTTCGCGCCGACCTGGAGCAGGTTCGACGAGTGGTACAACTACCGCGAGAACCCGCGCGGGAAGGTGCACGTGCTCGCGTCGCTGGACGAATCGACGTACAGCGGCGGCGACATGGGGCCGGAGCACCCGATCACCTGGTGCCAGGGGTACGACGGTGGTCGGTCCTGGTACACAGGCATGGGCCACACCGCCGAGTCCTTCTCGGATCCGAAGTTCCTGCGCCACCTCCTGGGCGGGATCCGCACCGCGGCGGGTGTCGAGAACGCCGACTGCGCGGCCACGCTCACCGACAGCTTCGAGAAGGTCACCCTCGACGACAACACGGCGAACCCGATGGAGCTGGCGGTCGCCGACGACGGCCAGGTCGTCTACATCGACCGCAACGGCGACGTGAAGGTCATCGCCGCCGACGGCGGCACGTCGACGGCTGGCCACCTCAACGTCTACACCGGCCAGGAGTTCGGGCTCCTGGGCATCGCGCTCGACCCCGACTACACGACCAACGGGCACCTCTACCTGTACTACTCGCCCCAGGGCGACAAAGCCGTCGACCGCGTCAGCCGGTTCACCCTGAAGGGCGGCACTCTCGACATGTCGTCGGAGAAGGTCGTGCTGACCGTCGACACCCAGCGGGACCAATGCTGTCACGCGGGTGGGGCGCTGGAGTTCGACCACAAGGGCAACCTCTACATAGCCACCGGCGACAACACCAACCCGTTCGCGTCGTCGGGGTACGCGCCCATCGACGAGCGTCCGGGGCGCTCGGCATGGGACGCCCAGCGCACCTCCGCCAACACCGACAGTCTCAACGGCAAGATCCTGCGGATCAGGCCCAAGCCCGACGGCAGGTACGCCGTGCCGAAGGGAAACCTCTTCGACGACGGTGACGACCGGACACGGCCCGAGATCTACGCCATGGGATTCCGTAACCCCTTCCGGATCGGACTCGACGAAGAGACCGGCGGCCTGTTCGTCGCCGACTACGGCCCCGACGCCGGGTCGCCGAGCCCGGACCGCGGCCCGGACGGCCGCGTCGAGTGGAACATCGTCCGCAAGCCGGGCTTCTACGGCTGGCCGTACTGCGTCGGCGCCAACACGGCCTACCGGGACTACGACTTCGCCACCGACACCCCGGGCCCGGAGTTCGACTGCTCGGCTCCCACGAACAACTCGCCGAACAACACCGGACTGACCAAGCTGCCATCGGCCGAACCCGCCACGATGTGGCAGGGCAAGTCGTCGACCGGTGTGCCCGAGATCGGCGGCAGCGGTGCGCCGATGACCTCGGGCAGCTACCGCTACGACCCGGACCTGGACTCCGGACGCAAGTGGCCCGCGTACTTCGACGGCAAGGCGATCTGGGCCGACTGGAACAACAGCCGTCTCTTCACGGTCCAACTCGACCGGACCAGGCGCGCGTACACCGACGTCAACCGCATCCTCGCGGAATTGAACCTCACCCGTCCGCACGCCCTGCAGTTCGGCCCCGACGGCGCGCTCTACATGATCGAGTGGGGCAGCGGCTTCGGCGGCAACAACGCCGACTCGGGCATCTACCGTATCGACTACGTCCAGGGGAACCGAGCACCGACTGCCCACGCCACCGCGGACAGGACATCGGGCCCGGCCCCTCTCACGGTCGCATTCGACGGGTCGGAATCGAAGGACCGAGACGGACAGAAACTCACCTACGCGTGGGATGTCGACGGTGACGGCACCACCGACAGCACCGACGTGGCTCCCACGCACACCTACGAGACCGTCGGGGACTACACCGCACGCCTGACGGTGACGGACCCTGACGGACGCACCGGTGTGTCCAGTATCGCCATCACGGTCGGCAACACCGCCCCTGAGGTGGAGTTGGTCCTTCCCACCGACGGCGGATTCTTCGAGTTCGGCGACACCATCCGGTACGAGGTCGAGGTCAACGACCCCGAGGACGGCACGATCGACTGCCAGAACGTGGTCGTCCAGCCCGGGCTCGGCCACGATGACCACCCGCACGGCTACGAACAGTACCGCGGCTGCAGCGGGAGCTTCGTGCTCCCCGGGGACGCGGGCCATATCGGAGAGAACGTATTCGGCGTGGTCACGGCCACGTATACCGACGGGGGCGCCGCCGACGTCTCCCCGCTCACGGGCGAGGACGCGGTGGTGCTGCACACCAAGCGCACCGAGGCCGAGTTCTTCGACCAGCACGGTCGGCTGAAGGGATCGACCTCGGGCGGCACCGCCGGGGTCCAGATCGAGACCACCAGTGACGTCGGGGGCGGCGGCAAGAACGTCGGCTACATCGAGCCGGGCGACTGGTTCGGGTGGGACGTCATGAACCTCAGTCGCCTCGATCGGATCACGCTTCGCGCGGCAAGCCCCTCCAGCGGCGCGACGTGGGAGGTCCGCACCGGCGATCCTGACACCGGGCCGACCGTTGCGACGATCCAGGTCTCGGGTACCGGCGGCTGGCAGACGTACCAGAACTTCTCCGCCCAGCCGGTCGGTGACTCGACCACGGTGACCGGGCCGCTGTACTTCGTACAGGTCAGCGGCGGCTCCAATGTCAACTGGATCGACTTCGAGGGGCAAGGAGCGTCCGAGCCCGCACCCGGAACGTAACCGGCACGGCGATGTCGGCCGGCGGCGCGACGCCGTCGGCCGACTCCCATGCCACACGCGACAGCCGGATCAGCGGGCACCCCCTCGTTGCCCGACATCGCGAGGTCCGCGCGCCCGTCCGCGCTGCCGGGCACCGCCTCCGTACGTCACGGCTCCCGGGCGCTCGCACCCCGAACCCGGCACACCCCGGGCACGCATCCCACCCCCACCCCGTACACCCGCCGCCCCGCGCACGGACCCGGGCGAATCCCCGTGGACTGCTCCCCTCACGCCGGCCCCGTCACCGCCCGGACCCACGCCCCCCGGCGTCAACCCGTCCGTCCCTGCCGGTGCAGGCCGTGAGCCCCGCCGTAGCCGATCAGCCTTCCGGTCGACACGCCGATCGACGCGAGCTTTCATGGAACTGCCGGACCTATCCCGTTTCACCCCCAGGGGAGGCCGCACGTGACCCCCTACTCTCCGGCGGGAGGAACCGTGCAGACCGACGAGCACGCGACCGACAGCGGCAGTGGCGGCAGCGACGAGAGCCGTCGCCGTCGTGCCGAGACGGGACGCCGCGGCGAGCCCGCGCGGCCCGCCGAGTCGCGGGACGCGTACGACGACGAGCGGGATGAGGCCATCGACGCCGATCCGCAACTGCGTGAGATCGGGCGGGCCCGGTTGCGGAAGCGCACGGATCGGGCGTCCCGGGGTGAGCAAGGCGGTGGCGCGCGGCGTTGAGCCGCCTGCGAGCTGCGGATTACTCCCTCCGGTCGACACCTGAACGGCGGAGGGGTTATATAGGTGATATGCCGGTTTCGTCGAGATTTAGTCGGCGGACCGCTTCTATCCCTGCACGCACCACCAGCGGGAGGAACTGTGCAGACCGACAGGAACACAGCCAGTGGCGGCAGTGGCAAGGCCGCGGAAGCCGCGGGGGTAGGGCGCGAGACCGACGCCGCCGCTGCGGCGGGCGGCGGCGGCCAGGGTGAGCAGAGCCGGCGCGGTCAGCAGCCCGAGAACGCGCAGCGCGGCGGCGCGGCGGAGGACCAGCGTGTCGTCGCGTACCGCGAGCGGCTCCAGGTCGAGCCCGTCGACCGGCGGCAGCCCATGGGCGAGGCCGAGGTCACGATCCGGGTGCGGGAGACCCCGCAGCGGTTCGAGGTCACGCGCGGCCACGACGAGTGCGTCGTACGGCGCAGCGACGTCGACGGCAAGGAGGGCAACCTGATCGCCGGCGACCACCACGAGTTCGTGGAGCGCAGCGTGAAGGTGCCGCTCTACGGCGAAGACGCCGAGGTCATCGTCCACAAGGTGTCCGAGCCCTACGCCGTCGCCGACATCGGCACCCGGCGCATCGAGGACACCCAGACCTTCGAGACCGTCCTCAAGACCGAGGAGATCGTCGAGAACGTGCCGGCCGGCTCGAACGCGTCGATGAGGGTCCGCGAGGTGCAGGAAGGCTACGACCTGCGCGAGGGCGCCCGCCGCCAGCAGCAGGAGCAGAGCAGCGGCACGTCCGGCCACGCCGCCGCACCCGAGACCGCCGACACCCCCGGCGCCGCCGAGGACATCGGGAAGGGCAAGGGACGCCGTCGCTGGTTCTGACCACGACGGCGTTCGCGTCATGCCCCCGGTGCGGGGGTCCGCCCACGTGCGGGCCCTCGCGCTCCGTCTCTCCGGAGGCCGCGGCCGGCTCCGGCCGTCCCGGCGCCCCCGCCTCCGTCAGGCTGCCTTGCCCGGCTTCTTCGTCGTCTTCTTGGCCGTCTTCTTCGCCGCCGTCTTCTTCCCCGCCGTGCCGGTCTTCTTCGCCGCCGCCTTCTTCGTCCCCGCCGTCTTCCCCGTCGCCTTCTTCGCGGCCGTCTTCTTTCCCGTCGCCTTCTTCGCCGCCGCCTTCTT
Source organism: Streptomyces sp. CNZ287 (assembly GCF_007827615.1). NCBI lineage: Bacteria > Bacillati > Actinomycetota > Actinomycetes > Kitasatosporales > Streptomycetaceae > Streptomyces > Streptomyces sp. CNZ287. The sequence continues at coordinate 236,259 of NZ_VISV01000004.1, read as the reverse complement.
CCGCGGTGCCGCCGTCCCCCCGCGCTTGTCCTTCGCCGCCTGGACGCTCGCCTCCAGCGCCGACATCAGGTCGATCACCTGCCCCCGCTCCTCGCCGGCCGCCGCCTCCTTCGGCAGCGGTGCGATCCCCTCCTTGCTCGCCACCAGCGCCTCGACCGCCTCGCGGTACTCGTCCGTGAACTCCTCCGGGTCGTAGCCGCCCAGCGCGTCCATCAGCGAGTCGACCATGTCCAGCTCCTGCCGGCGCACGGTCACCTTCTCGTCCGGCGCCACCGCCTGCGCCGAGCGCACCTCGTCGGGCCAGAGCATCGTGTGCAGGACGAGCACGTCCTCCTCCGCCAGCACCCGTACGAGCGCGGGCGCCTCCCGGTTGCGGAGCGCCACCTTGACCACCGCCACCCGCCCCGAGCGCTTCAGCGCCTCGCGGAGCAGGACGTACGGCTTGGCGGCCGCGGCGTCGGCGGCCTTGACGTAGTACGCGCGGGAGAACTGAATGGGGTCGAAGTAGCCGACCTCCTCGAAACCCACCACGTCGATGATCTTCTTGCTGGGCAGCGGCAACTCGGCGAGGTCCTCGGGGGTGAGCACGACGAGTTCGCCGTCCTCCGTCTCGTACGCCCTGGTGATCTCCGCGTACTGCACCTCGCGGTCCTCCAGCTCGCAGAACCGCCGGTAGCGGATCCGGCCGCCGTCCGCCGCGTGCACCTGCCGGAAGGACACGCCGCGCTCCTCGGTGGCGGAGTAGAGCTGGACCGGAATGCTGACCAACCCGAAGGAGATCGCACCCTTCCATATAGATTTCATCCATATGTCCTCTCTCCCGGAGGTTCAGCATATGCCGGTCACCGAGGTCGAAGGACGCCGCCTGAAGCTCAGCAACCTCGACAAGGTGCTGTGGCCCGAGTACGGCTTCACCAAGGGCGAGGCGCTGCACTACTACGCCCAAGTCGCCGACGTCCTCCTGCCGCACGTGCGCGACCGGGCCGCCTCCTTCCTGCGCTTCCCGGACGGCGTGGACGGGGAGCGGTTCTTCGCCAAGAACGCCCCCGCGGGCACGCCTGAATGGGTGAGCGTCGCGGATGTCGAGCTGACCCGGAGCACCGTGCACCACGTGCTGGTCCAGGACCTGCCGACGCTGCTCTGGGCGGCGAACCTCGCCGCGCTGGAGCTGCACGTGCCGCAGTGGAAGGCGGTGGATCCCGGCGCGGCGCCGGCGGCCCCGGTGAGGGCGGACGAACGGCTCGCCGACCGGATCGTCTTCGACCTCGACCCCGGCGCCCCCGCCACCGTCGTCGAGTGCTGCCGGGCCGCGCTTCTGGTGCGCGAGGCACTGCGCGCCGACGGGCTCGACGCCTGGCCGAAGACCTCCGGCTCCAAGGGCCTGCACCTGTACGTGCCCCTCGCCCCCGCCTCCGCCGAGGCCACCAGCGCGTACGCGAAATCCCTGGCCCGGCGTCTCGAGAAGGAACATCCGGAGCTGATCCTGCACCGGATGGCGCGGAAACTGCGCCCGCGGAAGGTCTTCGTCGACTGGAGCCAGAACTCGCGGGCGAAGACCACCGTCGCCCCGTACGTGCTGCGCGCCCAGGCCCGGCCGACCGTCTCCACCCCGCTGACCTGGGACGAAGTGGAGGCATGTGCGGATCCGGACGAGCTGGTCTTCCTTCCCGGTGACGTGACGGAGCGCATCGCCACGCACGGTGACCTGCTGGCGCCGCTGCTCGACGACCACTTCGACCTGCCGGATATGACTGATTAGTCCATTCGTGGGACAGTGGAGAGTGCACCGGCAGGGCGGGAACGCCGCGTTCAGGAGGCGATGAACGCCAGGAACGAGCGCGGCGGGGAAGCCCGGCGGCAGTCCTCGGTGGCGGCGCACAACGACGCCAAGCCGCAGAGGAGCAGGATGCTTCGCGGGGTCGAGCCGCGCGGTGCGCGCCGGAACCGCGGGCAGCGAACGATCCCTGCCGCCGGCCGCGGGCGCGTCCCGCGCGGCCGTCCCCTCGGCGGCGCGGGACGCGCCCCCGCCGCGTGCCCGGCGTGCTCGGGGCGCCGGGCACGCGGCGGCCCCGCAGGCTCGGGGCGTTCGGCTGCCCGGCCCGTACGCGGACGAGGGCCGCCCCACGCGTACGGGCACCCGCTACGCCTCCGGCCGCCGCGCCTCCTCCGGGCCCTTGTCCGGCCGCAGCCCCCGCCACACCGGATGCCGCAGGACGCCCGTCGCCGTCCACTCCCCGTACGTGACCTCCCCCACCAGTTCCGGCTCCACCCAGTGCACCGCGCCGCCCGCCCGCACGTGCCGGTCCGCGACCGGGCCGGAGAACGGGCTCGTGTCCCGGGCCAGCCCCGCCAGCCGCTCCCGCAGCACCTCCAGCGCGTGCCGGGAGAAGCCGCTGCCCACCGTCCCCGCGTAGGCCAGCTCGCCGGCCTCCGTCCAGACACCCATCAGCAACCCGCCGACCGCGTCCGACCTGCTGCCCGCGCCCTCCGTCCAGCCCCCGACGACGACCTCCTGGGTGCGGACGTTCTTGATCTTCAGCCAGAGACCGCTGCGCCGCCCCGGCAGATACGGCGACTCCAGCCGCTTCGCGAGCAGCCCCTCCAGCCCGTACCGCCTGGTCATCTCCCACGCCTCGGTGCCGTGGCCCTCCCAGTGCGGGGGCGTGCGCCAGTGCGGTCCTTCGACGCGCAGGTCCGTGAGGAGCGCGCGGCGTGCGCGGTACGGGAGGCGCAGGGTGGACTCGCCGTCGAGGTACAGCACGTCGAACGCCATGTAGTCGACCGGCACCTCGGTCGCGAGGCGGGCGATGACGGCGCCGCGGGTGAGGTTCATGCGGCGCTGGAGCGCGCCGAAGGAGGGGCGGCCGTCGGCGCCCAGCGCGACGATCTCGCCGTCGAGCACGCAGGCGTGCCCGGCGGCGGCGAGGGCCTCGCCGAGCGGGGCCAGCTCGGGGTAGCGGACGGTGACGTCGTTGTCGTTGCGGGTGCGCAGCGTGAGCGAGCCGTCGCCCGGGGCGTACGCGACGGCGCGGATGCCGTCCCACTTCAGCTCGTACGCCCACGAGGGGTCCGCGGCGGCCGTCGGCAGGCTGCCGGAGACCGCCAGCATGGGCGGGACGTGCGGCAGCCCGCCGGGGTCGGTCATGCGGGCAGAGTAAGTTCCGGGCCTGCGCTACGCCTCCTGGGCGATGTCCGCGCGCAGCGGCTCCAGGGTGGCGCCGATGGTCTTCACGGTCTCGTCCGGAACGCCGAGGCCGACGAGCGTGGCCGTCAGATGGTCGACCACCCGCTCGAAGTGGGCCGGCGTGATGCCGAGCCCCTCGTGGGCCTTCCGCATGCCGCGGCCGTTGTAGCCGCCGGGGCCGCCGAGGGCGGCGCCGATGAAGGCGCGCTGGTGGCGCTTGAGGCGCTGGACGTCGATGCCGTCGAAGAACGGCTTCAGCTCCGGGTCGTCGAGCACTCGGTCGTAGAAGTTGTCCACGGCGGTCGCGACCGCCGTCTCCCCGCCGATCGAGTCGTAAATAGTCATGGGGCCTGATTATTGGGGCCTGTGGGGCTGGGGTGAAGAGCGTAGAACGTTTAATTCCGGCCCAAGTTTTCGCCAACCGCACGCCAGGTGACGCGCGTTGTCAGCCGTTTCCGCCCATGCGCTGCAGGATCGCCCGCTTTGCGGCTGCGAACTCCTCGTCCGTCAGCACCCCGGCGGCGTGCAACTCGCCCAGCTCGCGCAGCCGGCGCAGCACCGCGTCGTGGTCGTCGCCCGGGACCGCGGCCTCCGAACTCGCCGGCGCCGCCGCCGCTTCGGCCGGGTCCGCCGACGCCTCCGCGGACGCCGCGGGCGGCTCCTTGCGGAACTCCGGTGGCACCGCGTCCGCCGGCTCCTCTCCGGCCGCGGGCAGCGCCGCGGTCACCTGCCCCGACCCGCCGCCGGCCGCGTCCGCCGGCGGGTGGGGGTGCGGCAGGCGTACGGTCACCGCCGCCGCCAGCAGCACCGCCTCGCCCAGCTCTCTCTTCGTCCCCCACAGCGCCAGCGTGTGCGGGTCCTTGTCCACGGCGAGGAAGACCACCGCCCCGTGCGGCCGGAACCGCAGGCCGCCCATCCCCATGCCCGCGGCCGGTATCCACTCCGCGGCCGCCAGGTCGGCGAGCCGGAGCGTCCTGTTCCCGGTGGCCTTCTTGACCTCCTCGACCAGGCCCTTCCACTCCACCCGGATCTGCTCGCCGTCGAACGTCGCGTTGCCGTCCATGCCGGACACGGTCAGCGGCACCGCGGGGCCCGGCAGCAGATAGCGGTCGACGGGGCCGTCCGGCACCTGGTCCAACAGCAGCGCCCTGCGCACCTCTTCGGCGAAGTACTCCGCCACCCCGCCGCGGTCGCGCTCCGGCCGCAGCAGGTACGGGCTCGCCGCCTCCGGCAGCCGGCCGCCCGCGGCCCGCAGCAGCGGGCACGCGCCGTCGCGCAGCCGCAGCCGCAACACCCCGCCCTTGCGCCCGGGTTCGTACGCGATCCCCGCCACCGCCGGCAGCGGCACGGCGACCTCGCCGAGCAACTGCCGCAGCTTGTGCACCCCCCGATCGCGGCCCGGGATGATCCGTATGATCTCGCCGTCGAACCCAGCTACCGTCCTTCGCGATCACCTCGGCCATGCCGTGAGTCTATGGCGCGCTCACGTGAACGTCAGTTCGCCTGGAATCCGCTCTAGACGTCAACGCCCTGTCACCTTGCCGACGCACCGGGTATGGACAGCGGTTGCTCCCGGCAATTGCAATACCGCGCATGACGCCTCCCCACCCGCAAGACGCCCTGCGTGCCGCCGCGGCACACGTGAGCCGCCGCCGCTTCCTCACCGTCACCGGTGCCGCCGCCGCGCTCGCCTTCTCCGTGGGTCTGCCGCAGGCCCACGCGGACGAGCCGGCGGACCCGGGGACGATACGCCAGGAGCCCTTCACCCTCGGCGTCGCCTCCGGCGACCCGGCCCCCGACGGCGTGGTGCTGTGGACCCGGCTCGCGCCCGCGGCGTTCGAACCCGACGGCGGGATGCCGCCGGCCCCCTTCCCGGTCGACTGGGAGATCGCCCACGACGAGGGCTTCCGCCGTGTCGTCCGGCGCGGACGGGAGCTCGCCCACCCCGAGTTCCACCACACCGTGCACGCCGAGGTCGACGGACTCGCGCCCGGGCGCCCGTACTACTACCGCTTCCGGCTCGGCCCCTGGATCAGCCCCGTCGGCCGTACGAGCACCGCGCCCCCGCAGCACGCGCGCAACTCGGCCATGCGCTTCGGCGTGGTCGCCTGCCAGAACTACCCCGGCGGCTACTACACCGCCTTCAAGCACCTCGCGAACGAGGACCTCGACGCCGTCTTCCACCTCGGCGACTGGATCTACGAGGGTGCCGTCGCCTCCACCGGCGGCAGCCGCGCCTACCCCGCGGGCACCCTCCCCGCCGTCTTCAACCATGAGACGGTCACGCTGGAGGACTACCGGCTGCGGTACGCGCTCTACCGCAGCGACGCCGACCTGCGCGCCGCCCAGGCCGCCCACCCCTGGATCCTCACGTGGGACGACCACGAGGTCGAGAACAACTACGCGGGCGCCATCTCCCAGGACAACCTGCCGCCCGACGAGTTCCTCGTCCGCCGGGCCGCCGCCTACCGGGCGTACTGGGAGAACCAGCCGCTCCGCAGGCCGCAGCGCCCGCGCGGCGCCGACCTGCGGCTGTACCGGCGGCTGCACTACGGCACGCTGGCGCAGTTCGACGTCCTCGACGGCCGGCAGTACCGCAGCGACCAGGCGTACGGCGGCGCCTGGGCGCGGCCGGGGGGCGACGCGGACGACCCGGCGCGCACGATGCTCGGCGAGCGGCAGGAGCACTGGCTCGCGGACGGCTGGCGCGACTCGCGCGCGCGGTGGAACGTCGTGCCGCAGCAGGTCGTACTCGCCGAGCGGCGCAGCGAGCCGATCGGGGAGTACACCGTGAGCATGGACGCCTGGGACGGCTACACCGCCGCCCGCACCCGGTTCCTGGACGCGGCCGAGGCGGCGGGGGTGGAGAACCTCGTCGTCCTCACGGGCGACGTGCACGTGCACTACGCGATGGACGTCAAGCGCGACTACGCCGACCCGGCCGCGCCCGCCGTCGCCAGCGAGATCGTCGCCACCTCCATCAGCAGCGGCGGCAACGGCGCCGAGCGGCCCGCGAGTTACGACCGGCTCACCCAGGCCAACCCGCACCTGCGGTTCTACGACGGCCGCCGCGGCTACGTGACCGTCGCGCTGGACCGCGAGCAGTGCCGCGCGGACTTCCGCGTCGTGCCGTACATCACCACCGAAGGCGCCCCGGTCGCGACCGCGGCTTCCTATGCGATCGAGGCCGGGCGGCCGGGACTGCACCGGGTGTGACGGTCCCGCCGACGGGCGCGTGGCCGCCCGCGTGAGCGGACCCGGCACCGCCGCCCGGCCCGGCGGTGCCGCCCGGACCTCCCGAACCACCCGCGTCGCCCGAACCGCCCGCACCGCCGGGGCCGGTGGCGGCGAGCGAGCGGCTGACGGCCGCGACCCTGAGCCACAGGGCCGCGGCCTTCAGCGCGGAGCCGGCGCACAGGCCCCAGGCCGCGCCGAGCACGCCCCCGGCGGCGTAGCCGGTGAGCATGCAGCCGACCGAGAGCAGGGAGAAGACGACCTGGATCGGCAGCGTGCTCTCCGGCCGCAGCACGCGCAGCGTGAGCAGCGCGCTGGTGCCCAGCGCTATGCCCGCGTACTGGCTGCCGGTCGCGGGCAGCAGCGAGGACGTCGACGCCCAGGTGTCGCCGAGGAGTTGGCGTCCCGCGGAGTCGGGCAGCAGGACGAGCACCGTCGTCCAGGCGGCGGCGGTGCCGGCGAGCAGGACGGCGAGGGCGGCGGCGGAGCGGAGCTTGCCGCGCAGGTTCGGGATCCGGTTCATCACCGGCGGGCCGAAGGAAGTCGCCGAGTTGTAGAGGACGTTCATCGGCCCGTAGAGCGTCGTCGCGCCGCGCAGCGCGCCGACCGCGAGCTGGCTGGCGACGAGCCCGAGGCCGATGACCGACAACTGGGTCGCGCCGTTGCCCACCGCGAACTCGACCACGAACCGGCGGCCCAGGTGCCCCCGGCGCAGGTAGCGCCGCCAGTCCCCGCGGGCGCCGCGGAGCCGGTACCCGGCCAGCGCCAGGCAGAGCAGCAGCGCGGGCAGCGCGGACGCGCCCCACACGGCGATGAGCCGGGCCGGGGACGAGCCGTCCGGCTGCAGCACGAGCGCCGGGACGGCGACGACGAGCCGCAGCAGGTCGGCGAGGAGCGCGTGGTGCGGCAGCCGGAGCGCGGCGAAGCAGTACCGCAGCACGTCGTGGAGGAGCACGACGGGCAGCACCACGCCGAGCATGGCAAGACCGTGCGCCAGCTCGCCGGGCACCAGCGCGAGCAGCAGCGCCGCCGTGCCGCCGACCGCGGTGGACGACAGCGCCGAGAACGTCACCGCGGAACGGCACGCGGACGCGACGCCGGTGGGCGGCGGGCGCGGCGTGTCGGGGTCGGGCTCCGCCCAGGACGGGATGACCGGCCCGTCCTGGGTGGCGCCGGCCCCCTCGGGCCCCACGCCGGAACCGCCCGCGCCCGCCCGGCCGTTCTTGCCGCCGTCGCGCTCCAGCACCAGCGCCTGGCCCACGAAGCTGCTCTGCACGCCCAGCACGACGGTGAACGTCATGTAGACGAGGGAGAAGACCGCGAACCCCTCCGCCGACGACTCCCGCGCCGCGACCACCAGCACCGCGATGTTCGTCAGCGCCGCCACGCCCTGGTCGGCGACGGAGGAGGCGATCGCCCAGCGGGCGCGCATCTACCGCCGCGAGGAGCGCACGGCCCGGCTGTCGGCCGGGTAGTCCGCCCCCGTGGCCTCGGCCGGCGGCGCCGGCACCCCCGCGCCCGCACCGGCCTCGCCGCCGCGCCCGTCGCCCCGGGCACCGCCGCGGACCGCGCCTCTGCCGGACCGGCCGCGCCCGCCCGCGTCGGGCTCGCCGCTGCCGTGCGAGTGCAGCACCGCGCCGAGCACCGTGCCCCCCGCGCCCGATATCAGCTCGCGGATGCGCGCCAGATCCTCGCGGTGCACCTGCCGCGGGTCGCAGACGACGAGCACGCCGTCGACCCGGTCGGCGAGCGCCAGCGCGTCCGCGTACGACAGCACGGCCGGAGCCAGCACCACCACGACGGAGCCCGGGGCGTCCGCCTCCGAGATCAACTGCGTGGCCGGGGCGGACGTCAGGGCCCGCGCGGCGTTGCGCACCCGGGTGCCGGGGATGAGGTCGAAGGCGCCGGACTCGCCGGCGTCGATCGGTATCTGCAGGCCCGTCGGCCAGCCGCCGTCACCGCGCGCCGGCGTACGGGCCCAGCCGGGCCGCACCCCGTCGGCGGCACTGAGCCGCGCCGACAGGCTCGGCGTGCGCAGGTCCGCCTCGACGAGCAGCACCTCGTGCCCCATCTCCACGAACGACGCGGCCAGGTTCACCGAGACCGCGGCGGGGATGTCTATGCTGCCCCGCGGCGCGACCACCAGCAGCCGCCGCCGGTCGGCGAACCGCTGGTCGTACGCGAGCCGGAAGGCCATCGAGCGGTACTCCTCGGCGACCCGGCCGGTGGCCAGCAGCCCGCCGGGTCTGCGGGTGCGCGGCAGGGTGCCCAGCACCGGGGCGTGCAGCGCCCGTACGACATCGCTCTCCGAGCGGGCCGTGGGGTCGAAGACCAGCCGCACCCAGGCGACGAGCAGCCCGAGGCCCACGCCGAACGCGGCGCCGAGGCCCAGCAGCATGAAGATCCCCGGCCCCGCCGGCTCGGCGGGCGGCGTGGCGTCCCGCACGACGTGCCCCGGGGTGGTGTCCAGGGCCTGGAGCTTGGCGCGGTCGGCGGTGATCTGGCCGATGCTCTGGCTGAGCGAGGAGCGCGCGGACAGCGCCGACTCCAGCGCGCGGCCCTCGCCGAGCGACTCGATCTCGCTGTCGAGCGCGTCCCGCTCCGCGATCAGCGGTTTGACCTGGTCGTCATAGGCTTCGACCATGTTGTCGATCGTCCGCTTGCTCTTGTCCTCGCGGTACGCGAGGTAGGCGGCGGCGAAGGCGTTGGAGCGCTCGGCGGCGGTCTCGGGGTCGTCGGCGCTGTAGTCGAAGCGGAGCACCAGCGTGTTCGGCGGGTTGGTGACCTGGAGGCCGTGCTGGAGCTTCTCGCCGTCCTCGGGGTGGTCCACCTCGTCGGCGACGATCCTGGCGACCGCGTTGCTCGCGGCGGTCTGCCGCTCGGTGCCGATGTTCTCCTTGATGGCCGTCGCGTCGCTGCCGGAGGAGAAGGGGTCGAGGCTGACCTGGCGGAGCGTGACCTCGCTGGACGCGATGTACTCGTCGCCGGAGGCGAGGGCGATCCACCCGCCGCCCAGCAGCCCGAGGACGACGCCCAGGACGATCATCCCGCGGTACCGCAGCAGTTGCCGGAACTGGTCGCGCAGCAGGTCGGGCTCGTCCTGCGGCTGCATGCCGTGGCTCTCGCCGGGAACGTGCTGTGACATGGTCTCGGCCCCCCTCAACCGGTCTTGTCAGTATGCGCGACGGCCTCCCCGGCCGACTCCCCGGCCGCCTTCCGCCTGTGGATAACCGGCCGGTTGTGGACAACCGCCGCCCCGTCCGCCGCCCCGTCTCCGGCCCCGCCAGACGCCCCGGCCCGAGCCCTCTCCAGGGCCTCGTCCAGCAGCGCCGTGATCCGGCCCAGACCCGCCTCGCTGCTCAGGTGCTCCCGCACGTACACCGGCCCCTTGGCCCCCAGCGCGTCGGCCGCCTCCGGCTCCGCGGCCAGCGAACGCACCGCCTCCAGCAGCGCCGCCGGGTCCTCCGGCGGCACCACGACCCCCGCGCCCGCGCGCCGCATCTCCTCCGCCGTGCCCCCGCCGTCGGCGACCGAGGCGACCACGGGCCGTCCGGCGGCGAAGTACGAGGTGAGCTTCGACGGCACGCTCATGTCCAGCACCGACGAGCGCTGCGTGACCGCCAGCACGTCCGCCGCGGCCAGCACGTCGGTGAAGTCGGCGGAGTCGGCGGGCGGCAGGAAGTCCAGGTTCGGCAGCCCCGCGCCCAGCGCGGCCAGGTGCGCGCGCTGGTTGCCGTCGCCCATCAGCACGACCCGCAGCGACGGGGCCGTACGGGCCGCCTCGACGAGCACGTCCAGGCCCTGCTTCAGCCCCATGTTCCCGGAGTGCAGCAGCACCGTCTGGCCCTCGCGCCACCCCAGCCGGGCGCGCATCTCGGCGCGCGGCCGGGTGGGCCCGGTCACGTGGGACCAGTTGGGGACGACGCGTATCCGCTTCTCGTCGACGCCCATCGCGGCCACCCGCGGCACGAACGTCTCGTGGATCACCCCGACCAGCGCCGCCCGCCGCAGCACCCGGGACTCCACCGCGCGCGCGGCCGCGGCCGCGCGGCCCCCGCCGCGGATGCCGCTCTGCGCCGCCGCTGCGCCCATCAGGTCCTGTACGACGGGTATGTACGGCACCCCGTGGCGGCGGGCGAGGCGGGCGCCGAGCGCGCCCCCGGCCAGGCTCGGCAACTGCGCGACGACCGCGTCGGGTGCGGGCATGCGGGGCGGCGCGGCGATGCCGTGGGCGAGGATCGACGCCTCGTAGAGCGCGCGCCGTACGGCGGTCTGCCGCGCGGGTACGGAGTGGCGGCGGCGGTGCAGGCGGACGCCGGCCCGCTCCTCCTCCTTGCGCCAGACACCGCGGTAGTCCTCGGCGACGCGCCAGTTCGGGTAGTGCGGCATGCCGGCCAGCACATGCACCTCGGCGTGACCGGTCCCGACCCAGTGCTCCGCGATCTGTGTCGCATATGGCCCGATTCCTGCCTGTTCCGGCGCATAGTTGGTCGAAACCAGCAGTACTCGCGTCACCATGCCATCCCTCGTTTGCCTTCCCGAAGCCCGGGTTGCACCTTATCCGCACCTGCCCGTTATGGTTGACACTCCTGGCGCGCTGGGGGTTGCGCACATATCAGGGGGAATACTTGGGGGGTGCCGTGGCGCACACGGTCGGCTATGCACCTGGGGTCTACGACCTCTTTCACGTCGGACACCTGAACATCCTCAGGCATGCCCGCAGCCGCTGCGACTATCTCGTCGCGGGCGTGGTCTCCGACGAGATGGCGCAGTTGGCGAAGGGCCGGGCCCCGGTCGTGCCGCTGGTCGAGCGGCTGGAGATCGTACGCAGCATCCGGCACGTGGACGCCGCATTCGTCGAGACCGTGCCCGACAAGCTGGAGACCTGGCAGCAGGTCCGGTTCGATGTGATCTTCAAGGGCGACGACTGGCGGGGCACGCCCAAGGGGGAGAAGCTGGAGGCCGACTTCAGGACGGTGGGCGTGGAAGTGGTCTATTTCCCGTACACCGTGCACACGTCGAGCACCCAACTGCGCCGCGCACTCGACGCGCTCGCGGACCGCCGCCCGCGCGGCGAGGCCCCCGTCAGCTCGTCGCAGACAGCTCCCGGAACCATTTCGCCATAAACGCGATCAGGAACAGCGCCGCCGCCAAGGCCAGCGCCGTATAACCCGCGAGAAAGGCGCTCTCGCTGCCCAGCAGCAGGAACACCACGCAGAAAACCCCGTAGTCCACCGGCAGCAGCGCCACCGCGCGCAGTCGCGAGGGCGGCGGGGCGGGCGCGGGGGCGGCGCCCGGGGCGGGCTTCGGCTTGAGCTTGTCGGCCAGCAGCCCGCCGCAGAAGATCAGCACGGCCGCGAGCTGGAAGCCGAGCGGCAGCAGCAGCCAGGCGTCCGACGAGAGGTCGAAGAACCGGTAGAACGAGACGAGGACGGCGGCGTGCACGGCCGTGACCTTCGCGCAGTCGACGACGTGGTCGAGCCACTCGCCGGCCGCGCTCGACTCCCGGCGCAGCCGCGCCAACTGGCCGTCGGCAGAGTCGAGGGCGAAGCCGACCACGAGTAGCGCGTACACCGCGAGGGCCAGGCCCCAGCCGGGGCGCACCAGCGCGACGGCGGCGATCCCGCCGCCGGTGAACGCCGCGCTGAGCAGCGTCACATGGTTCGGCCGCAGCCCGAGGACGTACGCCCCCGCCGCGAACACCCGCCCCAGCGGCCGGTTGACGCGGCGCGAGTAGAGAGAGACGCCCTTCGCCGTTTTCTGAGCATTGCGCAACTCGCTCAGTGCTGCCCCGAATGTCATGCGCAGCATGATGATCGCTCGGACCCGTCCCGGGAAAGGGTTTTGGCCTGCCGGAGGCGAATGAGAGCCGAATCACTGCCCGCCGGAACGCCCGCCCCGGCAGATCCGGTCCCGATCCGATGACCGGCCGCGGAACCGGTAAGGTGACGCCGTTCCCAGGCCCCGCGCAGGAGTCGGAGAAAAAGATCATGCCGATACGCCGCTTCCGGGTGGCCGTCGCCGCGGTGCCGATGCTGGCCGCGCTGCTGACGCTCACGGGCTGCGTCACGGTCCACGGCGAGGAGGTGCTCCAGCCCGCCGTGAGCAAGGACGAGGCGGGCCGCGTCCTCGACCGGTTCGGGAAGCTGAACAACAAGGCCAACGAGGACTACGACCTCGAGGTCAACTCCCGCATCGAGGCCGGCGGGCTCCGCGAGATCGACCAGGCGGGCCTGACGGTGCGCAAGGCGGACTACCCGGAGGGCAACCCCGACTACGAGCCGCTGGAGTTCAGCGACACCCGGTATCTGATACCCCAGCAGCGCGGCTGGCCGCGGTGGTTCGTCGCCGACACCCTCACCAACCGCAACGAGCTGCGCTGGCTCCTGGTCTTCGTCAAGGAAGGACCGGAGGCGGGCTGGCACGCGACGCACCTGTCGCTGCTGGACGAGACCGAGCAGGCCGAGATCGGCACGTTCGCCGAGGACGAGGACGGCCACGTCCGCCGTGTGCCGCTGGGAGCCTCCGCCGGGCTGACCGTCGCGCCGGGGCAGGTGGGCAAGGCGTACGCGGCGTATCTGAAGGACGGCCGGGGCGACGACTTCGCGCCCGGGCAGCACACCTCCGAGCGTGTCGGCGCGCGCGATCAGTACCGGCGCACGCCGGAGTACGTCACGCAGTACGTCGACGAGCCCACCCCCGAGTACCCGCCGGTCGCGCTGCGGCTGGCCGACGGCGGTGCGCTGGTGCTCTTCAGCACCCGGCACTTCGTCAAGCAGACGGTGGCCGAGGGCCGCGAGGTCGAGGTGCCGGCGGCGGCCGAGCCGCTGATGAAGGGGCAGGGCACGCCGGAGAAGTCGCTGACGATGGAGCGGGTCTCGCAGCAGGCGGCGGTGGTGCCGCCGCGCGAGGACAAGGGCGACGGAATCGTTTTCTACAACCGCTTGGAAGGGCTCGTGGGCGCCGAGGGAAGCTGAGCCGGGAGAAGTTGCGGGGCGGCGTACGTGTACGGGCCGTCGGCCCGGCCCGGTGCGCGTGCCGTCAGACGGCGCGGCCGGCCCTCAGCTCAGCGGCCAGGCCGCCTCGCGTTCCCGCTCCGCGCCCGCGTACGCCGCGCACGCGTCCGTCAGCGCCTCCAGCAGCGTCAGCGGGTCCGGTAGCGGATGCTCGGGACCGCGCAGCCACGTCACGCCGTCGTCCCCCGGCAGCCGCGCCGGCGGCACCAGCACGTAGCTGCCGCGGCAGTGCCAGCGCAGCCCCGGGTGCTCGTCCATGGTCTCCGGGCGGCAGTCCAGCTCGCAGGGCCACCACTCGTCCTCGTCCTCCGGCGTCCCGCGGGTGGAGGTGAAGAACAGCATCCGCCCCGGCCCGGGCGGCTCCGGGCTGACGGCCACCGGGCCGACCGCGACGCCTTCCGCCTCCAACTGCGCCAGCGCCCGCGTGCCCGCCTCCTGCGGCACGTCGAGCACGTCGTGGCTGCGGCCCGTGGCGGTGATGAAGTTGGCCTCGGGCTGGGCGGCGAGCCACCGCTCGACGCGCTGCGCGTCGGCGCTGGCCTGCGTCTGCCAGGCGAAGGAGACGGGATGGCGGCCGGGGGAGGGACAGCCGATGCGGTCGCAGGAACAGCCGTAGCCCTCCGGGTACGCGGCGGGCGCCAGCGGCAGGCCCGCGTCGGCGGCGGCGAGCAGCAGTTCCCTGCGCTCGGCGGCGGCCGCCTGCAGGCGCTCCGCCGCGGCGGCACTGCCGCGCGTCCGGCCCCGGCGGGTGCCGGGAAGCCACTGCGGAAGCCTGCGTACTCGTGCCATACGTCCCCTCACCTCGGCCCGTCGTCCCTAGGACCCGATCCTCATGCTGCCACCGCAGCGGGTGCCCGTAGGCCGACCCTGTGCCACGGTATGCCATCCGGTCCGCGAACCGCCCTCAGGTACCCAGGGCCCGGATGCCGCCCCGGCGGCCCCTCGCGGCCCGGCCCGTACGCCCGGACCTGCGCGGATGCGGCCGATCCCGGGCCACGGGGCCGCCGCCCGCCCGCCGCCGTACGCGATGAAAACGTGACCACCGGTCACCTGTGCGTATGGCGCTAAATGGGCCTTTGGCGGGCCGAACTCCTCGTCCGCACCCCCGCGCCCCGCGGCGCGACCCCGGCCACCCGTGCCGCACTACTGCGCGCGCGGCCGTTCACCGGGCACCATTCGGTTACGTGCGTCGGCGTGCGCGATCCGCGGGCCGGCGCTTGGACGTCAGCAGTGAGGAGCCCTCGTTGTTGCGCACAGCCTCGGCGCGCCGGTACCTGATGTGCCCACCGGCACACTTCGCCGTCACATACTCCATCAACCCGTGGATGGACCCCGCCAAACCCGTCGACCTCCGGCTCGCGCTCGCGCAGTGGGAGGATCTGGTCACCCGTCAGCGCTCCCTCGGCCACACCGTCGAGCTGCTGGAGCCCGACCCCTCCCTGCCGGACATGGTCTTCGCCGCCAACGGCGCGCTCGTCGTCGACGGCCGCGTGCTGGGCGCGCGCTTCGCGTACCCGCAGCGCAGCGGCGAGGCCGCCGCCCAGCGCCGCTGGTTCCGCGCGCACGGCTTCGCCGACTACCACCTGCCGGAGCACGTCAACGAGGGCGAGGGCGACTTCGCCGTCACCCGCTCCTGGATCCTCGCCGGCCGCGGCTTCCGCAGCAGTCCCGAGTCGCACGCCGAGGCGCAGGAGTACCTGGGCCGCCCGGTCATCGGCCTCGACCTGGTCGATCCGCGCTTCTACCACCTCGACACCGCGCTGTGCGTCCTGGACGACTCCACCGACACCGACGTCATGTACTACCCGGCCGCGTTCTCCCCGGGCAGCCGCGACGTCCTCGCCCGGCTCTTCCCCGACGCGCTGCTCGCGGCGGAGGAGGACGCGCTCGCGCTCGGCCTCAACGCCGTCAGCGACGGCCGCCACGTGCTGCTGCCGCAGGCGGCGGCCGGGCTGGTCGCGCCGCTGCGGGCGCGTGGCTTCGAGCCGGTCCCGATGGATCTCACGGAGCTGCTCAAGGGCGGCGGCAGCGTGAAGTGCTGCACGCTGGAGCTGCGCGACTGAGCCGGCTACGCCCCGTCGTGGCCGTCGTCCCCGGGCGGCGGCCACGCGCCGCCCCACCGCACGTCCCGGGCGGCGCGGTAGCGGGGGCCCTGCCGCTTGGACACGGTGGTACGGGCCAGCCCTTCGCCGGCCGTGCACAGCTCCAGCAGCACCAGACCCTTGCGGAGCTGCGGATGCCGTACGACGCGCGCGGGCGCGGGCGCTCCGGCGGGGACCCGTACCGCCGCCACGTACGAGAACTTCTCGTCCTCGTGCCCCAGCTCGCCGCCCTTGACCCGGCGGTGCAGCGCGGAGCGCTGCACGCGGGCGGCGAAGTGGCACCAGTCGGCGGTCCCCTCCATGGGGCACCGCGCGCTGTGCGGGCACGGCGCCAGCACCTCGTAGCCGGCGTCGACGAGCTGCCGCCGGGCCGCGAGCACCCGCCGGTAGCCGTCCGGGGTCCCCGGCTCCACGACGACGACGGCGCCGCGTGCGCCGCGGGCCGCTTCCGCGACGACCTCGCGCCGGACCTCCTCGGGCAGCTCCCCGAGCACGTACGAAACGGTGACGAGCCCGGCAGGTGCCCATGCGGAACCTGCCGTGCCGTCTGCCGAGCCGACCGCTGGGTCGTGTGCCGAGCCGCCCGGCTGCCGGTACCGGGCGCCGTCGGCCGGCTGGTTCCGGACCCGTCCGGAGCCTGCCCGGGCGGCACCGAGCGCCTCGCGGCGCCACTGAGCGGCGCGTACCGCGGGCGCAGCGGCGCCGGCGGCCAGCTCGCGGCCGAGCGCCAGCGCGGGCCCGGCGTGATCGAGGACGACGGTCGGGCGCGGCCCGTCTTCCGGCCAGACGGCGGCCGCCGCCCAGACGGCGGCGCCGGTCCCACCGCCCACATCGAGGTGGCTGTCCGGCGTCCAGCCGGGCGCGGCGTCGGCCAGCGCGCCCAGGGCGGCCCGCACGGCCTGGAACGTGGCGGGCATACGGTATGCGGCGTACGCCGCCACGTCGTCCCGGTCCCGCAGCGCGGGGGCGGGGTCATCGCCGCGGTAGCCGGCGATGAGCCGCTCCACGGCCGCTCCCGCCCGCCGCGTGCCGGCCCCTGCCAACTGCCGTCCGAGCGCGCCCCGAAGATCATCCTCGACATCCACGCCCCGAGCCTACGGCCCGCCGCACCCCGCCGGAACGCGGTACCGGACCCCGCCGGTGGAACGGGGCACCCCGGCCCCCGGTCCACCCCCCGCCGCCCCCGCCGGAAGGCGGTCAGCGCAGCCGCTTGTGCTCCTCCGGCCGGAACGTCGTCACCAGCGCCAGACAGAGCACCGCGATCCCGATCCGCCCCGTGGCCTGGAGCAGCGGCCCCCGCAGCAGGATGAACGAGTACCCCGCGATCAGCGGGACCACCGTCGCCATCACGTTCCCCGGGTCCCGCGACATGTGCCCCGACTCGGCGAACCTCCGGTCCGTACGCGCCGCCGCGTACCCCACCAGCAGCAGCCCGCCCGCCATGCCCAGCGGCCCGAAGTCGAGCCACAGCTCGGTCCAGAGCGGCGAGGACAGGTTGACGTTCGTCATCCCCATCCACGTGCCGACCTTGACGCCGGAGTCGAGCTGCTTGTCCTCCCACACCGACCGGGGGACGAAGAAGAACGCCGACGACGCCAGTTGCTTGCCGTACGTGTGGCCCGTGCCGGAGTCCACGTACGAGATGGTGTTCGCGAACATCACCGTCTGGTCGTAGTCCTTCATCACCAGCGGCTCCAGCACCGAGCCCGACTGCGTCGGCTTCCGCCCGCCCTCGTCGTAGCGGAACTTGTCCGCGAACGGGAACAGCAGCACCGCCAGCGCCACGCCCCCCGCGAGCGCCGCCCGGTACACCACGGGGCTGCGTGGGAAGGCGGTGAAGAGCAGCGCGAAGGCGACGGTGAGAAACCAGTACCGCGGGTTGGAGATCGGGTTGTTGACGATCGCGTTGATCAGGACGAGCCCCGCCCACGGCAGCACCACGGCCGGCTGCCGCCGGGCCCGCCGGGACACCACCAGCCAGCGCGTCATCATCAGCAGCGCCAGCAGCGCGGGCACCGTACCGAAGCCGCGCAGGAACGCCGAGCCGACCTGGGAGTCGGACGTGCCGCCCGCGGTCAGCTCGTCGCTGATCGCCTGGCGGCTGCCGAAGAACGGCGCGGGGCCGCCGAAGGACGCGATGAGCAGGGCGCTGCCGGCGTAGGCGAAGATCACCAGCAGGTACAGACGGCGCTTGTTGACCGAGGCCACCGGGCGCGGCCGGCTCAGCCGGGCCTCGGAGGCGTGCCGCGACAGCAGCGCGCCGATATCGAAGGCGACGAACCCGGCGAGGACCAGCGCCACGGCCATCGTGAAGTCGCCGCGGGTGCCGACGACCGGGGTCGGGGTCTGCTCCAGCACGATCTGCGCCAGCGGCGCGACCCCCATCGCGACGTAGCAGAAGAGCCAGACGGTGCCCTGGATGAGCCGCCGCCGGGTGGCGAGGACCATCGCGGAGAGGCGGGCGCCCGCGTAGCAGGTGGTGGCGAGCTGGAGCCAGAACACCGCGTCGCGTACGTCGGGCTGGGAGCGGCCGGCGACGGCCAGGGGGAGGACGAAGACGAGCGCGACGACGAGCGGGACGGCCAGCGCGCGGGAGAGGACGGCGCGGGGGGCGGGGCTCTTGGGGATGACGAAGGGGGTGAACGGGCGCCGGACGCGGGTGGCGGTGGCGGTGGCGGTGGCGGTGGGGCTCGGGTCCGGGTCCGGGGTCGCGGCACGGGCGCGGCGGGCGGCCTTCGCGGCGAGCGGCGCCATGCGGATCTGCACGGTCTCGTCGAGCGGCACCCGGGCCCCGCCGTCACCGCCGTCCGCGCCGTCGCCGGGCCGCGGCCCGTCCGTTTGGTCTGCCATCGCCCCGAACTGCCCCCGCCCCGTATCGCCCCGTATAGCCGTCCCGCAACCGAAGACAGTCTAAATAGGCCCGGGGTTGTGCGGCGGGTAGGCTCCGGGAACATACGTACGGTGCCGGGGGGTGCCGGGGAGGGGACCGTCTTGAGAGTTCTGCATGTCGTCACGCTGCACACGCCCACGAACGACTTCGGCGGGCCCACGCGCGTCGCCCTCAACCTGTCCAAGGGGCTGCGGGCCCGGGGCGTCGACTCGCGCATCGCCACCCTCGGCGACGGCTTCGAGGGCCCGCTGCCCCGCGACATCGACGGCGTGCCCACGTTCATGTACCAGGCGAAGCACGTGCTGCCGCGGTTCGAGGTGAGCGGCATCACCTCGCCGGCGCTGCTGGCCCGCGCCCGCCGCCTCGTCCGCTCCGCGGACGTCGTGCACGTCCACCTCATGCGGGACCTCATCACGCTGCCGTTCGCGCTCATCGCGCAGCAGGCGGGGGTGCCCGTGGTGCTCCAGACGCACGGCATGATCGACCCCACCGAGAAGCCGGTGGCCCGCGCCGTCGACGTGCTCGGGCTGCGCCGGGCGCTGCGCAAGGCGGACGCGACGCTGTACCTCACGGAGTTCGAGCACGGCGAGATCCAGGCCGTCATCCCGGACACGCCCCTGAACCGGCCGCGCCCCCTCGTCAACGGCGTGCTCCCGCAGGAGCGCAGGCCCGCGCGGACGTCGGGGCCGCCCACGGTCGTGTACGTCGCGCGGGTGCAGGAGCGCAAGCGGCCCGAGGACTTCATCCGGGCGATCCCGGTGGTGCTGGCGAAGTACCCGGATGCCCGCTTCGTCCTCGCAGGACCCGACACCGGCGCGCTGGCCGAGCCGATGATGCGGCTCGCGGCGGAGCTGGGGGTGGCGGACTCGGTGTCGTACGTCGGCTCCCTCGCTCCCGCCGAGGTCCTGGCCCAGCACCGCAGCTCCGACGTCTACGTACTCCCGTCGGTGGTCGAGCCGTTCCCGGTCTCGGTCCTGGAAGCCATGTCCGTAGGCGTCCCCGTCGTGATCACCCGCACCTGCGGCCTCGGCCCCGACGTCGCGGAGGCCGGCGCGGGCCGCGTCCTCGACAGCCGCGCCGACCAGGACAACGGCCCCCTGGTCGGCCAGGCCGTACTGGAACTCCTGGACCCGGCGGCCAACGAGGAGGCATCGAAGGCCGCCTGGCAGTTGATCAACGACCGGTTCGCCATCGACGGCGTGGTGGACACCCTCCTGGACGTCTACGACGAGGTGCGCCGTTGAGATGTCGCGCGGGCGGCCGGCCGACTGTCACTCGGGGCGAGGTCGCCCTTGCCAGTGGGGGAGTTCGGCGGTGCAGGCGGCGCGGCCGCGGGGGGCGGGTGGCGGTGTCTACTCGTCTTCCGCGACCCGGATGGCGACTGCGGGGAGGCTTCGGGAGATCACCCTGATGGGGGATCTGGGTGGGGATTCCGCGCGATGGTGGCGATGAGCTGGATTTCCACCGGGGCTCCGCCGGGCAGTGTGGCGACACCGACGGCGGTACGGGTGGGCAGGGACGCCCGGCCGAAGGCTCTCACCAGCGTGGCGGAGGCGCCGTCGGCGACCTCACTGATGCGGGTGAAGTCTGCTGTCACCGCGACGTACACGGTCATGGACACCACCGAGTGCAGGGTCGTTCCTGCCTGCTCGGCGGCAGCTGTGGCTGCGGTCAGGGCGCGCGTCGCGGCGACTGCGGCGAGGCTTCGTCCTTCGTCGAGGGAGATCTGCTCGCCGAGCCTGCCGGTGGCGAGCAGTGTGGTGCCGTCCTTGGGCGTCACTCCCGAGAGGTCCAGGGGCCCCCTTCTCCCTACTCACCGTAGCGATCCGAGGTCACTCTGTGAAAGGTGAACCTCAAACTACCCGCTCTTCTCCCGGGTCTTGAGTCGATCTGCCAGCGGAAGAAGCTCATCGCCAGCGCGTAGTCCAGCCCCGCGTGCCCGTCGAGGAAGCACCGCCGTGTCACCCGCCCCTGTGGCCCTGGCCCCGACGAGGCGGAGGAACACATGCTACCGGCCGCAAAGTAGTCCGGAGACCGCAAAGCCATCAGCGCTGAGGCGTTCCTGACGGTGGGGGAGCGTCGCTGGGTTACTCGCGGACCTGGGCGTTCGCTGTGGGATGCGCGTCACCGCCGCCCGCGCCCAGGCCCGCGAGCAGGCGCAGCCCGTCCTCGGCGGGGCTGTTGGGGGCGGCGGACAGCACGATCAGCTCCATGCCCGATTCGTTCGGTAGCGCGAAGTTCTCCTGGTGCAGTTCCAGCAGTCCGATCAGCGGGTGCCGGTACACCTTGCGTCCATGTGCGCGGGCGCGCACGTCCGCGCGGGCCCAGAGGCGGCGGAAGCGCTCGCTGCCCATTGCCAGCTCGCCGATCAGCGAGGCCAGTCGGGGGTCGTCGGGGTATTTGCCGGCGGCCAGGCGCAGGTGCCCGACCACGTCGAGGGTGCACGTCTCCCAGTCTGCGTAGAGGCCGTGCTCGGCCTCCTCAAGGAAGATGTGCCGGGCGGTGTTCAGGCTCGGCAGCGGCCGGCCGTAGAGGAGCCGGGCGAGGCGGTTTCCGGCGAGCACGTCCAGGCGGTGGTCCATGATCACCGCGGGTGCGTCGGCGATCAGGTCGAGGATGCGGCGCAGCTCCGGCCGGACCTGCCCGCTCGGTGCCTTCGCGCGGCGGCGTTGCCGGGCGAGCCGGTAGAGGTGTTCGCGTTCGGTCTCTTCGAGGCCGAGGACGCGGGCGAGCGCGTCGAGGACCTGCTCGGAGGGCTGGGTCGCGCGGCCCTGCTCCAAACGTACATAGTAGTCGACGCTGACTCCGGACAAGTGCGCGACCTCTTCGCGGCGCAGCCCTTCGACCCGGCGGCGGCTGTCGGTGGGGATGCCGACGGCCGCCGGGTCGACCCGGGAGCGCCGGGTCCGCAGGAAGCCCGCGAGATCGTCCATGCCCCCAGTATGGCCCTCGGTGGTGCCCGTGAAGGTGGTCCTGCCAGTCCCAGGAAGTCCCGTCCGACGGAAGGGGCGCCCCTGAACGCCGGGCGCCGCGGCGTCCAGGATCGACGGCATCCGATCCGAAGGAGTTCCCATGAAGACGCTGATCGTCTACGCCCACCCGGAGCCGAAGTCGCTCAACGGCTCGCTGAAGGATCTGGCGGTGTCCACGTTGGAGAGCGCCGGGCACGAGGTGCGGGTGAGCGATCTGTACGCGATGAACTGGAAGGCGGTCGTGGACGCCGCCGACTACGGCCCCGACGCTTCGCGTCCGCTGAAGGTCGCCCTGGACTCGGGCCGGGCCTTCGATGCCGGGACGCTCACCCCGGACGTTCTCGCCGAGCAGGAGAAGCTGCTGTGGGCCGACACGATCATCTTCCAGTTCCCGCTGTGGTGGTACGCGATGCCCGCGATCCTCAAAGGCTGGGTGGACCGGGTGTTCACCTACCACTTCGCGTACGGCGTCGGCGAGCACAGCGACACCAAGTACGGCGAACGGTTCGGCGAGGGCACCCTCGTGGGCCGGAAGGCGCTGCTGTCTGTGACCGCAGGCGGCACGGAGTCGCACTACGCCGCTCGCGGGATCAACGGCCCCATCGACGATCTGCTGTTCCCGATACAGCACGGCATCCTCTACTACCCCGGCATCGAGGTGCTGCCGCCGTTCCTGCTGTACGGCACCGACCGGATGACCGGCGAGGACTACCCGGATGTCGCCAAGGCATGGGAACAGCGCCTGCTCACCCTGGAGTCGACCGAACCGATCGCGTTCCGGCGGCAGAACTTCGGCGACTACGAGATTCCCTCGCTGCATCTGAAGGAGGGACTGGAGCCCGCGGGCCGCACGGGGTTCGGGCTGCACGTACTCGGCTGACAGCTGGCAGCGGACAGGGCGAGCCGGGGTGCGAACCGAGCAGCACCGAAGGCCGCGGCGGCGGTGGCCGCCGGCGCGGCCGGTACTTCCGGGCGGCTCATGGGCCGGGCCGCCGCGTGACCGGGTCGCGTACCACGCCCTCCGACCCGCACTTCCGGCACCACGGATCCGGCTCAAGGCGTCGCCCGGCGGCGGCTTGTCGACGGTGGGTACTATGCGCTCTTCTCCCGGGTCTTGAGGCCGATCTGCCAGCGGTAGAAGCTCATCGCCAGGGCGTAGTCCAGGCCCGCGCGGCCGTCGAGGAAGCCGCGTTTGCAGACGTAGGCGTACGCGAACGACACCAAGGGCTTCAGCGGGGCCTTGTGGAAGAGCTGCCCCTGGCGGGTCTTGGCCTGGCGGATCTCCTCGCGGACCTCCGGGTGGAGTTCCAGCCACGCCTCCCAGTCCGAGTAGCGGTTGTGCCGCTCGAACCACGTGCGGACCGGGTCCAGGTCCTCGTGCTCGATCGTGGCGCGCAGCCGGACCACCGGGCCGTCGGCGAGCGGCTGGTAGTGGCCCTCCTGCTCGCCCATGCCCGGGGCTTCCAAATCGCCCAGCTCCGGGAAGCGGACGCGGGTGCGGTCCATCAGGGCGCGTTTGACGATGGTGTAGCCGTGGCGCAGGCGCTTGCCCGCGAACCAGTAGCCCAGCGGGATGTCGAACGCCGCCGGGGCCACCTTGACCGAGCCGTCGGCCGCCGGGTCGAAGATGCGGTGGAGTTCGGCGATCAGCTCCGGGCTCGGGGTCTCGTCGCCGTCGACGAACAGCATCCAGTCCAGTTCGGGATGGACGTGGTCCAGGCACCACTGCTTCTTCTTCGGGTACTTGCCGTCCCAGGTGTACGGGACGATCTCGGCGCCCTGGTCCGCCGCCAGGGCGCGGGTGTCGTCCGTGCTGTCCGAGTCGACCACCACCACGGCCTCGAAGTGGTCGATGACGGACCGCACCGTCGTCGCGATGTTCTCGGCCTCGTTCTTGGTCGGTATCGCGACGACGATGGGCAGTCTCTTCAAGCCGAACTCCTACAGCAGGTCTTCGTACTGGGGGCAGAGGGTGCGGATCGCGTCCTCCGCATGGGCGATGTCGCCGGAGCGGATGGCCTCCCGGGCCAGCTCGTCGTCCGTCGCCGCCGCGCTCTCGATCTTGGCGCAGGCTTCCTCGCCCGCCTCCAGGATCGCCGCCGGGTCCACGCCCTCGGGCACCCGGTCCTTCAGATACGTCTTCTCCTTCTCGGAGAACTCGCCCTCGGCGGGCTCCAGATCCTCCTCCGGCACCTTCTCGGTGTCGTCGGCCCTCTCCTCGTCCGCCGGGCCCGGGTCCTTCGTGGCGCGGTCGTCCTCCTGCTGGGACACCGGGGGCTTCGCGGCCGCGCCGTCCTCGTCGTCGCCGCCGCTGCAGCCGGCCAGGGCCAGGACGGCGGCCGCCGCGGCGGCCACCGTCGCGAGCGCCGCCCGGGACCTCCGTGTCGTACGGGCCGGCATCAGCCCGCTCCGAACGTCAGCGTGAGCTTCGGCGCGTACGAGGTCTCGCGCGCCCGCACCCACCAGGCGTCGGTGCCGTCGCTGGTCAGCGCCACGTCCAGGGTGTCGCCCAGTGAGCCGCTGAGCTGGGCGGCGGAGAGCGACGCGGTGTAGTCGGTGTCCAGCTCCGTCGCGCCGGTGAACGTGCCCAGCACCGTGGACGACAGAGCCGGCCGGGTCGCGTACGTCACCTCCGACTCCGACCAGGCGCCGGTGACCGGCTGCACGCTGACGGTGTCCGGGGTGCCCGCGCTGGCGTCGTTCGTCGTGCGCAGCGTCAGCTTCGCGGACTTCAGCGTCATGCCGCTCGGCGCCTGCGGCAGCGAGAACCGCAGGTAGCTGAGGTACGGGGAGGTCTTCCTCACCAGGAGCTGGTTGTGCGCGCCGTAGTTGGTGCTCGTCGCCGAGCCGTTGACGTAGGCGTCGGCGGTCGTGGTGCGCTCGACCGTCGTCTCGGACGGCGTGCCGGGCGTGGTCACCGTCACCGCCGCGGACTTGGCGGTGGTGTTGCCGACGGCGTCGCTCGCGGTGATCTGGTAGCTGTACGACGTGCCGGGCTTGACCGTGCTGTCGGTGAAGGAGCCCTGGGGCAGCGTCCAGAAATTGGAGTCCAGAGTCGGCTTGGTCTCCAGCGCCTCGCCGTTGCGGTAGATCGTGTACGTCAGCTTGCTGTCGTCGCGGTCCCAGCCGGCCTTCCAGCGCAGCCGCACGCCGCCGTCGACGTTCGCCGCCGTCACGCCGGTGGCGCCGGCGACGGGCTTGCGGGAGTCGGGGGTGTTGGCGAAGCGGACCAGGCCCTGCTGGAGCTTGTTGCCGTTGGACTGGATCCGGGTGAACTCGCCGCCCACCCACATGTAGTCCTTGCCGCCGCTGGACGAGGTGACCATCACGCGCGGGCCGATCTGCTCGGTGCCGGACGGGCCGTCGTCGGTGTCGGGGAACCAGGAGAGCAGCGGCTTGGGGTTGTCCACGGACTCGGCGAGCAGGTGCTGCCGCTCGTTCAGCTCCGGGAACTGGCCCATGCTGCTGCAGTTGTGCGCGTGCGAGACGCTGTACAGCACGTCCTTGTAGACGGTGACGTCCTGGGTGGCGCCCAGGCAGGTGTCGCGCCAGCGCTGGGTGAAGGTGCTGTTGAGGTTCATCGCGAGCCGGCCGTCGAAGACGCCGCCGCCGTGGCCCTCGTGCGCGGTGTAGATGCCGGACCCGTCGATGTGGATGCCCTTGACGAGGGAGTTCCAGTGCAGCTCGTACGGGTTGTTCTGGTTGTTGCTCACGCCCTTGAAGGCCCGTACGGTCGCGCCGGTGTCGGCCCGGACGACGGCCAGGCCGTGCACGCTCGCGTCGCCGTTGAGCCCGTTGAAGTCGCCGCCGACCACCACGTGCTGCCCGTTCGGGGTCTCCTCGATGACGCGGCCGGCCCGGTCGGGGCCCGCGTTGGCCTTCCAGGAGTTCAGCGCGCCGGTGGTCGCGTTGACGGCCGCGAACTTCACCCGGCTCTTGCCGCGGACGGTCTTGAAGTCGCCCGCCAGGTACAGCCGGCCGCTCGCCGCGGCGTCGAGACCGTAGACCCGGGCGGAGACGGCGCCGGCGTTGAAGCCGGTCTTCACGGTGCACGACGCGATGTCGATGGCCGCGACGCGGCTGCGCGAGACGCCGTTGACGGTGCCGAACTCGCCGCCCGCGTAGAGCGTCTTGCCGTCGGGGGAGACGGTCAGCGCGCGTACGGTCGCGGTGCCGGAGCCGATCGTGAAGTTGAGCTTGCAGTCCGTCGGCTCACCGGTCGCCGCGTTGAAGGCGGCGAAGTTCGCGGCCTTCGTCTCGCTGGTGCCGGCCGCCGCGCCGGGCGGGCGGATGGCGGAGAACGTACCGCCGGCGAAGACCACGCCGTTCGACTCGGCCATGGACCAGACCACGCCGTTGGTCTGCCAGGTCGACAGGTCGTCCGCGGTCATCGCCACCGGCGGCGTCACCGCCTCGGCCTCGGGCGAGGAGTACGTGACGCCGACCGTCACGAGCGTGCCCGTCACCACCGCGAGGGCGACGCCGAGCGCCCCCCACTTCCGCGTCCTTCTGTGCTTGTGCATGTGCCCCCCTGGGCCGTCGTCCCCTGCGGCCGCGCGTCGCGAGTCCGGGGAGAGAGTATCCGGTTACCTGTCGATCCTGACGGTGGCGCCGGCGAGTTCGGCGTCGAGCGCCCCGATGTCCGCCTCCACCATGATCCGTGCCAGCTCCGGCCACTTGACCTGCGGCTTCCAGCCGAGCAGGTCGCCTGCCTTCGAGGCGTCTCCGATGAGCGCGTCGACCTCGCTGGGGCGCTCGTACTTGGGGTCGAAGCGCACGTACTCCGTCCAGTCGAGGCCCGCGGCGCCGAACGCGGCCTCCAGGAACTGGCGGACGCTGCCGGCCTCGCCGGTGGCGACCACGTAGTCGTCCGGCACGTCGCGCTGGAGCATCAGCCACATCGCCTCGACGTACTCCGGGGCGTAGCCCCAGTCGCGTACCGCGTCGAGGTTGCCCATGTAGAGGCGGTCCTGGAGACCCGCCCTGATCCTCGCCACGGCGCGGGTGATCTTCCGGGTGACGAAGGTCTCACCGCGGCGCGGCGACTCGTGGTTGAAGAGGATGCCGTTCACCGCGAAGAGGCCGTACGCCTCCCGGTAGTTCACCGTCGACCAGTAGCCGAAGACCTTGGCGCAGCCGTACGGGCTGCGCGGGTGGAAGGGGGTCCGCTCGTTCTGCGGCGGCGGGGCGGAGCCGAACATCTCCGAGGACGACGCCTGGTAGAGCCGGGTGTCGATGCCCGCGGCGCGTACCGCCTCCAGCAGCCGCATGGAGCCGAGGCCGGTGACGTCCGCGGTGTAGAGCGGGGCGTCGAAGGAGACCCGGACGTGCGACTGGGCGCCGAGGTTGTAGACCTCGTCGGGCGCCAGGTCGCGCAGCAGGTTCACCAGCGCGACGCCGTCGGAGAGGTCCGCGTGGTGCAGCACCAGGCGGCGTCCCGGTTCCTGCGGCTCCTCGTAGATGTGGTCGATGCGCTCGGTGTTGAACGACGACGAGCGCCGCACGAGACCGTGCACCGTGTAGCCCTTGGCGAGCAGCAGTTCGGCGAGGTACGAGCCGTCCTGGCCGGTGACGCCGGTGATGAGGGCCGTCTTGCCCATGGGATCCTTCCCCCTGATCATTCCGCCGGATGGCAGAATTCGTACTTATGACGCCATCGAACGAACTGTCCTCGCCCGCGGGCGCTGACGGACTCCCGCCCGCCGCCCGGAGCTTCCTCCCGCCCGGCGCGCGCGTCTTCGTCGCGGGCCACCGCGGTCTGGTCGGCTCGGCCGTCGCCCGCCGGCTGACCGCCGACGGCTACGACGTGGTCACCCGCACCCGCGCCGAGCTGGACCTGCGCGACGCGGAGCGGACGGCGGCCTGGCTGGCGGCAGTCCGGCCGGACGCGGTGGTGCTGGCCGCGGCCAAGGTCGGCGGGATCATGGCGAACAGCCGCTTCCCGGTGCAGTTCCTGGAGGACAACCTGCGCATCCAGTTGAGCGTCATCGCCGGCAGCCACGCGGCGTCCGTACGGCGGCTGCTCTTCCTCGGCTCCTCGTGCATCTACCCCAAGCTCGCCGGCCAGCCGATCCGCGAGGACTCGCTGCTGACCGGGCCGCTGGAGCCGACGAACCAGCCCTACGCGCTGGCGAAGATCGCCGGCATCGAGCAGGTGCAGGCGTACCGCAGGCAGTACGGCGCGGCGTACATCTCGGCGATGCCGACGAACCTGTACGGCCCCGGCGACAACTTCGACCTGGAGACGAGCCACGTCCTGCCGGCCCTTATCCGCCGCTTCCACGAGGCACGGGAGACGGGCGCGGAGGAGGTCGTGCTCTGGGGCACGGGAACGCCCCGGCGGGAGTTCCTCCACGTGGACGACCTGGCGGCGGCGTGCCTCACGCTGCTGCGGGGCTACGACGCGGACGCTCCCGTGAACGTCGGCTGCGGCGAGGACCTGACGATCCGCGAACTGGCGGAGACCGTACGGGACGTCGTGGGCTACCGGGGCCGCATCGCCTTCGACACGAGCCGCCCGGACGGCACGCCGCGCAAGCTGCTGGACGTCTCCCGCATCACGGAACTGGGCTGGCGCCCGGAGATCGGACTGCGGGAGGGCATCGCGGCGGTCTACGAGGACTGGCGTAAGCCCTGAGGGGCCGCGCCCCTCAGCGACCCCGCGGCGGGGATCCGAGGGGCCGCGCCCCTCGGGCACCCCGCCCGCCGCCGCGGCTTCGCCGCGAGCGGCTGGGGCGGGCGCCGGCCGCGCCGCCTCAACGGCCGCGCGACGCACGCAGAGTGGTGTCCCGCGTCTCAATACGCCCCCCGGCCGTCGACGACCGCGCGCAGGGTGCGGGCCATCACGTCCATGTCGTGGGCGAAGGACCAGTTCTCCACGTAGTGCAGGTCGAGCGCGATCGTCTCGTCCCAGGTGAGGTCCGAGCGGCCGCTGACCTGCCACAGGCCCGTCATCCCCGGCTTCACCGCCAGCCGGCGCAGCTCGGTGTCGCTGTAGCGGGCGACCTCCTCCGGCAGCGGCGGGCGCGGGCCGACCAGGGACATCTCGCCGCGCAGCACGTTGAACAACTGCGGCAGCTCGTCCAGTGAGCTGCGGCGCAGCACCTCGCCGACCCGCGTGACCCGCGGGTCGCGGCGGATCTTGAAGATCGGGCTGCCGTCGTGGTCGTTGACCACCGACAGCGCGGCCTTCTGCTGCTCCGCGTCCTCGACCATGCTGCGGAACTTCCACATCGTGAACGGCGCCCCGCCCCGCCCGAGGCGGGTCTGCCTGTGGAACACCGGCCCCGGCGACGTGAACCTCACCGCCGCCGCGATCACCGCGAACACCGGCGCCAGCAGCACGATGCCGATCGCCGCGGCCACCCGGTCGCTCAACGCCTTGAGCGTCGACTGCGCCCCCCGCCGCAGCGGCGGCGCGATGTGCAGCAGCGTCAGGCCCGCGACCACCGACAGCCGCAGCCGCCGCTCCGCGACCTCCGCGATGCCCGGCAGCACGGCCAGCGGCAGCCCCGCGTCGTGCAGCGCCCAGGCCAACTGCCGCAGCCGGGCCGCCGGCAGCAGCGGTCCGGGAGCGGCGAGGACCAGCTCGGCGCCGTGCTCCCGGGCGGCGGCCAGCACCGCCTGGGCGTCCCAGCCCGCCCGGTCCGAGGGGACCGGGCCCAGCCGGGCGGCCTCCGGGGCGCCGCAGGACAGCGGCGCCTCGCCGACCGGGACGACACCGACGACCACGTACTCGTGGTCCGTACGTGCCGCCAACCGGCCGACGACGTGGTCGGCGGTGGCCGGCTCGGCGACCACCAGCACGCGCCGCACCGCCTGGCCCTCCCGCCGGGACGCGACGAGATGGTGGTGGAGCAGCTTGGCGGTGACGACGGTCAGCACCAGCGCAGGCAGCAGCGCGAGCAGCGCCGGCTGTGGTTCCGCCGCGCTGTCGGCGGTGAACGCGCGGACGACGGCGAGCACGCCGAAGAGCAGGAGCCAGTCCTGCAGCAGCGGCACCACCGCGCCCGACTCGCCGAGCTGCCGCGCGGAGTAGCGGCGCCGCGCGGCCCGTACGGCGAGCCAGCCCCCGGCGGCCAGCGCGGCGCAGTGCGCCGGATACGGCTGCCGGGTGGTGAGGAAGACGAGCACGACGGGGATCGCGATCCCCGCCGCGTCGGTGACGAGGGCAGCCGGCAAGTACCACGCCGGCTTCGCTGCGGCGGAGCGGACGCGGGTCCCGCGTCTCGGCTCCGCCGTCATGATCCCGGTATCGGCTACTCCGATACGCCGCATGTTCCCCCCTGGCACATCGCGACTGATGAGGCGCACGCGATCCTCCCCTGATCGACGCGCGCCCTTCGCTCCCGGAACTTTAGGCCAGATTTGCGTAGAACGCCCATGGTTCGTGCAAAATCGGCCTAGATGTAGCGAGCTTCACACCAGGTCTGCGCCGTGCCGCGGCTTGCACCGTGCGGCTCACGACGTACGACTCCCGAGAAGGGCCGAGGGATGTACGGAGTTTTGCGGCAGTTTCGATTGCCTACGGCATCCCGTCACGCACCCCGCTTCCGCAGCCGGAGCACGTTCCAGGATACGCACGGCAGTTCGGCCTCAAGCTCGCCGTCTGCGCTGATCCGCGTGGTGCTGAGGGACCGCGGCAGCACCCGCCCCGGATCCGTCTCGGTGTTCGCCGCGTCCGGGTCGTCGTCGGCGAGGACCAGGTGTTCGATCACCGAGTACCCGTCCGCACCGCCGTCCTTGCCGAACCCGCGCAGCGCGACGGACAGCCGCAGCGGCTCGTCCTGGGCCCGGTTGACGGCCAGGATCGTCAGGTCGCCGCTCTCCTCGTCGTACGTCACCACGTGGTCGAGCGCGGGGACGTCGCCGTGCCGGGGGGTCTCGATCCGCGAGCCCGTGCGGTCCGCCTCGGTGCGCAGCACCGTGCCGCGTGCGAACCGGGCGGCCTGCGCGAACGGATGGAAGACGGTCTGCCGCCAGGCGGGACCGCCGGGCTCGCTGCGGATCGGCGCGATGACGTTGACGAGCTGCGCCAGGCAGGCCACGGCGACCCGGTCGGCGTGCCGGAGCAGGGTGATGAGCAGGGAGCCCACGACGGCCGCGTCGGTCACGGAGTACGTGTCCTCGATGAGCCGCGGCGTCTCTGCGGTGGCCAGGTTCCGCTCGCCGGGGAAGCGGGCCGCGTACCAGACGTTCCACTCGTCGAAGGAGAGCCGGATCCGCTTGTCCGCTCGGCGTACGGCGCGGACGTGGTCGGCGGTCGACACCACGTCGGAGATGTACTGGTCCATGTGCGCGCCGGAGGCGAGGAAGCTCGCGCGGTCTCCGTCGAGTTCCTCGTAGTACGCGTGCAGCGAGAGATAGTCGACCTCGTCGTAGGTCTCCTCCAGCACCTCGCGCTCCCAGGTGCCGAAGGTCGCCATCTGCGCGTTGGAGCTGCCGCAGGCGACCAGCTCGATCGACGGGTCGACCTGGTGCATGGCCTTGCCGGCCTCGGCCGCCAGCCGGCCGTACTCGCGCGCCGACTTGTGCCCCGTCTGCCACGGGCCGTCCATCTCGTTGCCCAGGCACCACAGCCGCACCCCGTGCGGCTCGGTGACGCCGTGCTTGATCCGCAGGTCGGACCAGGCGGTGCCGCCGGGGTGGTTGCAGTACTCGACGAGCGCGCGGGCGGCGTCGATGCCGCGGGTGCCGAGGTTGACGGCCATCATCGGTTCCAGACCCAGCCCTCTGGCCCAGGTGAGGAACTCGTTGGTGCCGACCTCGTTGGTCTCCACCGACCGCCAGGCGAGGTCGAGCCGGCGCGGCCGCTCGGCGACCGGGCCGACGCCGTCCTCCCAGTGGTAGCCGGAGACGAAGTTGCCGCCGGGATAGCGGACCAGGCCGGTGCCCAGCTCGCGGACGAGCGCGGCGACGTCGCCGCGGAAGCCGGCGGCGTCGGCGGTGGGGTGGCCGGGCTCGTAGATCCCGGTGTAGACGCAGCGGCCCATGTGCTCGACGAACGTTCCGTACAGGCGCGGGTCCACCTCGCCGATGACGAACTCGGGGTCGACGGTGAACCTGGCGGTGTGCGGCATGCGGTGCCTTTCTCCGGGGGCGTTGACAGTGGTTCTCGGGGGGGTACGGGCCTACTTCAGGCCCGTACCGGCGATGCCCTCGACGATGCGGCGCTGGAAGAGCGCGAAGACGACGAGCAGGGGGATGGCGCCCAGCACGGCGGAGGCCATGAGCTGCGCGTACGGGATGCCGAAGGCGTCCTGTACGGAGTTGAGCCCGACCGGCAGCGTCATCATCTCCGGGTCGGTGACGACCAGCAGCGGCCAGAGGAAGTTGTTCCACACGGCCACGAAGACGAAGATCGTCACGGCCGACACGGCGGGCCGCGAGACGGGCATCACGATCTGCCCGTACGTGCGGAGCCAGCCGGCGCCGTCGGCGCGCGCGGCCTCGATCAGCTCCCTGGGGATGCCGTCGAAGAACTGCTTGAAGACGAAGACGGCGACGACGTTCGGCACCTGCGGCAGGACCACGCCCCAGTACGTGTTGAGGAGGCCCACCTCCTGGAGCGCCAGGAACTGCGGGATCATCAGCACCTGCATCGGGATCATGATCCCGGCGAGCAGCAGCAGGAAGACCCCGCGGCGGAAGCGGAAGCGCACCTGGGAGAGGCCGAAGGCGGCGAGTGAGGCGGTGACGACGGTGAGCACCGTGGTCAGCAGCGAGACGATGAAGCTGTTGGCATACCAGTAGGGCAGCTTGCCCTTGTCGAAGAGGTCCTCGTACGCCGCGAAGGTGGGGTTCGAGGTGAACCAGGAAGCCGGGTCGACGGCTATCTCGTCGGCGGGACGGATGGATATCGCCGTCGCGAACAGCAGCGGCACCAGCCACAGCAGCGCGAAGGCGACGAGGACGCCGAGCGCGACGCGGTTGAAGAGCTTCTCGGCGTCGTAGCCGCGGCGGGGCGCGGGGTCCTTCGCTTCTGCGCGGGCGGGCGCGGCGGCGGTGGCGGCGGGGCCTTCTTTGGTGTGGGCCATGGCTCAGCTCTCCTTCTCTGCCCGGCGGACGAGGAAGAACCAGACCAGGGAGATCAGCAGGATGACGAGGAAGAGGAAGAGGGAGACGACCGAGGCGTAGCCGGTGCGGCCGTCGGTGAAGCCGGTGTCGACGATGTACTGCAGCGTGGGCCGGGTGGAGCCGTCGGGGCCGCCGGCGGTCATCATGTAGATCTGGTCGAAGACCTTCAGCGAGGCGACGATCTGGAGCACGGTGACGAGCGTCGTCGTCCGCCCCAGCATGGGGATGACCACGTGCCGGATCCGCTGCCAGGGCCCGGCGCCGTCCATGGCGGCGGCCTCGTGCACGTCGCGGGGGATCTCCTGCAGACCGGCGAGGTAGAGCACGAAGTTGAAGCCGATGGTCCACCAGACGGTGACGCCGGCCAGCGACCACATCGCCCAGCTGGGATCGCCGAGCCAGGACGGCGGCGAGCTGACGCCGAGGGTCTTCAGCCAGTCCTGGGCCAGGCCGGTCTGGTCGGCGAGCACGCCCCACATGAAGATCAGGGAGACCGACGCGGACGGGATGACGTACGGCGCGAAGAAGGCGAAGCGGATGAACCACCGGCCGCGTACGAACCGGTCGGCGAGGATCGCGAGACCCAGCGCCAGCAGCACCAGCGGGATGGTGGTGAGCACGGTGAACCACAGGGTGTGCTTCAGGGTGCGCCAGAACTCGGAGTCGCCCAGCACGTCCGCGTAGTTGGAGAAGCCGACCCAACTGCCGAAGCCGTCGCGCAGCAGGCTGCCGTTGAAGAAGCCCGCCACGAAGGTGTAGAGGAGCGGACCGAGGAGGAAAACGATGTAAAAAAGCGCGAACGGCGCGACCAGGGCCGGGCCCGCGAGCCGGCCGCGGGTTTCGCGGGGGCGTGACCGGTCGGGGGTGAGGGCGCCGGTGCCGACTGTGCTCGCCACGGGGATGCCTTTCGTTCGAGGGGGTGGGGGCGGCGGGGGTCAGATCGGGGACTCGACGTCCGCGAGCGTGCGCAGCTCCTCGCGGACCCGGGCCGCGGCTGCGCGCGGCGTCGACCGGCCGGCGAGCGCGGCGCTGACCGCGTCGCCCACCCGGTTCTGCAGATTGCTGCCCGCGCCGCCGTACCAGGCGACGGGGTCGTAGACGGCGCCCTCGGCGGCTTCGGTGTAGTGGGACTGGGGCGTCAGCTCCCGGTACGCGGCCGAGCGCTGGGTCGGCAGCCACGCGGGGACGTGCCCGCCCTCCGCCCACAGCTTGCTCTTCGCCAGCAGCGAGGCGGTGAACTCCAGCGACAGGTCGAGGCGGCCGTCGTCCTGCTTCGGCTGCCGGGGCAGCACCAGGGCGTGGCTGTCGGCGAAGCAGGCGTACGGGGCGTCGTCGAAGATCCGCGGCAGGGGCCGCATGTCGAACTTCGCCCCCGAGTCCAGGACGGCGACGATCTGCCACACGCCGTCCATCAGGAACCCGGCCTCGCCGGTGGTGAGCAGGGTGATGGCGGCCTGCCCGTTGGCGCCCGTGGGTATCAGCTTCTCCTTGCCCAGGCGCTGGATGTACGCGAGCGCCTCCTCGGCGGCGCCGAGGTCGACCGTCACGGTGGCGCCGGCGTCGCCGACCAGCGGCCGGCCGCCGAGCTGGGTGTAGAAGGACAGGAACATGCGGAACTGGGTGGCGGTGTCCTTGATCGAGGCGACCGAGCCGCCCCAGACGCCGGTGACCTCCTTCGCGGCGCGCAGCGCGTCGGCGAACTTGTCCGCGCCGTCGATGTCGACCAGTTCGCCGCCGTCGAGCAGGCCGGCCTTCTCGGCGACGTCGGTGCGGAAGTACAGCGCGAAGGGGTGGGTGTCGATCGGGATGCCGTAGAGGCGGTCGTCGACGTGGGACTTGCGCCAGGGCTTGGTGTCGAACTTCTCCGGCGTCATGCCCTGCTTGGCGAGCGCGTCGGCGGGCAGCTCGCTGAGCAGCCCGGCCTGGGCGAGCACCGGCAGCTTCGACAGGTGCGCGATGGCGACGTGCGGGGGGCGCTCGCCGATGGTGGCCAGGCTCAGCTTGGTGTAGTACGGGTTGCCCCAGACGAAGGTGGTCGCCCGCAGGGTGCTGTCGGGGTGGTCCTTCTCGTACAGGTCCTGCATGGCGACCATGCGTTCGCCGTCGCCGCCGGTGAAGGGGTTCCAGAAGTTCAGCCGGTCCGCGGGGGGTTCGCCGCCGGTGAAGCCCTGGGCGATGGTGGTGCCGCAGCCGGTGAGCGCCGCGGTGGCGGCGGCGCCCGCGGCGAGGCCCGCACCGCCGCGCAGCAGGGCGCGGCGGGAGGGTGCGTACGGGGCTGCAGGTGTGCCGCGGGCGGGGTCGGGGGCCGGGCGGCCGGGGGAGTCGAGGCGTCGGAGCATGGCGGATGTCCCTTTCCGCGGCGAACTTGTACAACGTTGTAATGCGCTCTTGGTGGAACGTTGTATATCGCCGTGCGCACCACGTCAACAGCCCGCGCAGAAGGCGTAGGGTGTGCGCACCAGAACCTCGGAGGAAGCGGGAGGAAGCCGTGCCCGGGGCCCGCCTCAAGGACGTCGCAGAGCGCGCCGGTGTCTCGATCAAGACCGTCTCGAACGTGGTCCGCGGCGCCGCGCGCGTCGCCGAGCCGACCCGCGAGCGCGTGCTGCGCGCCATCGACGAACTCGGCTACCGCCCGCACGCCTCCGCCCGCCATCTGCGCACCGGCCGCAGCGGGGTCATCGCGCTTGCCGTACCGGAACTCGTCGCGCCCTACTTCGCGGAGCTGGCCACCTGCGTCATCGCCGCCGCCAAGGAGAGCGGGCAGACCGTCCTCATCGAGGTCACCGACGGTGATCCGGCGGAGGAGCTGCGGCTGGCCTGCGGCCTCGGCGACCCGCTCATCGACGGCGTGCTCCTCAGCCCTCTCGGCCTGGACCAGACGGCGCTCGCCGCCCGCGAGCGCCGCGTCCCGCTCGTGCTGCTCGGCGAGCGCGACTACGAGGTCCCCGCCGACCACGTGCTCATCGACAACGTCGCCGCCGCCCGCGACGCCACCCGGCACCTCGTCGGCCGCGGCCGCCGCCGCATCGGCGTCATCGGCTGGCAGCACGACGACCGCACGACGGCCACCGCCCTGCAGCGCATGCAGGGCCACCGCGAGGCGCTGGCCGAGGCGGGCCTCGCATACGACCAGGCGCTGGCGCCCGCCGTGGGGTCGTACACCCGGGCGGGCGGGGCGGCGGCCATGCGGGAGCTGCTGGCGCTCCGGGAGCCGCCCGACGCGGTGTTCTGCTTCACCGACATGATGGCGTCGGGCGCGATGCGCGTCGCGCACGACGAGGGCCTGGCGATTCCGGCCGACCTCGCGGTGGTCGGCTTCGACGACATCCAGGAGGCGCGGTACATGGTGCCGTCGCTGACCAGCGTGGCGCCCGACAAGCAGGAGCTGGCCAGGCTGGCGGTGAAGGCGCTGCTGGCGCGGATCGAGGGCCCGGCGGAGGCCCCGCCGACGACGCTGCTGGCGCCCTACGAGCTGGCGCTGCGCGAGTCGAGCGCCCTGCCGCAGGACCGGCCGTAGCGGAGTCGGCGGGGTCGCGGCGTGCTACGTCAGCAGCCCGTCGATCTCCGCCATTTGCGCCGCGGTCAGCGGGCCCGCGGCCAGGGCGCCCGCGTTCTGCGCCGCCTGCGCCACCGTGCGGAAGCCGGGGATCGGGACCGTGTGCGGGCTGCGGGCCCAGATCCAGGCCAGCGCACCCTGCGCCACGGTGCGCCCGCCGGAGGTGAGGATGTCGCGGATCGCCTCGATCCGCGGCAGCCACCCCGGCGCCACCCGCCCGTCCGCGCCGAAGTACGTCAGCCACGCCGGCGGCGTCGCCCGGATGTCGCCGGCGCCGACCCGCGAGCCCGCGTCGTACGCGCCGGAGAGCAGCCCCATCGCCAGCGGGCTGCGGTTGACGCTGGCGAGGCCGCGCTCCGCGCACAGCGCCAGCATCTCCGGGGCGTCCTCCAGCACGTTGAGCCGGTGCTGCACCGCCGCGCAGTGCGGGCCCTCGGCGAACGCCGCGGCGCGCGCGGGGTCGTCGGTGCTCCAGGCGTACGCGCGGATCAGCCCCTCGCGGACGAAGTCCTCGCACGCCTCGCGCAGTTCCGCCGCCTCCGCGAAGCCGGCGTCGCCGATGTGCAGTTGGTACAGGTCGACGCGGTCGGTGCCGAGCCGGCGCAGCGAGTCGGTCAGTGCCCGGCGTGCGTAGCCGGGGGAGAGGTCGCGGGAGAGCAGCGTCCTGCGGTCGGCGTCGAAGACGTTGCCCCACTTCGTGGCGATGACGACGTCGTCGCGGCGGCCCGCGAGCGCGCGGCCGAGCACGGTCTCGCTGTGTCCCGTGCCGTAGACGTCGGCGGTGTCGAAGAAGGTGACGCCGCCGTCGAGGGCGCGGTGCACGGCCCGTACCGACTCGTCGTCGTCCACCTTGCCCCAGCCCAGCGGGTCGCCCCCGGCGTCCCACCACTCGCCGCCGATCGCCCAGCAGCCGAAGCCGAGAGCGCTGACCTCGATGCCCGTACGTCCCAGAGTCCGCTTGTCCATGGTCACGACCATGCACCCTCGAGTGCACTCCAGCGCAAGGGGGGCACCGGCCGGGCGGGTCAGGCGGTCAGCGGGTCCGCGGGCTCCAGGGCGCGGAAGAGGTCCGTGTTGAGGGTGAACGCGCGGCGGCACTCCTCGACCACCCGCTGCTTCTCCAGGTCGTCCACCGGCAGCTCGTCCAGCAGCCGGCGGTAACCGCGCTTGTACGCGGCCGGATTGGGCACGCCCTCGAAGACGTGGAAGCGCACGCCGTCGCCCGCTGCGCTCCCTCTAGGGAGATGCTTCCCCGAGTCAGTGGTGCCCGGCGCTGCGCCGGTATCACCCGGGTGGTCCCGGGCATGCTCACGGGAGGGTCAGCACCTCCGCGCCCGACTCCGTCACCACCAGCGTGTGCTCGAACTGGGCGGTGCGCCTACGGTCCTTGGTCACCACGGTCCAGCCGTCGTCCCACATGTCGTACTCGTGCGTCCCGAGGGTCAGCATCGGCTCGATCGTGAACGTCATCCCCGGCCGCATCACGGTCGTGGCGCGCGGGTCGTCGAAGTGCGGGATGATCAGGCCGGAGTGGAAGGCGGTGTTGACGCCGTGGCCGGTGAAGTCGCGCACGACGCCGTAGCCGAAGCGCTTGGCGTACGACTCGATGACCCGGCCGATGACGTTGACCTGCCGGCCCGGGCGGACCGCCTTGATGGCGCGGTTCAGCGACTCGCGGGTGCGCTCGACCAGCAGCCGGGAGGTCTCGTCGACCTCGCCGACGAGGTACGTGGCGTTGTTGTCGCCGTGCACGCCGCCGATGAACGCGGTGACGTCGAGGTTCACGATGTCGCCGTCGCGCAGCACCGTGGAGTCCGGAATGCCGTGGCAGATCACCTCGTTGACCGACGTGCAGAGCGACTTGGGAAAGCCCCGGTAGCCGAGGGTGGAGGGGTACGCGCCGTGGTCGCACAGGTACTCGTGCGCCACCCGGTCCAGCTCGTCCGTCGTCACCCCGGGCGCGATGTGCTCCGCGGCGGCGGCCATCGCCCGCGCGGCGATCCGCCCGGCGGTACGCATCCGCTCGACGGTCTCCGCGTCCTGG
Source organism: Streptomyces sp. CNZ287 (assembly GCF_007827615.1). Taxonomy (NCBI): domain Bacteria; kingdom Bacillati; phylum Actinomycetota; class Actinomycetes; order Kitasatosporales; family Streptomycetaceae; genus Streptomyces; species Streptomyces sp. CNZ287. The sequence continues at coordinate 198,185 of NZ_VISV01000004.1, read as the reverse complement.
ACCTCCGGTCCGGTGTAGGGCGCCGGTCCCTTCTTCCCGACGTACTCGGGGCGGGGGATGGCGGCGGGAACGGCGCGGGGCGGGGAGAGCGTACCGGGCGCGAGCAGCGACGACTGGCCAGACATGGATCCGAGTCTATCGGCGGCGGATCGGGCACGATGGGCGGCGGCAGACGCGCAGACACGCCGCAGATGAGGAGCGAGATGGCGCTGTTCAAGAAGAAGACGGCGGGCAAACCGGGCGAATGGTACTACTGCCTGGAGCACAAGAAGGTCGAGGAGGGCCCGCAGTGCCGGGCCCTGAACCGGCTCGGGCCGTACGCGACGCCGGAGGAGGCGGCGCGGGCGATCGAGACGGCGGAGGCGCGCAACGAGGAGTGGGACGAGGACAGCCGGTGGAACGACGAGGGCGACCGCGGGGGCGGGCCGGGCCGCTGAGGGGGTAGAGGGCGGCGGCGGGCGGCCGTCGCCTCGGTCCTCTTCGGTCCTCTTCGGTCCGCGGCGTCACGTCGCCGGGTCCGGGGCCGGCACGCCCTCCGGGCCGCCCTTTCCCGCCTTCTCCGCCGCCGCCGCGGCGCGGCGGTCCCGCTCCCTTACCGCGTGCTCGTTCGTGCGGGCGTCGTACGTCATCAGCTTCGGCAGGCACGCGGCCAGCAGCACCACCGCGCCCGCGCACATCACCCCGCCCGACCAGATCGACGTCCGCACGCTCGTCAGCGCTGCCACCCCGCCGGAGCGGAACTGCCCGGCCACCGGGCCGACCGAGTACGACAGCAGCTCGATGCCGGCGAGCCGGCCGCGTAGCTCGTCGGGGATGGTCTGGTTCCACATCGCCGCCCGGAACACCCCGCTGACCATGTCGAACGCGCCCGCCACCATGAGCAGCAACAGCACCGCCCAGGCGTTCGGCATCATCCCCGCCGCCGTGATCGCCAGCCCCCAGCCGACCGCCGACAGCATCACCGCGCGGCCGTGCCGGTGCACCCGCCGGGTCCATCCGCTGGTGAGGCTCACCAGCAGCGAACCGGCGGGCAGCGCCGCGTACATCAGCCCCAGCGCCCACGGCGCGTCCAGGTCGTCGGCGAGGAACGGGAAGAGCGCGAGCGGGAAGGCGAAGAACATCGCCGCCAGGTCGATGGCGTACGTGCCGAGCAGCTCCTTGCGGTTCCACGCGTAGCGCGCGCCCTCCGCTATCGCGCGCAGGCTCGGCGCCACCGCCTCGCGGGCGGCGGGGGACGGGGCGAGCATCAGCGCGAGGCCGACGGAGACGGCGAACGTCCCGGCGTCCAGCGCGTACGCCCAGGGCAGCCCGGCGTACGCGACGATGAAACCGGCGAGCGCGGGGCCGGCGATGCCGCCGAGCTGCCAGCGCAGGGAGTTGAGCGCGGCGGCGGCGGGCAGGTGCTCGTGCGGCACGATGCGCGGGACGATCGAGTCCAGGGCCGGGCGCTGGATGCCGGTGAGCGCGCTGGTGAGCGCGGCGACGACGTAGAGGGGCCAGAGCATCGGCTCGGGCAGCAGGCTGTTGAGGAGCAGGACGGCGGAGACGAGGCCGAGCCCCGCCTCGCTGTAGAGGATCAGCTTCCGCTTGTCCATGGCGTCGGCGAGGGCGCCGCCGTAGAGCCCGAAGACGATGAGCGGGACCAGCTCGACGGTGCCGATGGCGCCGACCGCGAGGGCGGAGCCGGTCAGCTCCTTCACCTGCACCGGGAGGGCGACGAAGGTGAGGAAGCTGCCGAAGGCGGTGATGAGGCCCGCGACCCACATGAGGCGGAAGTCGCGCGAGGCGTGCCAGGGGGCGAGGTCGGGGAGGAGGTCGCGGTAGGCGCGGGATTCGTCGGCCACGAGGGGCCATGGTCGGGTGGGCGGGGGGCGGGCCGCAAGAGAATTACGGCGGGGGCCGGCCGGCCGGCTGGCGGTTTGGTGGTCGGTCGGGCTACCAGCGGGGTGGGGGCGGGGAGGACAGCACCTCGGCGAGGCGGGCGAGGCGGTGGCGGAAGCCGGAGCGGGCGGAGGCGGCGGGCGGGTCACCGTTCTCGCCGGCGGCGGCGCTGACGAGGTGCTGGACGGTCTCCAGGTCGATGTCGCCGCTGTCGCCGGGGACGGTGAGCAGTTCGTGGGCGAGGCCGGGCAGTTCGGCGGAGCCGCCGTCGAGCACGAGCACCGCGGCGCCGGCGCGGCGGGCGTCGCCGACGCGCTCCAGCAGCGCGTCGCCGGGCTCGTCCGGGGCGACGACGAGCAGGGTCTCGCGGCGGCCCGCGGCCTCCAGCCGGCCGAGCCCGACGCCGAGGTGGGCGGGGCCGGAGGCCGGGACCCGGTGGCGTACGAGGGTGGGGGAGAGGGCGGGGAGGCCCGACCAGGCGGCTTCGTCATCGAGGTGGGCGGCGAGGTGCCACGGCTCGTACGCGGCCGTCCCCACGAGGAGCAACCCACCGCCCTGCGCCTCGACGGCGCCCCGCAACACCCCGGCAAACCGCCGCGCGGCTCCGGGCCACTCGGTCCCGGCCAGCACTTCCCGCAGCAGGGCCACCCGCACGGCATCCATACCGGGGGATGCTGCCGCACCCGTCCGCCACCCCGCCGCGAAACCCTGCGGGGCTCACCGTTTCGGGTCTGGCCGATGGGAGGGGTCTCGGGGGCTTCGCCCCCAGACCCCGACCGGGGGCTTCGCCCCCAGACCCCGACCGGGGGCTTCGCCCCCAGACCCCGACCGGGGGCTTCGCCCCCAGACCCCGACCGGGGGCTTCGCCCCCAGACCCCGACCGGGGGCTTCGCCCCCAGACCCCGACCGGGGGCTTCGCCCCCAGACCCCGACCGGGGGCTTCGCCCCCAGACCCCGACCGGGGGCTTCGCCCCCA
>NZ_VISV01000004.1:148435-195228 GCF_007827615.1 Streptomyces sp. CNZ287 | reverse complement strand
CGGGGGCTTCGCCCCCAGACCCCGACCGGGGGCTTCGCCCCCAGACCCCGACCGGGGGCTTCGCCCCCAGACCCCGACCGGGGGCTTCGCCCCCAAGCCCTGAGGGGCCTTGCCTCCGGGCTTACCGGGCTGCGCCCGCGTCACAGATTTCCACCGGGCTGTGCCCCGGGGCCCTACCGGAGCGGCGGCTTTGTCCCAGGGCCGTCCCCACCGGGCGATACGCGGGGCGGCTGAGGTGCTGGGTTGCGCCCCCGCCGGCCCCGGGCCGCGGTCCCGCGGCGGCCACCGGGCCGTGCCCAGGGCGCTCCGCCGTGGGCGGCGGGAGCTGCGGCCGTACGTGGCCGGCTTGCCCCGCTCCAGACCCTCTTCGGTCACGGCCTCCGGCGCCCCGCCGGGATGCGCCTCACCAGGCCCCGGTCGCTGTCCAGAGCCTCTTCGGGCTTCGTCCCGGCCGTCCCCGGGCTGTGCCCGGCCAAGCCCTGGCCAAGCCCTGGCCAAGTCCCGGCCACGTCCCGGCCGAGCCTCCGGTGCCCTTCCTCCAAAGCCCCGCTACGCCCGGAACGGGCCCCTCACCTCGTACGTCACGCCGTCCGTGCCTGCCACGAAGCCGCTTTCGCCCCTCTGGGACGAGAAGTACAGCCGCGACCCGTCCGGGGAGAACGCCGGGCCCGTGATCTCCGACTCCGGGTGGCCGTCGATGCGGACCACCGGGGCCACCGTGCCCGCGGGGGTGATGATGTTGATCTCCATGTTGCCGCCGTCCTCCGCGACGTACAGGTCGCCGCCCGCCCGGCCCGTGATGTTGTCGACCGTGCCCAGCGGCTCGTCCGCGTCGTAGACGACCGCGAGGGCGTTCGCGCCCGCGTCGTAGGCCCAGACGCGGTTGTCGCCCTTCGTGGTGAAGTAGCAGACGCCCGCCTGCGGCGAGTAGTAGCAGCCCTCGCCGCCGTCGAAGTGCAGCGCCTCGTCGACCTGTGCCCGGGTCTGCTCCCAGGGCCACGGCGCGTCCGGGTCCGGGACCTCCCGCCACTCCACCGCCCCGCCGCCCGCGTCGCAGAGGACGTCGAGGCGGCCGGACGACAGCGCGCCCCACGCTCCCCAGGACGCCGGCGTGAAGCGGTAGAAGCAGCCGTCGTCCTCGTCCTCCGTGAGGTAGACGACCCGGCGGTCCGTGTCGCACGCCGCCGCCTCGTGCTTGAAGCGGCCCATCGCGCCGTACGAGGACGCCGAGCGGTTGCCGTACGGGTCCGTCTCGTACACCTTGCCGCGGTACGTCTCCTCGCACGACAGCCACGTGTTCCACGGCGTCGCCCCGCCCGCGCAGTTGAGGTTCGTGCCGTCCAGGATGCGGCGGGCCGCCGTCACCGTCCCGTCCGGGCCGAAGCGGAGCGCGGAGACGCCGCCGATCAGCGGGAGTTCGGAGTTGGAGACATAGATCCAGCCGTCGCCGTCGGGGAAGCACGCGCCGCCGTCCGGCGCGCCGTGCCACGTGATGCCGCCGACCGCGCGGGTGGAGCGGGCGACGACGCGGCCCGTGAAGCCCCGCGGCAGCGCGAGTCCGTTGGCGTCGGGGGCCAGCAGCGGGCCGTACGGGCTGTCCGCCGCGGCGGCCGCCGCCGGGGTCGCGGCGGCGTGCCAGAGGCCGCCGGTGACGGCGACGGCGCCGGTGCCTGCGGTCACTGCGCGGAGAAACGAGCGGCGCTCCATGGGGGTCCTCCCGGTCCGGGTTCTGCGGCTGCGTACGGGCGAAGGGGTGCCCGCGTCACGATGCCGACCGGGCCGGGAGCGGTGAACTGGTCCGGGTCACAAATCTGGGCGAACATTCTGTGACGCAGGCCGCCCGGTTCCCGGCGCGGCATTGCGTCAGACAGACGATAAAATGGGTCCGTGCCTCAATTTCGCCTCGCGCTGAATCAGATCGACGCCACCGTCGGCGACCTCGCCGGCAACGCCGACGCCGTCGTCCACTGGACCCGGCACGCGGCCGACCGCGGCGCGCACTTCGTGGCCTTCCCCGAGATGGTCCTCACCGGCTATCCCGTCGAGGACCTGGCCCTGCGCTCCTCCTTCGTCGAGGCGTCCTGCGCCGCGCTGCGCGCGCTCGCCGGGCGGCTGGCCGCCGAGGGCCTGGGCGAGACGCCCGTGCTCGTCGGCTACCTCGACCGCAGCGACGAGCGCCACCGCTACGGGCAGCCCGCGGGCTCGCCCAAGGACGCGGCGGCCGTGCTGCACCGCGGCGAGGTCGTCCTCTCCTTCGCCAAGCACCACCTGCCCAACTACGGCGTCTTCGACGAGTTCCGCTATTTCGTCCCCGGCGACACCATGCCCGTCGTGCGCGTCGCCGGCGTGGACGTCGCGCTGGCCATCTGCGAGGACCTGTGGCAGGACGGCGGCCGGGTGCCCTCCGCGCGGATCGCCGGCGCCGGCCTCCTCGTCACCGTCAACGCCTCGCCGTACGAGCTGAACAAGGACGACACCCGCCTCGACCTGGTCCGCAAGCGGGCCCAGGAGGCGGGCTGCACGACGGCGTACGTCGCGATGACCGGCGGCCAGGACGAGCTGGTCTACGACGGCGACTCGATCGTCGTCGACGCGCGCGGCGAGGTCGTCGCGCGCGCCGCGCAGTTCACCGAGGAGTGCCTGCTGGTCGACCTCGACCTGCCCGCCGCCGCGGGGCGGCCGCCGGCCGGGATCGCCGACGACGGGCTGCGCATCGAGCACGTGACGCTGTCGGCGGAGCCCGTCGCGCCGTACCCCCGCCGGTACCCGGGAGTCGTCGCCGACCGCCTCTCCGACGAGGAGGAGATGTACACCGCGCTGGTCACGGGGCTGCGCGCGTACGTCGAGAAGAACGGCTTCGGCTCCGTCCTCGTCGGCCTCTCCGGCGGCATCGACTCCTCCCTCGTCGCCGCCGTCGCCTGCGACGCGCTCGGCCCGGACCAGGTGTACGGGATCTCCATGCCGTCGCGGTACTCCTCCCAGCACTCCCGCGACGACGCCGCGGAACTCGCCCGCCGCACCGGGCTGCACCTGCGCAGCGTCCCCATCGGCCCGATGTTCGACGCCTACATGGAGTCCCTGGGGCTGACCGGACTGGCCGAGGAGAACCTGCAGTCCCGGCTGCGCGGCACGCTGCTGATGGCCGTCTCCAACCAGGAGGGCCCGCTCGTCCTGGCCCCCGGCAACAAGAGCGAGCTGGCCGTGGGCTACTCGACGCTCTACGGCGACTCGGTCGGCGCGTACGGCCCGATCAAGGACGTCTACAAGTCGGTCGTCTTCCGGCTCGCGAAGTGGCGCAACGCGGCCGCCGCCGAGCGCAACGAGATCCCGCCGATCCCGGAGAACTCCATCTCCAAGCCGCCCAGCGCCGAACTCCGCCCCGACCAGCTCGACACCGACTCGCTGCCGGACTACGACGTGCTCGACGCGATCCTGGCGCTGTACGTCGACCGCGACCACGGCAGCGCGCAGATCGTCGCCCGCGGGTACGACCCGGAGCTGGTGGAGCGGGTGTTGCGGATGGTCGACACGGCGGAGTACAAGCGCCGGCAGTACCCGCCGGGCACGAAGATCTCCCCGAAGGGCTTCGGCAAGGACCGCCGGCTGCCGATCACCAACCGCTGGCGGGAACGGGTCTAGCCGGTCCACCGGGCGCCCGCGCGACGCGGCCCCGCCCTGTCCACGTCAGCGGTCGCGGGGCGGTGGTCGGTTATCTGCGCGTCCAGGGCGCGAAAATCTCTGCTCGCTGGAGTAGACATTGGGCGTCGGTGTGGGTATGGTTTCTCTTGTAGTCAGAGGTCAATGAGGTCTGGCAGAGATGAACTGCCGACCAGCAGTAAGCGGCCCGCCATGGCCAAGGGCCGTCGTAGTACAGAAGTGCAGTTCGCAGAACCAGCAGTAAGTAAGTGATCCCAGAGGAAAGAAACGGAGGAGCCAGGCACCATCAGGATCGCCCGGGCGCATGACTGGGCCCGGGTACCGCAGGACATCGATAGTGAGGTGGTCTCCGGTCAAGCAACCGCGATCCTCGCGTCCCCGGCAGCGTGCTGCCCGGGCCCGCGGAAAGAGAAAGCCGGCGCCCTGTGAGGGCCGGCAGATGGTGTAGCAGTTCCTTCGGGGCCCTGGTGCCAGATGGCACCAGGGCCCCTCGATGCATTCCACGTAGTGACCAAGAGGTTTGATGACCGCAGATGATTCGTTCGGCCGTCTCGACGACGACGACTACCCCGCCTACACCATGGGGCGGGCCGCCGAGATACTCGGCACCACCCCGGGCTTCCTCCGAGCCCTCGGCGAGCACCGCCTGATCACCCCCTTGCGCTCCAAAGGCGGCCACCGCCGCTTCTCCCGCTACCAGCTGCGCATCGCCGCCCGCGCGCGCGAACTCGTCGACCAGGGCACCCCCATCGAGGCTGCCTGCCGCATCGTGATCCTGGAAGACCAACTCGAAGAAGCCCAGCGCATCAACGCCGAACGCGATCGCACCGACTGAACGGCACCTCCCACCCGCAGTCCGGGCAGCCGGAAGCCGGCCTGCTCAGGAGCCTGCGGGTCACGTTCACGGGCCCGGCGGGTTCCGCGACCCGCCGGGCCGGCGGGCGGGGCGTCCGCCGCGTCACAGGTCCACCGAGGCGCGTACCGGGCGGTGGTCGCTGCCCGTCTCGCCGAGCACGTCGGAGCTGACCGGCTGCACGCCGCGCAGCAGGATCTGGTCGATCCGCGCCATCGGGAAGTCCGCCGGCCAACTGAAGCCGAAGCCGCTGCCCGCCGCGCCCTGCGCGGAGCGCAACTGCGAGGTGACGTTGGCCAGCGCGCTGTCGTTCATCGTGCCGTTGAGGTCGCCGAGGAGCAGCACGCGGTCGATCGGCTCGTTCTTGATGGCCTCGCCGAGCGCGTTGGCGCTCGCGTCGCGCCGGTTGGCCGTGAACCCGGCGTCGAGCTTCACCCGCACGGACGGCAGGTGGGCGGTGTAGACCGCGAGCCGGCCGCCGTCGGTGGTGACGGTGGTGCGCAGGGCACGGGTCCAGCCCATGTGGATGTCCACGGGCCGGGTGTCCGACAGCGGGTACTTGCTCCACACCCCGACCGTGCCCTCCACCTCGTGGTACGGGTACGCCTCGGCCAGGCCGTCCTCGTACGCGGACCTGTTGTCCTGCGTGACCTCCTGGAGGGCGAGCACGTCGGCCCCGGACTCGACCAGCTTGCGCGCGGTGCCCGCGGCGTCGGTGTTCTCCTCGGCGACGTTGTGGCTGACGACGGTGACGTCGCCGCCGCCCCCGGACTTGTCGGTGAGCAGCCCGCCGAAGAGGTGGAACCAGACGAACACCGGCAGCACCAGCGCGCACATCGCGGTGAGCGACCGCCGCCACAGCGCGCATACCAGCAGTACCGGGACGGCGAGGCCGAACCACGGCAGGAACGTCTCGACCAGACTGCCCAGGCTGCCGACCCGGTTGGGGATCGCCGCGTGACCCATCATCACGATGCCGTCGAGCAGCGCGAGCGCGGCGACCACCAGGCCGCGCCGCCAGGTGCCGGGGCCCAGGCCCTCGCGGAGCCTGCGGCGCCAGTACACCGCGCGCGACTCCGCGGGGGCGGCCGCCTGCGTGTTGCCCGTGCTGCGCCCGGTCTCCGCCATGTCCACGTGCGTCATGCGCTGTTCCTCACGTCACTGCACTCGCCGGTCTGCCCCCGTTACCCCTTACCTGACGAACGGACCGGCGCCGCGAGTTGCGGACGGGGCGTGCCGGAAGGGCACCGTAGCGAAACCGGGACATTTCATCGGTCGGTTGAGCGCGCCCCGTCCAGCACGGCGTCGACGATCCGCGCGGTGGGCCCCGCGGGCGGTGGCTGTCCCGGGTAGAGCACGGCGCGGAGTTCGCCGCTCGCGACGCCGCGGTGCGGCACCTCGCGCACCGTGGCCCTGCGGCGGGAGATCGTGGCCTTGCCGACGCCCGCCGTGCGGGCGATGCGCTCGACGGACAGCTCGGCGGGCGAGACGCCCTCGTCGGCCAGGCGCAGCACGGCGCCGGCGATGGCGCGTTCGACGGTCCGGCTGCGCGGCCGGCCGCGCAGCGGCCCGGGCGGTCCCGGCGGCCTGCCGGCCTCGTCGGAGGCGGGCGCCCCGTCGCGTACGCCGGTACGCGCGCGGTCCCCATACGGCGCGTCCTGCCGCCGCCCGCGCCCTTCGCCGTGCCGCTCCGTGAGAGCCACCGTGCCGTCCGCCTGCCCTTCGTCCGCCGCTACTTCCGGGTGGAGGGCTCATTCTCCCCGGTCCGCACCGGTCCCTGTGTGCCCCGGTCCTTCGCGGGCATGAACGCCGCGGCCACCACGGCGCCCAGCACCGCCGCGCCCGCCGCCGCCATCGACGTCACGTGCATCGCGTCGACGAACGCGTTGTTGGCCTCGGAGATCAGCTTCTTCCCGGCGGCGCCGGCCTTCTGCGCGAAGGTGCGGGTGGCCTCGATGGACTCGCCCGCCGCGCTCGGCGCCCCCGCGGGCAGGGTCACCTTGCCGCGGTAGACGGACGACAGCAGCGAGCCGAGCACGGCGACCCCGAGGGCGCCGCCGACCTGCCGGAAGGTGTTGTTGACCGAGGATCCCGCGCCGGCCTTCTCGCGCGGCAGCGACTGCATGATCGCGGTGGTGGCCGGCGGCATGACGTGCGCCATCGCGGTGCCCATGACGAAGAACAGCACCTCCAGGATCCACAGCGGCGACGTCTCGTCCAGCAGCAGGAAGCCGGCGAAGGCGACGGCGATGCCGAGCATGGCCACCGTGCACACCGCCCGGGCGCCGAACCGGTCGACCACCAGCCGGGACCGCGGCGCGAAGATCAACTGGGCGATGGCCAGCGGCAGCAGGAGCAGCCCGGAGTCCAGCGGCGACAGGCCGCGCACGCTCTGGATGTAGAAGACCATGAAGAACGTCACGCCCATGAGCGCGAAGAACACCAGGCCGATGACGGCGACCGAGGCCGAGAAGCGCGGGTTGCGGAACCACCGGATGTCGAGCGCGGGGTGCCGGCTGCGGCGCTCGTACCAGATGAAGAGGCCGACGACGACCGCGCCGGCGAGGATCGCGCCCCAGACCTCCGGGGCGCCGAAGTCGGCGCGCTGGCCGCCCCGGACCACGCCGTAGACGATCAGCACCAGGCCGGCGACGGAGAGCAGCACGCCGGTGGGGTCGAGCCGGCCCGGGTCCGGGTCCTTGGAGTCGGGGACCAGCAGCACCATGCCGATCAGCGCGATGCCGATGATCGGCACGTTGACCAGGAAGACCGAGCCCCACCAGAAGTGCTCCAGCAGCAGCCCGCCGGTGATCGGCCCGATGGCGATGGCCAGGCCCACGGCCCCGGCCCAGATGCCGATGGCCCGGGGCTGCTCGTCGCGCTCGAAGACGTTCACGATGATGGCGAGCGTGGCGGGCAGGACGAACGCGCCGCCCAGCCCCATCAGGGTGCGGAAGGCGATCAGCTCGGCCGGGCTGCTGGAGAACGCGGCGAGCACCGAGCCCACCCCGAAGACGACCAGGCCCGCCAGCAGCACCCGCTTGCGCCCCAGCCGGTCGCCCAGGACGCCCGCGGTGAAGAGCAGGCCCGCGAAGGCCAGGGTGTACGCGTCGATCGCCCACTCCAGCTCGCTCTGGCTGGCGCCGAGGCCGGCGGGGGCGGGGGTGGCGATCGTCTTCATCGCGACGTTGAGGATGGAGTTGTCGAGGACGACGATGAGCAGGCTGAAGATGAGGACGCCGAGGATGAACCAGCGGCGGCGGTGGACGGCCGGGGGGATCTGGTGCGCGGTGTCCATGAAATCCACGCTAGCCTGCGTTCCGAGACGGCGCCGTTCCGTAACACCAAGCCCTCGCAAAGGCGCGGTCACGGAGGAAAGCGCAGGTCACAGGTTCGACAGGCGGGGGCGTGCGACCTTGCGCACAGGTGGCGGGGCCGGGGTGTCGTTCGCCGTCGCGGCGTGCCAGCATGGAAGTGGTCCGGGGACGCCGTAAGGGCGCCTCGAGATGACGAAGGAGCGTTTGCGATGACGCACGTTTCGCATGCCCGCAAGACGCCCGGCGGGGCCGATTCCGCCCCGGCGCTGTACGGCGGGGACGGGGGCAACCGCGGCCGCCGGGTGACGATCCGGGACCTGGCCGCCGCCAAGCGGCGCGGCGAGAAGTGGCCCATGCTGACCGCGTACGACTCGACCACCGCCGGCATCTTCGACGAGGCCGGCATCCCCGTGCTGCTGGTCGGCGACTCCATGGGCAACGTCCACCTCGGCTACGACACGACCGTGCCGGTGACGCTGGACGAGATGACGATGCTCTCCGCCGCCGTGGTCCGCGGCACCCGGCGCGCCCTGGTCGTCGGCGACCTGCCCTTCGGCTCGTACCAGGAAGGCCCGGTCCAGGCCCTCCGCTCGGCGACGCGGCTGGTCAAGGACGCCGGCGTGGGCGCGGTGAAGCTGGAGGGCGGCGAGCGGTCGCTGCGCCAGACGGAGCTGCTGGTGGAGTCCGGCATCCCGGTGATGTCCCACCTCGGGCTCACCCCGCAGTCCGTCAACGCCATGGGCTACCGCGTCCAGGGCCGCTCCGACGAGGACGCCCACCGGCTGGTGCGGGACGCGAAGGCGGCGCAGGAGGCGGGTGCGTTCGCGGTGGTGCTGGAGCTGGTGCCGGCGGAGGTGGCCGCCGAGGTGACGCGCTCGCTGGAGATTCCGACGATCGGCATCGGCGCGGGCATCGACACCGACGCGCAGGTGCTCGTCTGGACCGACATGGCGGGGCTCACCGGCGGCAAGCTTCCGCGCTTCGTCAAGCAGTACGCGCAACTGCGGCAGAGCCTCGGCGACGCGGCCAGGGCCTTCGCCGAGGACGTCGGCTCGGCGGCGTTCCCGGCCGAGGAGCACACCTTCCACTGAGCCCGCGGGGGCGGCGGGCACTCCCGGCGCGGAGGATGCGCCGATGCGGTGATCTTATAAGCCGCATGCGGGTGCCCGCCGTCGTGCCGACACGGCACCGGGCGGGGCCGCGCGGACGCTGACGGAAAGAAGCCCCGTCGGCGGCCCCTGCCGGCCCCGCCGGCCCGTGGAGAGGAACCCCGCTCATGCCCCCCGGACAATCCAGTCGCCGCCTGCTGCTCGCCGGCCTCGCCGCGCCGCTGCTCTGGGCGGCCGTCACCGCCCCCGCCGAGGCGCTGTCCCTGCCCGCCGCGCCGCGGGCCGCCGCCTCCGTCCCCGTACAGGAAGACGCGCCGCACACCACGGGCGACGGCAAGAACCCCGGCCGCGCGCCCGCGATGGGCTCCCCGGGCGCCCCGGCCGTCCGCGGCGACGACGCCTGGCCCGCGATCACCGCAAGCGGCGTCTTCGCCGTCTCGCTCGGCGCGGCGGTGTACTTCTTCGGCTGGGGCCGCCGCCGTACGGTCTGACCGGCCGAGGCCCTCGGCCGGTCAGACTGGCAGATCCCGCCTGCGCCTGGGGGTACCGCCCACGTGCGCGCAGCGCGCTGTGGGGGAGCCTGGCACGCACGCTCGCTGCGTTGTCGGATCGGCCGAGCCCCCTATGCGGTCGGCCCTCCGCCTTGCGATCGCACGCACCAGACGCCTGGGGGTACCGCCCACGCGCGCTTGCGCGCTGTGGGGGAGCCCGCCCAGAAGGCGGACGGCGCTTTGTGCCAGACAGGACCTAGCTCGCCGGGCCCTCGTCCCGGTCCCGGGCGCGGGCCAGCCGTGCGCGGCGTACGTAGAACCACGTCATGTTCGACGAGAGCCCGGCCAGCAGCACCCAGACCGCCCCGATCCAGTAGCCCTTCGCGAACGACACCACGGCCGCGGCCACCGACAGCACGCACACGACGGCGGTGAAGACGGCGAGCCGGTCGGCCTGCGCGAGCAACGACGGGGTCTTGCGGGGCTCGGACGGCATGGGGGCGGGCTCCTCGGGGGTATGGCGTGCGGGTCCATTGTGCCCCCCCGTCCCGCCCGCCCCGCACCGCCCCCGGGCGTCGCTCCGGCCGCCTCCCGGCCGGCCGTCGGGACGCCTGCCGAGCGTCCGTCAGGACGCCGCGCGGCCGCCCCTCAGACGTCGGTCAGCCGCACCCCGGCGTGCGCGCGGTAGCGGCGGTTGACCGAGATCAGGTTGGCCACCATCGCCTCGACCTGGTGCGCGTTGCGCAGCCGGCCCGCGTACACGCCGCGCATCCCCGGGATCAGCCCGGCCAGCGCCTGCACGGTGTCCGTGTCCTCCCGGGACTCGCCCAGCACCATCACGTCCGTCTCGATCCGCTCCACCTCCGGGTCCTGGAGCAGCACCGCCGACAGGTGGTGGAACGCCGCCGCCACCCGCGACTCCGGCAGCAGCGCCGCCGCCTGCTCGGCCGCGCTGCCCTCGGCGGGCCGGATCGGGTACGCGCCCTTCTTGTCGAACCCCAGCGGGTTCACGCAGTCCACGACGAGCTTGCCCGCCAGCTCCGCGCGCAGCGACGTCACCGTCGCCTCGTGCCCCTCCCACGGCACCGCGACGATCACCACGTCGCTGCGGCGCGCGCACTCCGCGTTGTCCGCGCCCTCGACGCCGTTGCCCAGCTCGGCCGCCGCCGCCTCGGCCCGCTCCGCCTTCCGGGAGCCGATGACGACCCGCTGCCCGGCCCGCGCCAGCCGGTAGGCAAGCCCCCGGCCCTGGTCGCCGGTGCCGCCCAGGACGCCGACGACCAGGCCGGAGACGTCGGGCAGCGCCCACGGGTCCTTGCGGGCGGGCGGGGTGTTCTGCTCACTCGAAGTCATGCGCCGATCGTACGGTGATCACCCGCGCACCGGCAGCGGCTCACCCCGCGGGGGCGGCCGTGCAGGGCGCGTCGCCGCAGACGTCCACGATCCTGCCGGTGTTGAGGAACCCGGCCATCTGCCGCTGCGCCGCGGGCTCGTCGCGCGGGTCGGAGTGCGGGTCCCGGCCTTCACCGGGCGGGGTGTTCGTCAGCGGCTGGTACGGGCTGCCGCTGTCCCAGACCAGCATCCCGGAACCGGCGTACGGGTAGCGCAGGTGCCGCAGCCCCCAGTACGGCTCCTCGTCGGGGCTGCGCCCCTCGGCCACGGTGGGGGCGTGGATCCGGGCGCCGACCGTACGGGCCTGGACCTCCGCTGCGGTGGGGGAGACCTGGTGGTCCCCGTACGCGACGTGCATCAGCACCTGGTGGCGCGGCGTGCGCGGCAGCGGGTCCGACGTCATGTGCTGGGCGTAGCCGTTGGCCTCGCCGCGGTCCCAGACCATCTGCATGAGCGCGAAGCCGAGTTGCTGCCGCAGCTTGTCGGGGTACGCCCGGTCAAGGATCTGCTGGAACGGCGCGAAGTCGACGCTGCGGTTGAGGAGCGTGCTGTAGTTCATCCCCGGCACGCCGAGCACGGAGCGCGTGCTGTCCTGCGCCACGGCGGTGTAGATGCCGCCCATGATGCCGCCCTGGCTGTGGCCGGCGTAGCCGAGCCCGGCCCGGACGTCGATCGCGCTCGCGCCGCCCGCGCCGCGGAAGGCGTCGTCCGCGGCGAGCCCGTCCGCGTGCCGCATGAGGCGGCCGAGCCAGAGGGTGTTGAGCACGCCCTGCTGGAGCCGGTCGGCGACCGCGGGGAAGCGGCTGAGGTCCTGCAGCGTGCTCGCGACGAACGGGATGTCCTCGTCGGCCATGCCCTGCCACTTCGTGGCGCACATGACGAAGTTGCCGCGGACCGCCAGCTCGCGCTGCGTACGGGAGCCGACCTGCGTCTCGTTGCCGAGGAGCCCGTGGCCGTAGAGGACGGGCCGCGCCGCCCTGCCGCGCTCGCCGGGGCCGCCGAGGGCGGCGCGCGGTATCTCGCACTGGAACGGCACCACCTGGTTGTTGCCCGGCAGCCGGGCGGGCAGCGCGTCCTTGCCGCCGCCGGTGCGGTGGAAGCCGGATCCCGGCGGGCCGCCGGGGGCGTCGAGGTAGCTGGGAACGTTGTAGACGCCGCGGACCGTGCGGGCGACGGGGTCGTCTGCGGGGTGGTCCTTCACCTCGTACACCAGATGCTCCGGTACGCCCTTGCCGAGTCCGGCGAAGGCGTCGTCGCGGATGTGCAGCAGCCGCTCGCTCAGGCTGCGTTCGCTGGCGACGGTGAAGTCCCAGGCCAGGTAGAGCCCGCGGGAGGTGACGCCGGCGCGGGCGAGGTCGCGCCGGACCCGGCGGTGGTCGCGCTGGCGCTCGTAGAGCGGGTCGCCCTTGCGCAGCGCGGGCCCGTCGACGCGGCGGAAGGCGTCGGGCGCGGGGAGGGTGCGGCCCCCGGCGTCCCTGAGCCGGCGCAGGGCGACGACGTAGCGGTGGCCCTCCGCGAGGTTGCGTGCGGGGCGGACGATGAGGGCCCGGCGTGCGGGGTCCGTGGCGTTGGCGTCCAGCTCCGCCCAGTACGGGTGGCGCTCGCCGGTGCCGGCGTCGAGGAGCACGATCGGCGCGTCGCGGTCGAGGGAGGCGCCGATGTCGGTGAGCGGTGCGGCGCGGGTCTCGCCGAGGTCGACGCCGGGCACATGGGCGAGGATCATCGAGCCGGGCGAGAAGCCGTCACTGCGGTTCCACTCGGCGGGGTCGATACGGGTGCCGGCGGCGTTGGCGGGCATGGCGGAGGGCGCGAACGCGATCCGGCGGCCGGTGTCCGTGCGGGGGTCCCGCTCGGTGTACCAGTCGTTGGGGAACGGCAGCAGGCACTCCGCGGGGCCGATGGGGTCGCACCCGGCGCGGTCGCCGCCGCGGGGCTGTTCGGCCCGTACCGAGCGCGGGGACTCCGCGGCCTGCCCGGCCAGGGCGGTGGGGGCGAGCAGGCCCAGCGCGAGCGCCGCGACGGTGGTCAGGACCGTGAGCCGAGCGCGCACCGGGGCCTCCCGCGGGTGGTTACCGAACAGTTAACCGAGGTACTTAGTCAGGGCCGCGGGTGCTGTCAATGGCCGGGGCTTCAGCGATTACGCACGTGGTTCTCACCCAATCCTCAGCCCGGAAGGGGACATTGGGAGTCATGAACGCGCTTGTACCCGTCTGCCCGAACTGCGGCCGCGTCCGCTGCATCTGCCCGCCGTGCGCCCTGCGGTTTGCCGCGACCGGTGTTGACTGGAGGGGTGAACTGCACCTTCTGCGCCATCGCGAGCGGTGAACTCCCGAGCCACCGGGTCTTCGCGGACGAGGTGGCGGTCGGCTTCCTCGACGCCCGGCCGCTCTTCCCCGGACACGTCCTGGTGATCCCGCGCCACCACGTGGAGACTCTCACCGACCTGCCGGAGCCCGAGGCCGGCCCGTTCTTCGTCCGGGTCCGGCGGCTGACCGGCGCCGTGGAGCGGGGCACGGCGGCGGCGGGGTCGTTCGTCGCGATGAACAACCGGGTCAGCCAGTCCGTGCCGCACCTGCACGTCCACGTCGTACCGCGCAACCGCAAGGACGGCCTGCGGGGCTTCTTCTGGCCCCGTACGCGCTACCGGGACGAGGAGCACGCCGTCGAGACGGCCCGGCTGATCCGGGCGGCGCTCGACGGCTGAACCGCCGGGCGCCGCGGGCCCCGAGGGAACCCGATCCCGAGCGGAGCCGTCCGAGAGACATGAACCGAACGACCCCCCTACGCACCTCGGCGGCCACCGCCGCCGCCCTCGCCACCGCCGTGCTGGCCGCCGGCTGCGGCTCGGAAGACGCCTCCGGGTCCGCCGGCGACGGCAGCCGCGGGGACGTCGACGCCAACGCCCGGCTCTACCGCGTCCAGGCCACGGTCCTGGCGAACGGCGAGCACGGCCCGCAGCTCTGCCGCACCCTCGCCGAGTCGATGCCGCCGCAGTGCGGCGGCCCGGACATCGTCGGCTGGGAGTGGGACGACGTACGCGCACACCGCGCGAGGGACACCACGTACACCGATCCGCTGGACCTCGTCGGCACCTGGGACGGCGAGCGCTTCACCCTGGCCGAGAAGCCGCGGCCCGCCGGCGGGGCCACGGAACCGCGCGCGCCGGAGGCCGCCGCGGACTTCGACACGCCCTGCGCGGACCTGAAGGACGGAAAGGACCCGAAGGGCGGGCAGGACGAGCCCGGCTCCGGCGAGGCCGGCCGGCAGCGGGTGCTGGACAAGGCAGGGAAGATGCCCGGCTACGCCGGCTCCTGGCTCGACGGCGACGTCGTCAACATCAGATTCGCCGACGCCGGTGAGGGCGGCGGCCCCGAGACCGCCGAGCGCGAACTGCGCGGCGTCTGGGACGGCCCGCTGTGCGTCGTCGGCGCCGAGCACACGGAAGAGGAGCTGACCCGCGTCCAGCGGCAGGTCGACGAGGACGTCGAGGGCATGCTCAGCTCCGCCGTCGACCCGGTGCGCAACGCCGTCACCGTCGAAGTCGTCGCCGCCACCCCCGAACTGCGGCGCGAACTGGACCGCACGTACGGCGAGAACACGGTGCGGCTGAGCGGCTGGCTGGAGCCCGTCGCCTGATCGCACCACCCCCGTGAACCGGGTCCCGCGCCGTCCTCCCCATCCGGCGCGGGACCCGCCGCGGCCCGCCCGGTACCGCGGCGGGCTGCAGTCCCGGACGGGCCGCGGCGGTCCGGCAGACCGTTCCGCGGCACCGCGGCCTACCGCCCGGGAGGAGATACCCGCCCCAATGCGGCACCGAGGGATGATCTGACGACCCCTCTCCGTCTGGCAAACTGTCTCCCCATGGGCGCGTCGTATTCCCGGGACCTTGCACCCCGGCCAGCGAAGATTGCGAGGACTCTTCAGGACCGGCGGACGCCCGTCCCCCCGACCGATACGGACGCCGACGAGAAACGAAGAGACCTGGCCCCCTCCCGGCAGCGCCTGCGCGCCCTCTTCGACCGGATGCGCTCGCCACGCCCGCCGCGGCTGTGGTTCGAGATCATGCTCGTCGCCCTCGTCTACTGGACGTACTCCCTCATCCGCAACGCCGTGCCCGAGCAGGAGACGCAGGCGCTGAAGAACGCGGACCGCATCTGGAGCTTCCAGGAGAGCCTGGGGCTGGCCTTCGAGCGCTCGCTCAACCACGCGGTCGACGGCGTCACCTGGCTCGTCGTGTCGATGAACTACTACTACGGCACGCTCCATTACGTCGTCACCCTCGGCGTGCTCGTCTGGCTCTACCGCTGGCAGCCGGGACGCTACGCCGCCGTCCGCCTCGCGCTCGCCATCACCACCTGCTTCGCCCTCGTCGGCTACTACAGCTTCCCGCTGGCGCCGCCCCGGCTGATGGAGGGCATGGACTTCGTCGACACCGTGCGGGTGCACGAGACCTGGGGCTCGATGTCCTCGGGCAACCTCGCCAACGTCTCCAACCAGTACGCCGCCATGCCCTCGATGCACGTGGGCTGGTCGGTGTGGGCCGGCATCACCATCGCCGTCCTGGCGAAGCCGCTGTGGGTGAAGCTGCTCGGGGTGCTCTACCCGACGCTGACGCTGCTGGTCATCATGGCGACGGCGAACCACTTCTGGATGGACGCGGTGGGCGGGGTCATCTGCCTCACCTTCGGCTTCGCGGTCTCGTACGCCTGGTACGGCACGATCGCCTACCGACTGCCGCAGAAGGTGGCGTCCGCCTAGGTGGCCGACCCCGGTACCCCCGTCCCCGGTCTGCGCGAACGCAAGAAGCAGCGCACGCGGCGGCTGCTCTCCGAGACCGCGGTCCGGCTCTTCCTGGAGCGGGGGTACGACGCGGTGTCCGTGGCGGAGGTCGCGGCCGCGGCGGAGGTGTCGAAGCCGACGCTCTTCCGGTACTTCCCGTCCAAGGAGGACCTGGTGCTGCACCGGTTCGCCGATCACCAGGACGAGGCGGCCCGGGTCGTGACGGCCCGCGCGGAGGGCGAGTCGCCGCTCGCGGCGCTGCGGCGGAACTTCCTGGACGGCCTCGAGCGACGCGACCCGGTGACCGGGCTCTGCGACGACCCGGCGGTCATCGCCTACCAGCGGCTCCTCTACGGGACGCCTTCCCTGGTCGCGCGGCTCGCCGGCTGGCAGGAGCGCTCGGAGCGGGTGCTCGCCGACGCGCTGGGCGGGCCCGCGGTGCGGGCCCGGCTCGCGGCCGGGCAGATCGCGGCGGTGCAGCGGATCCTCGCCGAGGAGAACGTGCGGCGGATCGCGGACGGCGAGAGCGCGGACGCGGTGGCGCCGGATGCGAAGGAGGCGGCCGAACTGGCGTTCCGGCAGCTCGCGAAGGGGATCGGACTCTGACGGCCCCGTCCCCATAGTGTAACCGCGTAAAAAATGTTACCGAGTTGCGTTATGTTGGGTGCATGGGCACCGCACACCCCCTTGCCGCGACCTCCCTCGCCGACGAACGCCGCTATCACGAGACCTGCCGCGCCGCCCTCGACGCGATGCGCGCGGGCGCCGACCGGCAGGTGGTCATCGGCGAGCACGCGTCCGCGTCCGGCGCCGACGCCGAGGTGCTCGGCTACGAGCTGCGCAGCCAGGCCAAGGACCTGCACGAACTGCCGCCAGGGCCGCTGTTCTTCGGCCGCCTCGACTTCGCCGACGACGCCGGGCAGGCGGGCGGCCACGCCGGACAGCGCTACCACATCGGCCGGATGCGCATCACCGAGGACCCGTCCGCACCGCCCCTCGTCGTCGACTGGCGCGCACCGGTCTCGCGCGCCTTCTACCAGGCGGGACCGGAGGATCCGCAGGGCGTCGAGATCCGCCGCCGGTTCGGCTGGGCGCCCGGCGCCACCGGCGACTCCGACGAGCTGACCGGCCTGGAGGACGAACGGCCCGCGGCGGAGACGACCCGTGGCGGCCGCATCCTGGCCGGCGAGATCGAGCGCCCGCGTACCGGCCCGATGCGCGACATCGCCGCCACCATCCAGCCCGACCAGGACGACCTGGTACGCCGCGAACTCGGCGTCTCCGTCTGTGTGCAGGGCGCCCCGGGCACCGGCAAGACCGCCGTCGGACTGCACCGCGCCGCGTATCTGCTCTACACCTACGCGCGGCAGATCCGGCGCGGCGGTCTCCTCGTCCTCGGCCCGAACCGCACGTTCCTGTCGTACATCTCGGCCGTCCTGCCCGCGCTCGGCGAGACCGGGGTGCGGCAGTCGACGGTCGGGGAACTGGTCGCGGGGGAGCGGCAGGTGCACGCGGAGGACGGTGCGGCGGCCGCCGCGCTCAAGCACAACGTGCGGATGGCCGAGGTGCTGCGGCGGGCGCTCTACGCACGGGTGTCGGCGGACGGGATCACCGAAGGGGTGGCGGTCCGGGACGACTCCGCGTGGTGGCGGGTGCCGCCCGCGGAGCTCGGGGAGATCGTCGCGGGCGTGCGCGACGAGCGGCTCCCGTACGCGATCGGCCGCGAGCGGGTGCGCAGCCGGATCGTGGACCGTATCCAGCGGCAGGCCGAGCGCCGGGCCGTGACCCCCACGGCCGCCTGGCAGCAGCGGGTCGGCCGGGCCCGGTCGATCGGCGCCTTCCTGGACGCCGCCTGGCCCAAGGTGAAGCCCGCCGAGGTGCTCGCCGCGCTCTTCACCGATGCCGGGGAACTGGCCCGCGCCGCCCACGGCGTCCTGGACGCCGGCGAACAGCGGGCACTGCTCTGGGCGAAGCCGCCGCGGTCCTTCAAGTCGGCGAAGTGGACCGCCGCCGACCACGTACTCCTCGACGAGCTGTCCGGGCTCCTGGACCGACCCGAGGGCTACGGTCACATCGTCGTCGACGAGGCGCAGGACCTCTCACCCATGGAGGCGCGGGTGATCGCGCGGCGCGCGGAGTTCGGCTCGCTGACGGTGCTCGGCGATCTGGCACAGGGCACCACGCCGTGGGCCGCGCGCGACTGGCCCTCCCTCCTTGCCCACCTGGGCCGGCCCGACGCCGAGATCGCGACGCTCACCACCGGATTCCGGGTACCGGCCGCCGTGGTCGACCTCGCCAACCGCCTCCTCGGCCACCTCGACGTCGACGTCCCCGCCGCCCGCTCCCTGCGCCAGGACGGCGCGCTGCGCATCCTTCCCACCCAGGATGTCCTCGCCGCGACCCGGGACGCGGTACGGCAGGCTCTCAGCAGCGAGGGCTCGATCGGGGTGGTCGCCGCCGCGGCCGACGTCGACCGGGTGCGCGCGGTGCTGGAGGAGGCGGGCATCGCGACGGCGGGCCCCGACGACCTCGCCGCCCGCGTCACCGTCCTGCCCGCGACCGCCGCCAAGGGCCTCGAATACGACCATGTCGTCGCGGTCGAACCGGCGGCGATCACCGGCGCCGAGGACGGGCCGACCGGCCTGCGCCGCCTGTACGTCGTGCTGACCCGCGCCGTCTCCCGCCTCGACGTGGTGCACAGCCGCCCGCTGCCGTTCCCGGCGAAGGCCGTCTGAGAGCGGTGCTGCCTGCGACCACCGAACCCCTCGCGGCGGTCGTCCGTCGTCCGCGCGTCACTGCGGGCCGTCGTCCTCCGTGTCCCGGGAGCGGCGGCGGCGCAGGATGATGATGCCCGCGGTGCCGACGAGGAGCGCGGCGGCG
This sequence comes from Streptomyces sp. CNZ287, assembly GCF_007827615.1. Classification (NCBI taxonomy): domain Bacteria; kingdom Bacillati; phylum Actinomycetota; class Actinomycetes; order Kitasatosporales; family Streptomycetaceae; genus Streptomyces; species Streptomyces sp. CNZ287. The sequence continues at coordinate 176,750 of NZ_VISV01000004.1, read as the reverse complement.
GCGCTGCCGATGGCGTAGACCTTGTTCGAGGAGACCCAGGGCTCCGGTGACCACTCGTCGTCGGCGCTGGTGCAGGTGAGCCACTCGCCGCGGGTGCCGCCCTGGAAGCAGACCGTGGTGGCGGCCGCGGGCGCGCGGTCACCGGCGCCGGCGTCCCGCGGGGCCCGTACGTCGCCGGCCGCGTGGGCGGCGCGGAGGTCCCGGCCGTCCCGCTCGGTGCGGTCCGGGGCGGCGGTCACCTTCAGCACCCGGGTCGTGCCCGCCGGCAGGGTGATCTCCCACGTCACCTGCTGCCCGGTCGTCTCGGCCCGGGGGCTCGCGGAGACGTAGTCCAGGGATTCGGGGAGGAGCTGGGTCACCCGGCCGTTCGGCGCGTCCGCCCCCGACGTGTTGTGCACCGTGATCGCGTACGTCGTGCCGCCGTCCGGTGCGGCCCGGCGCTCCAGGGCGAGCCGGATCGGCGACGACGGCAGCTCGGCCGGGGGCGCGTCGGGAGAGAGCGGCGGGGAGGGGGCGAGGGATGCCAGCAGCCCGGCGACCATCGCCGCGGAAGCGATCGCCGTACGCATTCCGTGCCACCTCGCTGTCCGTGCTGCCCTGTCCCTGCCCGGCCGGTCTACCAGCGGGCCGCCCAAAGAAAAAGGGCAAATCGCACGAACAGCGTGCCATGCTACGAACGGACCGCCGAACCGTCCCTCGTCCGGACGAATTGGCCCGGCGACGGGTCTCCGGCGGATCCGCCCGGTCGGTCAGGCGGTGGGCCGGTCGGCGGGCCGGGCCGCCTCAGTCGCCGTAGAAGAGCCGCTGCACGACCGCGCGCGCCCGCCGCGTCGTCCGCCGGTACTCCTCGGGCAGTTCGCCGGCCTGCCCCGGCCCGTAGCCGAAGTAGCGTGCCACCGCGCCGAGTTCGCGCTCGGCGGCGGGGAAGGTGTCGCCCGGCCGGCCGCGGACCAGCATCACCGCGTTGCGCAGGCGCGTCGCCAGCAGCCAGGCGTCGTCCAGGATCCGCGCGTCCTCCGCGTCCAGCAGCCCCGCCTCCCGGGCCGCGGCCAGCGCCGCGCGGGTGCGGGGCGTCCGCAGCGCGCGCACCTCGCGCCCGTGCTGCAACTGCAGCATCTGGACCGTCCATTCCACGTCCGCGAGCCCGCCGCGCCCCAGCTTCGCGTGCAGCGCCGGGTCCGCGCCGCGCGGCAGCCGCTCCGCCTCCATCCGCGCCTTCAGCCGCCGGATCTCGCGTACGGCGTCCTCGTCGAGCCCGCCCACCGGGTAGCGCAGCGGGTCGATCAGCTCCGTGAACCGCGCGCCGAGGCCCGCGTCGCCCGCGACCGGCTCGGCGCGGAGCAGTGCGTGGCTCTCCCAGGTCAGCGACCAGCGCCGGTAGTACGCCGCGTACGAGGCGAGCGTGCGCACCAGCGGCCCCGACTTGCCCTCGGGCCGCAGGTCGGCGTCGATCAGCAGCGGCGGGTCGGCACTGGGCAGTTGCAGCAGCCGGCGCAGCTCGTTGGCGACGGCGAACGCCGCCGCGCCCGCCTCCTCGTCGGACACGCCCTCGCGCGGCTCGTGCACGAAGAGGACGTCGGCGTCCGAGCCGTAGCCCAGCTCGTGGCCGCCGAAGCGGCCCATGCCGATCACCGCGAACCGCGTCGGCAGCGTGTCGCCCCAGCGGGCGGCGGTCGCGGCGCGCAGGGCGCCGGCGATGGTGGCGGCGTTGAGATCGCTGAGCGCGTCGCCGGTGCGGTCGACGGCGGCGGCGATCCGGGCGTGCTCGTCCCCGTCGTGCTCGTCCCGGTCGTGTTCCCGTCCGCCCTCGGCGCGCTCCTCGTCCTCCTCGCCGGGTGCCGTGTGCGCCCCGTACGCCGTGATGAGGTCCGCCGCCGCGGTACGGAAGAGCTCCCGCCGCCGTACCCCGCGGGCCGCCGCCACCGCCGTCTCCGGGTCCGTGTGCCGGCCGACGGCCGCCAGGATCTCCTGCTCCAGGTGCGCCCGCCCGCGCGGCCGCAGCCCCTGCTCGTCGCCGAGCAGCGCCACCGCCTCCGGCGCCCGCAGCAGCAGGTCGGGCGCGAGCCGGCCCGAGGACAGCACCCGTGCCAGGTTCTCCGCCGCGGCGCCCTCGTCGCGCAGCAGCCGCAGATACCAGGGCGTGCTCCCCAGCGCGTCCGAGACCTTGCGGAAGTTCAGCAGCCCCGCGTCCGGGTCGGCCGAGTCGCCGAACCAGCCCAGCAGCACCGGCAGCAGCGTCCGCTGGATCGCCGCCTTCCGGCTCATCCCCGACGTCAGCGCCTCCAGATGGCGCAGCGCCGCCGCCGGGTCCTCGTACCCGAGGGCCACCAGCCGCTCCCGGGCGGCGTCCGGCGTCAGCCGCACCTCTCCGGGCGCCAGCCGGGCGACGGCGTCGAGCAGCGGGCGGTAGAACAGCTTCTCGTGCAGCCGCCGCACCTCGAAGGAGTGCCGCCGCCACACCTTGCGCAACTGCGACACCGGGTCGCCGCGGCCCTCGTCGGGCAGCAGCCGCGCCAGCGAGCGGCCGAGCGCGCGCAGCTCGTGCTCGCTCTCGGGCACCAGGTGCGTGCGGCGGAGCTTCTGGAGCTGGATGCTGTGTTCGAGGGAGCGCAGGAAGCGGTACGCGTCGTCCAGCGCGGCGGCGTCGGCCCGGCCCACGTACCCGCCGGCGGCGAGTGCCTCCAGCGCGTCCAGGGTCGTGCCGCTGCGCAGCGAGGCGTCGGCGCGGCCGTGCACGAGCTGCAGCAACTGCACTGCGAACTCCACGTCCCGCAGCCCGCCGGGGCCCAGCTTCAGCTCCCGGTCGAGCTGCGCCGCCGGGATGTTCGCCACCACCCGGCGGCGCATCTGCTGCACGTCGGCGACGAAGTTCTCACGCTCCGCCGCCTGCCATACCATCGGCGCGATGGCCTCCGCGTACGCCGCGCCCAGCGCCGCGTCGCCCGCGACCGGGCGGGCCTTCAACAGCGCCTGGAACTCCCACGTCTTGGCCCAGCGCTGGTAGTACGCGAGGTGGGAGGAGAGGGTGCGCACGAGCGGGCCGTTGCGGCCCTCGGGGCGGAGGTTGGCGTCGACGGGCCAGATGGTGCCCTCGGCGGTGGTGTCGGAGCAGACGCGCATGAGGCGGGCGGCGAGCCGGGTCGCGGCCTGCATCGCGGCGCGCTCGTCCGCGGCTTCCGCCCCCCTGCCGCCGCCCGGGCCGTCCTCGCGCGGCTCGGCGACGAAGATGACGTCGACGTCCGAGACGTAGTTCAGCTCCCGGCCACCGCACTTGCCCATCCCGATCACCGCGAGCCGGCACAGCGCGGCGTCCTCGGGCTGCTCCTCGGCGGCGATCTCCAGCGCCGCCCGCAGCGTCGCCGTCGCCAGGTCCGCCAGCTCCGCGGCCGCCTGCACCACGTCCGTCGTCCCGCACACGTCCCGGGCGGCGATCCCCAGCAGCGCCCGCCGGTACGCGACCCGCAGCGCGTCCGCCCGCGGCATCTCCGCGCCCCGCGGCCCCCACACGCCCTCCGCGAGCGCCTGCTCGAACTCCGCGGTCGTCGGGTGCAGATCGGCCGCCTCGTACGTGACCAGCGACTCCCAGTCGTCCGGGTGCCGCGCCAGATGGTCCCCCAGCGCCTCCGACGCGCCGAGCACCCCCAGCAGCCGGTCGCGCAGCGGCTTGGCCGTCACCAGCGTGTCGAGCAGCGCCTGCCGCCGCTCGGTGCCCAGCGCCTCCGCGAGCCGCACCAGACCGAGCAGCGCCCGGTCCGGATCAGCGGTGCCGCCCAGCGCGTCGAGCAGCACGGGATCGTCCCGTACGCCGTCGAGCACCGCGGACTCCAGCAGCCGCCCGGCGTCGGCCGGCTCCCCGAACCCGTACCGCAGCAGCCGGGTGAACGCACTGCTCCTGCGCCCCTGCGGAACCGCCATCGCGCGCCCCGCCTCCCTTCCCGTGATCGCGCCGGGCTACGAGCTTACGACGGCGCCCGCGCCGCGGGGACGGCCGCGGTGCCGCTTCCGCGGGGGCGCGGCGGAGCGGCGCGGGACCGCGCCGCCCGCGCGCTCACGCCACCGCGATCAGCCCGATCGCCGCTCCCGCGCACACCAGCCCGGCCGACTGCAGCAGCGTCAGCCGCTCCCGCAGCACGAGCAGCGCCAGCAGCACCGGGATCGCCGGGTAGAGGGCGGCGAGCACGGTCGCGACGGCCATCAACTCCGCGCGGGCCGCGTAGAGGTACAGCACGGTCGCGAGGGTGCCGAGCGCGCCCGCGGCGGCCACGTGCGGCGCGCATCGCCGGGGCAGCCCCCACGGGGCCCGGTCGCCCAGCACGGCGAGCGCGACGACGGCGACCGACACGACGCGGCTGACGGTGATCGCCCACAGGTCGCCCTCGGCGGGCATCCGGGCGATGGCGACGAAGTGCGCGGCGAACCCGGCCCCGGCGATCAGCGCGTCCACCGACGCGGATCCGCGCGCCCGGCGGGCGGCCGGTGCCGGTCCGCGCTCCTCCCGGCCCGGCACCGGAAGAGCGTGCACCTCCCGGCCCGCGGCACCGGCCGCCCGGTCCGGTCCGCGCGAGACCAGCCACAGAGCGGGGAACGCCGCGGCGATGCCCGCGAGGGCGGCCGCGGCCGGGCGTTCGCCGAGGAGGCTGATACCGATGACGACCGGTACGGCCACGGCCATCACGTCGCTGACCGGCACCACGACGCTCATCGCCCCCTTGGCCAGGGCGCGGTAGAGGAACGCCACCCCCACGCCGGTGCCCACACCGGACACCGCGCCCCAACCCAGCCCGGCCGCGGTCAGGGCGCCCGCGCCCGGTGCGGCCGGCGCGGCCGTCACGCTCACGGCCGTCCCGCACACCTGCGCGTAGAACGCGACCGTCACCCCTGCCGTGCGCCGGGCGGCGAGCCCGGCGACGAAGTGCGTGAGGCCGAAGCTGACGGCGGACGACAGCGCGAGCAGCTCACCCACCGCGCTCACCCCGTTCGGTGCGGGCGGCTCGCTCGGCACGCGCGGCCTGCCCGACGGGGCACAGGTGGCCCGCGGCCAGGCAGGCGCCGCGGTCGCAGAGCCGGCACAGCACGTCCTCCGAGCCGACGTCCCCGTACACCTCGGTGAGCAGCAGTTCCAGCGCCTCCGTCAGGCCGGTGGCCTGCTGCTCGGGGAGCCCCGCGAGCACCCGGCGCAGCCCGTCCCGGCGCGCCGCCTCCGCCCGCGCGGCAGCGGCGGCCCCGGCCTCCGTGAGCCGCAGCGCCACCCCCCGCCCGCCGCTCCGCTCCCGCTCGACCAGCCCGCGGCCTTCGAGTTGGTCGAGCATCCGGGCGCACGCGGGCTGGCTCAGCCCGATGCGCCGTCCCAGTTCCGTGACCCCGATGCCCTCCGCCCCCCGCAGCGTGACCAGTGCGGCGGTGCCGCTCACGCTCACTCCGGCCGCCCCCGCGGCCGCGGCCGTCAGGCGGTCGGCCACGGCGAGCGCGGCGGCGCCGAGGAGGTTCGCGGTCCGGATCTCGTCGGTTTCATGCATAACTCATGCATAGCTCACGCCGCGCACATCCTCAACCGCCGGCGCGCGACCGACACGGGGTCAGCCGGCGTAGAGGAACGGCGGGCGGAAGCGGGCCCTAGAGGACCGGGAGGCTCTTGCGCAGCTCGAAGGCCGTGACCTCGGAGCGGTACTCCTCCCACTCCTGCTTCTTGTTGCGCAGGAAGAAGTCGAAGACGTGCTCGCCGAGCGTCTCCGCGCAGATCTCGCTGCGCTCCATCAGCCCGATCGCCTCGCCGAGGTTCTGCGGCAGCGGCTCGATGCCCATCGCGCGCCGCTCGCCGTCCGTCAGTGCCCACACGTCGTCCTCGGCGCCCGGCGGCAGCTCGTAGCCCTCCTCGATGCCCTTCAGGCCGGCGGCCAGGAGCATCGCGTACGCCAGGTAGGGGTTGCAGCCGGAGTCGATGGAGCGGACTTCGATGCGGGTGGAGCCGGTCTTGCCGGGCTTGTAGAGGGGGACGCGGACGAGGGCGGAGCGGTTGTTGTGGCCCCAGCAGATGTACGAGGGGGCCTCGCCGCCGGCGCCCGCGGTGCGCTGGGAGCCGCCCCAGATGCGCTTGTACGAGTTCACCCACTGGTTCGTCACCGCGGACACCTCCGCGGCGTGCCGCAGCAGCCCGGCGATGAAGGAGCGGCCGACCTTCGAGAGCTGGAACTCCGAGCCCGACTCGTGGAAGGCGTTGCGGTCGCCCTCGAAGAGCGACAGGTGCGTGTGCATCCCGGAGCCCGGGTACTCGGAGAACGGCTTCGGCATGAACGTCGCCTGCACGCCCTGCTCCAGCGCCACCTGCTTCATGATCAGCCGGAACGTCATGATGTTGTCGGCGGTGGCCAGCGCGTCCGCGTAGCGCAGGTCGATCTCCTGCTGGCCCGGCGCGCCCTCGTGGTGCGAGAACTCCACCGAGATGCCCATCGACTCCAGCATCGTGATCGCCTGCCGGCGGAAGTCCATGCCGACGTTCTGCGGGGTGTGGTCGAAGTACCCCGAGTTGTCCGCGGGCACCGGGCGGCTACCGTCGACCGGCTTCTCCTTGAGGAGGAAGAACTCGATCTCGGGGTGGGTGTAGAAGGTGAAGCCAAGGTCGGAGGTCTTGGCGAGGATCCGCTTCAGCACGTACCGCGGGTCGGCGAAGGACGGCGAGCCGCCGGGCATGAGGATGTCGCAGAACATCCGCGCCGTGCCGGGCGTCTCCGCGCGCCAGGGCAGCACCTGGAACGTGCCGGGGTCGGGCTTGGCGAGCATGTCCGACTCGTGCACCCGGGCGAAGCCCTCGATGGCGGAGCCGTCGAAGCCGATGCCCTCGTCGAACGCCTGCTCCAGCTCGGCTGGGGCGACGGCGACGGACTTCAGGAAGCCCAGCACATCGGTGAACCACAGCCGCACGAACCGGATGTCGCGCTCCTCCAGGGTCCGGAGCACGAACTCCTGCTGCTTCTCCATGGTCCACATCCTCGCAGGTGACTCGGTGGCGCGGGCGCGAGCCCTCAGTATCACGGTAGGGAGTTTCCGCCGCGTTTCGCACCCCGCGGGTTCGCCTGCGGCGGGCGAAGCGGAGCGGGGGTATGCGAGGGGGTGGCACGGGCGGGAGTTCTCAGTATCGCGGCAGGGCGTGTCCGCCGCGTTTCGCACCCTGCGGGTCCGCCTGCGGCGGGCCTCCAGTATCGCGGTGGGGGTTTCCGCCGCGTTTCGGCGGTGCGAGCCCTGCGGGCGGGATGCTCCGGGCAGGTGTGTCGGGTCGTGCGGGTGGTGCGCGTCCCGGCGGGTGCCGGGTGCCGGGTGCCGGGTGCCGGGTGCGGTGTCCGGCGTGGTCCTGCCCGCACGACCGCGCGGTAGGACGGTCCGCAGCGGCTCCGGTGAGGCGCTCGCCCGTCCTCGCCCCCGCTTCGCCGCTACGACGGGGGGCGGAGGGTCGTGCCGTCCGGGAGGGTCGCGGTCAGTCTGGCGCGGGCACCGCGGTCGGCGGCGGTGGCCAGGAACCGGCCCTCCGCCACGCCGCTCACGCCGCCGGAGGCGGTGACCGACGTGACGTCGCGGCTGCCCGCCGCCAGCACGTACCACCTGCCGGAGCGCGCCTTCCACAGCACGCCCGCCAGCGCGTGCGGCGCCCGTACGCCGCACGCCGTCGTGTCCCGCGCCCGGGCCGCCACCGCGCCCTGCTGCAGCGGGTCGGTCGCCGGCGGCTGGAACTGCGCCAGGGTCACCCCGCCGGTGCCGCGCCAGGTGTCTGCGCGGGTGCACACCCAGGCGGCGGTGCCGCCCGCCTCCGGCAGCGGCTGGCCGGCGAACGTCCAGGAGTTCACGGACCGTACGCCGTGGGCGCGGAGCGCGGCGAGGTGGCACGCGGTACGGGCCCAGCGGTCGCGGGCCGCGGCGCCGGCGACGTCCGTGGCGGCGGCCGGCGGGCCGTAGGTCAGCCTGGCCGGCACCAGTTCGCCGAGGTCGGTCGTGAGCTGGGCGGGTGCGCCGGCGCCCGCGGAGGGGCGGGTGCGCAGCTCCAGGCCGGGCCACGTGGTGCAGGGCTGCTCGGCGGTGTCCCGGGAGCCGCCGGGGGTGCCGTCCGGCGGGCTTTGCGCGGCGGGTGCGTCGGTCGTCGCGGTGTCGTCCGCCGCCCCGTCCGCCGCCCCGTCCGCCGCCCCGCCGGGTGCTCGCGTGCCGTGCTGCGCGCCGCCCGTGTCCGGCTCGTCGCCGGGGGTGGCGGCGCCCGGTTCCGCGGGGGCGGTGGTGGGGAGCGGAGGACTGGGGACGGGGGCGGTGACGCCGTCCGTGTCGCGGTCGACCCGCTCCGCCTCCGCCGCCGGGTCCAGCAGCTCGCGCAGCGAGACCCCGGAGACCCACGGCGCGGTCAGATAGCGGACCTTGCCGTCCGTGCGGCCGACGACGACGGCGAGCGCGCTCGCCGCGTCCGCCGCGTCGGCGCGGGCGAAGTCCAGCACCGCGGCGCCCGGTTCGCCCCGCACCTCCGCGTACCGCACCAGCCGCAGGCCGTCGTGGAAGAGGACGACGGTCGCCCGGTCGACGTCCCCCGCGTACAGCAGCCGCGGCGGTCCCGCGGGCGGTCCCGCGGCGGTGCCGGGCGTCGCCGAGACCCGTACGGACTCGCCGGGCCGGGCCCAGACGGCCAGCGCCCGGCGCAGCAGCGCCGCGTCGCGGGTACGGGCGCCGCGGGCCGGCCAGGCGGCGAAGTCGGCGCGGCCGGTGCGCTGCCAGTCGTCGCGGCCCGCGAGGGCGAGCCGCGCCGGGTCGAGGGCCTGTTCCGCGAAGGCGTTGCGGGCGTACGGGGCCGCCGCCGCGTCGTCCGCGCCGCCCCCGGTGCCGGGGACGCCGAGGAGGGCGACGACGGCGACGAGGGCCGCGGCGGCGGCGAGCGCGGCGCGGGTGTGCTGGCGGCGCCGCAGCAGGTCGGTGGGGCGGGCCTGGAGCGCGCAGGGGTCGAACTCGGGGGAGAGCAGCAGCCGCCGCTCCGCGCTGCCGGGCGGCTCCGCGACGCGGTCGGCGGCGGCGAGCGCGGCCCCGGGGTCCTCGGCACCGGCCGCCGCGAGGAGCCGGCGCACGGCCGGGTCCGGCAGCGCTTCGAGGCCGCGCAGCACGTACGCGGCGCGGGCCGGGGCGGGGAGCGCCGCGAGGGCGCGGTCGAGGGCCAGTTCGTCGGAGCCGCCCGGGCGCGGGTGGAGCCGCAGCCCCCAGAGCCGGGGCAGCGGGCTCGGCAGCCCGCCGGGGCGCGGCAGCCGCAGCGGGCGGCGGGGGCGTCCGGCGTCGAGTGCGGCCCGGACGATCCGGAGCCGCACGTAGGCGTAGCCGGCCCCGGCGTCCCCGTCGTTCCGCCAGGGCGCGCCGGGACCGAACCGCACCTCGGCCCCGTGCGCGGCGTCCGCGGCACCGGGACCCCGGGCCGCGCCGCCGCTCCCGTCCGCCCGCTGGCCCGGCACGGCGTCCGGCGGCACTCCGTCGTGTACGCCGCAGTCCGGTGCCCCCGGCGCCGTACGCCCCCGCGGCAGCGAGCGCTGCACCAGGCCGTGCGCCGCCAGCACCCGCCTGCCGCGGTCCTCCTCCGCGGGCAGCAGCAGATACGCCAGCCGCGTCAGATGCGCGTAGTGCTCGACGACGGCGGCCTCTGCCTGCTCGACGTCGACGGGCGGGGGGACGGTGTCCGCGGGCGGTGGCGGCTTCGCGGCGCCCCGGGCGGTGACGGCCTGCTGATCCACGCTGGGTTGAACGAGTGAATCCTCAGATGGTCACTCCGCCGCGGCGCCACGACCGGCCGCCCCGCCCGGCGGCCGGGCCCTCATCCGCTCGTCCACCCGCCGAACTCCACCGTCCCCCGCACGCCCGCCGCCGCCGACATGAAGAGCCCCGCGTCCTGCGTCCCCGCGGTCCCGGGCACGGTGACCGTCGCCACGGTCCGCCACGTCGCACCGGAGTCCGTCGAGCACGCGCCCGTGAACGTGTCGCCCGCCCGCGTCAGCCGCAGCGTGACGGGCGCCGTGACGCCCGTGATCCGGCGGTACGTGTCCAGCGTGCCGTCGCCGTTGGAGTCGTACGACAGCACCACGCCGTTCGCCGGCGTCACCGCCAGGTTGAGGAACCCGGCCGCGCCCGCCGTCCGCAGGTCGTTGCGGGCGACGATGCCCGCCCGCGCCCACGGGCCCGTCGGCGCCTGCGCGTCGACGGTCAGCGTCACCGTGCCGCCGGAGGCCAGCGACCCCGGGCGGAAGACCGCGCCGAACTCCGCCGTCGCCTTCCACATGTCCGCCCCGCCCCCGTCGACCGCCCAGCGGTCGCCGAGCTGCCCGAAGACGGCGGCGTTGGTGGTGACGGTGGCGACGCTGTCGTCCAGCGGCCCGGCGACGAACAGCGTGCCCGGCGTGTGCACCGTCACCGGGCCCTGCCCCGCCATCCCGTACGCCGTGCGCACCTCGTACGCCAGCGGCGTCAGCGGCTTCGCGGGCGGCCCGGCGGGCGCCCGCACCTCCCACGCGTGCTCCGCCCGCCCCGCCGCCGGTACCGCGGGCAGCGAGACCGCCCCCGGCGGTGCGGCGTCGAGGCCGGTCAGCTCCAGCTCCACGGCGCCCGTGGCGGCCAGCCCGCACATGTTGCGGAACCCGGCGGTCAGCCGCCCCGCCCCGCCCGGCGCGAGCGCGGGGGGATCCGCCACGGCCGTCACCACGCCCTGGTACGGGGCCGTGGCCAGCACCTCGTGGACGCGGCGCGCGAGGGTGTGCGCGTCGCCGGAGGGGCGCTCGGGGTAGCGGTGACGCTGCCGCGTCCAGGGGTCCTCGACCGCGTACCAGTCGAAGGGCTCCGGCTCCCGCCCGGCCGCCAGCGCGTCCTGCAACTCCTCCAGGTAGGCGCGCCAGCGCGGCGCGTGGAAGTCGCGGATCAGCCCGGACCAGTCGCGGTTCGCGTAGTCCGCGAGGTGCCCGCCGTCGGCGGTGGGGCGGTCGGCCCAGGTGGTGACGAGGACCCGCGCGGTGCGCTCCAGCAGCGCGGCCTCCGCGTCGTCGGCGGCCCTCCGGCGGGCGTCGGCGAGCCACGGGCCGAGGAGGAACGCGCGGTGCGTGCCCGTGATCTCGTCGCTGAGCGCCATCAGCTTCAGCCACAGGTCGGACAGGGTGCGGAAGGTGGCTGCTCCCTCTCTGTCTCCCCGCTCGTACGCCGCCTTGAGCTGCGGCAGCAGCACCCGGGACCGGCTCGCGAGCGCCTGCCGGGCGAGGTCGACGAGGTCGTGCCGGTACGCGTCGGAGGCGCGCAGCGCCGGGGCGACGCCCAGCAGCGCGCCGAACGCCTTGTCGAACTCGGCGAGGTCGAAGGCCGGCGTCTTCGTCGCGTAGTACGCGCCGGAGCGGGCGTCGAGCGACGGGCGGGCGGCGAAGATCGAGTCGTGCGGGCGGCCGTCGGCGCTGGAGATCGCGTACGCCGTCTCGCGCAGCGCCGCGAACGCCGCGCGCGCCGCCGGGTCCGCGTCGCCGTAGCGCACGGCCGCGTACTCCTCGAACCACTCCTTCCGGTCCACCGGCTCGTCCCGCCACGCCAGTTCGCAGAAGAGCTCCAGCGCCGCCGGGTCGCGCTCGGCGGCCTCCGGCATGTACGCGGTGCCCACGCACGCGCTGCCCGGCTTGTCCCGCCAGGCGGCGAACCGCTCCGCCCACATGTGGGTCTTGGCGCCGATCGTGGTGCGGCCGCCGAAGTTGGGGATGGTGCCGAAGGCGTACGGCACGCCGCCCCAGTCCGCCTCGCGGTCGGTGACCCGCTCCAGGTCGGACAGGCCGTCGACGACGAGCATCCGGTCGGGGTGGGCGAGCCCTTCGAGGAGTTCGCGCCGCGGGTTCTCCTGCCAGCCGAGGATGACCCATGTGGCGCCGGGGCGGGCGGTCTGCAGCGCGGTCTCGACGGCGCGCGCGGCCTCCGGCACGGGGACGTCGCCGGGGTCGCCGCCCTCGTGCAGCAGGTCCATCTTCAGGTGCCGTACGGGCCCGAAGAGGTCTTCCTGGTGGCGGTAGAACGCGGCGGCGACGTCGCGGAAGACGCCGGTGCGCGGGTCCAGCCAGTCGGGGCGGGCCAGGCCCGCCCAGGTGCCCTGGGGGACGGTGCGGGCACCGGGGTTGCGGGCGGCGAAGCCGCCGGGGACGGTGCCGAAGTAGCCGGGCAGGACGGGGGAGATGCCCAGCTCGCGCATGCGGGCCGTGATGCGGCGGCCGAGTTCCGTGCGCTCGGCCAGCAGCGCGGGGGAGACGGGGCCGCCGTAGCCGCTCATGTTCTGCAGCAGCCACCACGGCTGGTGGCTGGGCGCGGGCAGCCAGGCGCGGGCCTCGGCGTCGGAGTAGCCGAAGTCCTGGAGCAGCCGGTGGTAGACGGCCTCGGTGCCGGGGGTGACGAGGACCTGGTTGCAGCCGTGCAGCGCGAGCACGTCGATGAACCGCTCCCAGCGCGCCCAGTCGTGGTACGGGCCGGTGTAGCCGTCGTGCGTGTCGTTGAGCGCGAACCGGGCCGGGACGGTGGCGCGGCGCTCCACGGGCGCGGCGGGCGCGGGGAGGCGGCGGGGGAGCCGGGTCTGGCTCCCGGACCAGGAGACGACGGCGCGGCAGGTGTACTTCAGGTACCAGTGCACGCCGGTGAGGAGCACCGCGGGGCTGGTGCCGCCGACCTCGATCCGGCCGGCCCGGCCGCGTACGGTGAAACGCTCCTCGCCGTCGAGGGCGGTGAGCGCGAACTGCCCGGCGTGGTCGGGCAGCAGCCGCGCCAGTGCCTCGCCCGCCGCCGCCACGTCGAACCCCCTGCCGGCGGCCGCCGCCGTGCCGCCTCCGGCCGTCACGCTACGGGCCTGCGCCTGCCCGCCGGTGAGTGCCGCGCCGGCGCCGAGGGCGCCGGCCGTGCCCAGGATCGTGCGTCGCGTCATGTCCGTCATCAGCGGACCGTAGCCACGCGCGGGGCGAGGGGGCAACGGAGGGAACCGGGTGAAAAGTGACCGCGCACGGGCCGGCACCGCAAGCGCTGTCTTCCGGACGTCCGCGCCGCGGGCCGGAATCCGGGCGCGGGCCCGGCCCCGCCTCCGTCAGCCGCGGTCCAGGTAGGCCAGCACGGCCAGCACCCGGCGGTTGTCGTCGTCCGACGGCGGCAGCCCCAGCTTGCTGAAGATGTTCGACGTGTGCTTGGCCACCGCCCGCTCCGTGACCACCAGCCGCTCCGCGATCGCCGCGTTGGACCGGCCCTGCGCCATCAGCTCCATCACCTCGCGCTCCCGCGGCGTCAGCGTGTTCACGGGCTGGTCCTGCGCCGCCCGCCGGCTGAGCAACTGCGAGATGACCTGCGGGTCCATCGCCGTACCGCCGCCCGCCACGCGCCGCACCGCGTCGATGAACTGGTCGGCGTCGAAGACCCGGTCCTTGAGCAGGTACCCCACCCCGCCGCGCTCGTCCGCCAGCAGCTCGCGCGCGTACAACTGCTCCACGTGCTGCGAGAGCACCAGCACCGGCAGCCCCGGCCGCTTCGCCCGCGCCTGGAGCGCGCACTGCAGGCCCTCGTCCGAGAACGACGGCGGCAGCCGGACGTCGACCACCGCGACGTCCGGCTCCAGCTCGTCCAGCGCCCGCGCCAGCTCCGGGCCGTTGTCCACCGCGGCCAGGATCTCGAAGTCATACGCTTCGAGCATGCGGACGAGACCGTCCCTCAGAAGGAAGAGGTCTTCGGCGATGACAGCGCGCACGGAATCTCCAGGGTCACCATCGTGGGGCCGCCGACCGGGCTGTTGACGGCCAGTACGCCGTCGAATGTACCGAGCCTGCGCTCCACCCCGGCCAGCCCGGAGCCCTTGTCCAGCGACGCGCCGCCGCGGCCGTCGTCCGTGATCGCGATCCGCAGCATGCCGTCGCGGTGTCCCATGTCCAGCCAGACGCGCTGCGCCTTCGCGTGCTTGACCGCGTTCGTCAGCACCTCGCTCACCGCGAAGTACGCCGCCGACTCCACCGGCTCCGCCGCCCGCCCCGGCGGCGTACCCAGGTCGATGTCCACCTCGACCGGCACCGGCATGCGCAGCGCCAGCGCCCGCACGGCGTCCGCGAGGCCGCGCTCGGCGAGCACCGGCGGGTGGATGCCCCGTACCAGGTCGCGCAGCTCCGTCAGCGCCTCGGCCGACTCGCCGCGCGCCCGCGAGACCAGCTCCTTCGCCCTGGCGGGGTCCTTCTCGATGAGCGCCTCGATGGTGCCCAGGCTCATGCCCATGGCGACCAGCCGGGCCTGCGCGCCGTCGTGCAGGTCGCGCTCGATACGGCGCAGCTCGGCGGCGGAGTTGTCGACGGCGTCCGAGCGGGTCTCGGTGAGCCGCGCGACCCGCTCGGCCAGCTCGACCTCGCGCGGCGCCAGCACGCCCTTGGTCATCTGGAAGTGCAGGCCGATCAGGCGGTGGCTGGTGAAGAGGCCGACGGCCAGCAGCGCGGTGCCGAGCCCGGCGGCCATGAGCGCGGTGGCCTGCGAGGACACCGGCACGAAGCCGTACCAGTAGGTGGTGTCGCCGCCGCTGGTGAGGGGGTCCCAGACGCCGGCGGCGATCACGTACCCCTCCAGCGGGTAGAAGGTCAGCGCGACCGTCACGACGGCGAGGACCGTGCCCGCGATCATGTCGGTGAACAGCCAGCGCAGGTCGCGCCAGGTCGACGGGTCGGTGAGCAGGTGGCGGGTGCGCTGCGCCTGGCCGATGAGCCCGCCGTGCAGGTCCGGCGGCCAGGGGCGGTACGTGGCGGGGATGCGCACGTCCGACCACTGCGCGGCGAGCAGCCGGCGCAGGTTGGCCTGCATCCGCACGCCCTCCAGCACCCAGGGCGTGGTGACCAGGCCGATGCCGAGCACGGGGATGAGCACGACGGAGACGAGGGTGAGCACGAAGAGCGTGATCGACACCGCGGTGCACAGCACCGTCAGCGCCAGCGCCCGCACCCCGGCGAGCGCCCAGTTCCGGAAGATCATCTCCGTGTCCCCTCTGTCCCCGCTGCTCCCTGCCGGTCCCGTGCCCGTTCCTGCGCGGGCCCGGCTCGCGCGGCCCGTTTCTCCGGCCGCACGTCACAGTCTGCCGCGCGCCCCGGACGGGGGCACGGGGCCGTACCCCCGGGCCGGGGTGTAGCTAGCACCACCACGCCGTACGGGACGAAGGGACACACCGGGTTTACATCCGGGCAACGGACGGGAAACCGCGGCTTGCGACGCTGCCCGCGGCGGGCGCGCGTGCCCGCCGCCCCGCACAGCCCCGCACCTGTACGAACGAAGGACGGCGACCGTGAGCTACAAGGCCGAGTACATCTGGATCGACGGCACCCTGCCCACCGCCAAGCTGCGCTCGAAGACCAAGATCGTCGAGACCGGCGCCGAGCCGCCGCTCTGGGGCTTCGACGGCTCCAGCACCAACCAGGCCGAGGGCAGCTCCTCCGACTGCGTCCTCAAGCCCGTCTTCACCTGCCCCGACCCGCTGCGCGGCGGCGCCGACGTGCTCGTACTCTGCGAGGTCCTCGACACCGACCTCAGCCCGCACGCCTCCAACACCCGCGCCGAACTGCGCGAGGTCGCCGGGCGCTTCGCCGGCCAGGAGCCGGTCTTCGGCATCGAGCAGGAGTACACCTTCTTCCGCGGCTCGCGCCCCCTCGGCTTCCCCGAGAACGGCTTCCCGGCCCCGCAGGGCGGCTACTACTGCGGCGTCGGCGCCGACGAGATCTTCGGCCGCGAGGTCGTCGAGGCCCACCTCGACAACTGCCTCAAGGCGGGCCTCGGCCTCTCCGGCATCAACGCCGAGGTCATGCCGGGCCAGTGGGAGTTCCAGGTCGGCCCGCTCGGCCCGCTGGAGGTCGCGGACCAGCTCTGGGTCGCGCGCTGGCTCCTCTACCGCACGGCCGAGGACTTCGGCGTCTCCGCCACCCTCGACCCCAAGCCCGCGAAGGGCGACTGGAACGGCGCGGGCGCGCACACCAACTTCTCCACCCGGCGGATGCGCGAGGGCTACGAGGCGGTCGTCGCCGCCTGCGAGGCGCTGGGCGAGGGCGACAAGCCGCTGACGCACGTGCGCGCGTACGGCGCGGGCGTGGAGACCCGGCTGACGGGGGCGCACGAGACGGCGCCGTGGGACGAGTACTCGTACGGGGTGTCGGACCGCGGGGCGTCGGTGCGGATCCCGTGGCAGGTCGAGAAGGACGGCAAAGGCTACATCGAGGACCGGCGGCCGAACGCGAACGTCGACCCGTACGTGGTGACGCGGCTGATGGTGGACACGTGCTGCACGGCCCTGGAGAAGGCCGGCCTGGACTGAGCACGGGCTTCGGCGCCCGGTTGGTGCAACCGGCTCTTTCGCTCGCCCTATCGGCCGCGTCGCGCTGGCCTGGGGCCGGGGAGATGCCGAGGCTGAATGCATGTCAGGGGCGCGGCGGGTCTGGACGGCGGTCGCCGCCGCCCTGCTGAGCGCGCTGACGGTGCTGCTGCTGTGCCGGTACACGGTGGCCGACCCGGCGTACTACACGGGCGCGGTGCGGGAGGCCGACGGCTACCAGCGCGTCTACGACGAGGTGCTGGCGGACCCCGCCGTCCGCCAGGCACTGCGCACGGGCGCGCTGGGCGTCCCGCTGCGCAGCGACGCCGTGGTCGACAACCTGCCGCTGCTGGTCCCGCGCCCCGTGCTGGAGCAGGCGGCGGACCGGCAGGCGCGGGCCCTGGTCGCGGCGCTGACGGGCAGCGCGGCGGCCGGCGACGACTGGCGCGGGCCGGTGACGGAGAGCGCGACGGAAGCGGGCAGCGAGCACCTGCGCGCGCTGCGCGCCGATGCGGATCCGGCCGCGGCCCGCGGCCTCACCAATCTCATCACCCGCCTCCGCGCGTACGTCACCCCCGGCCGGCAGTCGCCGACCCCCACGTCGGCGCTGCGGGAAGCGGTGGCGACGTTCGTCCACGACACGTGGCCGCCGACGACGGCGCGCCGCATCATGACGGCGCTGGACGAGATCCTGCCGGGCGCGGAAGCGCCGCACACCCGGACGGCGGGTGCCGCGGACCGGGGGCCGGTTCCGGAGGCGCGGCCGCCGCTGGTGGCGCGGGGGGATGCGGTGGGGCGGCCGGGCCTGTGGTCGGCGGGGCGGGAAAGTGGCGCGCCGGGCGGGGAGTCGCACGGGCGGTCGGCGGTGGGGACGCAGGTGCGGCCGCCGTTGGTGAGGGCTCCGGGTTCCGAGGCGCCGGGGGCGGAGGGGCGTGGACCGTACGCCGCGGGAGCGCGGCCGCCGCTCGTGGCGTCGGGAGGTGCCCCGGGGGACGGGCGGGGAGGAACCGACGGTACGGGCGGGGGAGGCCCGGCGGTGGGGAACGGCCGGGTGCCGTTGGTGGTGGAGGACCGGGCCGGGGGCGGTACGGACCCGGCGTCCGCGGCCTCGCCGGAGCTGCCGGGCTGGGGGCCCGAGCGGGGCGCGGTGGTACGGACCGTGCTGGCCGCGTCCGCGTCGTGGTGGGCCGTCGCCGGGGTGGCCGCCGCGGCGGCCGGGGCCGGGGTGCTGGCGCTGCGCGCGGCGGCCCGCGGCGGGCGCCTCCGGGCGCGTACCGCCGCGGCGGCGTGCGCGGGTGCCGGGGTGCTGACCGCCGCCGCGGGGGCGGCGGTGTGGGCGGCGCTGCCGCCGTCCGCGGGGCTGGTGCCGGACGGCCTGCCGCCGAGCGTGGCGGCGCTGCTCACGGACGTGGTGGCCGGCCTCTACCGCGAGGCGGCCGTGGCCTGGGCCGCGGCCCTGCTCACCCTCACCCTCACCGCCGCGGCCCTCGCCACCTCCCCGACGGCCCGCAGAACCCTCCGCCTTGCCCTCACCCGCACCGCGGGCGCTCCGGCGCCCGCCGCCGCGCCCGGAGCCGTACCGGCGCACCCGCACCGCGCCCCCGGCAACCCCGCGCCGACCGCGGCCGAGCCGGGGACGGCCACCGGCCCGCGGCCCTCCACGGCACCGCCCCCGCCGAGCCGTCCCGCCACCCCCCGCGCCCGCTGGGCGCGGCGGCTCGGGCTCGGGTTCGCCGGGTTCGCCGCGCTGGCCCAGATCTGGATGCTCGCTGTGGTGCCGGCCGGGGACGCGCTTGCCTGCAACGGCGACGTCGCCCTCTGCGGGCGGCCGTACGACCGGGTCGTGCAGGTCGGGGCGCACAACGCCATGGCCACCGTGCCCGACGGGTTCCTCGGCGCGCACCAGGACGTCTCCCTCACCGGGCAGCTCGACCGCGGTGCCCGCGCGCTCCTCCTGGACACCCACTACTGGGAGACCGCCGAGCGGCTCGTACCGCCCGCCGGCACCGGAGGGCTCGACGCCGCCTCCCGGGCGACCCTCGTACGGGCCGTGGACTCCGTCGTACGCCCGCGCCCCGGCACCTGGCTCTGCCACGGCCCGTGCCGGATGGGCGCCACGCCCCTCACCGCGCAACTGCGCGAGCTGCGCGACTGGCTGGAGGAGCATCCCCGGGACGTGGTGACCCTGATCCTCCAGGACGCCATCACCCCCCGCGACACCGCCCGCGCCTTCCGCGCTGCCGGCCTCGGGCCGTATCTGCACCGCCCCGGCCCCGATCCCACCGCGCCCTGGCCGACGCTCGGCGAGATGGCCGACTCCGGGCGGCGGCTCGTCGTCTTCGCCGAGGAGGCCGACGGGCCCGCGCCCTGGTACCGCAACTTCTACGAGTACGCCGTCGAGACCCCGTACCGCGCCCGCGAACCCGGCGACATGAGCTGCGCGCCCCACCGCGGCGGCAGCGACCCCCGCAAGCGGCTCTTCCTCCTCAACCACTTCGTCACCCACGGCACCGGCGCCCCCCGCGCCGAGGCCGCCGCCGTCAACGACGCGGACGCCATCGTCCATCGTGCCCGGACGTGCGCGCTGCTGCGCGGCCGGATGCCCACCATCGTCGCCGTGAACCACATGACCCTCGGGGATGCCGTCGGTGCCGTACGGCGCCTCAACTCCGAGATGCCCTGAGCCGCGAGCTGCGAGTGGCGGCCGTCAGCCGCAGCGCGTGCCCTTCGTCGGGCGCTTGCCGTCGAGCAGGAAGTCGTCGACGTTCCCGTCGACGCACGCGTCCCCGGTGAGGTAGCCGGTGTGCCCGACGCTCTCGAAGGTGAGGACGACGGAGTCGTTGTCGAGCTCCTTCGCCATGTCCGCCCCGCCCCTGTACGGGGTCGCGGGGTCGCCGGTGGTGGCGACCAGCAGCGCGGCGGGGGCCTTCGTGGCGCGTACGTGACGCGAGTCGTTGTCACCGGTGACGGGCCAGCCCGTGCAGGTCAGCATCTGGCCGGCCATGAACGTGCCGAAGATCGGGGAAGCCTTGGTGAACTCGCCCTTGGCCCGCTCGACGTCCGCCGCGGTGTAGCGGTCGCCGGTGTCGCGGCAGGTGACGGCGGTGAAGGCGGCGTCCGCGTTGCCCTCGGCGGGCCCCGCGAGCACCGCACCCGGGGCCCAGGCCCCCGGCACCCCGGCGCCCCGCACCCCGGCGCCCCGCACCCCGGCGCCCCGCACCCCCGCGCCGCCGCTTCCGCCCGCCAGCCGGACCATCGGCGCCCCGTTGCCGTCCCCGAGCGCGCTCAGCGCGTGCCGCAGGTCCGGCCACAGCTTCTCCGAGTACATCGCGTTCTTCAGCGCGCCGACGAAGGTCGACTGGTCCAGTTCCCCCGCCCTGGTGTCGATCTCCCGCTCGTCGAGCAGGTTGAACAACTGCCGCGTCTCCTTCCTCGCCTTCGCCGCGTCGCCCCCCAGCGGGCACTCCGGCGCCCCGCGCTCCGTGCAGTCCTTCGTGAAGTCGTCCAGCGCGCGCTGGAAGGCGTGCGCGTTGGCGAGGTAGGTCTGCTCGCTGTTCTTCATCGGGTTCTCGACGCCGTCGAGGACGACCCGGCCCGTCTTGCGCGGGAAGAGATGGAGGTAGTTGGCACCCAGCGAGGTGCCGTAGGAGAAGCCCATGTACGTGAGCTTCTCCTCGCCCAGCGCGCCCCGCAGCACGTCGAGGTCGCGGGCGGAGTCGACGGTGCCGACCCACGGCAGGAGCCTCCCGGAGTCCTCCTCGCACAGCTTGCCCTGGAGCTCGCGGTACGCGGCGAGCCGGTCGATCTCCGTGCGGTCGTCGGGGGAGCGGTCCAGGCTCTCGGCCTGCCGCGCGGTCGGGCGCGCGCACCGTACGGCAGGCGCGCTGTCGCCGACGCCGCGCGGGTCGGGGGCGACGATGTCGTAGCGCTCGTTGAGCTTCGTGAACTTCGCGCCGAGGCCGGCGAGGCCCTCGACGCCCGACTCGCCCGGACCGCCGAAGTTCAGCACGAGGGAGCCGATCCGGTCGCTCTTGCCGCCGGTCGCGGGCAGGCGGGCGACGGCGAGGCGGAGGTCGCCGCGGTCGGTGGCCGCGTAGTCGCGGGGGACCCGCACGCGGCTGCACTGGAGTCGTTTGAGGTAGCCGGGGGGCTTGCGGCCGGTCTTCCTCGCCGCCTCCGCGACCTTGCGGCCGCAGTCGGTCCAGCCCACGGACTGGTCGTAGTACGAACCGAGCGCCCCGCCGCCGTCGGCGGCGGGGCGCTTCGCGGGGGCGCCGGCCGGGCTCGCGGCGGTGAGGGCGAGGGCGCCGGCGACCGGCAGGACCGCGACGACGAGGGCGGCGCGGCGGGACGCGGAACGCCGCCGACCGCCGGGGGATATGTGGTAGTTCGCTCCCATAGGGCACACGCTACGGGCGGCCCCGTACCTCCGCACCCGCGGCGCGGACCACCGGGCACCCGTGACACCACCGGGCAGGTCATCCCCGACGGCGTCGACCGGACCGTACGGGCCGGGGACCACCACCACGAGGGCCGCCGGCAGGCCCGCTCCCCCGCCCGCAGCCGACCACCCCCGCGCGTGTCCCAACTGCCTTACGGCCGTACAACCTTCACCCCGCCACACAGGTCTTCCCCACACCCGCGGAGATCGTCCGCCACCGACCGGGAGGCCCCAGGTGACCCGTCAGCCCCGCCGCCGTGCCCTCGTGGCGCTCGCCACCTCCGTCGCCCTCGCCGGCGGCGGCCTGACGGCGGTGGCCGCGCCACCCGCCGC
Organism: Streptomyces sp. CNZ287; assembly: GCF_007827615.1. Classification (NCBI taxonomy): domain Bacteria; kingdom Bacillati; phylum Actinomycetota; class Actinomycetes; order Kitasatosporales; family Streptomycetaceae; genus Streptomyces; species Streptomyces sp. CNZ287. The sequence continues at coordinate 155,661 of NZ_VISV01000004.1, read as the reverse complement.
GGCGGCCCCGAGCGGGCTCAAGGGCGACTTCGACGGCGACGGCTACCGCGACGTGGTGATCGGAAACCCCGCGGCCACCGTGTCCGGCAAGACCTACGCCGGGGCCGTGGCCGTGCTCTACGGCTCCGCGGCAGGCCCGGACGGGAGCCGGCGCGCCGTGTACCACCAGGGCACCGCCGGCGTCCCCGGCTCGCCGGAGGAAGACGACTACTTCGGCGAGACCGTGGCCGTCGACGACTTCGACCGCGACGGCTACGCCGACCTGCTCGTCGGCGCGTCGCGCGAGAACGTGAGCGGGGACGTCGACCGCGGCACCCTGACCCTGCTCTGGGGCGGGCCCCGCGGGCTGAGCGGCGGCGCCGCGGTGAGGGTGGCGCACGTCCCCGGCACCGGCTGCAACCTCGCCGAGGGCCTGTACGCCGGCGACTTCGACGGCGACGGCGCGCCCGAGATCAGCGTGGCCGCCCGCTGCGCGGCCTTCCACCTCCGGGGCCCTTTCACCCGCGAAGGACGGCCGCAGAGCCAGCGGCGCGACCCCTTGTTCGGCACGACCCGCGGCGGCGCCTACGGGAACGTGGACGCCGACCCGCAGGCCGAGCGCATCGTGTTCGTCGGTCTGATCGACGGCCGCCCCGGCGGCACGATCTACGTCGACGACTGGACCGGCGACGGCTACGCCCGCACCCTCCTCACCGGCGCGGGCGGCCTCACCGGCGAGGTCGGGGACGTCGACGGCGACGGCTACGGCGATCTGGTGACGGGATACCCGGACGAGCCGCGGAACAGCGGGCAGCCGTGGGCCGTCGGCGGCACGGTCCAGGTCTGGTACGGCGGCCCGGACGGCATCGACCCAGCGCGGCGACCGCAGCGGATCCACCAGGGCACCGCGGGCATCCCGGGCGGCGGCGAGCCGGACGACCGGTTCGGCGCGTCGGTCGGGGTTGCGGACACGGACGCCGACGGCCGCGCCGAGGTGGCCATCGGCGTCCCCGGCGAGGACTTCGACGGCAAGTCGTTCGCCGGGACCGTCACGCTGCTGCGGGGCACCGCGAACGGGCTGACCGGCGCCGGAGCCCGGCTGCTCCACCGGAACACCGCGGGGGTGCCGGGGGCTGCCGCGAAGGGCGACGGGTTCGGTGACGAGGTCGCGCTCGGCGACCGCAACCGCGACGGCAGGGCCGACCTGACCGTGGGCGCTCCGTGGAGGGCCGCCGGGGGCTTCGTCTGGCACGGCCGGGGCACCGCCGGCGGCATCACGACGACCGGCTCCTTCAACGTCACCGCCGCCCGCGCCGGGTTCGGCGGTGAGTTCCCGGGCTTCGGCGAGGTGATCGCCCGGTAGCCGGGCGGCCCGCCGCCGCCCGGCGTGCGGCCCCGCGTGCGGCCTCCGCGCGCCCCCGGCTACGCGCCAGGCGGCGGGCGGTGGCGTTCGCCCGGCCAGTCCAGGGTGAGGCGGTGGGCGCGGGGGAGCCTGGCCACCACCAGGTCGTACGAGTCCTCGATCATCTCCAGCACCAGCTCCTCGGGCACGGCGCCGTCGAGGCGGACGGTGTTCCAGTGGCGCTTGTTCAGGTGGTACCCGCCGACGATCTCGGGGTGCGCGGCGCGGAGTTGCACCGCCAGGTCCGGCTCGCACTTCAGGCTCACCGACAGCGGCGTGGCGTCCAGCTCGCTGAGCGCGAACATCTTGCCGCCGACCTTGAAGACGGAGATCGCCTGATGCCGGTCGAAGGGCCACTCCTCGACGGCCCCGTTCGGCTCCAGGCAGGCGGCACGAAGCTGGTCAGGTGTCATGTGCCCCAGTATGGGAGCTCCCACTGACACCGCACGGCGAGCGCCCGGCCGCCCCGGCCCCCGCATGCCGCCGCGCCCCCCGGCTACAGCCCCGCCGCCGCCCCCGCGGACGCCAGCACCTCCCGCAGCATCGCCGGCGTCAGCCGCCCGGTGAAGGTGTTCTGCTGGCTGACGTGGTAGCACCCGTACAGCTCCAGCGGTGCGCCCCCGTCCGGCCGCCGCAGCGTCGTGTGCGCGCCGTGGCCGAACACCGGCCGCGGGCGCGGCACTTCCCAGCCCGCCGCCGCCAGCACCGGCAGCGCCGCCTGCCAGCCGAACGACCCGAGCACCACCGCCGAGCGCAGCGTCGGCCGCAGCAGCTCGATCTCGCGGACGAGCCAGGGGCGGCAGGTGTCGCGCTCGGTGGGCGTCGGCTTGTTCTCGGGCGGGGCGCAGTGGACGGGGGCCGTGATGCGGACGCCGCGCAGGGTCAGGCCGTCACCGCGGTGGGTGGCCGTGGGCCGGCTGGCGAAGCCGGTGGCGTGCAGGGCGGCGTACAGGACGTCGCCGGAGCGGTCGCCGGTGAACATCCGCCCGGTGCGGTTGCCGCCGTGGGCGGCCGGCGCGAGCCCGATGATCAGCATCGCGGCGTCCGCGGGGCCGAAGCCGGGCACGGGGCGGCCCCAGTAGTCCCAGTCGGCGTACGCCTTGCGCTTGGTCGCCGCGACCTCCTCCCGCCAGGCGACGAGCCGCGGGCAGGAGCGGCACTCGCACAGCCGCCCGTCCAGTTCTGCGACGGTACGGGTGCGGGGGGCGGTAACGGCGGGGAGCGGGGGTTCTGTGGTGGTCATCGGTGCCAGCATGCCGCAAGGCGGCGGACGGTGCCGAACGGGGCCCGAATGCACCTCTGTGCATTCGAACTGGTATCCCGAAATGACCTGTGACCAGGGGAGTTTGTCAGTCGGAGGCGGTAGAATGGAGGAAGTGAAGACGGGCCAAGACGAGGCCGAGGAGGTCGCCCATGCCAGTGGCGTACGCCCCGACACCCCTGCCCAAGAAGCCGCTTCCGGCAGGTATGCCGCGTGAGTGGTATGTCGCGCACAACCGCATGCTGAAGGCCATGCGCATCGCCATCGCCCTGCTCGACACCGGGGTCTACACCCCGCAGCGCGCCCGCAACGAGGTGATACGCCACACCGCCGAGCGCATCGGCGTCCACCCGCCCTCGCTGACGACCTGCCGGCTGGTGCGCAGCCTGCTCCCGCTCATCTGACCGCGCCCCGAGCGTCCCGACCTCGCGCTGATTCCGCGCTGATTCCGCGCTGATTCCGCGCTGATTCCGCGCCGACCCGATCCGGCCCGACCGCGAACCGGGCGCGGGGCACGGCCCGTAGGCGACAAGCCTTCGTGCCGTACGCCCCGCGCCCGCGCACACGCGTCCCCCGCCACCGGAAAACCGGCTGCGCCGCGTGCCGTCCACCGCCCACACTGGAGGTCCCGACACGGCGCACACTCCCTGCGCGCGCCGCACCCGACCGGAATCAGGAGCCCGCCGCGTGCAGGCAGCCGTTACCGTCACGCCCGCCCGGATCCCCGAGCTGCTGCTCGGGCTCGCCACCGTGCGCCCGGTCTTCCTCTGGGGCGCCCCGGGCATCGGGAAGTCGTCGCTGGTACGGCAGTTCGCCGACTCCCTCGGCCTCGACTGCGTCAGCCTCATCGGCACCCAGCTCGCCCCGGAAGACCTCATCGGCGTCCCGCAGATCCGCGACGGGCGCAGCGTCTTCTGCCCGCCGGAGGCCATCGCCCGCGACGAGGCGTACTGCCTCTTCCTCGACGAGCTGAACGCCGCCACCCCCGACGTGCAGAAGGCGTTCTACTCCCTCATCCTCGACCGCCGCATCGGCACCTACGAGCTGCCCGAGGGCAGCATCGTCATCGGCGCCGGCAACCGCGCCACCGACAACGCGCTCGCCCGCCCCATGGCCTCCGCGCTTGTCAACCGCCTCGCCCACGTGCACCTGGAGGCGTCCGCGACCGACTGGCTCGTCTGGGCCGGCGAGCACGGCATCCACCCCTGGGTGACCGACTACCTCACCGACCGCCCCGACCACCTGTGGGCCAAGCCGCCGAAGACCGAGGAGCCGTTCTCCACCCCGCGTTCGTGGCACATGCTCTCCGACGCGCTGCACTCCTTCGGCCCCGCCCTCGACGACGTCACCCTCAAGACCGTCGCGCACGGCACGCTCACCCCCGCGCACGCCGTCTCCTTCTGCGGGTACGTCAAGATCGTCCGGCACCGGTACGGCGTCGAGGCCATCCTCAAGGGCGACGCCTCCTGGCCCCGCCGCACCGAGGACCGCGACCTGCTCTACTACCTCGCCGAGGCGTTCCGCGGCCGGCTCGTCAAGGAGCTGCCCGCGAGCAAGGAGCACGCCTCGCCGGCCGTGCGCGAGACCGCGTACCGCGCGAAGGCGCTCCTCGTCCAACTGGCCGAGATATCGGTGGAGGTGGCGCAGACCGTCATCGCCGAGGACGCGGACGGGCAGCCGGTGCTGCCCGCCTGGTTCCTGGTGGAGGCGGCCAGGGACATGCCGCGGCTCGTGGAAGCCCGCAGATGAGCCGTACGAACCGGGCGGCGGGCCGGCGCGGGAAGGCCAAGGCGCAGCAGCGCGACGACCCGGCCACCCGCGCCTTCTCCGCCGGGCTTGCGAAGGCCATGCAGAACCCGGCCCTGCGCGCCCTCGGTGCGCAGGTCGTCCGCAAGGGCGCGGCGGGCACGGGCGCCGCTCCCCACAGCACCGGCGGCACCACGATCGTCTCCGGTACTGCCGACACACCGGCCCCCGCCCACGGCCTCGCCCGCGTCGACTCGTACGGCACCGTCCACGCCCACCCCACCCGCCGCGCCGAGCCCGCCGAGTGGACCTGGGCGCTGGCCCACTGCCTGCTGCACCTCGGCTTCGGCCACGCCCCCGCCGCCCGCGGCGAGCGCACCCAGCCCGACCGGTACGAGCAGGCCGCCCGCTGCACCGTCGTCAACCGCTTCCTGCTCTCCTTCGGCACCGGCCGCCCGCCCGCCGACCTGCCCGCGCACTATCCCGGCGGCGGCGAGGAGGAACTCGCCGCCCGCTGGCGGCGCGACGGCATCCCGCCCGAGTACGAGCGCTGCGGCGCCGCGGGCGACGAGCCCGACGTGCTGCTGCTGCCGTGGGACGGCTGGCCCGGCACCACGCCGCCCGACTGGCAGAAGGACTTCGCGCACGCCCTCGCCCGTACGATGTCCGCCGCCATGGAGGTCGCCGGCGGCCGGCGCGACTCGCTCACCGGCGCACGGGCGCCCCGGCGGCCGTGGGAGCGGGCGCTGGAGTGGTTCGTCTCCTCCTACCCGCTGCTCGGCGGGATCGCCGCGGGCATGACCGTCGTCGCCGACGCCGATCTCGCCCGCGCGCACGACATCTCCGTCGCCGCCGTCGACGCCGCCGCGGGCGAGATCTACGTCAACCCGCTGAAGGACCACTCCGACGAGGAATGGCGCTTCATCCTCGGCCACGAGATGCTGCACGCCGCGCTGCGCCACGGCGAGCGCCGCGGGGCGCGGGACCCGTATCTCTTCAACATCGCCGCCGACTTCGTCGTCAACGGCTGGCTGCTGGAGATGCGCGTCGGCGAGATGCCCGCCGGGCTGCTGCACGACCCGCGGCTCGCGGGCCTGTCCACCGAGGAGGTCTACGACCGCCTCGCCGCCGACCTCAGGGTCCAGCGCCGCCGGCTCGCGACGCCGCGCGGCCGGGGGCTCGGCGACGTACTCGGCGAGCCGCTGGTGCCGCGGGATCCGGCGGCCGCGTACGTCGACCTCGACGAGTTCTACCGGCGCGGGCTCCAGCGCGGCCTCGACCTGCACGAGCGCGACCAGGACCGCGGGCTGCTGCCGGCCGGGCTGATCGAGGAGATCCGGGCGCTCGCGCAGCCGCCGCTGCCGTGGGACGCGCTGCTGGCCCGCTGGTTCGACGAGTTCGTGCCCCGGGCGGAGCCGGTGCGCACCTTCGCGCGTCCCGCCCGCCGGCAGGCCGCCACCCCGGACATCCCGCGTGCGGGCCGCTACTTCCCGCCCGAGGAGGTCGCCCGCTGCACCTTCGGCGTCGTCCTCGACACCTCCGGCTCCATGAGCCGCACGCTGCTCGGCAAGGCGCTGGGTGCCATCGCGTCGTACGCGGAAGCGCGTGACGTGCCCGCGGCGCGGGTCGTCTTCTGCGACGCCATGCCGTACGACGCGGGCTATCTGCCGCCGACGGAGATCGCCGGCCGGGTGCGGGTGAAGGGCCGCGGCGGGACCGTCCTCCAGCCGGGGCTCGACCTGCTGGAACGGGCGGACGACTTCCCGGGCGCGGCGCCCGTGCTGGTGATCACCGACGGCATGTGCGACGTGCTGCGGGTGCGCAGGGAGCACGCGTATCTGATCCCGGCGGGGGCGTCACTGCCGTTCGTCGCGCGGGGGCCGGTGTTCCGTGTGAGGTGACGGCCTCGGCGGGCTCCGTACGGGCGTACGGTGACCGTCAGAAGCGGCGGCACGGGCGGATCGGGCGGAACGGCGGAAGGCGGCGGACGTGGCGGAGAGCGCGCGGACCCTCGACTGGAACGGGGCCAACGGCGACCACTGGGTCGCGTACGAGGAGCAGTACAACGCGGCGATGTTCCGCTACAGCGAGCGGCTGTTCGCGGGCGCGGACGTGCAGCCGGACGACCGCGTCCTCGACGTCGGCTGCGGCTGCGGCCAGACGACCCGGGTGGCCGCGGCGCTCGCCGCCGAGGGCTCGGCGCTCGGCGTCGACCTGTCCGCCGCGATGCTCGCGCAGGCGCGCGCGAGGGCGGCAGAGGAGGGCGTCGGGAACGTGCGCTTCGAGCAGGCCGACGCGCAGGTGCACGGCTTCGCCGGCGGCGCGTACGACGTGGCGATCAGCCGGCACGGCGTGATGTTCTTCGCGGACCCGGTGGCGGCGTTCGCCAACGTACGGCGCGCGCTGCGGCCTGCGGGGCGGCTGGCGTTCGTGTGCTGGCGGGCGCCGGAGGAGAGCGAGTACTCGGCCGTGCCGCGCGCGGCCCTCGGCCGGTACGTCACGGTGCCGAAGTCCGGAGGCGTGAACGAGCCGGGCCCGAACTCGCTGGCCGACCCCGACCGGGTGCGGGAGGTGCTGGGCGGGGCGGGCTTCGTCGACGTACGACTGGAGGCGGAGAACGAGCCGATGGACCTGGGGGCGGGGGTCGGGGAGGCGCTGGACTTCGTCCTCAACCGGCCGCATGTGCGAGGGGTGATGGCGGACCTCGACGGGGGGACGAAGGCGAAGGCGACCGAGGCCCTGCGCGAGGCCCTGACTCCGTACGTGACCCCGGAGGGAGTCCTGCTCCGGGCCCCGGCCTGGCTGGTGACGGCGCACAACGCGGCATGAGAGGGCCGC